>JBBSIA010000027.1:0-45550 GCA_038232335.1 Chthoniobacterales bacterium
CGCCCCCAGCAAGCCTTCGTTGATGAGGCTAATGACGTGCGGCACGGAGATGCGGAGCGCGTCCGAGACCTCGCGCACGTAGAGCGAGGTTCGGCCTGGAAAGAGCTTGTGCGCCTTCATGCAGGAAAGCGCGGCGTCCCCGTCTGGACGCTCCGATTGCTTATGCGATTCGGCCATGCTCACTCGCTCCTGTCGCAGCGTTCACTGACAGAGTTCGCCGGATATTCATGATTCGTTAGGGGAAAGTCACGAGCGGGCAGGCCTGAACGAAGGGGGCAGAGCACGCCCCCACCTGCTCGCTCGCTCCGATCTGCCAGCCGGAAGAGCCGCCCTGGGGCGCTGTCGCAGCGTTCACTGACAGAGTTCGCCGGATATTCATGATTCGTTAGGGAAGCCCCATGGACTTCAGTAATTCGCTGTCCTTGGGATTGGCACGCATCTGCAGAATCGCTTGATCGGTGGAGAAACCCTGGCCCATTAGCGCGTCAATCCGAGTATTGAACGCGAGGCTCCGCCCGTTCATGGCGGCGGCGACTTCCTTCGATGTCTTGGTCGCGGCGAGGTTTTCTTGCGCCAGCCGATCGAGATCTTGATTCCGTTTCTCAGTCTTAAGCTGCTCCGTGCGAAAGTGGCTCGGCCGTTCTCCCATCGCGCAGAGGAGAGCGTCGTCATCAGGATTTCCGCCGGTGCGCATTTCGAAAAGCGCTTCATCGAGGGTCAGTCCCTTGCCGCCTTCGGACTTCGGACGCGTCAATTCCATGGTGCGCTCTTTGAACAAGCGTGCGCGACCTTCAGGGGTGTCGAGAGTAAAGAGGTCCGCCTTTGATGTGCCAGGCGCGAAGGGTGAAGTATTCACGGCTGTGGTCCTGCAGCCCGCGACGTTAACGACACGCGCCGCAAGATGGCGTCACCCTCTTCGCGCAGCCGCTTTAAGTCTGCGTCGCTCAAGATGGGTTTCCGGGCCAGCTTCGGCTTCTCTGGCACCGGTGGTGGATCCTGTGGCGCTCCGATTTCCAAGAGCGCCCGGCCGGAGAGAATGGTGTCGAGTTCCTTAATGACCTCGCCTAGCGCCTGCCGCGCTTCATGGATATCCGTCACCTCCGGGACCGGACGATTCAGGTAGCGAACTACCTGAATATACCGGTCGCTCGATGGCAGAATTTCATTCGTCCAACCGTCCAAATATTTTGGCGCGAAGATGGGTTCGAGCATCTTCTTGATCTGCGCATGGAGCTGGCCTTCCAAGTCTGGCCAGATCACCTTGATGATATCGTCCTTGCGGACGGTGACGATTTGAAGGCCGATCGTTTTAAGATCACTGCTGAGCGACTTTTCGAGACCCGCAACCAGTGGCTCCAGTTTGCGAATCTGAATTTCGGCAGCCGCGCACTTCAACGCAGCCTTTTCGTCGGTCGCCGCCTCTCGGTCGTATTGGTCGCGCCGTGATCGGGCCTCCAGGAGACTGGCGGCGGCGCTGTCGAGCTGCTGCTGTTTCGACTCTGCTTCTGCGAGCAAACGCAATAGCCATTCTTTTGTTCGTTCGAGCTGCTGTCGCTTGCCCGGCGAGAGATTCGTGACTGCGAGTTTAATGTTCATATACGGATGGTGTTGGCGAAGGCCCGACGTGGCTGTTTTGTTGGGAGACTGCGGTAGGAGCGGATTGATGTTCCCGCGGAAATGTAAAAGTGCCCTGGACGTCGCTGGTGAACGTGACGGTGGTTCCGTCTTGCGTCGCGCGGCCGGCGCACTCGGCTACGAGGCAAGCGGCCGCTTCGGAATCATCCACGAACTCGACTTGGCAACCTGCCCGGAAAGTGTAACGCCGAGGCTCAGGCGTCTGAAGACGAGCGCGATACTTTTTCGGAGGCGAAAATATTCGCGCACCAAAGAAGTTTTCAATGCGCGCGGCCGTCCGGCGTGTCGGGTTACGAACTCCCTCTTCGATTTTCTCGATAAGCGAGAGTGATAAACCGGTCGCCGTCGAGAGGGCCTGCTGCTCAATCTCGCGATCAATGCGCAATAATTTCAGCCGTTTATGCGGTTTACTGTGTGTGAGTGCTCTCACGTTCGGGGTCCTGGCGGGGATCATCACGCATTATTTGTGCGATGCAACTTTATTTTGCACCCGTGCTGTTCGGCTGCGCGAGCAGCTGCTAACTTTTACATTCAGTGGCGGTGAACCCGAAGCAATCGATCAATGAAGGATCTGCTATCGGGAAGCGAATGCGCTCCGCCCGTGAAGAAAAGGAGAGAAGCCAACGCTTCGTGGCGGCGCAGCTCGGCTTAAGCCGAGATCAGATCGACCGCATGGAACGAGGCTCCGCTGTGATTCGCTTTTTCCCAGCCTGGAGCTTCTGCCGCCTTGTGGACATCAACCCTCTGTGGCTCGCATTTGGTGATGCCCAATCAAAGTATGGCTTCGTTGAATGTGCGAATAGCACTGTTCCTTCGACCAGTGCGTTCGCCGATGTGATGCGGACCTATGGCAAGCGGTATCGCGTTTATCGGTTTCTCACGCACTCGTCGATGTTTGAATCAGGAAAGGTGTTTTCAGATCAACCTTCGATGCTCACTGCTGACTTCGTTAAACTAGGCCCACCTGATCCGCCGCAGTTCGAAGTACCAAAAAAATTGCTTGGCGAAGGTTCGATTAAGCATAGCTTAAGACCGAAAATGACATGGCAGGAACTCCGCGCGGTGCTGCGATCCGAGACAGAAACTCCAACAGCAAAGGCAGCGCTCGCTTCCTTTCTTAGCGTTTCGCTCGCCGCAATTTCTCAGTGGAGGTCGGGGGACACCGCGCCAACGGCGGACAACGTCCTTCTAATTCTCGATTGGCTGCGCAACCCCGCCGCGTCGCTCACCAAAACAAAAAGGCCGCGGCCACGTAACCAGCGCAGCCGCGGCGCAACCAGAGAAGGAAAATCAGCTAATGACAAACCAAGCCCAGGCCGAAAGGCATCTTAACAATACGGCAACCGCAGCACAACCGGAAACCGGGCGGCGGCGCTTTATACCCCTCGTCACAATGGACGATCTTCGTTCCATGAGCGCGAGAGACGTTGAAACGATCGCGGAACGCAGCCGCTGGTGGACCGAGCCGGACCCGACTACGTCTCGGATTATTCGACTTACCGAGCCACAGGTGAAGCAGCTCGATGCCGAAGGAAGCAGGGGACAAATGGTCTCCGTGTTTCTTTCCATCGCGACCGACGAGCAACTCGTGCAACTCCGCGGGGCGATTCCAATGACGTTTGTAAAAAGCGACTGCGAAAGGCACCTCGTCGCGATCGAAGAGACGGCAACCGAGCAGATCTATCAGACCGGACTCACGCCTGAGAATCTGCGCAAACGGCGCATTCTCGTCGCCGCGGAATTGACCCGCCGCGCGATTCGCGGGGGACGCGTAGCAATGCCGAAAACAGCTGGAAGCGAGGTGAAGAATTGATCCCTTACGTGCAAGCAATGGATGAGCTGGAAGCTGCGGTCAATAGCACGGCAGCGCTGCTCGAAGTGCTCACCGAACTCCACAAAAAAAGTCTTGAGCCGTCTGGGATGGACCTGATGTCAGATACCGTAGTAGGCCTGAATACGCTCGCGAAACGCGAAGGCGCAAACCTGCGCGAGCGTTTTGACGATCTCTCGAAGGCGGCTACGGCGAGAAGATACCGCGCCGGTTAATGGAAATCGTGGATCTGAAGAGGTGCGAGAGTTATGAGCGACACGATGAACGTTATTCCGATCGATTTCGGAGGCTCCGGACCATCCGACACACCAGAGGCACTGATTCTGCAGTGTCTTTGCCTGCTGCAGGCTGCGGCCGATACGCTTATTTCAATTCACGTTTGCACCGTCTTTCCAAATCCCGGCGCTGATCGGGATAATTACGCGGCAGATCTGCGCGAAAAGTTGATAAAAAATGCAGTGCACTACGTTCGTCACCTGCCGTCACAGTTTCAACCTCGGCCTTAGCGGTAAAATCCATGAAAACAGCACTCACACTTGCCGTTGCGCTGGCGCTCACCGGCTGCGCGACGACCGAACCGACGCAGCCGCCGCGGATCACGCGTCAACGCGTTGAGCAATTCATCCAGAAAGGAAAAACGACGAAGGCCGAAGTCATCGCGGAGTTCGGCCAGCCGGGTGGCACCACGGTCATGTCGACGTCGATCCCGACGATGACGCCGAACGCGATCCCGTATGAGACGATCGTTTACTCGAAGGTTTACGCGGTCTTTCCGGCGGACGTGATCTCGCTCATCGTGCAGCTCGACCGGCGCGGCGTTGTCATCGGTTACATCTTTTCGGGTCAAGGATTAGCTTTATGAAAACAGCACAGGGAGAAGACAATTTCGTGAAAGCGAGCCGCGCCTTCCACCAGCAGCATGCGAGCCGCATGCGCTACCCATGCATCCTCATCGCGCTCGCGCTCGCCGGTTGCGCGACCACCGAACCGCAGCCGCAAGCGGGCCCATCTCGCGTCGGGGACATCTCGAATCCGGAGGCGGAAGGGCGGCCGTTCGTGGGGATGACGAAAGACCAGGCGCTCGCCCGCTACGGCCAGCCGAAGAAACAGACGATCACCGACGAGGGCGAGAACTGGGTCTACATCCTGAACACAGGCGAGATCATCGGGAAAGCGTTCATCCCTTTTAACTTCAAGCCCACGGTCCCGCGCACCGGCGTGCTCGTCTTCGCCCCGGATGGCCGGGTGAAGAAATTCAACTGGGACACGGAAACGAACGGGTGATCAGAGCAGAAAGGGCTCGGCGGTGCCTTTGCTGGTCCGAAGCGCTCGCTGCGGATCTGTTCCGATCGCGCAAGGATTGGCGCCGTTTAAAACGCCCGCGGGTCGCGCCTACCGCATTTACAATCTGCCGAGGGTAGAACCGAGTCGCTCCGGCTCGTGCTCGATCGCTTCGATCATCTCGCCCGCGTTACCGTAGACAGAGATTCGCGCCGGCTGCGTTGCGGCTCGGAAACGAGCATAGCCGAGAGCATCGCTGACGCTCAGATACCACAGCGGAAAGCTGAGGGAATCCGAACTCAGCGTGAAGCCGTCTCGTCTTTGCCGCTGGCGGATTTCAAATTCCAGAGTGAGCAAGGGACCAGAGAATCGGCCCGGATTGCCCGCTTGCAAGAGATTTGCACCGGCCCGGCAGAAGCACTGCAAAGCCTTTTTTTGCTTCACACCTCACACCCCTGCGGTTGACAGAATATTTGAGTCATTCCGGAGGCGGGATTTGTCCAAAACCGCGATTCTTCCAAGGGAGAGTTGCAGCGCCATCCCTATTCGATTGGACAAACCCGAAGGCTCAAACCCGCGCAGACGAGCTCAAATTCACTTCCGGGAAGCGATTCGTAAACTGCGCATTATCAACGTTCTTCTGCTTGTTCGCGGCTGATTCAGATGCCTCAAATATTCCGTCAATGGACATCCATAACGTTAAAGACTGCTCACGAGAGGAGTCGAACCTCCACGGGTTTCCCCATACGGTCCTGAGCCGTACGCGTCTGCCATTCCGCCACGTGAGCAATTGGCGCAGCCGGTGGGTAAAATGCGCGCCGCTTGCAAGCGCGCAAGCGAAAGCGACGCTCACTAGCGGACTGTATTATTGATCTATATCTCAACCGCGCGAGAGATGCGAGCGATCAACACATTCTAGCGTGCGCTGTCTCCGTGCACCAGGCGGGCTATCCGTTTGGGGGGACGAATTGGCCGCTTTTCCGCTGAGATAGCGGGCTACAACAGAACGACGTCCGAGGAGGCAAATTCCGCCTTCCTTCTGATCTTCGCCCTGCGCTCCGCTCGCGCTTTAATTGAGACAGAGCATTCCGTCCCCTCTGTCGCGCATCTACCAGCCTTCGCTCAGCTGACTAACGAGCTGTGTTGCGAGCTCCTCCGCTGCGAGTGGCAAGGCTTGGCGCTCGTCGGTTATCACGTCAGCGGTTCGGGGGAAGCCAGGCGTGGTCTGATGCGACGATCCGACAAAGAAACTGGTGGCGCCCGCGACCTCCACCGGTCCCGCGAGCGTTCTTCCGTCCCGGCTGACGAGCGTGTATTTCACTCTCATGACGAGACTGAATTCCGCGGTGAGGAGCACGTTGCCCCTGACCGACCGTGCCGGCGCCCGCGAGATTCGCAAAATCTCCGCCTTCAAGGTGGCGTCCGCCGTCTCGTCGCCGGCGATCCGGAAAGTGCCGTCTTGCTGAAATTGCCTGATCACGGTGCCGGTCACGAGCGCCTCAATGCGCGGCGTCAAAGTGTTGTTCTTAAACGTCGGCACAGAAATGGAATGAATGTCGCGCAGGTAGTACGGCTTCGCAGGCCCGATGTGATACCCCAGGCAGCCGCTGAGAAGGACGGAGACCAGGAGCGCAGCGATCGTATTTCTCAAAACTACGGCGACGGGCTCGGCGAAGCTTCAGGCGTCGCTGGGCTGTCGGGGGCCGGAGAAATGTCTGGCATTGGATCCAAACCGGGGGCCGTCGCCGGATCGGGCGGAAGCGACGCGGGAGGTGGCAGAGAAACATCAGTCTCCGGTGGCGGCAATGGCGCGATATCATTCGGTGAGACACCGCGCATGCTAGGACCGCCGGAGCGCTCCCCGGTATCGGCTCGCGCCGTCCTCGTCTGCGACTTCGGCGTCTCGCTTGTGAAAGCAGTTTTTAAAGCCGCATCGCCGACTTTGGCTCGCAACTCATCGACGCGTCTTTTCGCGCGGTCACCCTCCAGCGACCCGGGCTGCTGACGGATGACATCGTTGTAATAAATCACGGCCGCACGGTAATTTTTCTGCTTGTCGTAGAAACGCGCGATGTTGAGCGAACCGGTTGTCTCCTTGTGCTCGAGCAGTTGCAAATTCTGACGCGCCTGCGGCGCCTTTTCATTTTTCGGATACCGGTAAAGAAAATCTTGAAAACCAGTGGTCGCGTTTTTAACCGCATTGGGGTCCGTGGTTCCAGATCGAGCGGCGGCAAACCAAATGTAACCGAGCTGGTATTGCGCCTCGGCGGCAATCGGCTCGTTCGGAAACTTATCCGCGACCGCCTGATAGGCAGCGACGGCGGCGTCATTCTCACCCTGTTTCTCCCGCGCCAGGCCGATATTGAACTGGGCCCGCGCGGTGTATCTGCCATACGGCGCCGTCCGCACGATGGCCGCAAATATTTCGACAGCTTCTTTCAGCGAGTTACCGACGGGAATACCCAGAAGCTTTTTCTTTCTTCCATTCAGATAGACCTCACCGATGCGGAATTGCGCTTCAATCGCCTCCTCGAAATGACGGCTTTGAGGATAGGTCTCGACGATAAATCGATAATCACCGGCTGCGCGGATCAACTGGCCGGATTTCTCTTCCAACTGCGCAACGTGAAAACCGGCCTCCGGCGAGAGCGTATCACGCGGATAGGACCGAACGAGTTTTCGGAGCGCCTTGATCGTCCGCCCAGTATCGCCGGCGTTCTCGGCGGCGTCCGCGATGCGTTTAAGCTCCTGGGCGTTCCCATTTATCTCCTCCTCGCCGGGCGCGAGAATCTTGGCTTTTTTTCCTGGCCGAAACACAACCGAACCGGTGCTTGCCTGTGCGAAAACGAGGCAGAGAGCGGCGGCCAGGAGTCCAGTGGCAAGTCGATGCTTCATCAGTGCCGCAGGGTAGATTTCCTTGGGCACTGCGTCAAGAGACCGCAGCCTAAATTGCTGTCAGCCCAAGGAGATGCATCCTGGAACTGTGGGTGTTTTCGAGTAGGCTGCGAAGGATTAGTTGAATCTTAACGATCAAAAGAAGATCCGGCTCGGCGCCTGCGCCTGGAGCTTCGACGAGTGGCGCGGCACCTTTTACCCGTCCGAGTTGCCGGCTTCGCGCTGGCTGGAATTCTACTCACACTATTTCCCCGCAGTCGAGGTTGACTCCACTTTTTACAGCGCGCCTGCCGAGCAGACTGTCGTTCGCTGGGTGGAGAGCACGCCAGCGAACTTCCGCTTCGCTTGCAAGCTGCCGCGCGCGCTCACGCATGCTTGCGGTCTCCGGGATTGTTCCTCAGAGTTGACCGCGTTTTTGAAGGCGATCGAGCCGCTCGCGCCGAAGCTTCAGGTCATTCTGATTCAGCTCCCGCCCTCGTTCGCGCCCAAGGGCGGCAAGGAGGCCCTCCGCTCTTTCCTCGAACAACTGCCGCGCGATTTTCGTTTTGCGATCGAGTTCCGCCATGCCGGTTGGCACCGTCCGGAAATTATTCGGCTCGTGGAGAAGCATCGTGTTTGTTGGGTTTGGGCAGACACCAGCCCGCTGAACGAGCGCAATCTCGCACCCTTCGAGTTCCTGCCACGAACCACAGATTTCCTCTACCTGCGATTGCTCGGTGATTACGTCACGAAATACGATGACGGCGGGCAGCCGGCCCATCGCTATGGAAAACTGCTCTGGAAGCGCGAAGCCGCACTCGATAGCTGGGCCTTGAGAATGCAGCGCCATCTCGACGAAGTCCGAAATGTTTGGACCTTCGCGAACAATCATTTCGAGGGTTTCGCGCCAGAGAGTTGCCAGCGGTTGTCGGAGCGCCTCGGCTTCGACTTGCCGTTGCCGGCGCCGCACGAAATCGCGTCCGCCGACCCGGGACAGCTCGATTTGTTTCAGGCGAACGCCGAAGAGACCGTCAGCTAATCACATGCTCGATTGATCCGCGCGGCGCCGAAATACGGCTGCAGGATTTCCGGAATACCCACTGATCCATCTCCTCGCTGACCGCTCTCGATTAAGGCCGCGTACAACCGCGGCAGCGCGACGCCGGAGCCGTTCAGCGTGTGGCAAAATCGGTTTTTCCCCTCGGTGTCTTTGAACCGGAGATTCATACGCCGCGCCTGGAAATCTTCGAAATTCGAGCAACTCGAAACTTCGAGATACGCATTCTGCCCTGGCGACCAAACTTCAATATCGTAAGTCTTGGCGGACCCGAACGACACATCGCCGGTGCACAGCTCGATCACGCGGTAGTGCAGGTCTAATAGCTGCAGCACACGTTCCGCATCCGCGGTCAATGCCTCATGCTCCGCATACGAAGTCTCCGGCGTGGTGATTTTCACCAGCTCGACCTTATCGAACTGATGTACACGGATGATGCCACGGGTCTCGCGACCAGCTGAGCCTGCTTCGCGTCGGAAGCATGGCGTGTAAGCCACAAACTTCTTTGGCAGCTCGCCAGCACGGAGAATTTCCTCTCGGTGAAAGTTGGTCACAGGAACTTCGGCGGTCGGCGCGAGGAAAAGCTGGTTCTCTTCCAATCCATACATGTCGGCCTCGAATTTCGGCAGTTGGGTCGTGCCGATCATGCAAACTCGCCGAACCAAAAATGGCGGACTCATCTCAATATAACCGTGATCGCGTGTATGCAGATCGAGCATAAAGTTGATGAGAGCCCGCTCGAGTTTCGCTCCCGCTCCGGTAAAGCAGATGAATCCACTTCCGCTGAGTTTCGCCGCGCGCTCCAGATCGAACAATCCGAGCTCTGCGCCGAGAGTCGCGTGATCGCGCGCAGGACTCGCGAGCCGCGGCTTTTCCCCCCAGCTGCGGACGACGGGGTTGTCGCTTGCGTCTTTTCCGATGGGCGCGTTTGCATGCGGCAGATTTGGAATCTGAAGCAAGAGAGCTTTCTGCCGCGCCTCGCTCTCATCCGTGCGCTGCGTGCAGGTCGCGATCTCCTCGCCGATTCTTCGCACATCGTCTTCCAGCTCGATCGAAGTCTCACCGCGGCTGCGCTGCCCGCCAATTTCTTTGCTCAGCCTTTTCCGATTGGCATTTAACTGCTGGAGAGCAGTCTCATTTTTCCGGCGTTCCGCATCGGCAGCGAATACCTCATCTACTTTGGCTGCGTCATCGCCGCCGCGAGTCGCGAGCCGCTCCTTCACGAAGTTCGGCTGTTCGCGGATCAGGCAGATGTCGAGCATGCGATGTTGATATCAGGCAGAGTGCCGAACTGCAACCGCGAGCGGAACACAGGATCAACGTGAAGCTATCTCGCAAGAACCGGCGTGGGCAGGGCAGGATGCCCACGTACCCAAGATGCCGCTAGAACCAGCGTGACTTTTCCTCCCGTGGACTCATAATTCTCAAATGGAAAGGCTGCACCTTCTTGGCGTTGCGCTCGGACTTGCCTGTCTCGCGGGCATCAACCTTTACCTGACGGTTTTTGTCACCGGCCTCGCGATCAATCAGCATTGGATCGCTCTTTCGCCAGCTTACCAGTCCTTGGAGGCTTTGGGTCACCCGGTGATCATCACCGTCGCTGGCGTGCTTTATTTTCTCGAATTTTTTGCCGACAAAATCCCGTGGATCGATTCCGCCTGGGACGCTGTCCATACAATCATCCGACCGATTGGTGGCGCGCTCCTTGCCATTCAGGTCCTCGGACATTCCACTCCGACTTTCGACGTTCTCGTTGTGCTGCTCGCCGGAACCACGAGCCTGATGACGCATACCGCGAAGGCGTCCTCACGTCTGCTCGCCAACGCTTCGCCCGAGCCATTCTCTAATATTGGTTTGAGCCTCGCGGAAGACGCTGCCGTGCTCGGCGGGTTGGCTTTGATTCACTTCAATCCTGTCGTCGCAGTGGCGGTGTTCGCCGTGGCGATCGCGGCCTTCGTTTATTTTCTCCCGAAAATAGCGCGCGCAACGAAAGCAAATATCTGGCTCATTTTTCGGAAACTGAATTTGCCGGCCAGTTTTGGCGCCGCGGAATCGCTGCCAATCGCACTCCCTTCGCGCCTCGCCGATGTCTTCAGCCGGCAAAATGTTCTCGGTGAAACGATCGCCTGGGCTGTCCCGTGCATCAGCGGTCGTGGCCGCCGGATCCCGCCCAATCTGTTCGGCGCGCTTGTCGCAACGAACGAGGAGCCGCGGAAGCTTGTTTTTGTCGCGCGAAGAGGGGCCCGGCCGCTCGCCGAAACGATTGACCTCGAAGGTGTGACGATCTCGCGGGAGCCGAAGTTCCTCTCGGAAAATCTCGGGATCGTTCCGCTTACCGGAAAAGGGGCGAAATATCTTTTTGTCTTCGCGCGCTCGAGCAGCGCAGTGGTCGAACAGATCGCCGAGTATCTCCGAGAACGTCTCCAGACGGCGATCGCTGCCCCGGAAGAACCGCGCCCGGATCCCCTCGTTCATACCTGAAGGACGCCGCCGCGGCAGCCATATGCTCGCCGACCGCTACGCCGAATTGCGGGAAAGCTCGCGCGTGGGCGAACGCCCGCTCCTTCTCGAAGAGCGGCAGCCGAATGAACTTGAACTGCAAGCGCGCTGGTTCGCGGGGGACTTTGGCAAACAATTTCGCTCCACTGCGGGCGACGAGATTGAGATCGTGCAGTTCGGCGTCTGGAATCGCGAAGCAGGTCCCGATTTCAATGACGCCGCGGTTCGGGTCAATGGCGGCGAAGCCTTGCGCGGAAGCATCGAATTCGATTTGGCCGATCGAAGTTGGGAGACACATGGCCACGCCACTAATGAGGCGTTCGACGCCGCCGTCCTCCACGTCTTTGTCGAAGCCGGTGCGCGCACATTTTTCACGCGCACAAGTTCGAACCGGAACGTCCCGCAGGTTCGCGTCGATCCCGCCGGACTCGGCGACTCCGCAGTTGCGAACCTTCCGCTCGCTCGACCTGGCCGATGCCAGGCTCCGCTTGACGGGTTGCCCGAAGAACGCGTCCGCAGTATCTTGAGAGCGGCGGCACAGTTCCGCTTGCAGCGCAAAGCCATGCGACTCCGGCGCATCCTCGAAAGCCATCAGCGCGACGCCGCCATCTTTCAGGAAATTGCCACCGCCCTCGGCTACAAAGAAAACAAGCTCGCCTTTACTCTTCTTGCACAGCGCATACCGCTCGCTCTTCTGCTCCGTAGTTCAGCGGGTGATGCGGAAGCGCTCCTTTTCGGTACCGCCGGGTTTCTCGACGCTGCTGATCTCGGAGTTTACGCCGGAGATACCCGTGCCTACGTCCGCGCGTTGTGGGACACCTGGTGGCTGCGTCGCGAGCCTCTGCGACGTCTGATCCTGCCTCGGAAACTTTGGAAATTCAGCGGCGCGCGCCCACTCAATCACCCGCAACGGCGGGTCGCCGCGCTCGCGGCGTTGGCGCTAAGATGGCCGCAATTTCTGAAAGCGCTGAGTAGCGGGGAGTATCGGACGATCGGCGAATTCTTCGCTTCGCTGCATCATTTCTACTGGGATTTTCACTACAGCTTGCGCTCGGACGTCGCAACGAAGCCGATGGCATTGATCGGAGAGTCGCGCGTCACTGACATTTTAGCCAACGTCGTCTTCCCGCTCCAGGTCGCGGAAGGACACGACATCTGGCCAGCCTACGAATCGCTCGCCGCGCCGCTCTCGAATCGGCGCGTCGAAACCGCGGCCACGCGGCTGTTTGGTGATGACCCGCGCCGGAAAGAATTCACGAAAACAGTGGCTTTTCAGCAGGCGTTTCTGCAAATATATCAAGACTTCTGTTTGCGGGATAATTCCGATTGCGCCCAATGCCCCTTCCCCGAACAGATGCAGAAATGGAAATAAAGCGCCCGTATCCGAGGCATCGTGGCGCCTTCACGCTGATTGAGCTGCTGGTTGTCATCACCATCATCGCGATTCTGATGGGTCTCCTTTTTCCCGCCTTTCGCGGCGTTCAAGATCAGACGCGGAGAGCGCAAGCTAAGAATGATCTGACCCAGATCGTGACAGCGGTAAGTGCCTACTATACGGAGTACGGAAAGTACCCTACCACCAGCACACTTGATGTCATTTACGGAGCCGGAGGCAATCCGATCACAAATGTCGGCTTGTTCAATGTGCTGCGTGGGCTAGACGCTACGCTCAATCCCCGACAGATCGTGTTCATGTCGCCGCCCGACGTGAAAAATGCAACCCAACCCAAGTCTGGTGTCGCTACCGCGAGCACAACGGTTAACGGCATTGCGGTAGCTGTCGGCGAGCTCGTTGATCCCTGGGGAACGCCGTACATTGTCGCGGTCGATGCCGATTACGGTAACACTATTGCCAACCCATATTCCACAAATGGTGCAGGTAGTAATCCCGTCCGAGCCGGCGTTCTGTCGTGGTCGCGCGGCAGTGATCAAAAACTGGGTCTGAATGGCGACAGCAAGTTCACGAATTCTGATGACGTAATCTCCTGGCAATAGTCTTTGGCGCTTGCAAATCGCAACTCGGAAATCGAAAATGAAAATTCTTCCGCGGGTGTAGTTCAATGGTAGAACGCCAGCTTCCCAAGCTGGACACGAGGGTTCGATTCCCTTCACCCGCTGTCTCTGCCTAGTTGCGCCAGCTGACGCCAAGGCGCGTCTAAATTCATTGTGACGAGCATTTTCCTCGCTTTCGATCCCTTCACTTTCCGCGTCAGGTTGCGTCACTTCGCGCTCCTCTCCGCCTGAAATCCGTGCGCGTATTTGTGTATGCTCTACGAGTCGGGGCAGAGCCTTGATTGCTTCGTAGATTGGCAATTGCGATTCGTCTGTGTAGAACCTTGGACGTGAGCTTAATGTCGCTATGCCGCAAGAGCTTCATCGCAAAGCGCTGTGCGATTCCATGTCTTTGCAGAAATGTCGCCCAGGTGTAGCGCAGCGCGTGAAAATCGGCATATCTGCCCGATTCGTCTTGATAGGCGACGCCGTTGGCTTTCAAATCGGCTCGCAACGTTTAGCCTGCGGCACTCCTCTCGGGAAAACCAAGTCTTGAGGCAAACAATCGACCGGGCGATACCCTTTCAAAGCCTCGCAAATCTCCGGCACGAGCGGGACGAGTTCCTCCTTCTTGTTCTTCGCGCAAACCATCCGCACTCTCACGTACGGAACTCCTTCGTCGAGCCGCACATCATCCCAAATCAGTTGCCGAAGTTCTTCTTGCCTGAGTCCTGTGCGGGCCGCAGTGAAGTAAACCAGCCCACGCCAATCGGAACCCTCTTTGAGCCTCCACAACTCATCGTCATTGAGGGCGCTTTTCTGGACTTGGCTTTCGCGGAAGCGGACACCTCCGCGCACCTTGACGCGCGTCAGACGCCCGACATTTGCCTCGCGCTCGACGGTTCGAAGCGAGCAGGCGAGTCTCTCCGCCACTTCGCGCTTTCGTAGCAGCTTGTCAGGCAAGAGTACCTCTCCGTTTTTCATTGTAACCATCCCTACTCCGGCACCACGTCATCCCAATTCTCATTTGGATCCCGCCGTTCTACAGGAATTGCGCCCAAATATGCCCGATAGACGGCGCTATGATCAGTTTGGATGCCCCTCGCCGTGAGCCATTCCGCAATCTCACGAAACGTGAATCGCTTCTCATGGCGTAGGAGATTGATTGTTTCGATGTGATCAGAAAGCAGTTTTCTCTTTGGTTCCTGTTTTGCTTCTTCCAGAAAAGCATCGGGTAAGGGCACTTCGTGTTCTTTACTAACAGGAACCGGTGACCGACCGACTTCAGCTCCTTTGACACGCCGACCTCTTGCGTTTGGCTCTATTTCCTTTTTGCGGGCTTTCATGCCAAGACATTATGAACGAACAGAACGAACACGTCAAATGTTAAAGTTAAATTAAATAACTAGGGTCGGAATTTTTTCCGCTCTGGGAACGCAATGAGTGGATTTTAAGAAACTTCCCCTATTGAGTTGCCACCGCGACGGCCGAGAACAACATCCGCTTGAACTACTTCCTCGACCTGGCTAACACGACTCCCTTAGCCGTGGGCACCGGCTTTCTCTTTTCTTCGGCTTACACGGGCACGCCCGCGGGCCTCAGCTCACTCAGCTCAGCGACGCCCGGCTTTCTGGGCCAGGCCGTTACGGCTGGGGGTTTCTACATCTTTGATTCCAACCTGACGCTGGCGCCGGGCACCCAATACTTCTTCTACGAGAACGCAGTGATTAACCAAGGCGGGAGATCGGGAGGTCCGGGAGTCGGGGGACCCACGGCAGGACCCGTTTACTTAGGCGGGGTGGCTTTTTTCACCTTTCCTACTTCCCCTAATTCCAACTTTGTCGTCGACCCCAGCGGTTTCTCAGCAAATTTCCGGGTCACCGGCTCGCCCGTGAGGGCCTCGGTGCCCGATGGGGGCGCCAGCGCCTTGCTCCTGGGCTTGGGCCTAGGGGCGCTCCTGATCAGCCGGCGCGCACTCGGCCGGCGCGAACCCCCACTCGCGTAAGCAGCGACCTCGCCTCGCCGGCGTCCTTAACTCCTAGGTTCCAGCCTCGGAAAAGCGGCGCCGCACCTATCGCTGGATGCACGCGCCGCTCCGAGGGTTGTGGAGCAACCTCCTCGCCGCGTCAGGCCGCCGCGCGCGGGTGAACGAGACCGCTCCCGTTTCGCCTGCTGACCGGCCGTCCCTTTGCCACGCTTTCACTCTTCCATGAACGCCACTTGTAAAGCGCGGTGGCTGATCTTGTTCTCGTTAGGCCGTCAGAGAGAGGTTGTTTCCTGATAGAGGGTGGCGGTGGCTCAAGAGTTTGACGTTCCACCAAGCGCCTTCTTTGCAAACGTACTTAGCGCAGTAGTCCGCAACGTCGTCGCGACTGTTCACCGGCTCGATTCGGTTGCGGCCATAGCGCGCAAACCAGCTTTTCCAAACCATCTTCCGTGACTTGCTTTGGCAGTCACACCACAGCGCATGCGCGTCGTATCCGTCCCGGCCGGGATTCTGTTCAAGTGCATAGAAATGCGAAACGCCGCGCATTTCTGTTCGCATAAACTTCTCGTAACACCTTTGGGCCGACCAAATCGACGCTTCCCAGGAAAACGTCAGGTGCGAAATCACCTGCCACTCTGCCAACGAGTGGACCCAATCTCCCATCTCGATATTCAGTTGAGCAGCCTTGAGCCGCAGACTCGGTTCGATATTTCGTGCGTTATTCATTTTCCTTGTTGTTGTCAGGGACCAGTACACACCTCTCGGACAAGGATGGGATGTGTGGCGCGGGCTTGCGCCCCCGCCACACACGCCCTTCCACGGGGTCGTCATGTGTGACCACGCTACGAATTACTCCAAGGGCAAGACTGATCCCGCACGGATGATGACGCCGTTTTTCGCGTCAAAATGGTTCGGTTCCATCAGGTCGAACTGCACCACCACTTTCTGTCCCTCTTCAAATGTGCAGGGACATTCTGCGACGGCTTGCTCAACGGTCTGGATGTTGCGAGGGCACCACGTTTGAACCGTGGGAGCCTTCCCGTCGGCGCACTGAACTTCGTAAAGATTCACGATGCCGACGACCTTCTTTGCTTTGTTCTGAACTTCTTTGTGACGATGCGCCACAAACTTAGCGATGACCACACGACGGCCTGCCAAGAATTCTTCAACTGCGATGTTTTGTTTCATATTTTTGGTGTTGGCTTCATTGCGCGACAGGAACGCCACCGCCTTCGCCGTTGATCTTCACAACGATCAGTCCAGTGCTTGCTCGATCCCGCGTTGGACACTGCGGGCGGAGTGGCCAAGAGCTGCTGCACACCGGATCGGCCGAGTCCGATGCAAAATTCATGCGTCGCCCTCCTGAGCGGCGGAATTAACAATCGCGAGAATGGCGGCTCTCAGCGGCGCGGGCAGTCGCGACCACGACGCGACCACCAACTCCAGATCATGCCCACGTCCGTCTGGAATCTGTGCGTGTATTCGTGTATACCCCTTGCAATCGCCGCGGAAACCGGGCTGATTATGAACTGTTTCCGGGGCTTGGGCGGAGGGTTCGATTCCCTTCACCCGCTCTCTCCGCGACTTTCAATTCGTCGAGGCGGCGCGCGGCTCAGAATAGAAACTCAAAAATCGGCCGAAGCCGACATTCGCGGTCCCGGGTCTATGACGATCACACCGGCATGGCACGTCACCACATCTTCAACTAGGGTGCGCAGACTGTAACCGACCCGTAACTACGCTCGGACCCATGTCCACACATGAGGGCCGCGAACTCTCTGGGTCTTTTGGGTAGCGCGGGCCCAGCCCGCAGTTTCCGGCAGCTTGCCGGAAACGCCCTCACTCGCTCTGGCATTGAGAGCAGAGAATCAACCGCACGCCTAAGAGATAGTCGCGGCAGGCTGCCGCGACCAGCAAGCTGGCAGTCTGCGCTCCCCAGCGGACAGACACTCGCCGCTCAGGCGGAACGCCGTTGCATTTCGTTGCGAGAGAGCTCGGGCGCAAACCCGTTTCGCGCAGATTTCCAGCTCGGTTGCAGCAGCTTCATCAGCGATGCTGTCCTCCAAAAGAACACCGAGGAAGTTCGCCCTTCGGACGTAATCAGTTTTGGGTTATTTCTCCTGAAGCCATCAGAGCTTTGCCAGCAACCGACGTCATGCGCCCGATAAAGCGGTCTTGACGACGTGCGCTGGGATTTAAGCTGCGGAAAAATGTCAGCGACCGTCTGCCAGGATTGCGCCCGGTGTTCCTTACACGGCGTGTTCTCGTCTATCGATCCGGAACGAAAGAGTTGTTCTATGTCTTCAGGAAGTTGCCACGCACAATAGTTTTCGCCGCGGTTCAGAGCGTACGCTTTCATCGAAGCTCTGATCAGCAGAAGGGATGCCGGGTCGAGCGAAACCCCGGGAGCACACAGCATGTGCTGCCGGAGGCGGTTTCCTCGCCAGCGTCACACGCCGCCGGTTATTGGCGCGCGCTTAACTCGTTTCAACAGTGCTAAGCCTCGCGTTCAGCTACCCAAGCCTTCCGTGCGGAGACGCATTCCTCTCGGACTTAGCCCCGAATGTCGTCCTCAGAAACTGACACTGACGCCGGCGTTCACACTGTGGGATGTATAATTTTCGCGACCGATGTCACCGCTGTAGAAGCCAAACACGGAAACGGCGGGTGAAAGCCGCAACGATGCCCCCGCATCGAGCAAAAAGCTATCACGTCCAAGCTGAGTTCGCTGAGGGGTGAACGGCTCTCGCGGGTTTACTGTACCCCTGGTATCGAGAAACTCATGGCCCCATTGCATCCGAACCTGCGGAATCACGATAACTCCGCCCACCTTCCACGCATATGCCAGCCTCAAGCCCACGGCCGATTGTAATACGTCGAGGCTGCCGGAAGTAACGCGGATTGGAGCGAGCGAGCCATGCTCGGTAAAACCGTCAACAGCGACATCAGTATAGCGCAGGGATGCGATGGCTCCGATTGTGAATGCTCCAAAGTGACAATCGTAACCTCCTCCCAGGTACGTGTGGATGCTTGCGCCATCGGTGTCACCACGGGCAAATCCGCCAGTGCTTGCGCGCTCCGTATCGTAGGAGTGGTAACCTACGCCTACGATTCCATCGACGAAGAAACCTTTGTTGTAGGCGGTTGCAAAGAGACTGATCAAGCCGCTGTTAATCTCGAAGCTTCCGCCGGCGTGAAGTGGCACAAACGTGTGTGCATAACCTAATGCTGCCCCAATGACGAAGTTATCGGCGACCCGGTAGTCCGCGCCGAAAGTAACCGCCCCCGTCGTAAAATCAGAGCCCCGGGAGGTGAATACACCTGTGCCAGATACAAAGGATCCCCAGCGTCTGGGCGAGTTGTTGGTTAGGTAGAGAATCTCTTTTCCATCCCGTGAAATAACCGTTTTGGCATCGATCACGTTCTTGGCGTCGATGACGGTTTTAGCGTCATTTTCGGGCGCGACGTAAGACTCAGCAACTGGGCCTGGCACCCGGACATCCTCCAGATGCTGAATGATCGGGATGTCTTGTATTTGAGCGGATGGGAGAGTCACGATCAGTATCTGGTCCGGACTACCCACCAAGGGTGTCGGTGTCGGAGTTGCGCTCGGCGTCGGAGTTGCTGTCGGAGTAGGCGATGGTGTCGGAGTAGGTGTTGGTGTTGGAGTTGGTGTCGGAGTCGGAGTCGGTGTTGGAGTTGGAGTTGGAGTTGGAGTTGGAGTTGGTGTTGGTGTTGGTGTTGGTGTTGGTGTTGGTGTTGGTGTTGGTGTTGGTGTTGGTGTTGGCGTTGGAGTTGGTGTCGGAGTCGGAGTCGGAGTCGGAGTCGGTGTTGGAGTCGGAGTCGGTGTCGGTGTCGGTGTCGGTGTTGGAGTTGGTGTCGGAGTCGGTGTTGGTGTCGGCGTCGGTGTTGGAGTTGGCGTTGGTGTTGGTGTCGGTGTCGGTGTCGGTGTTGGTGTTGGTGTTGGTGTTGGTGTTGGAGTTGGTGTTGGTGTTGGTGTTGGAGTCGGAGTCGGTGTCGGTGTCGGTGTTGGTGTTGGTGTCGGAGTCGGTGTTGGTGTCGGAGTCGGAGTCGGTGTCGGTGTCGGTATTAAGATCGGGATGACTCTGGCCGCAGTGCGCGAGATCGAAAGCAAATGTCCAGTCGGCGCCGTAACACGACTTAAATCCGCGGAACTCTTGGCCGTCCTAGCTTGTAGCTCTTGTGCTGTCGCACAATGGAAAGCGATCAGACACGACCCAACCAACCCGACAAACATCGACAGATGCGAGCTTATGACTGGCGCAGTGAGAGGCTGGGAGCGTTCCATGGGACGGTGTACTAATGGCTTATAGCAGGGTCAAGCAACATTTAGGCCAGCACCGCGGCGATTCTCTCTCTTTTCCGCGGATGCCGGCGATCGGAATTTTCAAACCACGCAAATTGTTGCGCTGCTAAGCGACTCTAATAGGAAGCTTGGCTTCAAAGTTATCAGCTGATCTTTGAAGCAGGGGAGCTTTCCAAGAGGGCGCCCGATCGCGCCCAGGTCGCTTGTCCTTGCGGTCTGCATTCCAGGTGAAGGGATCAACGGGGGGATTCTCAAAAGCGGTGAAGCAATCGCCGCAGCTTACAGTTTGCAAAATGATATAATTCATTATCACACAGCACGTTGCAAATATCGGACAAATAAATACCGAGATTGCGTCGGAAAGTTTGACGTTTCTGGCGTTTTGCCTAACACGCACAGCTGATTTATTTTGCCACACTTTTGTATGCATAAACGTCTATCAATAAATGTGATACAAGTCCAATGAGAGTAAGTGCGTGACTGACTCCGAAGTGTGGCACACCAGTTGCTAACGTCGATGTGCTTAAAATAACCATAGTTAATATAACCATATGAAGTATTCAAAACGACTAATTGGGATGACAGTTTTCCTCGTCACTGCAATGTCAGCTGCCCGAGGTGCGCAGGGTTTCACAGTTCAGGAACTCGGCGTCAGTCCAGGTGCCACGGCCAGTATATTCGTAACCGACTTTTATACGGGAGATGTCACTGCGGGAGTACTAAAACTCGTTGTGGACGGCGTGGCTGCGGACGGTTTCTGCATCGATCCCTTCCACTTTAGCCTTAGCTCATCGGCTGGTTATCAATTTCGCTCTTTGGCAGACGCTCCAAAGCTTCCGGGGACAATGGGGGTAAGCAAAGCGGCCGATATCAGCAAGCTCTGGGCAATGGCCTACTCGCCTAGCATGAGCTCCGAAGAGGCCGCAGGTTTGCAGATTGCGATCTGGGAGACTGTGGGTGGCGAACGGTTTTCCGTCTCCGGAAATGATTATGGAGCGGGTATTCTCTTGCAGAGCCTGGCAGACTATTCCGGTGAAGGCGCAAGACTCATCGCTCTCTCAGGACCAGGCCAGGACTATGTCACGCCGGTTCCAGAAGGCGGGTCAACACTGATGTTTCTGGCGTTGGCAGTGGCCGGACTAGTGTCTCTTCGGCTCGGGGCGAGATCTCCCTCTTTGCGCCCGGCTGTAGCGTCGTCAGTAAGTTGACGGCACTTTGTCCATTACTAGTGTATGCAATTTAGCTCCGTCAAAGTTGTCGCCGAGAACGAAGCACGCGCGGACGGATCAATAATTTTTCCCAGCACAAGTAGCCTGAACTATTTATGAGATCTCATCTGGAACTTTCGGCGGCGATTCACGCTCATTCCCACTTGCTGGAGCACAGTGCTGATGGACGCAATCGCATTAGCGCCGCGAACCGGGTACAGAAGGCGCTGCTCGCCGCGCTGCAAACTCTCCGCCCCGTGTCGGCCGAGTTACATCATCAGATCGCGTCTGGAACAACCGCCGGGCAACAGTCGGTTACTTCGGCGCCCGGTGTTTCTTTACGCGTTTGCTGAACCCGGTCCACGCTCCTCTTTCGAACCGCTCGCCTGCTGGAGATGAGAATGGGTCCGAGCGACCTCCGAGCATGAACGAGGGGCCTAACTATTCGGCTGAGTGTAAGCGTCTGTGGCTAACATTCGCCAGAAGCCAGTTCGCACAGGAGATAGCGAGGAACCGGATGACCTCGTTTTTTGAGAAGCCATCCACCATACGCTATCATAGCGCAGCCAAGCGGAGTCGAAGCCGTAACATAGCCGAGGCAGTCGGCGAGGCCGGGCTTCAGTGGGCCATTGCGGAGCTCAGATAATGCCACGGGATCCCTCCCCGAAAGCGTTCGGGGCTCGGGGATGACCAGCTTTGCATTGCACTGACGAGATGAGGTCAGTTAAGACAACAGCACCACTATTGCCAGAGATGGTCTTGGCGTGCGACAGTCACGAATTATTAAGATTGCATTATTGCTCCTGGTCGCGGTCTTCGCGCCGCCAGCGAATGCCCAAAGCACAACGCTTGGAAAGAGCCCCGGCCTTGGTTTTCGCAAATTTTTCATCGAACCGAGTTCGAGTTCTCTGGCGGGCGGCAGAGCAAGGCTCACCGTGGGAACGCTTAGCCGTCAGGGAGGAGCCCTTATCGGAAGCTACCAAATCAAAGTGACACCGTATTTTTTTAAAAACGAGAAAGGCAGATTATCCATAGTGCTTTCGGAGCCATCGCTTCGCAAGCTTCTCCAAGGCATTCCGGCGGAGTTTACGGGTGAGGCAAAGACTGACAGAACCAATAAGACCAGACCTATCACTGCTAGCGCCACCCCCTCGACCAAAGATCGGGGAGCACTCGTGATTTCCGTGGCGACCGAGAACGGCAAACTACTATTTGAGACCTCCTATCGCATCGGCGACTAATGCCGCGGCGAATGTGCTCGTTCTGAGCCGCCTTGGCCGAACACTTCGGCATCTTATTGGTGACGATCGTTCGGGCTGTTGCTTTGTTGAGCCGATCCGACAGGCACAATTGCCTGTCCGCCGCACAGGCTGAGAGCCGTGTTCCAAAGAAGTCCACCGCGCACGCGCGCGCTTCAGAAGGAATGGTTAGCCACCGCACACGCACCGAATAAATTGCGGCTGACACCATAACCTGCGAAGAAGCCGTGGAATCTGTGCCTGCTTTTTCCGCATACGCCCCCGGGCGCGTCGAGCTGCTCGGGAATCACACTGACTACAATCAGGGTGTTGTCCTCGCGGCAGCAATCGATCGCGGCGTCACGGTCGCCGGCAGAAAGCGCGATGATGGGACGATCAGCCTTAGCTCTAGCGTGGGTGAAGGCCGTGTCGAGGTCTCGCCGACTGAGCGCGGTCCCCAGCAGGAAGAGCGCTGGGTCAACTATGCGCTCGGCGTGGTTGAAGAATTTCGGCAGTTGGGACGAAACATTGGCGGATTCGACGCAAAGGTCTCCGGGAATCTCCCGATCGGCGCGGGTCTCTCCAGCTCCGGGGCTTTTGAAGTTGCGACCGCCTATTTCCTGATGCGGCTTTATGAATTTTACGTTGAGCCGCTGGCGCTCGCGAAACTCTGCCAGCGCGCTGAGAACGAATTCGTTGGCGTTCGCTCCGGGTTACTCGACCAAATAACGTCTGTCTTCGGCCGCGCGGCGCATGTGGTCTATCTCGATTGCAGGACCGAAGAGGTGCAAACGCTGGAGTTTCCCGCCGATCTCGCACTCGTGATCGCGGATTCGGGCAGCAACCATAGTTTGCTCGCTGGCGATTATAACATCCGGCGCGAGGAGTGTGCTGCAGCAGCTGCGGCACTTGGCGTCACAAGTTTGCGCGAGGTCACACTGGAGAAGCTTTCCAATGCGCGCTCTCATCTCGAGCCGACGCTATTCCGTCGCGCCTCTCATATCATTGGCGAGAACGATCGGGTCTGGCGAGCAGTCGGAGCGATGAAACGCGGTGACGCCGTGGAACTCGGCGCGTTAATGAACGCCTCGCACGAAAGCTCGCGCACGAATTTCGAGAACAGCACTCCGGAACTCGATACGCTGGTGAGTGCGGCGCGAGCCGTGCCCGGCGTGCTCGGCTCCCGCCTGACCGGTGGCGGTTTCGGGGGCGGCACGGTGACGCTTGTGCGAGCGGCGGACGCCGACCGCGTCGCGCAGCAATTAAATGAGAACTACGTGAAGCAATCCGGGCGATCGGCGAACGCGTTCGTTTGCCGAATCGCGGATGGTGCGGCGGTTTGCAATCAGGGCTGATCTCGCGATTGCACGCGCGAAATCTCTCGCCAGATTCTGCGGCGTGGCGAGCGGCATGCATCAAGCTTTGAGCTAGGCGAAACCGCGCCGTCCGCATGACCAGCTCCACGTATCTGCCGCGACCAGAATATCCGCGGCCTGATCGTCAGCGCGGATTCGTGCACGGCACCGATTGGTTGAATCTGAATGGGCCGTGGGAGTTTCGGTTCGACGGCAACAACTTCGGAGTGGCAGCAAACTGGTTCCTGCCGGACGCTCGACGCTGGACTGAGCAGATCATCGTCCCGTTTTGCTGGGAATCGCTGGCGGCGTGGGGCGAAGCGGATGCGGCCGGAAACGACAACTACTTCGCCAGCCGCGTCTATCGCAATCCGCTCGAGGTCGATCGTTTCAACTATCGCGATGCGGCCCGCTACGAAGTGGGTTGGTACCGCCGCACGATTGCTCTTCCGGGCAATGAACATTGGGAGGGTAAGCGAGCGATTCTGACGATCGGCGCGGCGGATTTCGCGACCGACTGCTGGTGCAACGGTCAGCATCTCGGCCGCAACGAGGGCGGATATATTCCGTTTGAATTCGATCTCACGGACTCCCTCGCGACTGGGGCGGACGGACGGCTCACCGGCACAATCGTGCTGCGAGTCGAAGATCCGATGGATAATCGCGAGCAGCCGGTCGGCAAGCAGTGGGGTTGGTATAGCACGGTAAGCGGCGTCTGGCAGACTGTTTTCCTGGAACCTCGTGCGCCAGAGTTCATCAAGCGTTTCGAAATCAAAACGGACCTCGATGCAAGGAAGGCGGAGTTCACAGTTCTAACGGAAGGCGGCAAGAGTTTGATGCTCGATGTGACCGCACCGGATGGCCGGCAGTTTTCGCACGAACTGACGGTGGCCCACGGTGTGGCCTCGGGGGCAATCCCAGTCGACCCGGTGATCCTCTGGGATCCGACAAACCCACAGCTCTACGACTTGAAGCTGACGCTTCGGAACGGCGGCGCCACTGACGTCGTGCGCAGCTATTTCGGCATGCGCAGCCTTTCCGCAAAGTTGATGGAGGAAAACGGCGCACCCGCTGCACTCTGTCTGAATGGCGAAGCGATTTACATCCGCGGAGCGCTCTACCAGTCGTACTATCCCGACGGGGTTTACACTGCTGGCGATGTGCAAGTGCTGAAGGACGACATCGCCTATGCCAAGCGCTTTGGCTTCGACTTGCTGCGCATTCATATCAAAGTCGACGACCCGCTGCTGTTGTATTATGCGGATACGATCGGCATTCTCCTGATGGCGGACTTCCCGAATTTCGGCGAAGGCGGCGACACTCCGGTGGGTCGCCTGCGCTACGAAGAGACGATGCGAGCGGCGATTGCGCGCGACTTTAACCATCCGTCGATCGTCGCCTGGTGCCTCTTCAACGAGACGTGGGGTTTCGGCGGCCAGGCCGAGTTCGTGAATTTGATTAACCCGAAGCGGCCGAGGACCGACATGGAGGTGTCGGCGCGTGAGCCGGGCACGAAGCTCGCGAACCTCGAGGCCTACAGCTGGGTGGAGTCGATGTGGAACACGGCCAAGTCACTTGATCCGAGCCGGCTCATTGAAGACATGAGCGTGGTGGCGTGGGATCACCTGCAATATTACGGCCACGGGAAAACCGATGTTAATTCGTGGCACTTCTATACGGATAGCTACGAGAAGGCGCGCGCGATTATTCAGGAGGTGGTGCAGGAAACTTACACCGGCTCGACGTTCAACTATGTGCCGGGGTTTGAGCAGGGCTCCCAACCCCTGATCAATAGCGAATACGGCGGCGTTGGTGCGCTCGACGGCGACATCGATGTGAGCTGGAGTTTCAAATTTTTGACGAACGAGCTGCGCCGCCACAGCAAACTTTCCGCCTACATATTTACGGAGCTGCATGACGTCGAATGGGAGCGGAACGGCTTCCTTAACTACGATCGAACGCCGAAAGAGTTCGGCTACGATCCGACGATCGTGAACCAGGGTGACGTCCTTCCAATCGATGCCCCGCCGATTTCCCGGCGTGCGCCCGGAGAGGAATTCGATCTTGAAGTGTTTTCATCTCATTTCGCGCGGCGCAAACGCGAAGACGTCACGCTCTACTGGCGCTTGAGCGGTGTCGATTCCCTCGGGTGGGTTTATGAAGAGCTGGCCAGCGGCGAACGTCCGATTCCATTCAGTCATCACCGAGTTGAACTCGCAGATCGCATCCGCTTGCAAATGCCAGATCGGACGATGATTTGCCGCGTCTGGTTGCGCGCGATGACGCCGGATGGCACGCTCGTTGCGCGAAACTTTGTGCAGTTTTTCGTCGATGGCGGCTCGCCATCGCGCGAAGAAACCCCAAAGGACCTCGTGTTGCGGGCGGCGCCGCATGCCTACAGCGCAGCGGGGTGGACGGGTGCACAGAGCGACCCGGCCGAAGCCGAAGCCAGCGGCTCCTGTTTCGGCGAAGGGCAGGGTTTCTTCGACTGGTGGTTTCCATTACAGAATGAGCAGGCGCGCAACCTCATCCGTTTTCGCGTGCTTTGCGAGGCCTCAGCGCGGCGCGAGGGCACGCCGCAAACGGATTCGTTCGCGCACCCGACAACATTTCGGATGCTTCTCAACGATGTGCGCATCTACGAAGGCCTTCTTCCGAATCATCCGCACGATGCGACCGGCGCGCTCAGTTACCTGCGCGGCGGACACGGCGCCTACGGTTATCTCACGCACGCGACCATTGAAGGTGAACTTCTCCAGGACGTGGTTGCAAATGCACACGGCGGGGGAATTCGCCTCCGCTGCGAAGTCCCGCCAGACGCGGCCCATCGTGGCGGCTTAACTATCTATGGAGCCGCGTGCGGACGCTTTCCGGTTCCGCCAACGTTAATCATCGAATCAGCCGAAGCTGTTCCGCCGATCACCACGCACTAGTCGTTAGGCCGCAACTGCGAGCGTCACTTCGCGCCGTCAAATCGCTTGGCGACTTCCGGCCAGTTCACCACGTTCCACCACGCCTTTATGTAGTCCGGCCGGCGGTTTTGATATTTCAAGTAATAGGCGTGTTCCCAGACGTCGACGCCGAGCAACGGCGTGTTGCCGTCCATGAGCGGACTGTCTTGATTCGGCGTCGAAGTGACTTCCAACTTGCCGCTCTTGTTCTTGATCAACCATGCCCACCCGCTCCCGAACCGCCCCGCACCGGCGGCGGCGATTTTCTCCTTGAAGCCATCCAGACCGCCGAAGCTAGAATTGATTTCATCCGCGATTTTTCCCGAAGGGTTTCCACCGGCATTCGGCGCCATGATTTGCCAAAAGAAGGAATGGTTCGCATGCCCGCCGCCATTGTTGCGCACCACCGTTCGAATGTCTTCGGGAACCGCGCTCAGGTCGCCGATCACTTCCTGGACGGGTTTTGCAGCCAGCTCTGGCTTGTCCTTGAGCGCGTTATTGAGGTTGGTGATGTAAGTCTGGTGGTGTTTTGTGTAATGAATTTCCATCGTGCGCGCATCAATGTGCGGCTCGAGCGCGTCGTAAGCGTAGGGTAATTTCGGTAGTTCGTAGGCCATCGGGTAAAGTGTCGGTGCGTTTGGCGCGCACAAGAGATTTTTTGCGGCAGCCGCGGAATACGGGAATTCTTTATTGTCTTCGGACGGGCAAACCGCTGGGCAGCTGTCGTTCAAACCTCGACGTGAGGTTAGCCAGACGAGTCACCGCTATGAAATTCACGTCCCTCTCTGTAGCGGAGGAGTGTCGTCTGCGATATCCCGCGTACGCCACGCAGCCGACACGGCTGCCAATACAAGTAGCCGCCGTGACGCAGCCCGACTGGGCCGAGGGGCATTTTCAATCCCGTCGCGATACCTTCAAGGTCACATCACGAAATGCTTCCTCGAAGGCGTTCGGGGCTCAGGATGACAGAGGCCGCGTTCGGCGCTTCAGGATGACGAATGCTACGAGCGGTTGATCCAGCTGGCCGCCGCGTTGCGCTGCGAACGGTAGTAGCTCGGGTAATGGCCGAGACCACTCCGGTAGTTCACGTAGGTCGCGAGCGCGAGCAGCGGGAAATTCTGCCGGTACATATCGTACTTGAGATAGAAAACCTTCGGGAAACCGGTACCGGTAATTTGCGGCTCGTCCCACGCCCCGTCGGATTTTTGCGTCGAGAGCAAATAGCGCAATCCGCGTTGCACACTGGAACGGCTGAGATCGCCGCACGCACAAATTCCCATCACCGCCCACGAAGTTTGCGAAGCGGTGCTCTCGCCTTGTCCTTTGAGGGTGGCGTTGTCGTAGGTGGCGCAGGTTTCGCCCCAGCCGCTATCGTCATTCTGGCAGCTCTCGAGCCAGTCGCGCCCGCGAAGAATCCAATCCTGCGTCATATCTTCCCCGATCGCGCGCAGGCCCCGCAACACCTGCCACGTGCCGTAGATGTAATTGACGCCCCAGCGGCCATACCAGGAGCCGTCGTCATCCTGGGTGTCGATCAGGTATTGGACAGCGCGGCGAACGCAGCGTTGATTGGGATCGAAGCCGATATAGCCGAGGACCTCGAGCGTGCGCGCGGTCAAATCGCTGCAGGTCGGATCCAGGATCGCGTTGTGGTCCGCGAAGGGCATGTCTTCGAGCCAGTGTTGCGTGACTTCTTTGTCAAACGCCGCCCAGCCACCATCCTGGCATTGGAAACTCAATTGCCAGCCGATGGCGCGCCGGAATAATTGATCGAGACTTATCTGATCGGCCGGCCGGGCGAGACGCAGCGCCATCAAGACCATCGCGGTATCGTCCGTGTCCGGGTAGTGAACGTTGTTGTATTCGAAGGCCCAGCCGCTGGCTTCGGGATGCGGATTGTTTGCCGCCCAGTCACCGCGCCAGCGCACCTCTTTGCCGACGAGCCAATTGGCCGCTTTTTGAAGGGCGGGGTGCTCAGCTGGCACTCCCGATTCGGCGAGAGAAATAAGATTGATCGCAGTGTCCCAGACCGGTGAGAGACAGGGCTGAATCCGGAAATCGTCCGGATCATCGACAAACAAGCCTTCGAAATCTTGCGCAGCTTTTTGATAAACAGGATGAGTCGTCGCATAACCCAGAGCGCGCAATGCGATCAATGAATTCAGCATCGCGGGGAAAACGGTCGCGAGACCGTCGCTCCCCTCGCCAATGCGTTCGAGCATCCAGCGTTCCGCTTCTTCCAGCGCGCGTTTCCGCATTGGCTTCAGGGGAACGCGATGGAGAAACTTCAAAGCGTCGTCAATGCGCAGGAAAAGGTTGCGCCAGGCCATGAAACGAGGGTGGCGCGGGAGCCGAAAATCCTTGCCCTCGGTGCCGAGCGGATAGAGCTCGTGCAGCTGCTTCATCCCCGGCAGCTCGCGCGTCGGCTTGAAGTGATTGATGATCGCGAGCGGCACCAGCATGGCGCGACTCCAGGACGACATCTTGTATAAGTTGAACGGCGCCCAGCTCGGAAGCAGCACCATCTCGACGGGGATAGTGGGCAGATATTGCCACGGAAATTGGCCGAGGAGCGCGAGATATAGTTTACTGAATGTATTCATCCGCGGGATGCCACCGAGGCGCATGATATTGGCGCGCGCTTCCTGCATGAACGGCACGTCCGGTGAATAGCCGGCGAGCTTGAGCGCGAAATACGCTTTGACCGAGGCGTTGATCTCGCTCGGCCCGCCGTAGTAAATATTCCAGCCGCCATCGCGCAGCTGCCGCTTAAGGATGTGCTGCATGCAGCGTCGCTGCAAACCTTCATCGACCTCTCCGAGCCAGTGCATGAAAAGCACGTAGTCCGAGCAAAGGGTGCTATCGACGAGCAGCTCACCGCACCAATGGCCGTCGGTGCGCTGCTGCCGGAGTAGATTTTCCTGCGCGCGCGCGATCGCTTTCCTCAATTCCGCTTCCTGAGACGAGTCAGCTGGCGGCATCACGCTCGGCAGCGCGATCACATTCGCGGTCGAGGTGGGCATGAAAAGCTACGACGCTTGGGCGACGACTTCGGCGCGCTTACCGGTGAGATGGCCGTTGCCGGAAGTGACACCGTTGAAGACCGAAATCTCGTTCCCGCGCCCAGTTGGCTTCGGCTTGCGGCCAAAATTGAACTTCACCGTCTTCCAGGTATCACCGGCTTGCGCATTAATGCCGAGACTCGCAGTCGGTTCATACCCACAGTGGGTCATGCAATTTTCGCAGCGCGGATCGCGGGCGACACCATCGACGACGCCGTATTTGTCCCAATCCACTTTCTCGAGCAGTTCCGCGTAACTGTTGTAGTGGCCATCGGTTCCGACCGTGTCGGTCATGAAATAGCACGGCGCCTTCCAGCCGCGCATATTGCGAGTCGGGATCGCCCAGGCGGAGCAGGTCAGATCACGTTTGCCGGCGAGAAATTCGAAATAGACCGGCGTCCCAAAGAACGTGTAACGGTTCATCCAATCTTCCATTTTTTTGAATTTTTGGACGGTCAGACTGCGCGTGAGAAAGAAGTTCTCCGGCTGCAAATTCAGCCGCTTGATCATGTCTTTTTTCGCCGCGTCATACTCGTAGCCGGGAGTGATGGTGTGGCCGTCCACTCCGAGATCGGAGAGGAAATCGAGCATCTGCTCGACTTCTTCCATATCGGTTTCCTTGTAAACGGTCGTATTCGTCGCGACCTGATAACCGAGGATCTTCGCCATCCGAATTGCGAGAATGCATTCCTTGAAAACGCCTTCCCGTTCGACGATCAGATCGTGCGTCCGCTCGAGGCCATCGAGGTGCACGTTCCAATACATCCACCGACTCGGTGGAATCGTCAGCCTGGCCATATCTTTCGGACCTTTGCGGATTTCCCCCGCGTCCTTTTCGCTCATCAAACCAGCTGCGAGGAGCTCCGCGATTTTCTCCTCCACGAAAGCGCCTCGCTTCGGAAATTCTGAGGTCAACCATTCGCGCATCTTTTTGCGCATGAACATCGCGTTCGTGCAGATGTAAACGATGCGCTCCTGCTCAAAAAGGCCGTGGATGAGCGCCTCGATGTGCGGATAAATCAGCGGTTCGCCGCCACAGACCGAGACCATCGGGGCGTTGCACTCCTGGGCCGCACCGAGACAATCCTCAAGCGACATCATGTCCTTGATCGAAGTGGAATACTCTCGAATGCGGCCGCATCCGGTGCAGGTCAGATTGCAAGTGTGCAACGGCTCGAGCTGGAGGACCGTGGCAAACTTGCCGGTCCGGCGCAGTTTATGTGAAATGATGTAGCCAGCGATTTTACTCGTTAGCGCCAGAGGGAACCTCATAGGGCGGGATACTAACAAGGGGGCAACCGGTGTCAATAGACGCCTACCCCGAACGCATTTAGGATGCAGCCTCGCTGTGATGCCGTTTCCCGCGGCGTGGCGGGTTCAAAATTATGGATAAATCTCCCGAAAAGGTCGCCGTTCTCGGCGCCTCGCCTAAGCCCGATCGATATGCTTATAAGGCGATGCAAATGCTCAAGGAATACGGACACCGGCCGGTGCCGGTAAATCCGGCGTTTGAGGAAGTGCTTGGCGAAACCTGCTATCCAAGTCTTCGTGAATTGCCCGCAGCGATTGATACCGCGACGCTCTATCTGGGGAAGATGCGCTCCGATCCGCTGACGGAGGAAATCCTGGCGGCAAAGCCTTGGCGGATCATCATGAATCCGGGCGCGGAGAACGATGAATTGGCAGAGAAAGCGCGCGCACAAGGAATCGAGGTCGTTTATGGCTGCACGCTAGTGATGCTGCGGACCGGGCAGTTTTAATCTAAACGACAGCTCGAGGCGCTGGAGATTCCATTCAGTTCCAGGATCACGAAATTTCGCAATCGATCATTTCCAAAATCTCGACGGACGAACTCGAGATTACTACCTACGAAGGTTTCGCTCGGATTCGCGATTGATTTGGGGACGTCTAAACTCCGTCCGTGGAGAGCACGACCGGGATTCTGTTGCGGAAGCGGAAACTGAGTGACACCAGCCTGATCGTCTCATGGTGCACGGACTCGTTAGGTTGCATTCAAACGGTTGCGAAAGGCGCGCGCCGCCCGAAGAGCGGTTTCGCCGGTAAACTCGATTTGTTCTTCGAGGCGGAAATCCAGATCGCCCGGAGCCGGAAATCCAACCTGCACACTCTGACGGAAGTGGTTTTGAAAAATCCATTCGCCGGAATCCGAGAACATCACCAGCGGACCCAGACGGCCGCCTATTTTGTCGAGCTGATCGAGCTTTGCACCGAACGCGACCATCACGAGCCCGAGCTCTTCGTCTTACTGCGGCGTGCATTCGGCTATCTTACGGCAAACAATCCCACGCTCCGCGCCGTTAACCATTTTGAGACGGAGCTTGCCCGGATTGCCGGGGTCCATGACGCAAAGATGCTGAGGACCGATCCCGCGTTTGCGCTTGCGAACCTCTTCGGAAAGCTGCCGTTGTCGCGCTCGGCGTTGCGTAAAGCGTTAGCCGCGCACACGAACCCCGGGATAAGCGTTAAGCAGTAGCGCGCACCGGTGAGGCCGACAGGCGATCGCGCTCATCGAACCAGCTCCTTACCAAACCGGACGGCTTCTCTCGCGGAGCTGCGTGTGAGGTGGGTGTGGGTCTCGCTGCGAAGCAACCCGCGCTCCCAGAAGATTCTCGCGGACCGGGGACCGAAGACCACTGTCTGGAACCAGCTTTGACCTCGACGGACAGCAGCTCAGGAGTATTTGTAAATTGGCTGTTTCGGAGTCGATCGGTATGTCTTCGGGGAGTAACCCAGATCTTCAATTCGAGATCGCCCACGTCTTGTTCATTGACATCGTCGGCTATTCGAAACTGCTGATCGACGAGCAACATGAGTCGCTTAAAAAGCTGAATGAGATTGTCCGAAACACGCGCGCGTTTCGTTCCGCAGAAGCGGCTGGGAAATCGAACCGTCTTCCGACCGGTGACGGGATGGCTCTCGTCTTCGCTAATACACCGGCGGCGCCTGCGCAGTGCGCGTTGGAAATCAGCGATGCTCTGCAAAGCAATCCTGGATTGCCGGTACGAATGGGCATTCATAGCGGGCCAGTGAGCGCGATTATGGATCTGAATGATCGCGCAAACGTCGCCGGAGGGGGAATTAACATGGCCCAACGGGTGATGGACTGCGGCGATGCGGGTCACATTCTGGTCTCGAAGCGTGTGGCTGAAGATTTAGAGCAGTATCGACAATGGCAACCGCATTTGCACGACCTCGGTGAGGTGGCGGTTAAGCACGGCGTGCGGATCGCGGTAGTGAACCCCTACACCGATGAGCTTGGAAATCGGGAAGTACCCGCGAAGCTCAAGCTGGTAGCGCCGCAACGGGCTCCGGCAGAGATCGTCACCCGTGCGCGGGGCGAAGTTTCCAAGCGAGAGATCGGCTTCGTCGCCGGCGTTGTCGGATTGCTCGCCATCTTGGGTATCGGGGCATGGATTTTTACACATCGAATCCCGTCGAAATCTGCCTACATCCCTGGGGAGCTCTTCCGTTCCCGAGAGAAGCATTGCGGTATTGCCATTTGAAAATTTGAGCGATGAGAAAGGAAACGGCTTCTTTCGCCGATGGAATTCAGGAGGATGTGCTGACGAGGCTGATGAAAGATCAGCGATTTGAAGGTGACAGCCGCACATCGGTCTCCCAATACCGCAGCGCGGGCGCCGCCCGTAATCTGCGCGACATTGCACAGGCACTCGGAGTCGCTTATGAGCACCACACTCGCACAAAAGGAAATCACAGCACTCCGGCGAATCCCCGGACGCTGTCGGATATCGTCTGCGCGGGCGCGAGATCACACGACTTGAATCGTTCAGCGATGCTGTCTTCGGGTTCGCGCTCACCTTGCTCGTCGTCTCGCTCGACGTGCCGAAGACATTCCCCGAGTTGATGACGACGATGCGCGGCTGAGCGAGATGGCGATATACGTGAATCACGTATGTGAATGGGAGGTTCATGTCTGTTGAGACAATTACCTCGGTGGCGGCCATGAGTTGCCGACCCCGCTCGCAGATTGCACGAAGCCGAAGTCGTGCGTCCCGGTTCAGAAGTCTGGGGGAGCGGCTGTATGAATGCAGAAAGAAGAATGATTTTTCCCAAAGCGAGGCGGCGCGTAAACTGCAGATCTCAAAGCGTACGCTGCAAGAGTGGGAGCAAGGCCGGTCGCGCCGAGACACCTCGCCCTCGATTCGATCAATGCAATAATCAGTCGGTAAGTTCGCGCGTTTTCTCACTTTGGAGCACGATCACCATTTGCGATTTATTTCAGGCGAGTTTTGCTGGGTCATACGTGAATCACGTATAACAAGAGTGGGACGCACTGCGGCGTCTGCGTCAGGCGGGCATTCCGCTCGAAGGCGCATCGGATCATGTCGTGAGTGAAGCGTTGTATTTGCGCGATCCGGATGACAAGAGCATGGGACTGTATTGGGACGACCCCAGGAAGAATGGCCGCGCACGCCGGACGTCGGCCCGGCGATGTATACGCGGCCGCTGGATCTGGATTCGTCGCTATCGGCGGCGGCCGGATTCCGTTGCGCAAAATGAGCAACCGGAGTCGCGACGAAGTGAAATCGTCAGGTGAGATTGGTCTGTATAAATCGTGGACTGGCGTGGATGTCGATTTGACGCAGTAGCGTGTCGCCGGAGTTAACGAATCGATGCGGTGTGTCCGCCGGAATGACGACGATGCCGCCCGGTTTCACCTCGCGCTGTTCGTGTCCGACCGTCATGGTGGCGCAGCCTTCGACGGTGAATGCGACCTCGACGTACGGGTGTTTATGTAAGGGCGGGCCTTCCCCGGGCTTGGCCTTGACGATGTAAGCGGAGAAAGGCGCGCCTTGAGTTTCGCCGACTAACTCATACGACATTCCGACAAACGGCAGCTGCTCGGGATCGATGAAGCTCATGATCGGAATCTACATACGTAAACATCACTTGCTTCTCATTGACGAGTCCTTTCCTTCTCTGGTTACCGACCGGACATTTCCAGAAGCGCCTTTCCCTGGCGTGGATCGGGGGGAGCAATCGCGCAAGCCGCCTGTCTCTAAGTCTCCTTCGGGAATCAGCTCCGCGCAAAACTGCTTCCCGCGCAGAGAACTCCTTGCGCAGGACATCGAGCTTTCCCTCGCGAGATTGTGCAGCGTTGCCAAGAAGAAGAAGAAATGGTGTGGTGGATCCGGGGACTCGATCGCGTCGATGAAAACCCCCGCTGCTAGTTCGCGGTTAATATTTTACGGATTCATCGCGACTCGTTAGCGACTTCATCTTGCACGCCCAAATACTCCCAGCGCAGCAACGAAATGGGGACGTTGCCGTTCTTCCAGACAAAGTCGTGGAAGGCACGCAGGTTGAATTTTTCGCCCTGCCGAAGTCGCGCCTCCGCAAGCATCTTTGTGATCTGGAGTTTGCCGATTTGGTAGGTGATGGCCTGACCGGGGCCGGTCGAAAAAGAAATCGCTTCCTGGCGCGCGGTCGACGAATCCATCGGCACCGTTTCCTCGAGATATTTCGCCGCTTGCTCGAGCGTGAATTCGCCGAGCGCTAGCTTCACGTCCACTTCAACTCGGAGCGCGCGCAGGCGCATGAAATTGTAGACGATCTCGCGGGTGTGCGGGCTGTCGTCGAAGAGGCCGGCCTGCAACATCATCTCCTCCGCGTAAAAGCCGATACCTTCGTTCGCACCGGAATCGTAATAGTATCTCCGGATCGGGTCCTCATGTTTCCAGGAGACGCAGAGCTGAAAGTAATGCCCGGGGATTCCTTCATGGACAATGAGCGGCCGTGGATCCTGCGCGGTGGCTCGCAAAAAATAGCCGAGATGAGGCGAGGGCGCTTCGACGTAACGGATACAGTTCTCCTTGAGGCGCGAGGGTGAGGTGAAGTCGTCAGTCTCGGCAAACCCAAGCGCGCCCAGATATTCTGGAACTGCTCGCAGCGTGTAGTGTTGCACCCAATCGGGCACGGTGAGGACCGCGTGCTCCTTGAGAAAATCGTGGACCTGTGACTCCCGAGCGGCGACGTCCGCGACCCACTCGTCGATGTTTCTCACCATTTTCAAGGGCGGAATATTGATGTTCCTTTGCTTCTCGTAAGCTTCGAACGCGACCGCGCGGTTCCATTCCTGCCTGGCCATGGCAAGAAGTCCTTCGGGCGAATACGGCATGAGCGCGACGTTTCGGAGAAAGTAAACGTAAGCCTCGCGACCAAGTGCAGTCTCGTTAGGCAGTGACGGCAAAATCTGCTCGAGGTGCCGACGAAACTTTTCCAGTGCATCGGCCGCGCGCTGCGCCGCACTCTCGACGGCTTTCTCATCAAGAGTCGTCGAAGGTGCCAGTGCGATCGCCATTCGTTGCAGGTGATCGCTCATACGATCCAGGAGCTTGATCGCAACCGTGGCAAACGGCGCCGGCGGCTTCGTCAGGTTCGCCGTCCCTTGCTCCAGGATCGCGGGGATGTTTTCGATCCGGGTGAGGATTTCGCGACTGCGCGCCTCGTCGTAAGGCGCTGGGACGGTCAGCGCCTCGGCCAGGGCCGTTAGAGTTTGATCGAGATAGAAATTTGGATCACGCTTCCAGCGGGGATTGATCTCCAGCTCCCAATACACTCGCGCCAAAGCAGAGCCGATCAGTCGATAATCAACCTGCTGCGGAATCGGCCAGCTAACGGGGTCGATCCTCTTCCAGCGCGCCTCAAAGTCGCCAAGATCGTTGCGCCGCTTTTCGATCGCGGCACCCGACCAATCGCGCGTCCCGCCGGGTCGCTCGATCCGGTTTACATCGTCGCCCGTGAAGGGCGCATTACGGGCTCTCCAGGCCCAGAAATCCTGCGCCAGTTTCTGCAGATCGTTACTGCTGGAAATGCCCGTCGGCGTTTGGCAAAAGATTTTGCCGGCAAGGAGGAGCGAGAGAGCAATGAGTGCGAGTCGTTTCATGGGATGTCGTTCTCGTCACATCAGACCTCGGCGACACCGCAAAGTGAAGAAGCAAAGTCGAGTTGCTGCGCAGCAACTGCGTCAAACCTTGTGCATTTCAGCGGCTGCGATGCCGCAAAAACTTTGACTCCGCGCTAACGGATGATTCGTGGCAGTGCGGACAGGAGACAGACAGCACGTAGCGGGGGTCTTCCTGCTCGGTGAGCGTGAGCGCGGTCTGGCAGACGAAACAGAGGGCGACGCCGGTTTGGCGGAGTGAGGCGTCGACGGCGACGCGTTTGTCGAAAACGAAGCAGTCGCCCTCGTAATGCTCGCCGCCGCATTCCTCGAAGTAATTCAGAATGCCGCCATCGAGTTGAAAGACCTTGGTGAAGCCGGCCATTTTTAGCAATGGTGCCGCTTTTTCACAACGAATGCCACCGGTGCAAAAAGTGACGACGGGTTCGTGTTTCAGGTTCCCTGGCAGGGCGGTGGCGGCGGCCGGGAATTCGCGGAAATGATCGAGGTTTAGCGTGCGGGCGCCGCGGAACGTGCCGAGTTTCACTTCGTAGGTATTGCGGGTGTCCAGGAGGGTGACGGAGCAGCCCTCGTCCAGCCATTGCCTGAGCTGGCGTGGCGCAAGCCTGGGCGCGGGGTGGCGGGCGGGATCGATGCCGGAAACACCGAAGGCGATGATCTCCTTTTTGATCTTCACGAGCATCCGATTGAACGGCTGATGATCGCTCTCACTCACTTTCGCGGGGAGGTCCGCCAGTCCGGGAATGGCTCTAAGCTTGGCGACGAGCCGATCCGCGGCGGGACGGTCGGCGGCAACGAAGACGTTGATCCCTTCCGGACTGAGGAGGATGGTGCCGCGCATTCCGGCTTCCGTAGACATCTGACGCAGCTCGGCCTGGAGCGCTTCCAAGTCGCCCAGAGGCGCAAACTTGTAGGCGGCGATGTTGGTGAAAATGGCCATGATTCAGCGGAACATGGCGCGGAAATCTGGTCGGCGACAGTGTACGATAAGTCGCACACAACTCCTTGGAATGTTCGCGGGAGTCGGGGAGCGCAGACGCCTCGCGTGCTGGCGCCTCGCCAGCGAACTTTTTCGAAGGGCGGTTTGCCCAAGATAGATGCTCATGCCCTTGAGGAGAGCGCCGGGCCGCATCCGCGCGGCTTCGAGTAAACGGTGACGCACATCAGCTTTCGAATCGGCGAACAGCGCCGATAGCTCGGGCCGTCGGGCACTTGCTCCTCACAGGGCGCGATCGACACGCCTCCTCGCTCGTGCCTTGCCATCCGACTCGAAGTGCGTTCGCGCGCGGCACGTGCAATCTCAAGCGCCTCCACAAAAAGGTATGCACGCGAGTTTGCCGTCGCCTCACAGCTTGCCGTTGCATGCGCCAGCTCGCTATTTACTGCTGCACGACCTCCTTAAAGCAGCGGTCCTGAGATCTGCGCTCCTCACTATACGTGATTCACATATATCATACCCCGAATCGCCCGCCATTAGTTCGACCGCCGCCATTACGATGTATTTACGTACCGCGTGGTTTTTCTAACATTCCTCGAGATATACGTGAATCACGTATGGGACGATTGTCAGATTAGGTAGGAAAAGCAGATGAGCTGGGGAGCTCGTGTGCAAAAAAAGGCGTCGTTGACAACCACCTGACCCGGCGCATCGCGAAAATCACTAAGCGGGAACAGTCTCGACATGCGCCATTACAATCATCCACTTTCCGGCGGCCGCTGCGAAGAGGTACTCGAGTTTTATCACACCGCGCTCGGGCCGAGTATTGAATGTTCATGCACTTAAAGAAAGCTCGGAGCGGCAGGCGCGGCTGCGGCGCTTCATCTCGGAGGCCTCGCATCCGTCCCGGCATGCTGCCGCCCGGCTTCGACGACAAGGTGGTGCACGCCAGCTTTCGCATCGACTAAGGCGTCGAACGCTCTACTTCGATAAACAAATATCGAGGCTCGCCGATGAGGTGGGGCGGGGAGAACGCAATAAGTTTATCAGTGCGCGATCACGAGATTTCCGTCTCGGACAAAGGCCCCTAAGTGCAAATCAGGGAAGAGGCGGTTCACCTCTGCTATTACGCCGTCGGACCAGGCAAACTGTTCAACCGCATTGTAAAACCAAGTCTGCGCGATCGTCGGCCCTTCGTAGGAATGCTCGGCCGTTTCGGGCTCCCATGCAGTGGTTTGGGTGACGATATAGACGTTGTGTGAAGCCGGCCAGAATCCGAATTCCTCACCATCTGGAATTCGAGAGTGCACGCGGTCGGTTTCATACATGGGAAAACCAACCAACGGGCCGTGTCCGTCCTCCTGCCTCGTCATCGTAATTTTTCGGCTATCGTCTGGAATCGACAGGAAAGTGTACATTCCCTTAGGCTCGAGATCACGCGAATAACAGAGCTTCCACGGATCGTCCCTATTATGGAGGACGTGATGTTCGCCTTTCCAATTCAACCGTGCTACTCCGCGGCCCGGACCCTGTCCGACGCTTGCGACGAACGCATCGCCGGTCCTGATGCAACGGCACCAACCAATCGTCGAGGAGCCCCAATCATCTCCGCCTTTTGTCCGCACCAACGTCTCGCCTGAAATCTCTTTCAGCCATTTGCCGCCCCGTGAGAAAAACGAGAGTACTTTGTCCTCGCCCCAAAGATCGGTCGTAACCCAGCGGCCATCTGCTAAAAATGCTCCGAACCAATTCCGCCCGTCACCATCCCGCCGGGGGGACGGGCCTCATTGATTAGCTTGCCTTTTGCATCCAGCAGCCATCCGTGCCGTGGCAGCCAGACTTCTATCCGCTTCGAGGTGGCTCGTCGAATCACCCAATGACGATTAGGATCTGCTTCCAGTGTCTGAATGACCTTAAGTGGAACTCGCTTGGGTTCGGCTGAAATTTTAATCTCCTTCTGCTCAAACTGTCCGGCGGTCGCGACCTCGATGACTCTCACGAGTGACTCTTTTTCCGCTGCGGCCTCCTGGAGAACTTCACCGTCTATTTTTGATTTGATTGCTGCCTCTGACAGTTGGTCACCAAGTTCCTTCTTTTTCTCCGCATCGGCTTCTTCACCCACTCCTCATGGAGCTGCTCAACTTCGCGCGCATGAATCTGCTGCTGAAGTTTGTCGATGTCGCGGCCAAGCGTGTCCTTAACGATAGGATCAGCTTCAGCCTCATAACGCTTCTGTAGCTGCTGGAACTGCGTCGCCAAATCCTCTCCGGGTTGCTGCGAACGAGCACCAGGCACGAGCAGCAGGAAGAATGCGATGGATACCAGGTTCGATCTGAAAGCCATGTGCCAGTCTAGAGCGTGTCATGCACTCCCAAATCCGCGAAGGATTAAAATGCCGGCGGCTGTAGTGTACGTTGTCTCAGCGCATCATTCCCAGAGCTGCGCCGACAGGGGAGCAATTGCCGAGACAGCCCCGAAAGCATTCGAGGCCTACAACCCGCAGGGGCTTACGGAGAGCGCGTCGATATGTGGAGAGCGAATGGAGGTCTCATCGAGAGACAAAGGAGCTGAGCCTGTGGTGAAGCGAACCCGACTCAGTGAACCGGCTCGTTTCCGGAGGGCAGTTTATCGCGCCGAGGTGCCGAATGCTCATGCGGTTGGAGCCCGGAGCTGCATCCGCCCAGCATGCTGCCGCCGTGCTGGAACCTGCAGTGCTTAAACGGAACGAACGCCGCTCGCGTTCCCGGCTACTTCGCTGGTGAGATGAGATAGATAACGTGGATACTTTGGCCGACGGACACAGGAGCGAGCCGGTATTGCGAGGGATTCGATTTCGGCACTAGCTCTCTCGCGACAGCGAGACTTCCCTCGAACCCGGATCCGAAAATATTGCGGTAAATTTGCGGGAAGGCTACCGGTGATATGGCGAAGACCGAATCGATTTTTATGCCGGCCGGTTTGAGCGTCTTTTCCGCGCGTTCCCGGGCATTCGCCTGCGCCTCTTCCCAGACCTCATCCTGCATCTCTTTTTCGTTGGAAAGCCCAGCCTCGATCCCGCTAAACTCTAATCCGCCAATGGCGATCAGATCGTCGACCAGGCGGGCAAAGGCGGCGACATCCCGCACTTTGATCGAAAAGGCTCTGGTGACGCTGTAGCCGATGAGTTTGCCACGATTGCGCGGGGAATTTTCGCCCTCCTAGTATTGCGCCTCCGACTTAAGATCGTTCGCGATCACATCAGCCTCCGCGATCTTCCTGTCGTTGAGCAAAGCGAAAATGTTGTTCGCCTTGGCTTGAACCTCCTGGTTAGCCTTCGCCTGGTCGGCGTTGCGCGCCACGAGGTCGAAGCGCAACGTTACCATGTCGGCCGGTTTCTCGATTTCCGCTCTCCCTTCGACGTAGATGTAGGGCTGGTTAGGCAACCCGCCATCGGCTAGGAGGGACAGCGGCAGACTCAGAAGGGCGAAAAGAAAAAGCTTCATGGCCACAGAGTGACTGAATTGACATCCGGCGGCAAGATTGTCGGCCGAGCGTCGAGGAGAAAGGTAATGCACGCGAGCTTCCGGATCGGCGAAACGAGGCTGATCGCCTCGACGGTCAAGAGCGAAGTCGTCGATTCCTTCGAAACTCGGCAGGACACCTTCTAAAAGCTACGTTGGCATATACGTGATTCCCGTATGTTAGCCGGTGATAGTCGCGCGCGGAGTGGAAGTTCGCAGCCAGTAAGATAAGTCCAGCACGGGCGGACATTTTCAATTCCTAAATAGCCCCATTTAAATGCACACGCGAGGATGGTCGATATACGTGAGCTACGTATATCGATTTCATTGTTCAGATTACATGCCTGGTTAAACTCCGCAGTCGAAGGAGACCTTGTTCACCCGCTCGCCAGAATTGAAGGCAGCGGCTTTATGCGTGATGTAGAAAGAGATTTCTCAGAGAGAGAGAGGCCGCGTTGAAACTGCAACATTGCGCGCCCTGCAATGGGAGTAGGAACGGGCTCGTGCGTAGGGTCTTGCGCTCAAGTGCGGCTGACCTGCTCGTAGCCCCCTCGACTTCCTTTATCGGACCGGGCCACATTTCGGTCGGGCGGTGCACCAGATATACGGGATTCACGTATCATAAGGAAGTCGACGGGGGAAAGCAGACACGGGTCAATTCGTGATTTTTGCTGTCAGGGAAAGAGCGGTCGCCGGTTGACCTTCGGCTAAACGTGCCCAATCTCGCTTCATGCCCACATCCAAGCTCAACACGCTCGTTCAACCCTATCTGTTCTTCGGCGGCCGCTGCGAAGAGGCCCTCGAGTTCTACCGCAATGCGCTCGGCGCCGAGGTGCAAATGCTCATGCGCTTCAAAGAAAGCCCGGAGCCGCATCCGGGTATGCCGCAATGCTTCGACGACAAGGTAATGCACGCCAGCTTCCGGATCGGCGAAACCACGCTGATGGCGTCGGACGGCAGATGCGAAGGCGAGGCGAATTTCGACGGCTTCTCCCTCTCGATCTGCGTCCCTGACGAAGGCGAGGCGGACCGCGTCTTCGCCGCGCTCGCTGAAGGGGGGCTAGTGACCATGCCTCTCGAAAAGACCTTCTGGGCATCGAAATTTGGGATGCTCCAAGATCGGTTTGGCGTCGGCTGGATGGTTTCGGTGGAGCACAAACCCGACGCCGGAGGATAGGCGCTTCTCTCGCCGCTCGCAAAAGCTTCTGGTCACTGAAATCGACATTCTCAGTGAGCGTTTCGACCTCGACTGGATGGTATCCGTCAGCCAGGACGTGCAAGTCCAGCGACCGCCCTGTTTCGGCATGAATCTGGCTAAAACTCTTTCCGACTGTGCATAAGCGATTGTCAAAATATCCGTCCGTCCCATAATAAGGCGCGTATGACCGCTTTTTCTCGCTCTCGAGTTTTCATTGCGGGCGCGCTCTTTTTCGCGAATGCAGCGCTCATGAGCGCGGCCTCGGATTGGAAAGTGATCAAGATCGGCATCTGGGATTACGTGACCGTGGACAATTTCGCGCAATTCTATGGCTTGCCGACGGGTGTGCCACCAGTAAACAAAACCATTCGCCTGGATAACGGGACGAACTCGGTCGAGGTCAAGCTCGAGAGCCGGGAGGCGATCATCAACGGTGTCCGAAATTCGCTTTGCTGGCCAATTATTGAGAAGGACGGCCAATTTTTGATTCATCGGATTGACCTCGCGAAAACATTCGAGCCACAACTGCGTCCGCATCTGATCCACGATCTGGGCAAGGTGCAGACAGTGGTGCTCGACCCCGGCCATGGCGGCCATGACAAAGGAGCTACCAGTCGCTACGGCTGCGAAAAGGATTTCACCCTTGACGTCGCGCGACAGTTGAGACCGCTGCTGCAGGCGAAGGGTTTCAAAGTTGTCATGACCCGCGAGAGCGATGTTTTCATTCCACTCGAAGAACGGGCGCGGATCGCAAATCGCATTCGCGACTGCATCTTCGTCAGCATCCATTTCAACGCGACCGACACGAACCCATACGCCGCGGGGTTTGAAATTTATTCGCTTACTCCTCGCGGCGCCCCTTCCAGCCAGGACGACTCACTCGCACTCCATTTCCCGAACATGCAAGCCGGCAGCCCGGTCGATGCACCGAGCCTTGCGCTCTCGACTGCGATTTATCATTCGGTCCTCGCGCATCTGCCGGAGTTCGATCGCGGAATCAAGCGCGCGCGCTTCGCGGTCTTGCGTCTGACGAAAGTGCCCGCGGTCCTGATGGAGGGCGGGTTCGTGACCGAACGCAATGAAAGCCGGCTGATCGCGAACGGCATCTGGCGCTCGAAACTCGCGCAGTCGATCAGCACCGGGATCGAGGGCTATCGGGATTTGGCCGAGAAGAAACGGCGGCCGATGCTAGTCGCGGATTACCGCCGGCAGCTCGGCGGAGGCGAACTGATCGCACGCGACGCGACGCAGCCGCCACCAGGAAATCTTGCCGATCCGGCCGTTGTCATTCCGACCAGTAACACGTTACCCGGCACTGCGTCCTCCCCGCCAGAGATTGTGTATCACCGCGCCGGCGCGGAGCCAGTAGTGGATGCTACGGAAGCTCCTCCAGTGATCAGTCATTCGGAGCCCGATGCGAAACCCGACGAACCGCGAAGCGTTCCCTCGCCTACACCTGATCCGGCGCCAGAGAAGGTCGCGATCGTTGAGCCTGATCCCGCACCCGCGATTGAAATGCCCACGGCTGCTCCGGAATCCGCGAATCGGGAGATCAGGCGCGTGGCTCCGCCAGCACCAAAGCGCATTTGGTGGCTCGGGCCATTTCCGAAATTTCAGCCGTAGCTCTCGTCGAAGCGGTCGAGTCCGAGCGCTTCGCCGGCGCCAGGTAATGCGGGGCGGGGCCGGCCGAGCCCCGATCATCGCTTGTTCTTCGGGCTTCGCGGTTCGGAACCGTGCGTAATTAGTTCTTACTTGATTCGCGTAGATAGTTTATGCAATTAGCGCATTGACCCGAAGGGCTTGTTGTCCTTAGCCTCGCTTCTCCTCAACCCCAACAGAAACACAATGAAGAAACTAATCAGCTACACCCTTATCGCCTTGTTTGCTTCGGTCGCGGTTTCCGTCGCCGCTCCGGGCACGGAGGCGCTCGAAGCGAAAGAGAAATCCGCCTGGCAATGCTTCAAAGACAAGAAGAGCGACGACTTCAAGAAACTCGTCTCTCCTAACCTGGTCTGCGTCTACGCCGATGGAATGTCCAACATGCAAAAGGAACTGGATTCCATGAGCAAGTGGGACATGAAATCATTCGTCTTGAGCGATTATCAAATCGTGATGGCGGACGCTGATACCGCCATCTGCACCTATAAAGTGAAGGTCGATGGAACTATTGGCGGCCAGGATATGTCTGGCACGCACAACTGCGGCTCGATCTGGCAAATGAAGAACGGCGAGTGGCGCGCCATTTTTCACACCGACATCAAGGAGATGGCGACGCCGTCGACTTGATTTGATTTTGCGCGCGTCTCGGAATTGAGCTCGCGCCCTTGAAGCCGTGCATTGTAGCCGCGGTTTGGGCATCGGCTATTCGCGAAAGGGTTTGCGCCGAGCCACGCATTGACTTGGCGCCTGCGACCTTTAAATTAGATGAAGAAAAGCGGGGGAGCCACTGGCTGAGAGTGTCCCGGCATTTTGCTGGCAAAGTGCTTGGGCTGACCCCTTGAACCTGATGCGGGTAATTCCGCCGCAGGGAGCGAGGAGTTGATTTTCAGCCATGCGTGCTTCACGCATGGCTTTTTGTTTCACCAATAATGGAAGATCCTGAATCCCTCCTTTCATGGCTTCCCGGCTTCCAGATTAAACCTCCTCCTCTATGATCGCGACCAAAGACTCCCTCGAATCGAAATCGTTCGACTACGTCATGCCGAATAGCCGCCGCGTTTACGTGAAGGGCGAATTGCATGAGGACGTGCGCGTCCCATTGCGCGAAATTACGCAGTCGCCGACGAAGTCTTTGAACGGCCAGATCGAACCTAACGAGCCGGTCCGCGTTTACGACACAAGCGGCCCATGGGGCGATCCAGAGCAAGCGCCCGATTCATCACGGGGCCTGCCGTCTCTGCGTATCGAATGGATCCGCAGGCGAGGAGATGTCGCCGAATACGACGGCCGCGAGATCAAGCCCGAAGACAACGGCTACCTAACGAGCGGCCACGAAGAGTTCGCCTCCCAAGCCGAGCGCAAGAATCGCCTCGACCATTTCACCGGCACAAAGCGCAAGCCACTTCGCGCCGCAGCGGGCCACCCAGTGACGCAGCTCTGGTATGCGCGCCAGGGTATTATCACCCCCGAAATGGAATTCATCGCCATTCGCGAGAAGCTGGGACGCGCGTGCAATTCAGACCTCCGGGGAGCACGGGCTGCCAGCCCGTTGGTCGGCGGAGTCTCCGCCGACGAACTTCCCTCCGCGTCACAAAGCTCGTTAGGCCATCAGCACCCCGGCGAAAGCTTCGGCGCCGCGATCCCGCGCGAAATCACCCCCGAATTCGTCCGCAGCGAAGTCGCCCGCGGCCGCGCCATCATCCCGGCCAACATCAACCATCCCGAGCTCGAGCCGATGATCATCGGCCGCAACTTCCTCGTCAAAATCAACGCCAACATCGGCAACAGCGCCGTCGCCTCCTCCATTGAAGAAGAAGTCGAAAAAATGCGCTGGGCCACCAAATGGGGCGCCGACACCGTCATGGACCTGAGCACCGGCAAAAACATCCACGCCACCCGCGAATGGATCATCCGCAACTCGCCCGTGCCCATCGGCACCGTCCCCATCTACCAGGCCCTCGAGAAAGTGAACGGCCGCGCCGAAGACCTCACCTGGGAAATCTTCCGCGACAC
>JBBSIA010000028.1:0-45418 GCA_038232335.1 Chthoniobacterales bacterium
AAGCCTTCATCCTCCACGCGGCGTCGCTCCTTCAGGGTTGCCCCCATTGAGAAAAATTCTCGACTGCTGCCACCCGTAGGTGTCTGGACCGTGTCTCAGTTCCAGTGTGACTGGTCGTCCTCTCAGACCAGCTACCCGTCAAAGCCTTGGTGAGCCGTTACCTCACCAACTAGCTGATAGGCCGCGGGCTCCTCAAAAAGCGGTAGCTTGCGCCACCTTTGATGTCGAAGAGATGTCTCCTCTGATCATATGCGGTATTAATTCGCCTTTCGGCGAGCTATCCCCCACTTCTCGGCAGATTGCCCACGTGTTACGCACCCGTTCGCCACTGAATCACTCCTGTATTGCTACAGAAATAATCCCGTTCGACTTGCATGTCTTATCCACGCCGCCAGCGTTCGTTCTGAGCCAGAATCAAACTCTCCGTTAAAATTTGGAGCCCCGAATCGCTTCGGGGACAAAGTTTGCGCCAGCGCTCGCTAAAGCACCGGCATGAATCTGACCATTCTAAACTGGCAACCACTCGTAAGTGGGAGCCAGTGTTCGTCCGATCTTACTTCAAATTAAGATTCCCTCGCGGCTCCGAAGAACCGGTGCGGGAAAATTTTTAATCAAAGAAATCTGCCCAGTCCCGCGGCTGCGGGACCGGACGACCCCGAATCGCTTCGGGGCTCGACGTATAACGCACAATTCAATTTTCGCTGACTTATCTTCCACCTTCTGGACTTCGATAAAATTCCGTCGTGATGACGAAATCCAGAATTGCACTGTCAAGGATCAACCGTTCCTCCGATTCCAGTACACGGCAAAATCCGACCCGTCCATTTGACTGACGCAATCGGCTCGACCATGAGCCAGAGAAGAACATCCGGCTTGCTGCCGAATCCCGCATCGCAGGACGAGCAAGATAAGCTCGGCACCTCGCTCGTCAAACAAAATTCTGCAATTTTCTGCAAATTTGTGCGTGTTCGCTCCGCCTCTGGGGAGCGCACGCGGCTCGCGTGCTGGCTGCGGCGGCCTGGCCGCAGCGAACTTTGCCCAAGGACGCACTTTCTCGCGGCCCCGCAGAAAACTTCTCCAGCAATACTGTGGAACGAACCGCGTCGAATTTTTGCAAAATTTCTCCGTTCCGATTACGCATGCCGTGCCCGTGCCCTGACTCTCACGTCGACGCGACAAACAACTGCCGAGCCGCCTGCCACTGACGACGCAGATTTGCTTTGATCCGCGGCCGAGTATCGCCTGCTTACGATGAAGGCACCCGAGAGTTCACCGTAATTTCGAGCAAGCGCTTGAACCTCTCGCTTGCCAGCACCCGCAATCGATCGCTCATGGCCTCTCGCGCAGCCGCTCCTGAATCAGCACTGGATTCAAGCGCCCGCTCACCACCAAAATCGCACACAGATCAAGATCTTTGGCCCGCCCTGCCTGCACCTTCTGTAATCGCAACAATCGAAGCTCGAAGGCTTCTGCCGCGGGTATCGAAATGCGCGAGCTGCTTTCGATCTTTTGCATCCATGAGCGGCCCCGAGCGCAATCGGATAGGGATCTAGATGATTACTCCGTCTTCGTTGTCTCCGCGGCCATCGCGTCGTGCTTGAAAATTAAGCTTGTGCAGGTCACGCCGGCTTCCGCTTTTTGCAGCTCAGACAGGTCGATCGTCCGCACGTGAAATCCTCGCTGCTCGAGTAGTGCACGGGTCTTGGGAAAAGAAGAGGGAATGATTACGACATCTCCGACCAGCAATGCGTTGGCTGCCGCTGGCTCGTCGTCAGGAACGTCAAGCAATTCAAACCGGCGAAGTCGCTCCGCCTCAATCAGGGACTGATTGAGGAGAATGGTGTCGTTGCCAATGAACGAGCACGCGCTCTTCAGATGAAGGCAGCCTCTGACCTCGACGGCATTTACCTCGTAGTCATAGGCCCGAAGTATATTGCGCAATTGCGCGATGCCTTCCTGATTTGTGCGCTGCGATAAACCTGCGAACACAAAACGACCGACGCGGAGAACGTCTCCACCATCCAGAGTTGCAGGTTCGACGAGGAACTTGATCGGCCGGTAGCGCGTGAGCGCATTTGCCAGGCTGGCGGCTTCAGGCCGTCTGCTCGGCGCACCCATGTTTGTGACGACGGCAATCTCATCCACGACAACCGCTGCATCTTCTACGAAGACGGCGTCCGGAAGTTCTGGCTTGGCTGGAAGAGAAACGATCCGAATCCCTAATTCGGCAAGGCAATCCTGATAGGCGTTGTGTTGTGCAACTGCGTTGGCAACATCAATTGGTTGTCTCGCGTGAAATGACAGCTCACAATTATTGATCGTTGGGCTCACCTGACGAGTGACTGCGATCAAATGCATGGCGAAGAGCGAGGTAAACTGCTAAGGAGATCCGCGGTGAGACTCGATCAATTGTGGAAGCGATCTTAGGGACAGATTGACACCGATTTTCACAGATTCCGCAACAAGTTGTCATGCCGAGCGAAGCCGAGGGATCCCGTCGCATCACCCGGAGGTCCGCCGCGGAATGAAAGCCTGGCCTCGTCGTCGTCGGCTTCGCTTCTCTGCGCTCAGATTCTTGAAGCTGATAACCCTGCCTCGGATAAAGTGCGCTGATGCGGATCAAAGACTCATATCCGTTGCTGCTGAATCTGTGCCAATCTGTGGCTTCTTAGATCCTTCCGAATCACCGTTCGGTCGCGGCAATAATCGGCGCGAGCAGCGCCCGCTCTTCCGGCAGTAGATTCGCCGCCGCGAGATTGCGAGCGTCGTTGCGCGCGCCGTCCTTCCAACCGTTGGCATCAAGGGCAGCGGCGCGCACCGCGAGCGCGCCGGGCGGTTCCGCGCCCGTCGCGCGCACGCCGGAGAAGGCCTGTAATGCCGCAGCGGTTTTACCCAGCCGCAGCCGCGCCAGACCCAGCAGCTTGCGCGCGTTCCAGTCCGCCGGATTTTGCGCGACGAACGTTTGCGCCTCGCGTTCCGCGGTTTCAACTTCCGCCGGCGAGGCGCCGAGCAGAAGCCGCAAATAGGCATCCTCCTCTTGCGCCGCGCTGTCGTCCGGCCATACGCGCACGATCTCCGCCGCGATCTTCTGGGCTTCGGCCGTTTGCGCGCGCTGCTCCGTAAGGCGCAAACGCGCGGCGTAAGCTGGGCGCATCTTCGGCGCGGACTGGAGCGCGCGCGCATAGGCCGAATCCGCGATCGCGATGGCGTCGTAGCGCTCGGCGTAATTGCCGAGGGCGAAAAGTTTTTCCGGAGAATCGGCCAAGTCGAGCGCGCGTTGCCATTCATTAGTCGCTCCCGCGTTCTCGCCCAGTTTGGCGCGAGCGGCGGCGAGATACATGTGTTGCAGCATCGGCTGGATCGGGAACCGATCGCTTGAGAGCAGCTCCTTCATGTCTTCCCAGCGCGCCTGCGTCCCCAACGCTTCCACATATTGGAGAAAGAGATCGCGTTGCTGCGAGGCGCGATCGAGCGGGAGCAAGTGCAGGACCGCGTCGGATCGACCGCTGGAGTTCAACCATGTCACCAGTGTCTTGAAACTTTCCTCGTCCCCGCCGCCGAAGCGTTCAATCGCTTCATTTACGTATTCGTCTGCGCGGAGCGGTTGAATTCGCGCTCTCAACTGCAGGGCGAGCAACTTGTGGAAGGGCCGGGCGCGCGGATGTTTTTCCAGCGCGGTTGCGACTTCCTCCAGGGACATTCCGGTCGCGGCGGGAGAAGGCGCAGCGAGGGTGGAAAACGGCGCGGTTTCGGTCGACGATGGCGAAGGTGAGGAGCGGTATTGCGCAATCAGGGCGAGCGCATCGAGCGATAATGAATTCGCCGGATCGCGCGCCAGCTCTTCCACCTTGTTCCACGCCTGCTTATTGTGGGCAGATTCGGGAGTGGTGAAACCGGCAATCAGCAGACCCGCGCTCAGCACTTCCCGCGGAGTGGCACGGAGGTTGGTCAAAGCCTGCTCAGCGTACTTCAGGGCGGTGACACCATCGGTGCGCCGCACGCTCAGTTGCGCTTTGAGCAGCGCAGTTCCCGGCGCGGGCGATTCGCCCTCAATCGCGAGAAGCTGATCGATTTGTCCAGCCGCAGTGTTCAGGTCGCCAGCGCCGAGCGCGGCACCAGCATATTCGCGTCGATCGTCGAGGGAAAGGCTGCCAGCCTGCGCGAGCTTCGCCCACCATTCGAGCGCCGAACTTTCCTGGCCACTCCGGGAAAGATATCTGGCAACGGCGCGCCACGCCTCCGGCTCCGCCGGGCTGAGCTGATAGGCGTCGCGCGCTTTATCAGCCGCGCCCTTCCAGTCCTCCTTTTCGATCGACGCAAATGCGTTGCGCGCCAGACGGCGCGACTGCCAGGCTTTGATGGCGTTGCCGGTCGGAGCTGCGCCGTACCAGGCGACTGCAACTAGAATCGCGAGAATGATTCCCCCAATCAGGAACCGCCGCCGGAGAATTCGCGCCCGCCGCTCCTCGGGTGGAGTCAGGTCCATGTCCTCCTCCAGCGGGTCGGATTTGCGGTGCGTCGCGTCAGCCATTAAGGGAGCAGCTATTTGTGAGAAAAGATCGCATCAAATGTCAGCGGACTCCGAAGCCGTTTACCGGCGTGTGTTCCCACTTATGGTTGTAGGGCAAACGCTCCCGTTTGCCACGCTTTTGTGGCGCAAGTTTCACAACTTGCGAATCTCCCGGAAACGCAAGTTGGAAACTTGCGCCACTGTAAACCCGGCAGGGCAGGAATGCCTGCCCCACAATACGCGCAGCTAGCCAGCGCCGAGAAGCTTGGGGATCTTCAAGAGTCGCCGCCGCTGGTGCCAGCAAAGGCCGAGAACTGCGAGCACTCCGGTCGTTACCGTCGCAGGCTCGGGCGTGTTCAGCTGAATATTATCAATGTCCGTTGATTTATTATTGTCGTTTCCCGCACCGGTGAAGGTGATACGCAACACCACATTCAACTGGTTATTGACCGCCGCGGGAAGGGCGAAGCTTGCCGTGGTATACGCAGCAGTGGGTGTGAATGTACCCACTGTTACGAAGGACGTTCCGCCGTTGATGCTATAGGATAACGTTTCAGTAGTGAATCCGGTCGTCGTCCTCGTCGAGTATGTCAAAGCCAGGTTCGACAAACCCGTAGTATTTACGCTAAATTGAATGTAGTCACCGTTGTTGGCGCCTTGATTGGTGTCCAGGCGGAGCGGAGAATTTGTAGTTTGTACATAGCCCGGGGCCAGGTTGCCCGTAGAGCCTGCTCCCGCTGGAAATGAGAAGCCGTTCACAGCGGGGAAATTCGTCGTGATTATAGAGGACTGTAGAGGCGCGGGAACAGCGGGGTCGGAAGCGAAGTTCTGATCTTCAAAGTTAAAATACGTCACCAGCGCGCCGTGGGCGGCCGGAGCTGCGATACCGGAAAGGAATAGCGCCGTGGCAGCCAAAAAGGGAAAAAGCTGCCGCAGCGGATTGAGAGGCCGACGACCAAGCGTCGCGACGGACGTGCTTGGATCCGACCCGGGCGCCTGAGAAGTGTTCGTTGGGGCCGTTAAGTCACCCATGTGATACTTTTAAAATTTCGAGGAAGCAGAGCGTGGAACAAAATCAACAATTCGGCGTCAATAAGAAACTTACGAGTTTAGATAAAAAAGTGCCGAAATTCTCACCGGGGTTGAGCGGGATGTTGGTTGAAGTGAGGGGATTACAACAGCCTGCCACTCAAACGTTCAAACGCTAAAAACATAAATTATAGAACTCCGGCGAACTCCTCTGTCGTTCGATTTTGAGGATTCGGCCCGTCTTCTCCGCGCTTCATAGGTCAGCTTCTAGCCGGATTTGTGCCACGCTCGGTCATCGCGTTGAGGATGAATCAGGAACCAGGAATCCAGGAACTTGAGGGAATTGGCTGCTGAAGATGGATGTAGCGCGAGCCTCCGGCTTGCGACCTGCATGCGATGCAAAAACGCCGAATCAGGAAGCAGGAAAAAGGGAATGGCCGGAAACTTCAATCTGGGAGCCAGGAAACCAGAAAGGGTGAGACAATTGGGCCGCTGAAGGTTGATGAGAGTAGCGCGAGCCTGTGGCTTGCCCCACCTCGAGGCAAGCCAGAGGCTCGCGCTACTTATACCAGCAGTTACACCGCCGCTGGTTGACGAGAAAACCTGAAAAGCTGTCGAAGCCTGGAGAACCGGCGCCGCTGATGCCAGCAGAGCGCGAGGGCACCAAGCAGAGCAGCGCCCACCGTGCCGGGCTCGGGAACTTCCCTGGCGTTTAGCTGGATGTTATCGAAGTCGTTAAATTCGCCCTTATTGCTGCCCGCTCCAGTAAATGCGATTCTGAAGATTACCGCCGATGTCTGGTTCTCGACCGCGGTCGGAAGGTTGAACGACGCGATCGTAAACGAGGCCGTAGGAGTGAAAGTGCCAGCGTTGGTGAAGGTCGTGCCGCCATTGGTGCTGTAGGAGAGCGTTTGCGTGATCCCGGCGACTGACGCTCGCGTCGCGTAGCTCAACGAGAGGTTCGTCAGGTCTGTGGTGTTGACGCTGAACTCGAAGGTCTTCGGATTCCCGCCGCCGTTATTATCGAAGGTCTGCCGCAACGCCTGGCCGGCCCCGGTTGGATCAGTGGGGTATTGGTTGAGCGTGGTCCCAGCGACGAAGGCGGGAGTGAGATTGTTTTGAGTGATCGTCGAAGTCTGGAGGCCAGGAGAATCGGAAATCTCATTGCTGTCGTTGAAGTTAAAATAAGTGATCAGCTGCTGCTGTGCGTGCGCGTGCGGAGCAGTAATCGCCAAAACCAGGGAGACGGCAGTCGCAACAGCCAAAGCAAGGAAGAGCCGGCGTCTCGGCGTAAACGACCGCAGATGGGATGTGCGCCGATCGCACCCTGGAAGAAATAGAGAAGTTTTCACGGGAGCCGTCAGGCAATCATGGAACGCGCTAAAACGTTCGGGGGAAATAGATGAAATCAAAATAAAAAGGGGAACGTCAACACAAAAATGTAGATTTTCATAAAAGTACACGCCGGATTCGCCTTTCGCGATTCATCAAGTGTCGGCGGCATCCGCTTCAATAAGGACTCGGGGGACAGCGCTATCTGGAGCGGAGCTCACTGTTTGTGATCGCCCAAGGCGAACCGACCCTGCCGAGTTCCGGCTTTGCCTGGCGATTCGAGCGACGATCATGCACCGCCGTACCGGGCAGTTTGAGGGGGCCTGTATCACTTGAAATGGATAGCAGTGAGAGCGGCTTTCCGGAGAGCGCACGTGCCCTCACGTGCTGGCTTCGGCGCCTCGCCGAAACGAACTTGCACGGCGCGCTTCGGCCCACCTCGTAGGAAAAAAGTTCGCAATGACGAGGCGTCATCGCCAGCACGCGAGGCGCGTGCGCTCTCCGGACGATGCGTTCTCGCGGTGTAATGACCGCTATCCGAGTAAAAAGACGGCGTGTAAGGCGCGGATAACGTGTCTTGTTGCTGTGCAAGCAGAGCTTTCGCGAAATACTCGTCGCGACGCGCGACCCGTTATGCCGCAGTGACGGTGATCGCCCGTTTACTGCTCAGCACATCATCAACATGCCTCTCGAGATGTTCCACGATCGACTCCCAGGAATTCTGTCGCGCCATGCGGCGGCCGTTTTTGATCCGCGTTAAATCCGTTTTTCCGATCGCGCGCGCGCAATAGTTTACAAATTCTTTCGGGGACGAAGCGATGCTGACGACATCGCTGAACTGGAGGACGACATCCTCCACGGCAGTGGAAACGATTGGTCGCCCCGTCGCCATATATTCAAGGGCTTTGGTTGGGTTAATGAACTCCGTCGCCTCATTGATCGCGAAAGGCATCATGCAAACATCGAACGCCTTCACGTAGGCGGGCAGCCGCCGGTACTCACGGGCGCCGAGCCAATGCAGATTCGGGCGTTCCGGCAGGGAACTCCGCTCGACTTTGGCGCACGGCCCCACAATCACCACGTTCCACTCCGGATCGTGGTCGGCGAGTTGCGCGAGCAGATCATAATCCAGCCGCTCATCAACAACGCCGAAATAACCGAGCACCGGTCCGGTGAGATTCGCCACGTCGGCCGGAATTTTCGTGGCGGCGTGTCTCGCCTTGCCGAAATGCCGGACATCGACGCCGCAGCCAAATGAATAACAGTTTGCGTTGTAAGGAAATTTCGCCTGCGCAATTTTCGGTCCTCCGGCAAAAACGACATCGGTGACCGCCAGTAATTCGCGCTCGCGCCTAACGAGTTCTAGCGGCGCCCCGCGGAATTGTGAAAGTTGATCCATGCAATCGTAAACGATCGCCTGCTCGTCAAGATGCCCGGCAAAGGCGGTGACCGCCATCGGATCGTAGAACCATTGCACCGGATTCACGAAATTGCGCCCGAGCGGACCGGCGAGAACAGACTGAACGAGGCGCCGTCGTTCCTTATCGACCCATGCGCCATCCTTCCAGCGCGCTTGCGGCATTTGCATCTGCAGGACGACGATATTCGGATAATCGGTAACCTCCCGCAACGTCACAGTCGCGGCGCTGATTTTGTCCGACGGGACTGGGCCTTCCACGAACAAAATGTTGTGGCGCTGTGACAATCGCGAATGAAACTGCTGTGGCCGCTGCCAGACCCAATCCCATCCCAAATGCGAATGGACAATGATCGGGAATTCTTCGTGTACACCGCTCTCATCGACGGTTGAAAATGGAGTCGAGATCTTTCGAGAAAGGCGCGGTCGTATGAGTGTTGCTAGTTCCATCTTTGCCGTAGAAATCGCGAACCGGTATCTACGTGGATGTAGGATGGACCAGTCAAACGAGAGTAGGATTTTCGCCTACGCTTGTACTATCGTGCAGAAAACACGATTATGCAATACAGCTTCGAGATTACTCGTTAGGCCGCTTTTCGTGCGCAGGATTTCCCGACGTGGATTTTTGTTTGAGACATGCGGGCTCCGCGCGCGTGACAAGCTGCTGGTCGTGACTTGAAGCGCTTACGCGAGAGAGATTCGGGGAGCGCACGCATTCTGCGCGCTGGCGAGGGCGTCCCGAACGCGCGAACTCTTCTCCCGCTGGAGCTGTCGTTGTGCGAACGCGGAAAAGAGAAGTTCGTTTCGGCAGAATGCCGAAACCAGCACGCAGAATGCGTGCGCTCCCCAGACCGGCAGTCTCGCACACTCAAGATGTCTGCGGACATGCCTTCGCGCGATTTCCTTCTTCGCAGTTCTGATGTGCTGATTCGATTCCAGCGCACGAGCGCGTCAGGTTGCCTGCGCCCAACGCGAACACGCGAAGATTTTTTCAGCCGATTAGGAATCGCGCGGCCGCAAACGCCTGATTGGCTGTATTGGCGCGGCGGTTGCTTATGTAAGCAGGGAAGTGCGGTGGGCATTTTGTAGAACAATTTCATGAAACTGGATGAGCTTGGAACGAGGCAACGCGGAGTGCTTGTGGGTGCACTCACGGCTGAGGTTTTACGTGCCGCGAAGGGTGAGATTCGTCTCGAAGAGTTGGACTCACGACAGCGCGGCGTGCTTCTGGACGTATTGACCGCCCATCTCGCGGAACTGAAAGCGCGTTACGCTCAGACCAGCGGACTGCGCCACATCAGCGAAGGAATGCTGATGGGACGTCTCGCGATCATCGATGCGGACGTTCAGGTCACCCATGGGATGATTAATCAATTGAAGAGCGCGGGATAAAATAGCTGATCTGGCAGAGAGCGTCTGCAGATGTCGGAGGCTCGCGTGCCGGAAAAACGAGTAAGCAGCCCGCTCGCTTGACGAACCCCGATCGTTGCATATCTCGTCGCGTGGTCATCGAAGGTCCAACGGATAACGTCTCCAGTCCGAGCGCGCCGCTTTTCAAAAGCTTTTTCATCGGCGGCTTCGAATGCTCAACGCATCGGCTCGCCTCCGGGAAACGGCTCGATCTCGTCCACGCCACGCGGCACGACGAATTCGCCACGAGCGACTATCGCCTGCTTCAGGAGCACGGTATTCGCACCGTGCGTGAAGGGCTGCGCTGGCACTTGATCGAAAACAGCCCGCGCCAGTACGATTTTTCTTCCGCAATTCCGATCACGCAAGCCGCTCGCGAAACTGGCATGCAGGTGATCTGGGACCTTTGGCACTACGGATGGCCTGACGATATCGATATCTTTTCGATCGCTTTCATCCGGCGATTCACCGCCTACGCACGCGCGGCGGCGACATTGTTGAGCGAGCAACTAGACGACATCCCATTCATCTCACCGATCAATGAAATTTCTTTTTTCTCGTGGGCCGGGGGCGATGGCGCGGCCTTTAATCCGTTCGCCAGAAAGCGCGGCGCGGAATTAAAACGCCAACTCGTCCGCGCCTCGGTGGAAGCGATCTACGCGATGCGAGAGGTGAATCCAGCGATTCGCTTTTGCCAGATTGATCCGATGATCAACGTGACCAGCGGAACCGGCCGTGATCAGGATGGACTCGCCGCCGAGGAATACCGCCAAACACAGTTCGATGCGTGGGACATGATCAGCGGGCGAACCGCCCCGGAACTAGGCGGCGAGGATAGCTTCCTCGACATCATCGGCGTTAATTACTACATCCACAATCAGTGGGCGCATCCAGGTGGTCATGGGTCGATGCTCGTCCCCTCGGACCCGCGATATCGCCATGTGCGCGATATGCTCGCCGAACTTTACGCGCGCTATCGCAAGCCGATCTTCATCGCCGAGACCGGGATCGAAGATGAGACGCGCCCAATCTGGCTGCGTTACATCTCGAATGAAGTGCTCGGGGCGATGATCAGTGGCGTGCCGATCGAAGGCTTATGCCTCTACCCGATCCTCAATCACCCCGGATGGGATGACGACCGGCACTGCTACAACGGGCTCTTCGATTACGCCGTCGATGCAGGCCGACGAGAGGTGTACCAGCCGCTGGCCGATGAGCTCGCGCGGCAACAGGAAATCGTCGCTTCGATCCGGAGCGGCGGGAGAGATCGGCAACGGAGATTTGAGTTCAACACTTCCGCGCTCGATTGGGCGGCGCACATCATGGAAGAACGCACCGATGATTCGCGGGTTGCACATGATGATACCCACGGAGCGGGCGAGCGAGCCTCCGGGATCGAGGAGGCTAAACTGGAGCTGCCGTCGGCCGCCTGGCGCCGTGACGACGCGCGGAGTTAATCGACAGCGGAGTTTCACGTGCAGATCAAGTGATCGTTTGCGCTCTACAATCGTGAGAACGTCACGAACACTGCGAGAATGGCTTTACGTGCGGCTTTTCGAAACGCCGGGAGCTGTTTACAGGTTATAAGGATCCCAAAATTCGTCGTCTGCTACCTCGTATAATTCATTGTAGGTGTCGACTGGGACAAACGGCATCTCGTCCACGGTTTGCGGGCCATACTCATCACCAAGGATGTTCTCTCCCGTCCGGTAGAGCAGTGTGTCTTTTTTGATATGAGCAGTCCAATCCGACACTGAAACCGGGTCTCCACTTTTCTTGCCGGTCTCTATCGCATATTGATCTATCGCCGAATCGATCATGCGCAGATCGTTAATGATCTGTCCTGCCTGGGCACGTTTGCGGGCGCGAAAAAATCCCGGAAGCGCAATCGCCGCAAGGAGCGCGATAATCGCGACAACGATGATGATTTCTACAAGCGTGAAGCCTCCGCGCGTTTTCTGCCTTAACCTTCTCGTCACCCGAGCGGATCGGGTACGCGTAAGCTGCCACGCCCGAAGATTAATGCTGGCGTGACCGTTCTGTTGCATTCAGGCTCTCTCATGAGCAGGAGGAATGCCCTCGTCATCCTGGATTTGCCTGTGCATCAGCGCGTCTGACACGCGATTGTTCCGCGCGAGAGGATCGGTCCTGCCGATCGGACCGTTCAACGACGTTCTGTTAGGATGACTGGGCGTCTACGAGACCGAAGCCATTGCCTCGAGCACGCCGTAGCGATTTGTGTCGCCCGATTTCAGACCGGCGCGATCGGAGCGGCACGCGAGACAGACACCATAAAATGCCAGCGGCTCGTGTCCTTTGGGGACCACGTTAAAAACGCGTATCACGGTCCCGCAATTTGTGCAGACAATCGGGACCGCCTTGCGAGGGGTGGGGGCATTCACACCACCAAATCGCGCCGTAGCGACTGACTGGATTGGCAAATCTCATGGTTTATTCTGTGCGCCTGCCAGGGAAGCTCGGAAGCTCGGCCGTTTCCCGCGCTCATACCAATTCCTGACTGCTTAGACAGCGGCAATGAGAGAGCCGGAAATGCTCACGCGCGCGCCGATTCTGGCAGGGAAAACGCCGCAGGAGGCATCATCGGAGTTCTCGTTGACGACTGCGTCGATGCAGCCAATCAGCTTTGGCAGCTGGACTGGTTTTGACAGGAACATTTCGCCGCCGCGCATAACGATCGTGTCTGGCGCCTCTTGCCGCGAGATGAGAGCTGTGAAAAAAATGATGTGAGTATTCTGCAATGCAGGATGCGCACGGACCAGCCGGGCGACATCGCCACCGTCCATGCCCGGCATGTGGACATCGAGCAGAATCAAATTGGGCCTGACGCGGAGAATGGTGGCCAAGGCATCATGGGAGCAATTCTCGGTGGTTGCCGCGTAGCGTCCCGTCTCTTCCAATGCGATCTGCACGAGTCGCGAAAGAGAGATGTCGTCATCGACGATCAAGACTCTCGCTTGATCGAGCTGAACAGTGCCTTTTGGTGATCGCAAACGCTTGGAAAAGAGCAGATCGCTTGCCGTTCAGAGGCGCCACAATCCTGGCGATTCGGAGAGAACTGCTGGGCCGCGCAATGGGGGCAGGCATGACGCCTGCTACCTATTTGTTGTCCTGAGTTTGTTGTTGTTGTGGGACGCCGCCGGTTTCGCTGGCGGCGTCCTTCTTTTGAACATCGATCGCCGCCTGCGCGACAGCTTTGCCGGTCCGCTGTGTTTCAGATCGCCAGAACAAACGACCTTGTCCGGGCGGCGGTCTGGATATTTGGTGTGCTTTGCTGTAGGAACGTGAAGGAGCCATTCTCGCGAAGGCACGACGAAAGACACTTCCAGGTAAACGGGCCTATAGCTCAGCGGTTAGAGCAGGGGACTCATAATCCCTTGGTCCCAGGTTCGAATCCTGGTGGGCCCATGGATTTTCAATTTTTCAATTTTCAATTTTCGATTTAGCTCCGCCTTGTGATCAGGCGCGCAGCTTCCGTCATCGAGTTTGTCCTCCTTGGGCTCCTTATCCTCGCAGCGCGTTGTGTGAATTATCAAAACGTCTTCATCGACGGAAACAGCTATTTCACTGACGCCGATTGCTATGCACGAATGACCCGCGTGCGCATCTGTTTGGAGCACGCCGGAGTTATCATTCGTCATCACGATTTCGAAAACTTTCCTCTCGGCACAACGCCGCACACGACCGCTCCTTTCGACTATCTCATCGTCGCGTTGGCGACCCTCTTACGTCCAATTACTGGGCACGCGCTGGACCTTGCCGGCGCCATGGTTTCACCCGTACTTGGGTTATCGGGCGGATGGTTCCTCTGGTGGTGGTTTGGGAGAATGCGGTTTCCTTACCGCCCTGCCGGGTTGCTGCTCTACGCGCTCAGTCCCATCATTGTACACGCCACCGAGCTCGGCCGGCCAGACCATCAATCACTCGTTTTGGTTTTGATTATGGTGGCGGTTTGCGCGGAGTGGAGATTGCAGCGCTCTGCGTCACGCGCGTGGTCAATCGTGAGCGGCGCAGCTTGGGGGTTGGCATTATGGATTTCGTTGTATGAGCCGCTGGTGCTGCTTGCGATTGTGATCGCCGGTTACGCGATCCGCCAGCCGCAACAGCTCCTGGAACGGCACCGAAGAATGGGCTGGAGCGTGCTCATCGCGATCACGGCAACGGCGGCATTGGTGGAAAGGAGGGCGATCCGCGTTCCCAATTTCTTCTCCAGCACCTCTGTGATTAATTGGTCGCGCACAATCGGCGAGCTTGCCCCAGTCCCGATCTTTGACCCAATCTGGTTCCACTGGTGCGGCTATTTCCTCATCCTCGCGCCGATACTCGCCTGGCTCAGTTGGCGTAAAAACTCGTGCGTTCCCTTGTTCATTGGTCTCCTGCTCTGCGCGACGTTTGGGCTGACTTTATGGCAGGCGCGCTGGGGTTATTTGTTTTGTGCAATTCTGGCCCTTGTCGTGCCGTTCCTGCTCGGAAACATCGAGCGCCGATTGATCGCCTGGCTCGTGGTCGCGGGAGCGTTTCTTCCGATTCTTGCCGACTGGGAGGACGAATTGTTCCCTAACGAGTCAAGATCTGCCGAGCGCCTGGACAAGCGCAGAGAAACCGTCGAGTTGCGCGACGTCGCCTTCCAGCTGGAGTCCGACGCACGAGAACCGTTTCTTGCGGCCTGGTGGTTTTCGCCCGCGCTTGCCTACTGGTCCGGGCAACCAGCCGTGGCCGGCAGCTCGCATGAGAGCATCGGCGGCATCGCCGACACCGCCCGATTTTTTACGAGTGTTGATGTCACGGCGGCGGGGGAAATTCTGAAGCGCCGCGGAGTTGCGGCCGTCGTCGCCAGTGCGGCCAATCCCCTAACGAGCAATTCGGCGAGCATTCTTGGAACCGCTCCGCCGGTCTGGTCGCTCGGGCAGGTGCTGGACCGATCCCCGAGCCGCGCGCCCGCTTTCCTGCAACTCACCTATCAAAATGCCGCGTTCAAAATCTATCGAGTGCGAAATTCTCCATGAACCGCGCGATTTACGCGGGGTAAATCGATTGACAGCATGAGTCCTGCTTACAATAGTACGCCGTGCTGAAAAAATTCATTCCACAGAAGCCCGTGTCGCCGAGCGGAGAAGGATCGCTCAACTCGGGCAACGATGAGAATTACCGTCCTCACTCCGGCGAGGAAATTAGATCCTCACCACCCGCAGCATCAGCACGACCACCACAACCCGCTCACCACAACTCCGATCAATCAAATCTTATGGCTGAACATTCTGGCAAGGACGTCCTTTCGAGCGACGTCGAAATCAAAGGCTCAATCAAGTTTCAAAAGGAACTGCTCATCGACGGCAAAGTTGAGGGTGAGATCAATTCCGACGGCGTCCTGACGATTGGCGAAAACGCCGATATCCGGGGCGAAATCAAAACAAAATCGATCACCGTGTATGGCAACGTGCAGGGCAACATCACGGTGGGCGAGCGTTGCGAATTGAAGTCGCGTTGCACACTCCAGGGCGATCTCAAAGCAGCGCGGCTCGTCATTGAAGAAGGTGCCACTTTTATCGGGAAATCGGAAGTCACCACCGGCGCTAGCGGGGCGAACGGCAAGGTTGGGGCGCGCCCCGAGGCTGTTCGGCATGACGAACCGGCTCCGATTAAGTCTGCTTTCGCCGCCCGCGTTTAAACTCGGTCGCTCTCGCCCTCTGCGGCCGTGGCAAAACCGCCTCTTAAAGTCAATGTGGATTGTCCACATTGTGGCTTTAAGCAGATGGAGTATGCCGCCGCCAAGAGCACGAGTTGCCGGCAGTGCGGCAGCTATTTCGCGCCAGCCGCTCCCAAGCCGCAGATTAAGCTAAAGGCGACGCCCGCGCCCGTCGCACCGGGGCCAGACTCGCTCCGCGGCCGGTTCGAAGGACTCTGGAAAGCGCGAGGCAACGCGGTCGCGGAGTGCTTCGAATGTCATGCCAAACAGGAAGTGAGCGCCGCCGCCAGCTCCACGATTTGTCCCGCGTGCAGCGCCCACATTGACCTGCGTGATTACAAAATCACCACCACTTTTAGCCGCGCAATCCGCACTTGCGGCGAAGTCCATCTCACATCGAAGGGTGAGCTCAGCAGTTCGAATGTGATCTGCCGGTCGGCCCTGATCGAGGGCAAACTACGGGGCGACCTGCATTGCACCGGCACTGCGACGATCAACTTCAGCGGCAAGATCCCCGGACGTATTAGCGCGCAGCACGTGCTCGTTGAGCGGCGGGCAGACCTGCAATTTTTTCGTCGCGTGCGCGTGAAAAGCATCCAGATCCGTGGCCGCATGTCCGGCGAGATTATAGCCGAAGGCGCCGTTGTGATTCACCGCAATGCTTCGCTCGATGGAAATGTCGTGGCGAAAGGGATTACCGTAGAAAAAGGTGGCGTGTTCTCCGGCCAGCTGGTGATCGGCAGCACTGGGCTGACGCAGGCCGAACTCCTGCCAGAGCAAAGTCCGCCCGTGACTGCTGTGCGCGAGCAGGAATCGCCGGGACTCCTGCCGGACCCACTCTCCGCCTCCTAGCAGCGTCTCGATGCAGAAACTGCGTCCACGCAGTCCCTACGATCGACTCGGCGGCTACGTCCATCTGGCGCGTCTGATCGACAAGGCGAAGCTCCATCGCCAGGAACTTCTCGATGGCTACAATTACAAAACCATCGGGTTCGACAAGCACCTGCTCGCATTCCTGAAGCTGAATCCGGATGAGTTCGAAGAAGCGGCCACCCGCCTTGACAATGATGACGCAATTCTGGCGTGGATCGACGAACGCGCTGCCAAACATTCTCCGGAGACGATCCAGCAATGGAACGAAGCGATGATCTCGCGTCATCCAGACACGGCTGCGAAAAAAGCGCGCTTTCTCCACGTTCTGAAGGAAGCGGGCGGCGCGGCCCGGAAAGACATCAAAACTTATTTCGATCTGATCGAGTTCGACGAAGGACGGCTCAAGTAGTTTCAGGCGCGCCGCCGTGCGCTGGCGCGCAATATTATCGCCGGAATTTCGCGAAGATCTCGTTCGCTTCTTCGAGCGTCTCCTTGCTGCCGATATCGAACCAAGTGCCTTTGATCTGAAACGTTTTCACCGGCATGCGGGTGTAAAGCCACTGCACGAATCGGCCCGGTTGATCCGGATTGTTGCCGGCGGCCAGGTAGGTAGTGAAAAGCGAAACCGCTGCGCGTGAGTAATAGTAGAGCGCGATTCCCGTGAGCGTGCTTTTCGGCTTCTGCGGCTTCTCCTCGAATTCCTTGATCACGCCCTCGTCATCGAGAGTGATGCTGCTGTATTTCTTGATCGCATCGAGGTCACCGACGTCAAAAGTGGCGAGTGTCGCCTGGGAGCCTTTCGCGTGCCTGACGAAATCGTCCAGTGGCTCGCTAAAAAGATTATCGCCCGCGACGACGATGAGATCACTGCGACTGAGATTTTCCCGTGTGATCACGAGATTGATGTCGCCGATTGCTCCCAGTTTATCCGAGTCGCTGGTGGAATCATCGTTGATGATCTTCGGCGAGAACTTCGGTTGCCGCCGCTTGTAATCGGTCGCCCAAGTTTCGAAGTCCTCGGCGAATTTATTATTGGTCACAACGTAAACGGTTTCGATCTCCGGCACCGAAGCCAGGTTGTCGAGCACCCATTCGATCATCGGTTTGCCCGCGACTTCGAGGAGCGGCTTTGCCTTTTTTAAAGTGAGCGGGTAAAGCCGGGTCGCGTAACCGGCAGCGAGGATGAGAACGTTCATAAAGCGGATTCGGAAGTGGCACAGTAAGCAGCCGCACGCGCCGAGCTAGCTGAATCAGAGGTCAGAGACCAGAGATCAGAAGTCAGCTAGCTGGATTGTCTGCTGGGGAGCGCACGCATTCTGCGTGCTGGTTTCGGCATTCTGCCGAAACGAACTTCTCTCTGCGCATTCGCACACCGACGGCTGACCACGGGAGGAAAGTTCGCACTGCGGAGACTCGGCGATTGCGACGCACGAGACCGAGTCTTTCCCTCTACAATTTTGCCGACCATGCGCTGCCGAGTGCGGCTTCCTGAAGCCGGTGTTGAAGCGTCGCGATCCGAGTGCCGTCCGTGATTTTGCCGCGCGAGTCAGGATCGGCGACATAGAAAGTATCTATGGCAGCGCCTTTTTCAGTGCTGATTCGCGACAACGTGATCGAAACATTTTCGACGCTGAATGCGGAGACGAGATCGTAGAGCAATCCGAGCCGATCCGGCGTTTCGATCTGGACCAGAGTATACGCAGGATGAGCTTTGTTATCGACGCTGATGCGCGTGGGAAAATCCCTCTCTCGCAGAGAGTCGGCCCGGGGATTTGCGCGCGTCTTCTGCAGCAGCGGCCCAAACTCAAACTGCGGATTCAACAACGCTGCGCGCAGCGTTGCTTCGAATGCTTCCATCTCTCTCGGGTCCGTGACCGGACCCGACCGAACGTCGGTAACGCGAAATCTATCGACCACGACATTATCACCGCGGGTGAAAACGTCAGCGCTCCGAATATTCATCCGCACCACCGCGAACGAGCCCGCGATTTTACCGAGCAGCTTCGGTGCGTCCCAAGTGCAGAGAGAGACGACGCTGTGACTGCCGTCAGCGGCCAATTCCCATTTCAAAGCCGGAGTGAGGGGTGGCGCCTCATCGATATAAAGGCGCGTCAGGAAGGCGCGAAACAGTTCGACGTGCGCCGCGATCTCGGGAACTTCGAATGCTCGAAAGTAGTTGTCAGGTAACGCTTCAAAGTGCGCGTCGATCTCGTCCGCGAAATCGGGCGCGAGCATTTGCGCGACCGCGTTCTGGAGCGACTCGTGTTCAATTTTGTTCTTCTGATAAAATGTTTCCTCGTCCGCGAGATAATGCGATGTCGCCTCGTAAAGCTGCCAGACCAAACCTTCTTTCCAGTCGGACCAGCCCTCCGCGCTGGTGCCCTGGCCGTCAGCCAGAGTGAGCAGCATAAGCGCGTCGAGGTTTTTCTGATTCCGCACGATCTGCGCAAATTCGATCGCCGTTTCCGGGTCGTCGAGATTCCGCTGCTGCGCCATGCTCGAAAGCGTGACGTGATGATCGACGAGAAGAATCAGCGACTTGCGCTGCTCGGGTGACAACTGGAGCCGGAGCGCCGCCCGTCGCGCGAAGACCGCGCTCGCTTCGGAATGCAAACGGGCTCCCACTGCCCGACCGGTGTCGTGAAGGAGCAGGGCCAGATACAACACCAGCGGGTCCTCCATTTTTTCGAAGAGCACGCGATAGCCTCGCAAGATATCGTCCTTCGTGACGGCGATTGCGTCCAGCTTTTCGATGCAAACGAGCGTGTGTTCGTCAGCAGTATAGCGATGGAAAAACTCATGCTGGACGAGGCAGGTCAGTTGCCCGAACTCCGGCATGTAGCGTCCGAGGAAGTCAACCCGATGCATCATCCTCAGGACGCGCCCGACGCTGCTCTTGCGCGAGATGATCGCGAGAAAGATTTCGCGCGGGCGTTTCGCGTATTGGAATACTCTGGTCACGAGCCCCAGATTACGCGTAATCAGGTCTGCGAGCTGCGGGCTGAGATCGAGATTCCGCTCCTGCGCGATCTGAAAAGCGCGCATCATGCATTCCGGCTGTTCCTCGAAAAGGTCCCGTTCTGCTATGCCCAGCTGATTGCCGCGGCGCACAAATTCGTCAAGCCGTTCCTCGTCCTGTGACTGTGGCGTCGCCAAAGCGAAGAGCGAACGCACTCCGCCGGCGGATTGGCCACTCGCAAATTGCTCGGTGATCCGCTCGGTCACGTGAAAGATGTTGCGCGTATGTTCGTAATAATCTTTCATGAGCGCCTCACTGCGAAGCAACGCGGAGCCTTGCCGGTATCCCAGGCGGGTCGCAATCTGCTCTTGCAGGTTCAGGTGTAGAACGTCTGTCGCGCGCCGTGTCGCGTAATGTAGATCTGTTCGGATGCGCAGGAGGAAGTCGTAGGCTTCATCGATTCTGCGGTGATCCGCTTTGCTCAGCCAGTCCTTGCCGAGGAGGTGTGTGGTCGTGAGTGCTCCTTCCTCGAAGTAACTCATCCAGAGGAGATTTTGATAATCGCGCAAGCCGCCGCAGCCGCTCTTTACGTTCGGCTCTTGCAGATAAACGCTCTCCCCGAATTTTACGTGACGCACGGCCTGGTCGCGCATCCGCATCTCGAGGTATTCGCGTTCATGGCCGGTGACGCATTTCGCCCGGAACTCTTCGCGAAAACTTCCCGCCAGCTCGGTGTCGCCCGCCAGAAAGCGCGACTCGAGCAGCGCAGTTTTCGTGAGCATCTCGCCATTCGCCTGGTTGATCGCCTCCTCGACCGAACGGGTTGAATGACCGACTTTAAAGCCAATATCCCAGAGCAGATAAAGAACCTGCGCAATCACGGCCGCCACCGACGGCGCCACGCCAGAGGGTTCACGGTGCAAAAACATCATATCGACATCACTCGATGGATTCAGCTCTCCACGCCCGTAGCCGCCGAGCGCCATGAGCGCGATCGGACTGATAAGCTGCGCGTGACTGCGGCGAGCGGCGTTCACGGCCGCAGCGAAGACGTGCCTCAGTAACACATCCACCAGGTCCGCCCGGCGCGCACAAATCTCACGGCCGCCGCCGCCAGCCTGGTGCTTCAAGCGCAGCCGGTGCTCCTCGATTTTCAGGAATCGCTTGTAGAGCGGCAGAACTTCGGTCGGCCGCCGTTCGCCGGTGGCTGCGAGCTGGCGCTCGGCGTTAGCGAGGACTTTGTCGAGGTGATGAGGCATGCGAACCCGCGAGGGAAAGATTCAGCCGTTTACCTGAGACCACCGGCTCGCTGATAATACCTCACAGAGTCGCTTACAGTTCGATCGCGTATCGCTTCAGTTTGTTATACAGCGTTGGCCGCTGGATTCCGAGAATCTCGGCGGCCTTTTTCTTGTTGCCGTGCGATTGCGCGAGCGCTTGCAGAATTGCGTTTCGCTCCACGTGATCCAAACTTTTTGCTCCGGCAGCGTTCTGCTGATTGCGCTCCACATTTTGCAATGCCACCGGCAGTTGCACCTCGCTCGGCAGCTCCTTGATTCCAACCAGATTCTGCCGCGCCAGCACAACGGCATACTCCATCGCGTTTTGTAATTCCCGCACGTTTCCGGGCCAGGAATAATCGACCAATTTCTGAAAAGCTTCTGGCGCGATCTGCGGTTCGGGTTTGCCGAGCTGCTGCGCGAACTGTTTCAGGAAAGAAGCGACCAGCGGCGGAATGTCTTCTTTGCGTTGCCGCAGTGGGGGGACTTCGATTTGAAAAGTGTTCAGCCGATAATATAAGTCCGCCCGCAAATGGCCTTCGGTGAGCGCCTGCGCAATTGGCCGATTCGTTGCCGCGACCACACGAAAGTCAGCCTTCATCGTCCGCGTGCTACCGAGGGGCCGGTATTCACGTTCTTGCAGCACCCGCAGAAAACGAGTCTGCAAATCCGGCGGCATCTCGGAAATTTCGTCGAGGAACAATGTGCTCCCGCTCGCGGCGGCGATCATGCCCGCGAAATCGTTGGTCGCGCCCGTGAATGCGCCTTTCACATAGCCGAAGAGTTCCGACTCGATCATCGCCTGCGGAAAAGCCGCGCAATTCAACTTTACCATCGGCTTGTCCGCGCGGCGGCTGCGCGTGTGAATCACGTTCGCAATCACCTCTTTACCGACCCCGCTTTCGCCCGTGATCAGGACGTTCGCTTCCGACGGCGCCATCGCGTTGATCAGCTCGTGGATCTCCTGCATCACCTTGCTCTTGAAGACCGGCGCGAGCCGTGTTTCCGCAATTTGCAGACGCTTCTCAAGCAGATGCGCCTTCTCGCGCAACTGCTGCGTTTCGCGAAGAAGCGACCGCTTCTCGAGTGCTTTCTCGACCAGGCTGAGCAACTCTTCGGGCGCATACGGTTTGCTGATGAAGTGATAGGCTCCGCGCTTGATCGATTCGATTGCGTTGCTAAGCGAATCGTGAGCGGTCACGATGATGACCTGCGTCTGCGGATGTTCGCGTTTGATTTGCTCGAGCATTTCGAGCCCATTCGCATCCGGCAGCTGCAGATCAAGCAATACCACCGAGGGCGAATTCGCCTTCAACGCCCGCAGCCCATACGACGCGGTAGCTGCGGTTTCGGCCTGGTAACCGTGACGACCGAGGAGCGCTTCGAGCGTGAGCAGAATCGGCCGCTCGTCGTCAATGATTAGAATGCGTCGGTTCTCGGCGGTCATCGGATTGGTTGCGTTTCGGTCATTGTTTGTTTTTTGGAGGCGAAACGGAAGCCGATTCGTGGAGGTACGCGGTCTGCCATGCACTGGCGGCGCCGTTAAATGACGGCACCAATTATGCCACAGCCAAAGGCAGCGTTACCGCGGTGATCAGGCTGGATTTCGCGGCGTCGTAAACGGCGCCATACTCTCCACCATGCGCTTCGATGATACGCCTCGCGCGGTGCAGGCCTAAACCGTAGCAACCGGGTTTGAGATTCCGGAACGGCTCGCGCCCCCAACTCTGTGTTTGAGTTGCAAACTCCTGTTTTGGCTCCTCAATTTCGATCTTGAGGTGATGGTCACTGGACCGCGCGCGAACGCCGAGTTTACCCTCTCCCCGGCCATGGCGAAACGCGTTCCGGAACAGCTCCACGAGGGCTTCCTGCAACAATTGCGGATCGGCGTTGATGATCCCGGTTACTCCTTCGGCGTTCCATTCAACCGACCCGCTCTCCTCCGGGAAACAACCCGTAACTTTTTCCTGTAAATCTTCAACGACATTTGCTGCTTCGTATGGCATCTCCGTGAGCCGGACCTCGCTCATCGCCATGCTCAATTTTTGGAGGCTGGTCGCGAGCTCGGACATCATCCCGCGGAAACGCTTCACCTCTCCCTTCAGCTCCGCGTCCTGCGCGATTTCCAGGATAAAAGCTGACTGTAGCTCCAGTGCATTCAGATGGTTGCGGAGATCGTGGCTGAGTTGTCGCACAAAACGGACAACATCCGGCATCGCTATTTGCAGCGCGGATTCATCGTGCGAACTCGGCGGAGTGGTGGATTCAGGCATAGCGCGTAGACAAAATAAGTCGGGAAACGATGATCCGCTAGCCGCGCACGAAAGTGGCGGATTGCGGATCTATGGCCCCAGCGGTCTCAACCGCGTCGCTATTCGCCGCAAGATGCCGCAGGATGTGGAACACGTCTTCGGGATCGGCGCCCACCGCCGATGAGATTTGTTCCGCCGTCTTCGTGGGCGCGGACGCCAGCTGCTGTTTCACCTTCGCCGCCAACTCCAGCACACGCGTCGCCGCCTGCTTGCCTGCCTCCACTCCAGGTTGATGATACGCGTTCACGTTCACGAGCGAGCCGTAGAAACCGACCGCGCGTTCGTAGAGCGCGATCAGCGCCCCGACTTGTAATGCGTTCACTTCCGGAATGCTAATCGTGATCGATTCCCGTCCGTTTTCGTAAAGTGCCGAGCGCGTTCCCCGGAGAAACCCCTGCAGATAATCACCGCTCGTGAAGCTGTTCTCCACTTCGAACCTGCTCCCGCGCGCGCGATCCTTCCGCACCTCAATGAAAGTGACGAAGAAATTGAGCACGCCTTCCCGGAGCTGTTGGACATAGGCATGCTGGTCCGTCGAGCCTTTGTTTCCGTAAACCGCGATCCCCTGATGCACGACTTTGCCATTGAGGTCCTTCTCTTTGCCTAACGACTCCATTACGAGCTGTTGCAGGTACTTGCTGAACAATGCCAGCCGATCCTTGTAGGGCAGAATTACCATGTCTTTTTCGCCGCGGCCGTTACCCGCATAGAACCACATTAATGCGAGCAGCATCGCGGCATTCTTCCTCGCGTCGGCCACCCGCGTATGCGCGTCCATCGCCGCCGCACCCGCCAGGAATTGATCAACATCGAACCCCAGCAGTGCCGCAGGGATCAGGCCGACGGCGCTCATCACGGAAGTGCGGCCGCCGATCCAATCATGCATCGGGAAACGCGCCAGCCAGCCGTGTTTTTCCGCGTGCTGGTCCAGGTCGCTGCCAACACCGGTCACCGCCACCGCGTGTTTGCCGAAGTCGAGGCCGGCGCGCTTAAATCGCACCTCCGCTTCCAGCATTCCGTTGCGCGTCTCTTTCGTGCCGCCAGATTTTGAAATCACAACGACCAGGGTTCGCGCAAGCCCCTTGTCCAATCTGTCAAAAACGCGATCGAAGCCATCCGGGTCGGTGTTATCGAAGAAATAAATGTCGAGTGGATCGTTCGCGGTACCGAGAGCCTCCGCAATGAACTGCGGGCCGAGCGCGGATCCACCGATGCCGATCAGCAGCACATGCTCGAATGGCTTGCCGTCAGGCGCCGCGATCCGGCCGACATGCACGTCCAAGGCAAATCTTTTGATGCGGTCGATCGTCTGCTGGATTTCGCTGCGCAACGCGGGTGGCGCGAGGTCCGGGTTCCGCAGCCAGTAATGGCCCACCATGCGCTGCTCGTCGGGATTCGCGATCGCGCCCGCTTCCAATTCGCGCATTGACGCGAATGCTTTCTCGACCCGTGGTTGCATGCTCGTCAGAAAGTCATCCGCGAACCGCATCCGGCTGACATCGATCGAAAAACCGAGGTCATCATAGCTGAGGAAGTATTGCTGAAAGCGCGGCCAAAGTGACGAATCGCTCATGAGGTTCAGCTAAGCGGAAAGTGATTGCAGGGCAAGCCGGAGCGCTTGCGTTGGGTCCGACGGGCTGGAGGGACGACCTCCGTGTCGTCCTCGAATAACCTTGCCAATCAGGACGGGACAGAGCCCATCCCTCCAGACCGCGAGATCACCATCGGAGCACATTCATTTCACCCGCGTAGGCCCAATCGTCCCTCCGCGCGACGAATCCTGCCCGCGCGGGATTCTGACGCACGTATTCCCGCTTCGAATTATAGCTCTCCGACCGTCGCAGTTGCGTGTCCCAGAAATGCCGCTGCCAGATCGGCAACTGCTCGCGCCTTGACCAACTGCGTGCGACAACGGATTTCCAAAAATAGACCCACTTCAGAACCGGCACTGAATCAGGAAGCGCCGGCGCACAAAATAAATGGACGTGGTTGGGCGTAACGACATATCGGCCGACCAGCCAGGCGTCCGCCGCTCGACCGGCGTTCGACGACCGGATGTTTGCGGCAAGGAAGATTCATTGAACTGGAGTGATCCCGGGAGCGACGAAAACCGCACGGAGCTTTCGGAGTATGCCCGCGCTCGAGGAACCGCCGTCGTTTCAGGACGGGACAGAGCCCGTCCCTCCAGCTCTTGTCTTGGAGGGACGACCTCCGCGTCGTCCGCCTAGCCCCTGCCTGCAATTCTCCACCTTTCCTGAACTCCTGCTTTCCTGATATATTCGATCAAGATCAGGATTATGAGCAGGAGTATTGATCACATGTGCTCGATGACGTTATCGCCGAACGCGGAGCATTTGATCTCAGTCGCACCCTCCATCAAGCGTGCGAAATCATACGTTACCCGTTTGCTTGCGATCGCACCGTTCAATCCTCTCAAGATCAGATCGGCGGCTTCCGTCCACCCCATATAACGGAACATCATCTCGCCCGATAAAATCACCGACCCCGGATTCACCTTGTCCTGGTTCGCATACTTGGGCGCGGTTCCGTGCGTCGCTTCAAAAACGGCGTGGCCGGTGATGTAATTGATATTGCCACCGGGAGCGATCCCGATTCCGCCAACCTGCGCCGCGAGCGCGTCGCTCAAGTAATCGCCGTTTAAATTGAGAGTCGCGATCACGTCAAAATCCTCAGGTCGCGTAAGCACCTGTTGCAGCGTGATGTCCGCGATTGCATCCTTGATCACGAGGCCAGCCCCGGGCTTCCCAGCAGGGATTTTGCACCACGGGCCGCCATCCAGTTCTTCCGCGCCGAAATATTGCTTTGCGATCTCGTAACCCCAATCGCGGAAGGCGCCTTCCGTGAATTTCATGATGTTTCCCTTGTGCACGAGGGTCACGCTTTTGCGCTGGTTCTTGATCGCGTAAGCGATCGCGCTGTGAATTAAGCGAACGCTGCCGGAGCGGCTGACCGGCTTAATGCCGACTCCAACCATGATGTCGTCTTTTTCCGGGGCGCCCACGGCCTTCCAAAAATCCGACGCCTTTTCCTTTGTTCCGAAGCGAATCTTCGCGAACGCTTTCGGGAATTCTTTTGCGAGAAAGTCGAGAATTTTCTGCGCTTCCGGGGTGCCCGCTGCGTATTCGATGCCCGCGTAAATGTCCTCCGTGTTCTCGCGGAAGATGATCATGTCTACCTTCTCCGGATGCTTCACGGGTGAGGGGACGCCGCTGAAATATTGAACCGGTCGCAGGCAGACGAAAAGATCGAGCATTTGGCGTAACGCCACGTTCAGCGAACTGATACCGCCGCCGACTGGAGTGGTCAGCGGGCCTTTGATGCCAACGAGATATTCGCGAAATGCTTCGACCGTCTCCGCTGGCAGCCATTCATCGAATTTGTCTTTCGCCGCCTGACCCGCGAAGACTTCGAACCAAGAGACCCTCCGCTTTGCGCCGTAAGCTTTCTCGACCGCGGCATCGAAGACCCGTTCGCTCGCCGCCCAGATGTCCGAACCCGTCCCGTCACCACGGATGAAGGGAATCACCGGTCGATCCGGGACGGTCAATTTTCCTTGAGCTATCGAGATCTTATCGCCTGCTGGCGGGGTGAGGTCTGTGTTCGGCATAGCCAACTAGTTTAGCGACCGCCCTACGATCTGCGATGGGAATTAATCAGGAGAATATTCAGTCCGCAGATTGGCAGCTGCAATTACCGCGCGTCCGAAACGGGACTCTGGACCGCTGATTCTCCTCTTTACGGATATCGAACTCACTGGTGAAATGCGCGCCGAAGGCATGACGCGCTTTCTTCTCCATGCTGTCCTGAAAGAGGGTGCCGAAGATTTCCGGCCGGACGTGAGCCCAGTTCTCGGCGGCTGATTCACAAAGGCGATATGCTTCTGCGCTCTTCAACTCGATCGGGTCGACCACTGCGAAGAGGCCGCCATTGAAATAGCGCACATCCTTATGACGGCCACCCGGCGCCCGTTGTTCCGTCGCCATCTGGCGGAAGAGTCCTCCGATCAGGTCATAGGAGCTTGCACCTTGCTCGGCGCATTCGTGTAGCAACTCACTCAGGAGTTGCTCAGGAAGCAAGCCGATGTCTTCGGCAACCATGCCGACCAGTAGCTGGAGAACAAACCGCTGCGCGCGCTCTCGGCTTTCGCCGCGGTCGACCATCTCACGAAACACGGTTGCCATTTGATCGGCGGCACGGCGGGTGACATCGACCCAGTTGTTGCCAAAGATTGGTTTCTTCCAGACCGGCAGCAGGAAATTGAAAGGCGCGATGTTCTCGGAAAGCTCGGCGAGCTTCACTCGCTCGACTGGGTCGAAGAGCTGGATGTTAAAGTCGTAGATCCAGAACTCGTCGAAGTTGCAAAGGATGACGAAGGGCGGACGCTTCGGAACGATGTGCGTCCAGTAATCGAAAATTTGGTCGTAATGCTTCTCGAGATTCTCCCCGCGCGATTTCATCTCGATGAGGACGCGGTCGGGCCAAAGCAAGTCAGCGAACTCGTTTACTGAGGCCGGACGACGAGCGCGGCTAGACGGCGGTGGCGGAGCGCGTGCTGCCGGCGAGCGCGAGGATGACGTCGGTCTTGGAAATGCTGCCGAGCAAGCGCCGTTCGCTCGTGGTGCTGACAACGGGCAGGCGCTCGCCGTCGTGGTGGGAGAACCCTTCGAGCGCTTCGTTGAGCGAGGCGTCAGGCCTAACGACCGGAAAAGATTCGCGCAGGATGTCCCCGGCAATGACGAGCTCGGCGAGCTCGGGTGCGTTCAGATAGTTCTTAATGTCGTGCAAGGAGATGGCGCCGATGAAGCGCTCTGCTTCGGTGACGTAGAGATAATTGAAGCGCGTGGCGATGAACTGCCGGCCGATCTCCGCAAACCGGGCGGTCGGTGAAACCGTGAGCGGATTAAGTTTCATCAGATCGCGGACGTGTAGTTCGGCGAGCTGATGGCGGTAGTCGCCCGTGCCTTTGCGTTTCAGGGCTTCCGCATAAATCGAGCGCTTCTCGATACTGACGGAGGTGTAGTAGCCGACGACGCAGGCGAGCATCAAGGGAAGGATGATCTGATAGTCGAGAGTCAACTCGAAGATCATGATGATCGCCATGATGGGGGCGTGCGTGACCGCGGCCAGGAATGCGCCCATCCCGACCAGGGCGAAGGCGCTGGGATTGATGAGAAGCTGGCCGGGGAAGTGTGCGGCCAGATTGCCAAAGAGAAATCCGAGGCTCGCGCCGAAGAAGAGTGTGGGAGTGAAGACGCCGCCGACGGCGCCGGAACCGAACGTGGCGGCGGTGGCGACGACTTTGAAAAGGAGGATGACGAGGAGCGTTTGCCAGATCCATTGGCCGTGCAGAATGGCGCTGACGGCGCTGTAGCCATTGCCGCAGACTTCCGGGTGAAAAATAGCGAGCGCTCCGACAATCAAGCCGCCGACGCACATCTTCACATAAACCGGCGCGACGATCCGGGCAGCGAACATTTCGCTGGCGCGCAGCAGCCGGATGAACCACGGCGCGATGAGCCCCGCGACGAGTCCCAGCAGCAGGTAGGGCACAATCTCCCAATTCCCGTTCAGGCGGAACGGCGGAATGTCATAGAGCGGATTCCCTCCGATGAAGCCGCGCACGGTGAGCGTGGCAATGACCGAAGAGAAGACGAGCGGCCCGAATATCTCCATCGCGACCGAACCGAGAACGATCTCCGCGACGAAAAGCGCGCCGGCGATGGGAGCATTATAGGCGGAGGCGATGCCGGCGGCCGCTCCGCATCCGACAAGCAAGCGAAGCCGCGGCGCCGACCAGTTTTGCAACCGGCCGGCGAGCGAGGCGACGACGGACGCGAGTTGCACGAGCGGACCCTCGCGCCCGATCGAGCCGCCGGAGGCAATGGTGAACATGGCGGAAGCGCATTTTACCAAGCTGCGGCGAGCCGAAATTTTCCCATCGCCGAGCACGACGGCTTCCATGTAATCGGTCGTCGGAACGTTGCTGCGCCAGCGTGTGTCGAAATGCAGGATGGTTCCCGCGATTAATCCTCCGAGAGCGGGAACGGTGAGCCGCAAAAGCGGCGGCAGGTGACCGAAGCTCTCGACTAATCCCGAACCAGAGTTACCGGTGAGGAGCCTGTGGACGCGGTCCGTGGCGAGGCGAAAGCCAATCGAGCAAACCGCGCCGGCGAACCCGATGAGGCCCGCCCACAGGAGCGTGATCTGGATGTCGGTGGGATGCGCGCGTTCCTTGAACCAGACCCAGAGTTTCAGCCGCCGGAGCGCTTCGGCTTTCGAGATTGCGCTACCGTCGCTGGTGCCGACCGACATGATCAGGACAAGAGCGGATGGAACTTAGTGGTCAAGGGTGGTGCGACTGCGAGTAATCGGCACGCCGGGCGATCTGGACGCGGCGCGCGACCTGGCGCTGCGGAGCGAGCACGACGGGCGCCACCAATTCCAGTATTGGGGTGGCTGGTGAACGCGAACCCGGCGCAGAACAAGAAGAAGGGCGCGGACGGCGGGGTGGATGGGATCAAGTTTTTCCGCGACCTGGACAATGGCGCGCATAAGATCGTGGTGAGCGGGAAGCTGAAGGCGGACGATGTCCGCGCGCTGAACCATGTAGCGAGAACGGGAGGCGGCGGAGATCGCGCTGCTCATCTCGCTGGACGGGCCGAGCAAGGGGATGCTGGCGGATGGGCGAGCTCCGGTCTTTACACCAGCGTGAACGGGAAGCTGAAGGTGCCGCGCGTGCAGTTGCTGACAGTCGCCGGTCTGCTCGCGAGCACACAGCGCGCGGAGCATCCCGATTACGAGCAGGACTTGAATTTCAAGAAGGCTAAAGCCGAAGCGAGCCACGAGCAGCAATCGCTGATTTGACCACCTCAGCTGAAATTGATCGCCTTAACCTGCCTGTCGCGGCGAGCGACCCGCGAAGCGGTTCTTAAAAATAATTGTTTTGACGGATTAGGTAACTGAGGTTACCGTATTCGAAGTAACCGTTACTTTCATGACAATGACCTCATCATCAACATTCGCGCTTCAATCGTCAACCGATGACAGAGCGCAAGCACGGCACCAGGCTCAACGCGAGTTTCAGAAAATGAGCGACGCGATGGTGGAGGAAAAGGGCCTTCTGAACCATGCCCAAGCCGCGCTGCTGCTGAATGTCAGCACGAAGCGGGTTGGAGAATTGGTGCGACTCGGCAAGCTCACCGATTTCATGTTTTTAGGCCGAAAATACGTCTCCATGCGGGAAACGTGGGATCGGAACCAACAGGAGTTGAAAGCCGGACGGCCACCACGGCCGAAAGGCGAGCGGATTACTGCGCAACTGAAAGCTGCTTTCAAGCATGACATGGTACAAGTCCGGCAGGGTGGCTTCCAAGGCTCGTACTACAGAAAACAGGAGGCTGAGCGCAAGCAGCGGGAGATTGAGCGTAAACAGGAGGCCCGAAAGAAACGCAAGGCCGTTCTTAAGGCTATCGGAAAGGCGATCATATTATGAGGCCCAACATTCAAGATAACCAAGAAGAAAACTCTGTGACCATCGCTTCTGCTGCGCTGCGTTTCAGCGTCTGCTCGAGAACACTGCGACGGGAAATCGAACGGGGCAGATTGTCAGCGTTTCGCGTCGGTCGCAGCCTTCGCATTCCTATTGAGGAGCTTCGCCGATATATGCAAGCGAGGGCAATTGGAGGGCGTCACGCGTGAAGGAATTCGTGTTCAGGGCGAAGCGGCAGAAGAACGGCAAGCTGCACATCGCGCCGACGTACACGGGTCGCTATCGATTGGCTGGTGACTCCACGGATACCGACGTTGCACTTGGTGTCAGTGACAAGCAGGTCGCTCAAGAGAGGCTGCGGAAGATCATTGTCGACGCCGAGCGGGAGCGAGAAGGTTTGATCGCTCCGAAGAATCAGCGCGATGCCATAGCACTTTCGTTGTCGACGCACGCGCACACGTACTGCGACAGCCGACGAGCGATTCGATGTGATCAGAAATACGTTCTCGAACTCGGCCGAAAGCTCGACAAGCTCATCGGAGAATGCGGCTGGGTGACTGCGCGCCGCGTAACGCCAGAGTCCTTCGAAGCATGGCGGGCAAAGCAAAAAAAAGCGCCCAAAACTCTTAACGAATACCTCAACGCGATCTCTGGACTGATGAACTGGTTGGAGCCGCGCGTCGGTCCTAATCCTCTTCGTTTTGTGCAACGGGTACAAATTGGAGTCGCGGCGCAACGGGAGAGGCGGGCATTCACAACCGAAGAGTTGCAGCGCCTTTTCGATGTCAGCGGAGCGCGGGGCGTCGTTTATCTCGTGGCGGCACGTACCGGACTGCGGCGAGGGTAAATGCAGCAGTTGCGATGGGCGGACGTGTACCTGGACACTCCGCAGCCGTTCGTGAATGTGCGGGCGTCCATTTCGAAGAATCATCGGCAGGCGCAGCTTCCGCTCGCAGAGGATGCAACGGCTGCGGTGTGTCGGCTGCGAGCAGCGGGCGGAAGTGCGGCCTCCCTTGTCTTTGATCGATTGATGCCTCGCATGAATCGATTTCGGGCAGACTTGGAAGCGGCGCGGATTCCGTACGTGAACGATCGCGGCGAATATGCTGACTTTCATTCTCTCCGCAAAACATGCGGCACGATGCTAACGCTCGCCGGTGTCTCACCGAGAACGGCAATGGAGTTCATGCGGCACAGTGACATGCGCCTAACGGCGAAGACCTACACAGACGCGAATCTGCTGCCAGTTTCCGAAGCCGTGGCGAAGCTTCCGCTGATTAAAGTCCGGGAGGCTGACTCACTTCTAGACCTACTTCCGGTAGTCTTTTCGCGTCCAAACGTGTCCGCCGCTGTCCTAGTGAGATCGCGCAAAGCCTCGTCGTTACCGTCTGTCGCTCAATCGCTTAGTCCTTTGCAGTCCACGTCTGCCACTCAGAGTCGCGAAACGGGAATGGTGCGCGATGCAGGGTTCGAACCTGCGACTTCTTGCGTGTGAAGCAAGCGCTCTACCACTGAGCTAATCGCGCGCAAATCGAGACTCGCGGCGGAAAAATAGTGCGGCGGGAAGGTAGCGCAAGCGTCTCGCTCGCAATCCATTCGACGAAGCAAGTGAGACCCTCGCTCTACCAACCGTCTGCTTGTCAGGGCACCGCGCGCACTTTATACAGAGAACATGTCCGAACATAAAGTCTCGTTGAAATGGGAACGGGGGGACGCGGAGTTCTCCTACCAAAATTACCCGCGCGATCATACCTGGAGTTTTGACGGCGGCCACACCATGACCGCAACGGCCGCCCCCGCATATCTCGGCAACTCCGCGAACGTCGATCCGGAGGAAGCCTTCGTTGCGTCGCTTTCCAGTTGCCACATGCTCACCTTTCTCGCGATTGCCTGTAAGCAGAAATTCGTGCTCGATTCCTACAAGGACGAAGCGGTCGGTCACATGGAAAAGAACGCGGAGGGCCGCCTCGCCATCACGCGGGTGGAGTTGCGCCCGAAAATCAATTGGTCAGGCGACAAGACGCCGAGCGCGGAGGAGCTGGAGAAGATGCATCACGCCGCGCATGATAATTGTTTCATTGCGAACTCCGTGAAGACTGAGGTCACGGTGGAGCACTGATTTGATCGCAGATTGTTTGTCCACAGATTTCGCAGATTTTGAAGAACTGGCCGGCAGCTGATTAGTGAGGCCAAGGCTTCGACTGTGCGGCGCTCACTCAGAATCACAGGCGTGGTTACTGCGCGAGTGTCACCGCTCCCCGCAAAAAATCTGCGTTAATCTGCGGATGATCCTCGGATGACAAGCCCGACCGACACGCGGCGGATGGAAAAGATCGTCAGCCTCTGCAAGCGACGTGGATTCATTTTCCAATCGAGCGAGATTTACGGCGGGCTGAACGGCTGCTGGGATTACGGCCCGCTTGGCGTGGAGTTGAAGCGGAACCTGAAGGATTACTGGTGGCGTGTAATGGTGCGCGAGCGGGATGACGTCGTCGGTTTTGATGGCTCGATTCTGACTCATCCCGCGGTCCTGCAAGCGAGCGGACATATCGATACCTTCAACGATCCCATGATCGATTGTCTCACTTGTAAAGCGCGATTGCGCGCGGACCAGTTTCCGGAAAAAAACGGAGCGAAACAGTGCCCAAACTGCGGTGGCAAAGAGCTGACTGAAGCGCGCCCCTTCAATCTCATGTTTCGGACGCAGATGGGCGCCGCGGCCGATGAGAGCTCAATTGCCTACCTGCGCCCGGAAACGGCGCAGTCGATTTTCGTGCAGTTTAGGAATGTGCTCGATACGGCGCGAAAGAAACTGCCGTTCGGGATTGCACAGATCGGCAAGGCATTTCGGAATGAGATCAATCCGCGGAACTTTACATTTCGGTCGCGCGAATTCGAGCAGATGGAGCTCGAGTATTTCTGCCGGCCAGAACAGGGGATGGAGTTACTCGAATATTGGCGCGAGGAGCGGCTCAGGTTTTACGAACAGATCGGGATTTCGCGTGAGAAGCTGCACGTCCTCGAAGTGCCGGAGAGCGACCGGGCGTTTTATTCGAAAGGGACATACGACATCGAGTACGAATTTCCCTTTGGAATGCAGGAGCTCGAAGGCGTGGCTTATCGCACTGACTACGACCTGACGCAGCACCAGAACGCCAGCGGCAAGCCGCTCGATTATTTCGACGACGAAACCAAACAGCGCTTCATGCCGCATGTAATTGAGCCAAGCGCGGGCGTGGACCGGACTGTTCTTGCCCTGATTTGCAACGCTTACAACGAGGAAACGGTCACCGATGACAAAGGCAAGTCCGAGACGCGCATCGTCCTGCGTTTTCACCCCCGGATGGCGCCGGTGAAATGCGGCGTTTTTCCGCTCTTGAAAAACAACCCACAGCTTGTGGAAAAGGCGCGCGAGATCACGCTCACGCTGCGTTCGCATATGAACGTCTTCTACGATGAGACCGGCGCGATCGGCCGCCGTTATCGGCGGCAGGATGAAGCCGGGACGCCTTTTGGGATCACCATCGATTTTGAAACTCTGGGCGAGAAGGACCCCGCGCTTCGCGACACAGTCACGCTACGTCATCGCGATTCGATGCAGCAGGAACGCGTGGCGATTGCGGATCTGCTTGCGACGATTCTGCCGCTGATTACATAGTGACATCTTGCTAGTGATCGGACAGGAATGAGGTCAGATATTTGAGATCAGAGGTCGGATGAGCGGAACACAGGCATCATGCCTGTGCCACGCACAGACTTGGAAGTCGGTGTTCCCTCTCGTGATCCGTCGATTACTCAACGTTCGGAGCTCGGGATGGCGAAACTAAACTGTCCTCAGCAAATTGGGTAGCTTTGATGGATCTGGCAGAGTTTCGGGAATATTGCCTGGGAAAAACGGGGGCGAGCGAGAGCACGCCTTTCGGCGAAGACACACTGGTTTTCAAAGTCGGTGGTAAGATGTTCGCGCTCGCTTCACTCGATGCGGTGCCGGCGTCGGCGAATTTGAAGTGTGATCCCGATCGGGCGCTGGAGTTGCGCGACCGATACGACGAAGTGCGCGCTGGTTATCACATGAACAAGAAGCATTGGAACACCGTGGAGATCGAAGGGCGCATTCCCGCGCGGGAGTTGCGCGAAATGATTGATGATTCCTACGTGCTGGTTGTGCGCAGTCTGCCAGCGTCGGCGCGGAAGCAGCTAGGAATCGATTAATAAAGGACGATGTCACTTAGATGGAAGCAGTGCGAGTCGTGTTCTGGCGATCATCTTCGTTCATTGCGAGGCCCGAACGCTTCGGGGCAAGATCCTGCGGTTATACCGCCAATAGTATCACGGGATCCTTCCCCGAAAGCGTTCGGGGCTCAGGATGACTGAGGGCGGGTCGCCAGTAAGCAGGATCGCATGCGCTCCCAGACGCGCGGTTGCGCCGGACGGCTCGAGGGACGGGCTCAGTCCCGTCCATATCCCGGAAACAACGGGCGACCGGGGTCGTCCCTCCAGTTGCTATGCGAGTCAAGGACGCGGTAACGCCAACTCTGCTTAGCGCAATCGGCGCAGCTCCACTTCTCCGATCTCGAGACCGAGAGCCTGGCCAGCGACTTCCAGGAAGCTGTCGGGCGGATCGGTTAGGCAAATTCGCAAGTTTCCGACCGCGTTTGCATCCGCGGCTAAGTTCTCGTTTCGCAATAACTCTCGGACCGCCACGGCGCAGTTCTGCGCAGAATCGACGAGCGCAACTTCGGCGCCGATCAACCGCGCAATGTCATCGCGGAGGAGAGGATAATGTGTGCAGCCGAGCACGAGAGTGTCGATTCCTTCGTCCAACAGCTGACCGAGATACTGCACGATCACTTGATCTGTGATTTCACTGCCGAGCCAACCCTCCTCGATCAACGGCACCAGCAGCGGGCAAGCGCGGCTCCTGATCTCCACGTTTGAACTCAAAGCACGGATCGCAATTTCGTAAGCGCTGCTCTTGATGGTCGCGCGTGTTCCGATTACGCCGATCCTGCCGTTGCGTGTCGCGGCGAGGGCTGCTTTGGCGCCCGGTAAAATCACCCCTACCAGAGGAACGGGGATTTGATCTGCAAGCTGCGGCACGGCCAAAGCTGACGCCGTATTGCACGCGACGACGATTGCTTTCGCGTCCTCTCCGATCAACATCGCGGTAATTTCCGCGCTGTAGCGCTGCACGGTGCTCGCACTTTTCCCTCCATACGGCACGCGCGCGGTGTCGCCGATGTAAATGATGGACTCGTTAGGCAAGGCCGCGCGGAGCGCACTCACGACGGTAAGACCGCCGATGCCGGAATCGAAGACGCCGATCGGCCGGTCGGCCATGCCGCGTTCTCGCTTCACGCTTCTGCTATTCTCCGGCACTGATTGAAATGGAAGGTCCGTTTGTATCCGGTGGAGCAGTTGCCACTGGTGGCGGAGCCGGTGTCAGCGGCTCGGTGATGGAGCGATCGTGCGGCGGCAGATTGGCCTTCGCACTCGCAAAACTATCGGCCGTCGCCCGGAAATTCACGGCGGCGTTGTAATTCTGGACGCCCTGCGCGATGGCGGCGCCGAGCTGCTGCCGGTATTGCGCGGTCGCAATCCGTTGACCTTCCGATGGATCGCTCAGGAAACCGGCTTCAAGCAACGCCGCCGGGATTTTGATGTCGCGCAACACGTAAAAGCGCGCGTGACGAACTCCGCGATCGAACGGCGAGACCCGCGATAAGACGGAGGCGTGCACGGCCGCGGTGAGCGCAATATTTTGTGGGTCCTGTCCATTGCTAGGGTGCCACTGTGTGCCGCTTGTGCTCGGATGAGTTGTGTCCGAGGCGTTTGAGACAACATCACCCGGCGCCAGCGAGTAACTCTCTACCCCGGCGCCGCCGCTGCTGGCGTTGAAGTGAATGCTGATGAAGACTGCGTTGCTGAACTGATTCGCGTAGCCGACGCGATCTTCGAGCGATCGTGCGACGTCGGTCGATCGCGTCATTTCCACTCTGAACCCCAGTCGCAGCAATTCCTGGCGCGCAGCCAGCGCAACATCCAACGCAAATGCCTTCTCAGTCCCCCAGTGGTTGGTGGCTCCCTGATCCATGCCGCCGTGACCGGGATCCAGCACGACCGTCTCGATCTTTTGCGCGCCGCGGATGCGATGGGGCCGCAAGACTGGTTCGATGATTTTGCTGATGTCCATCGCGGAAATGAGGTCGTCGTTGGAACTGCTGAGCAACGGAAGATCGGTAAAAAACCGGACACCGTTGATATAGAGCTCGCTCGTCCCCGCCTGGGCGCGAATTCCGCGGCGATCGCTCTGCAATGAGACGGTGCGACTTACCCGGCTATACTCGGAAAATTGATAGAACTGCGCGACGTTCGCGAAGGTCACATAGTCGTGTCCTTGCTGATGGAGAACGTTCCAGTCAGCGGCGTACGCGCGTGTAAGCAGCAGACTGCTCCCGACCAGGAGAGCGAACAACTTCGGCGCCGGCATTCGCCGGGAAAGCTGACGGCAGCGTTCTCGCGTCGCAAGTTTTTTGGATCAGGGGCGTTACAATAGTGGCTTGCGCGAGCCTCTGGCTTGCGGCTTCGGTGGCACGGCTGCAAGGACTGACGCAAGCGGGGACCTTTGCGGCGTAGCGCAAGCCTCTGGCTTGCGATCATCGGCGCGACTGCAGAACTGACGCAAGCGCGACACTTGCGGCGTAGCGCGAGCCTCTGGCTTGCGTCTTTCGTTGCGTAGTTGCAAGCACTTGCCGCAAGGGAGACACTTGAGTTACAAGCACTGACCCAAGCGAGACACTTGCGCTACAAAGGCAGACGCAAGCGAGACGCTCGCGCTACGAAACGCTATCGCAAGGAACCGCACGCGCACGGTTTTGATTTTGCAATCGTACCTTGCTCTCGCATCGTTGCGTCGGCATGACTGAGCTTTCGAAAACCTACGATCCGGCTTCGGTCGAGCCAAAGTGGTATCAGCATTGGCTCGAGACCGGCGCTTTCCGCGCGGACGCGACTTCGACGAAACCGCCGTTCTCGATCGTCATTCCACCACCGAACATCACGGGCGTCTTGACGCTGGGCCACGTCTTGAACAACACGATCCAGGACATTCTTGCGCGACGCGCACGCATGCGCGGCTGCGAAGTCCTCTGGTTGCCGGGCACTGATCACGCTGGAGTTGCGACCCAAACCGCCGTCGAAAAGTCGCTGCGAAAGACCGACAAAGTCACGCGCCATGAGCTCGGTCGCGAAGGATTTCTGCGCCGAACCTGGGAATGGCGCGAGAAACATGGACGCATCATTTTCGAGCAACTGAAGCGGCTCGGCTGCTCCTGCGACTGGTCGCGCGAACGCTTCACACTTGATCCCGACTACACCCGTGCCGTGGAACGGGTGTTTGTCGATCTATACAACAAAGGACTGATCTATCGCGGGCGGCGCATGATCAATTGGGATCCCGCGGCATTGACCGCGCTTTCCGACGAAGAGGTCATTCCGACGCCGCAAACGAGCGTGCTCTACTACGTGCGCTACGAGCTGCTTGATGAGCCAGGACGTTTCATCGAAGTCGCGACCACGCGGCCGGAGACAATCATGGCGGATACCGCCGTGGCGGTGCATCCCAGCGATCAACGTTACCGGGATTTAATCGGCAAGCAGGCTTGGCGACCGCTCGTGCGCGAGGCGCTGCCCATCATCGGCGATCGCGCGATTGATCCGAAATTCGGAACCGGCGTTCTGAAAGTCACTCCGGCGCATGACAAGATCGATTTTGAAATTGGCGAACGTCACAACCTGCCGGTGATCGACATCTTGCATCCGGACGCGCGGATTAATTGTCCCGCATGTCCCGAGCTCGATGGACTGGATCGTTTCGAAGCGCGCACGAAAGCGGCGGAGCTCCTGCGTGACCGTGGTCTGCTGGCCAAGGAGGAGCCCTATAAGAACAGCGTCGGGTTCAGCGAGCGCGCTGGTGTTCCGATTGAGCCGCGGATCAGCGAACAATGGTTTTTGCGTTACCCGAAAACCGAGGAAGCGCTCCGCGTCGTCCGTGAACATTTGATCCGATTTTTCCCAGCGCATTGGGAAAAGGTTTACGCGCAATGGCTGGAGAACATTCAGGATTGGTGCATCAGTCGCCAGGTCTGGTGGGGCCACCGCATCCCCGCGTGGTATCGAGTGGGGCGAGCTTCCAACTTGCCAGCGGCGTCGGGTTCGCAAGTTAGAAACTTGCGCCACGTCGGAGTTTCCCGGTTGCCAGCGGCGTCGGGATCGCAAGGTGGGAACTTGCGCCACGCCGGAGATTTCCGCGGCTTTGATGAATTTGCTGACATAGAGATTACCCGCCGGCGGCTCCCGCACTGGGAACAGCAGGGTGCAACCTACTTTGTCACTTTTCGCCTCGCTGATTCCCTGCCGAACGATAAGCTCGCGGAACTCGACAAGGAGCGTCAGCAATGGCTCGCAATTCATCCCGAGCCATGGTCGGATCGTGATAAACGCGAATACTACGAGCGCTTTTCAGCGCGAATCGAGGAGTGGCTGGATTCCGGATATGGCGCGTGTGTGCTCGCCCAGTCCGCAACGGCTGAGATCGTGGCAGAAACACTCAGGCATTTCGACGGTCAGCGTTATACGCTCGGCGCGTGGGTCGTCATGCCGAACCATGTGCATGTGCTTGTCACGCCGAAATCCGGCCATCATCTGAACGACATTCTTCATTCCTGGAAATTGTTTTCTGCTCGCCGGATCAACAACTCGTTCGGTCGCTCTGGTCAGCTGTGGCAGCATGAATCCTACGATCACGTTGTGCGCGATGAGCACGCGCTGTATCGCATCTCCGAGTACATCGAGCGAAACCCTGCGTCTGCCGGCGTGCACGTAGAGCAAGTTTCCAACTTGCTTTCCAAAGTGAGCGAGACGCCACCCACCGGAAATGTGCAGCGTGAAGCTTTGCCAGCGAAAGACTCGGCGCATCCCGCATCGCAAGTTGGAAACTTGCGCCACATGCGTGTGCAGATCGATTCTCCGGGAGAAGATTGGATACAAGATCCCGACACCCTTGACACCTGGTTTTCATCCTGGCTCTGGGCGTTCCAAACCATGGACCCGGAAACCCATGCAAAGTTTTATCCAACCTCCGTGCTCGTGACCGCCCCCGATATCATTTTCTTCTGGGTCGCGCGCATGATTATCGCCGGCCTCGAATTCAAACCCGGCGCGTCAGACCGCGATGAAGATAACATTCCATTCCGTGACGTTTACTTCACCGGCCTCATCCGTGACAGATCCGGCCGGAAAATGAGTAAATCGTTAGGCAATTCGCCTGATCCGCTGGAATTAATCACGAAATTCGGCGCTGATGGATTGCGGTTCGGTCTGATGCGGATCGCGCCGAGTGGTCAGGACATCCGGTTTGATGACAAGCAGATCGAGGAAGGCCGCAACTTCGCGACCAAACTCTGGAATGCAGCCCGCTTTCGGCAAATGCATGGACCCAGTGAACCGGTTCCCCGATTGTCCGATCATGTGCTCTCGATTTATTCCATCGAGATCCTTGCTCGATTGAATGAATTGATTCCTGCGATCGACGCGAGCTATCGCGACTATCGATTCAATGAAGTCGCGCAACAGCTCTATGACTTTTTCTGGAGCGATTATTGCGATTGGTTCATGGAAGCTGCGAAGACGGAAATCTTCAGCGAAGACGTGGCGCGGAAGAAGTTGGTCCTCGCAGTCATGGACGTTGCGTTTTCCGCGGTGCTGCGCCTCCTGCATCCGCTGATGCCGCACATTACCGAAGAGCTTTGGTCGGTTATGAGTCTCAGTCCGAGCGGCGCAGACAGTTCGATTCAATGGGCGGCAATCCCTGAAATCGCTCCTCTTTCGGGAGACGAGAACGGAATCAAAGAAGCGCGGCGACGCGCCGCCACCATTTACCGGACGATCGAAGCCGGCCGTAACTTGCGTGCCGAATCGGGGCTGCCTTCGAATAAGAAACCGGAGTTTGTGCTGCGCAGTTCAGAGGAATGGGTGAGCGATGAACTTCCAACCCTCCGTCGTTTACTGCATGCGGAGGGGATCACAAGCTCTGCGGATTATCAGGCGCAACCCGGCATTCCCGTAGCCGTAACTGATCTCGGTGAGCTGTATTTACTGGTCGCGGACGGCGACCGGGGCGCTGAGCGCGAACGGCTCGACAAAGAGATCGCGCGGATCGAGGAGGAACTCCGGACGGTGGTCACGAAACTGTCGAACGCCTCGTTCGTTGAGCGCGCACCCCCCGCTGTGGTTGAAGAACATCGCCTCCGCGAGACGACTTTCAGCGAGCAGTTGGGGCAATTGCAGCGCGCACGCGCAGCCCTGAATTAAAGAGCACGCGGCCCGCGCGAATCTCGGCGCCGCGTTGCTCGAATAGTTCCTTTAGCTCCCGCGTGTAGTGTGTCCCGTCCGATTCACGATTCAATTCCAAACAGACGCGACCCGCCGGAGCGAGAAGCCGCGCGAGATCGTCCAGAAGAAAATCCCATTCCTCAACACCCCACAATTTCGCACTCTTGTGATCGTTGAAGCAGATCATGAATGCAGTAATGAGATCGAAGCGGGCGCCCAGATCGGGCAGCGGAACGAATGGCTGCACGCGTGAAACCACGCGCGTCACGCCGAGCGCTTCCGTCATCTCGCGGAACATCGGCACCCGATCGAGATCGAGACCGATGACTTCGTGACCGAGCTGCTGACAAATCGCCAGGAAGTAACCGGCGCCGCAGCCAAGATCGAGGATGCGTCGGCGTGGGCCGCGATCGAGCGACAGTTCGCGAACCCGGCCCAGGTTCACTTCGATCCATTGATCCAGCTCCAGGTATTTCGACCAACCTTCGCTCGCACCTTCAATTTCGTACCGCCCGACAATCGCTTCCAGTTTCCTCCGCTCCATGTTGCGAATGATCTGTGCTGGCGTGAGCGCGGTCGCAGCGCGCGGGCGAAGCACAAGCCGATTCACCCGGCGCTGAGCGCTTTGCAACGCTCGTCCATCTGCGAGCTTCCTGAGTTTTTGATCCAACCGCACAGCAGTTCTTCCGAAACCGACGGGGCTTGCTAAAGCGCGTTGAGGCGTGTGTCAATCGAACCGCGCGCAAGATTGGCGCAGATGCGCAGCTTTGATTAAGATAGAGCGGCTCGGCAAAATGGCGTTTCCTTCATGAGCACCTGGAAAAAACTGCTTTGGATCGCCGTCGGCGCGCTCGGCGCGGGATCGGTCGCGGTGCTTGCGCTGGCGCGCGGGGAACAAATCAGTGCGCTCTGGATTATCGTCGCCGGTCTCTGCACTTTGGCGATCAGTTATCGGTTCTACAGCAAATGGCTCGCCGCGAAGGTGCTGATGTTGAACGACGAGCGCGCCACGCCCGCGCTCGTGCAGGAAGACGGGAAGGATTTTGTTCCGACAAATCGGTGGATGGTTTTCGGCCATCATTTTGCGGCCATTGCCGGCCCAGGTCCATTGGTCGGTCCCGTGCTCGCCGCGCAATTTGGTTTTCTCCCGGGAACACTCTGGATTCTAATCGGCGCGACCCTCGGTGGTGGCGTCCACGACATGATCGTTCTCTTCAGCTCCGTGCGGCGCCGCGGCAAAACCCTCGGGCAGATGGTGAAGGAAGAGATCGGCCCTGGAGTCGGGGCTCTGGCGTTGATCAGCGTCCTCGCGATCATGATTATTCTGATGGCGGTGCTCGCGCTCGTCGTCGTGCAAGCGCTCGCGAAAAGTCCGTGGGGCGTATTTACAATGGCGACGACGATTCCGGTCGCTCTCCTCATGGGCATCGGCTTGCGCAGTGGCAAGATCAATGTGGGATGGATCACCGCGTTCGGTCTCTGCGGACTCGCTTTCGCTGTTTGGGGAGGTCAATTCCTTTCCCATTTTCCCTTCCTCCAGAGCTGGTTCCAGCAGGACGAAAAATGGCTCGCGTGGGCGGTTATGATTTACGGCCTCGCGGCCTCGATTTTGCCGGTTTGGCTGCTCCTTACGCCGCGGGATTACTTAAGCACTTTTTTGAAGCTCGGAACCGTGGCGGCGCTCGCGGTTGCGGTGGTCGCGCTGCGTCCCACTTTGCTGATGCCGCCGCTCTCGCGCTTCATCGATGGCAGCGGTCTGATTTTTGCCGGACCGGTTTTTCCATTCGTCTGCATCACGATCGCGTGTGGCGCAGTTTCCGGCTTTCACTCGCTGATCGCGTCCGGCACGACCTCCAAAATGGTTGTCTTCGAAGCGCGGATTCGGGACATCGGCTACGGAGCGATGGTGACCGAGATGATGGTGGCGCTGATGGCCATGATCGCGGCCTGCGTCCTCCAACCCGGCGAATATTTCGCTATCAACACGAAAGGTGCGCCCGCGGAAGTGGTCGCGAAAGTTAGTGCGGCTGGTTTTCCGGTTTCCGAAACGGACATGCAAACCCTCGCCACCAACCTGGGCGAAACGACGATGTTTGGCCGGGCTGGCGGCGCGCCCACCTTTGCCGTCGGAATGGCGCACATGTTTGCGCGGATTTCTTCGAACCCGACCGCGCTCGCGCTTTGGTACCACTTCGCGATTATGTTCGAAGCGTTGTTTATCCTGACCACGCTTGACGCCGGCACGCGCGTCGGCCGTTTCCTGCTTCAGGACTTGTTAGGCAATTTGTGGCGACCGCTGGGCAACACGCGTTCCTGGAGTGCGAATCTGTTTACGAGCGTATTGCTCGTCGGAGCCTGGGGTTGGTTTCTTTACCAGGGCGTGCTCGATCCGCTGGGCGGCATCAACAGCCTTTGGCCACTTTTCGGTCTCGCAAACCAACTTCTCTCGGTCATCGCGCTCTGCCTCGGCACCACGATTCTGATCAAAATGCGCAAAACCCGTTATCTCGCGGTCACACTCGGGCCGCTTTGTTTTATGTGTGCGGTCACCTTTTCCGCCGGCTACATGAAAGTGTTTTCGCCGGATCCAAAACTCGGCTTCCTCAGTGGCGCCGAGTCGTTGGTGGAAAGCGCGAAAACCATCGTTGATCCAGTCAAAGCCGCGCAGATGGTGCGACAAGCTGGGGTCTGGCGTTTCGATGCTCTGGTCGCGGTGGCCTTTCTCGTGCTCGTCCTCCTGATCGTGGCCGGTTGCGGACGGCAGTGGTGGCGGCTCTTGCGCGGAACGGATCGCGTGGTTCTGCACGAAAGCGAGTTCGTCCCGCTGGCGCGCTTCGAGCGCCAGGTAGGCTAGGTGTGCTCCGGCATCCGAACTGTCCAGGAATTGCTCGTAAATAGACGAAAAATGTTCGCAATTAAATATGAACTTTCGTATACATCTCGTTAGGCCAAGGAGTACAAATGAATAACGCGATTCCAAAATGGTTAACCGTCGGATCGGTATTGATAAGTCTATTGGGGCTATTCGTGGGGTGTTCTCTTTACTATTCACCGGCGCCTTTGTAAAAAAACATCGATTTTTCATTGCAGGCCATCCTGGTCCTGCCAAGGATGTGGGCTGCCAGACAAATAGCGATAGCACTCATCATCGGTTATTCGACATTCAAACAGGCGGTTCCGATGTTAAAAATCTCCTCATCGCCTGTTGTCTGATGACCTTCCAGGACATTTTTATAGGACTGGCACAAAAGGACAGCGGGTGGCTATTGGATCATCCCTATTCTGCATCCTCTCAGCATCAATGATTTACGTGTTATGCAAGAGAGACAGCGAGAGTCAATGATAACGAAGGTCCAACAATGCGCTGGAGCCGACGCCCACAGCTTGCTTCGCGGTCTGTGGGCGCGGCTCAGCTTGAGTCGTTAGACCTCAACGTTTGCGGACCCCCACAGTCGCAGTATCATTTCGATAGATTCAACATCAGGACAAAGCACATGGGATTATTCGACTCAATCTTCGGCAAGTCAGACACGTCCGGCACACGCAAGAGCAGCAGCGGCACTAAGTTCCGCGATGCGACGCGTGGTCGCGTGATCATCGAGCGGCCCGGCTACAAGCCATCTATTGGTCACTCATCGAAGTCGGCAGCGGCTAAGAAACCGAAGAAGTAGTGGCTGCACCCGGGTTGGGCCACGCGAGAGGTCTAACCAGGCGATGCAGCCAACCGCTGGCCGCTCCGATGCATAGCTTTTTGATGACTTCCAACATTCCACCTGCAGCGACGCTCGCTCTCGCCAGCGGTGGCTGATCTTGTTCTCGTTAGATGGTATGCCACGTCTGGTGCGAGCAACGACGCCCAAAGAAGCGATGCACAACACCATTGGCCATGCAAGAGCGAAGCGAGCTGAGCTTTTCGTGTTTGCCCGACGAGCGCCCGCTCGCAAGGAAAGAGGTGCGGCGACACACCAGACCAAATATCAACGGAGATTGGCTCCAGGTTGATTGGATCTATATCTCCGGGGTTGCGCCCAGGAACGGAAAAGACATTATTACGCCAGACCGAGTGCGGAAGTGACCCCAACCACCTAACCATGCGATGCAGCTAACCGCTGGCCGCTCCGGTACCCCGCTCAACGTGACTTCCACATTCCATTGCAAACATAGCTCGCTCTCGCCAGCGGTAGCTGATCTTGATCTCGTTAGATGGTATGCCACCCCTAGCGCGAGCAACGACGCCCAAAGAAGCGATGCACAACATCATTCGCCATGCGAGAGCGAAGCGAGCTGAGCTTTTCGTGTTTGCCCGACGAGCGCCCGTTCGCAAGGAAAGAGGTGCGGCGACACGCCGGACCAAATATCAACGGAGATTGGCTCCAGGTTATTGGACGTATATCTCCGAGGTTGCGCCCAGGAACGGAAAAGACATTATTACGCCAGACCGAGTGCGGAAGTGGGCTTGCATTGTTTTTTCGGACAGTGAATGAGGGACCAATTCCTGTTGTTAGTTGTTTAGCTGGGATTCAAAAGCGATCGGGCTGGTGTAGGCAAGACTAGTGTGCTGAAAGGGAAGAAAGGGGGACACGAAAACGCTTACGCGTGTCACGATAATTCCAGGTGAAAGGCGTAGCATTTTGATTGTAGCCTTTAATGTAGGCGTCGATCCGGTGGATGAGATCGCGCACCGAATGAA
>JBBSIA010000029.1:0-44708 GCA_038232335.1 Chthoniobacterales bacterium
TCATTCGGTGCGCGATCTCATCCACCGGATCGACGCCTACATTAAAGGCTACAATCAAAATGCTACGCCTTTCACCTGGAATTATCGTGACACGCGTAAGCGTTTTCGTGTCCCCCTTTCTTCCCTTTCAGCACACTAGAATGCCATTTGGAGCTGCTGCACATACGGACGGCCGCGATTCTCGCAGCTCCTCGATCATCTCCGTTTCCGCCTTCAGTCACTCGGGTCGCACGACCGCAGCAATAGTTCGTTTGCGCGGACGACGAACTTGAAGGTGGATGCGCGAACTTCGGCGAGGGTGACATCGGCAACGGCGCCGCGGAGGTGCTTTTCGATGGCGTCACGCAGTGGTCGCGCCCCTAAGCGCGGATGAAATCCTTTCTGCATGATGAAGGCGACAAGCTGATTGCTCGCGACCAGGTGAAAGCCTTTGTCGCGCAGGAAGGATAGTTCGCGCTCGATATGAACTCGTGCGATTTCCATCTGCACGTCGTAGCTCAAACGGTTAAAAACCAACTTCTCTGCGATGCGCGCATAGAGCTCGGGACGCAATGTTCGTTGCGCCTTTGCGAGAACGTGGCGTTCCATCGTCGTGAATGACGAATGCTGCAGCGTCAGAATCTCCGAGGCGGCGATGTTCGATGTGAATACAATGTAGAAGCCGCTGAGATCCAAGGTTTCGCCGCTTGCCATCTTGACCCTTGCGGCGTCGAGGATTTGCAGGAACAGATCGAGCACGCGCGGATGCGCCTTTTCGATTTCGTCGAACAGCAACGTGCCTATCGCCGACTTCGCGCGCGCCATTCCGAGCAGGCCGACTTCACCGACTCGGCCGCCGATCAGAACCGCAAGGCTTTCCTGCGTCTGATATTCAGACATGTCGAAGCGAAAGAGCTTCTCGTCGCCTAACAAGTAATAGAGCGACTGCACGCCCACATGCGAGAGATCGCAGCCTCTCGGTCCGACGGCAACGATCAAACGAAAGATGCGATATCCAGTATTCGTACTTCTATTTCACCGGGCGATGTGCAAAAAACTGCATCCGGCGGCAGCAGACGCACCGAACCGAAGCTGGTTTGGAATGCTCCTGGACAACCTTTCGCTCATGCTGACTTGCTCATCGGGGATGGGATGCTCTACAGCGCCGAACGGGCGCTTGCATAGCCTGGTGAGCCTTCAGCCATCATCACCTCTCTGCCGGTCGGGCGAACCCCAGCAGATCCGCTCGGAGACTTCGGATACTACCCCAGCTACGACCGAATCTCTGCGGAGCAGCGACTCTGCTATTTAGAATGGCTCTCCGCTGGCCGTAAAGACGCTGATCCCACACAGCGGTCGCTAGGATACGTCTTCATTTTCTTTTACGGTCTGGAGCGACGCATTCTATTGGATCGGGATCGCGATCCGTTATTGCTCGAAGAAATTCTTAGACTCCTTCAACATTACGGCTCCGCCCAGAAGTCACGCTCGTTAAGAAGCTACTTCCTTCAGCTTTTGCATTTCGCAGGCTGGCAGTGCGGCATGGAATCCTACAGAGCGCTTTGGCCGCGACTGCTCGCGCTTGATGGAGACCGGCCGGACACCGACGGACTCCGCTTTGTGCTAGCGAGCCTCCATCAGGGAGGCGAGACCATGGATTGGGCAGTGGCTTATCGGTTGGCGATGGCCAACGAAGAAAGCCGCCGGAGCACGGTCGTCGCGCGCGCGCAGGAAAAGTTTTTCGCTCTGTTCGAACAACGCTTCACAGACCAATTCGCCAGCGGGCTTCCGGTTGAAGCAGCGAAACAAGAGACGCTCGTGCAATATCGCCCGGCAAGTGGCGCATTGGCACAGATGAGCTATCAGCGTCAACGTGAGAATCCTTTTGAAATTCGCATTCCGAATGTCACGGGCTTTCACCGACAGTTCAAAGCATTGCCAGCCATTTGGAATTCCTGTGTCGATGATCTTTCTGGATATAGCCGCGCCCTCCGTTCGAAGATGCAGGGACAGGGCGCTGTGCTGACGGCGTGGCGAGCATTGCCGCAACTGCGCAAAACAGAAGATCACCCACTTAAATCTGCATTTGATAATCTTCTCGCCGGCGCGCCACGTGAAGGAGATTACAGTTTCGTCCCAGCGGGCGCGCTCGTGGCGTTAACGCTGGCAGCATGTGTGTTTCATGTACCTTCTCGTGATCAATGCAGCTTGCAGCATGTACCCAGACTCCGACTTGTCCAAGGCTGGCTAATGCCGTCACCTGGTCACAGCAGTTTGCCTGCGTGGTATTACCGTTAATTCCGGTTACCTCTTGCTGGCCCGGGAGTAACCTCGTTTGTTGCGAGTAATTGCCGTTGAGTCCTGTCAAAATTACGCGCCAGTTTGTACCGTCGGAACAGCTGGTTATGCTCATATTGACGCTTTCGGGCCATGTTCTTCCGTACTGACCGCCCGTAGCCGCGAAAGTTATTCTTAACGCCGAACGTGATCTGCTCCCCAGGATTCATCGCTCGACAGTAGTGATCGGAATGCGTGCCATTCGCATCGGGACAAGGATTGTCAGCCGCGTCATGGAATGTGAAATCCGTTCCGGCGGACTGGTAAGTTTGCCCATTGATGATTATATCATCGTCGACGGTAAAATCCGCGAACACTACGCAAGGGCCGGAGAACGGGTTCGCAAGGCTTTGGACAGTGACGGGTGACCCGCCGCAATCAGGTGCTGAAGTGTTGTAATTGACGGATTGGAAATTCGCACCAGGGTCGCTGCTACTCACGTTAATCGCGTTGCAGACAAGTTGGGGATGAATGCACCCTGTATCGGCTTCAGCCGCACGGCTGATGGTGAGAATCAAACCAACGACAAGGCTCGCGCGGGAAACCGCCGAATTAGGTGCCCACAAAAGCGTTCAGCCCGAAACTGCGTTCGGTGTTAAGACAGAATTCTTCGGTGAGATTGTACGAAACGATCGAAGGTCGGGTGGCTGACAGCCATGACTGCGCCAGTCGCGGAGCACACCTTACAACCCGTGGCTCCAAGCTCTTCGCACGTGGTGTATGCTCAAGCGCAACGGAAAATCGCCGCTCGCGACGATCAACTCAGCCTTTTTGATTTTGGAAGCTTCAATGGCCAGAGAGATCTACCTGACACAATTGGACCGATGGCCGAGCGCCATTGGCGGGAGTTCCGTCCGAAAATGGTTCGCGACCTGGAGACGAGGGGCATCTTGATGGAAACGCTTCTCGAGGCATAGACGACCATCAGCGAAATGGAAACTCTCACCCGACAGCTCGAAACGGAGCAGAAGCTGAGTCCGCAGCAGGCGCACGATCAGGATGGGGAGATGATTCGCGAGAAATACATTCTCCTTCCGGCGGAAGAAGGCCCGAGCTAAACACGCGGCACTACCGCATCGGGCCTGAGGACCGTCTCGGAGACGGTTCACTCAAGCAGAAGTTTCGCGACAAACATTACTGCGATCATCGGTGAAGAAGTTCTTTTTCTCCGGCGGACGTTCACAGTAGCCTCTCGTCTTCGCTCCCTTATGAATCACGAACCGCTACTCCTCTATCGGCTGCCCGGCATCTTCATACCCGCGTTTGCGACAGCTCTCGTCTGCGCCCTGATCGTGTCTCCCCTCTCCGCAGAGCCGCCGCGGATGTTGAAATCGGAAGACGCCGCCGCGATCCGCGATGTCAATGAACCGCAGCTTTCGCCCGACCGAAATCTGATCGCCTACGTCGTTACGACCATGGATCTGGGCAAAGATAAGCAGCCGAAGAATCTGTGGCTCGTGAAGTGGGATGGATCGGAGAATCGGGCGCTCACCTTCGGCGAAAACAAGCAGTCGCATCCGCGGTGGAGTCCGGACGGAAAGTGGCTGGCGTTTCTTTCCAGCCGGAATGATGACAACGAAAATGATCAGCTTTGGATCATTGCCACTGGTGGCGGCGAAGCCGAACGGTTGACGGAAGCGAAAGGCGGCATCGATGATTTCGCGTGGGCGCCGGATTCGAAGCGCATCGCGCTCGTGATTCACGATCCCGACCCTCGCGATCCCGTCGCCAGGGAAAAGGAGAAGAAAACCGTGCCTCCGCTCGTGATCGACCGGCTCTTCTTCAAGAAAGATATCGAAGGCTATCTCACCGAGCGCTATTCGCATCTCAACCTCCTCGATCTCGCGACGCGCAAGCTTGAGCCGCTCACTGCGGGCAAGCATGACGATCTCTTGCCGGCGTGGTCGCCTGATGGCAGCGAGATTGCATTCGTCACGAAGCGTGGCGACGATCCTGATCGCACCGACAATTGGGACGTCTATGTGATCGCCGCGCGACCCGGAGCGAAGGAGCGTCAGCTGACGACATCGCCCGAGGCTGATCCGAATCCGGATTGGGAGAGCGCGCCCGCGTGGAGTCCGGACGGCAAATCGATTGCCTACATTCATGGCGGCGACCCGAAGAAAATCGAATACGCAGCCCACGCGCTTGCCGTGATTCCAGCCGGTGGCGGCGAAGCGCGAGTGCTGACGGAGAAGCTCGATCGAAACGTCGTGCAGCCGCATTGGTCCGCCGACGGGAAATTTGTTTTCGTCGTCCTGGAAGATGATGGCGCCGCCAGTCTCGCGCGTGTTCCGGTTGCGGGAGGCGCGCCGGAGATTGTCGCGGGAGGACGCCGCACAACGACCGCATACGACGTCGCGTTAGACGGTAAGATCATCTTGCGCACGAGCACGCCCGATCGGCCCTACGAGATTTTCGCGGCGGAAACGGGCGGACTGCGTTGCCTCACAAAACAGAACGACGCGTTCATGGCGCAGGTCCGCCTCGGCCCCGTCGAAGAGACGAAATTCAAGAGCGCGGACGGCACCGAGGTTCACGGGTTTGTTGTCCGCCCAGTTGAAGAAACCGCGGGGCGAAAGAACGCCGGCTTGCTCCGGCCGCACGGCGGCCCGCAATCTCAGTATGCCAATGAGTTTAACCTCGAGGCGCAGCTCTTCGCGGGGAATGGCTATTTGGTCATTCTGCCAAATCCGCGCGGCTCGACCGGTCGCGGGACAGATTACGCGATGGGCATTTACGCTGACTGGGGACATCACGATGTTGAAGATGATCTCGCCGCCGCCGATGACGCGGTCGCTCGCGGGCTCGCCGACCCCGAGCGCCTCGGAGTTGGCGGCTGGAGCTACGGCGGAATCTCGACCAATTATCTGATCGCGACGACGACGCGTTTCAGAGCGGCGACGAGCGGCGCTTCGATCTCGAACGTTCTTGCCGGCTACGGCACCGATCAATACCTCCGCGATTACGAGAATGAACTCGGGTCGCCGTGGAACAATCCCGACACCTGGGAGCATCTCTCGTATCCCTTTCTCCACGCCGACAAAATCAAGACGCCGACGCTCTTTCTTTGCGGCGAAAACGATTTCAACGTCCCGCTCCTCAACACCGAACAAATGTACCAAGCGCTGCGCACACGCGGCGTGCCAACCGAACTGGTCATTTATGCCGGACAATTTCACCGGCTGACAAAGCCGAGCTACATCATCGATCGTTACAAGCGTTACCTGGACTGGTATGCCAAGTGGCTCGGTGCCGGGGTGAACCAGAGGAGCGGCGCGGCGCGGTGACGAACGCGCAATCCTCGGCAGTGAGGACGAAGCGCACGCTCGCGGGCGCCGTTACGGCCGCGGAGCTGCGCACGCTGCGTGGGTTGAAGACACCGGTCGGGATCCAGCGTTTTCTCGACGCTTTGCCCTATCATCACGCCACCTCCTCGTGGTCGCCGCGAAAGGTCTTGCGAGAGCGAACCGCGCATTGCCTGGAGGGCGCCATCTTCGCGGCCGCGGCCTTGCGCGTGCTTGGTTTTGAGCCGCTGATCTTCGATCTCGAAGCGGATCATGACACCGATCACGTGATCGCGATTTACAAAGTGCACGGGCAGTGGGGAGCGCTTGCGAAATCGAACTTCTGCGGCTGCCGCGATCGTCAACCGGTTTACCGGAGCTTGCGGGAACTGGCGCTTAGTTATTTGCATGTCTATTGCAATCTCCGCGGGGAACGCACCCTCCGGCGATATTCGCGCCCGGTGAATCTGAAGCGCTTCGATGATCGCGGCTGGATGAGATCGGAGAAAGACATCTGGTACATCGCGGAATATCTCTGCGAAATACCGCACCTGCCGCTTCTGACGCCGACGATGGAAAAGCGGATCGCGCGGGTCGATGCACGTACCCTGCGGGCGGAGATGGTCGGGCACGAAGGGAAGCCTGCGTGGTGACGGACCTCACTGGGCTGTGGGGCATTCAATCGAGGAGTTATGAGGTTCGTTTAATGATGGTGAGATCAACCAAAGGAAATTCGTGCGGGAGATCATGTGCTTCACTCGTCTGTGTTCTCCCGCAGTCTGGCGAGCAATGGACACGCGCGTTTCTCCCGTATTACTTCATAGCCACTCGCTCGGCGCTTATCTCGCGCTCGCGACCACGGTGCACGATTCGCGGGTGACACCCTTGGGCGAGGCATCCGGCGCGCGGAATAAAGAGAATGGCGCCGACTCTTATTCTACACGGCACATGACAAGGCGGTTCCGGTCGTGAAGCGTACCGATTGCGGTCGCTGCTTGAGCGGGCGGGAACGCCCTGCGAAAGTCCTTCCCTGAGCTCATGAACAGAAACACATCATCTCTATGAAACAAAAGAATACGATAACTCTGGCACTGCTGATCACGCTGCTCGCCTTTCCCGGATTTTTCTCCAGTAGTATGGCCGCCGCCGCGGAAAAGAACGTGACCGAGGTAAAGTGTCCCTCCGGCATCGACCACTCGGCATGGGATGGTTTGCTTAAGAAGTACGTGGATGACAAGGGGCTTGTGAACTACAACGCCTGGAAGAACGACAAGGGTGACGTGGATGCGCTCGACGGTTACCTGAAACAGTTCGCGGTGAAGGCCGAAAAGCCGGCCGACGGAAACGAGAAAGCCGCGTCCTTGGTAAACGCTTATAATGCGATCGCGGTGCGCACGATCCTTGGGGCCTATCCGGTCGAAAGCATCCACGAAACTAAAAAACCTTTTCAAGAGAAACGGTGGGAGGTCGGCGGCGAAAAGGTCTCGCTCAACGACATTGAGAACGGCACCTTGCGGCCGATGCTGACATATCGTGCGCACAGCGTGCTGGTTTGCGCCGCCCGCAGTTGCCCGCCGCTCCCGCGCTCCGCTTACGAGGCGGGCTCATTCGAGGAACAGGATGACAAAGCTTATCGCACCTGGCTGGGGCGCGAAGATCTGAACCAGTTCATGCCTGCGGAGAAAAAGGCGGCAATCTCCAGCATCTTTAAGTGGTTCAAAGCGGACTTTGAGAAGTCGGGTGGGGTTCAGAAAATCCTCGCGCGCTACGCGCCGAAACCGACTCACGATTTTATTCTCAGTCAGGACTTCAAGCCTTCCTACCTATCTTATAACTGGGGCGTGAACGACCAGGGCGAACACGGGCGCCACTACTCCAAGCTGAATCTGCTCTTCGACCAGCTGTAACACCGCAGGGATCTAGTCCTGCCGCGCGCACGTGGGTAAGCCACTATGCTCGATGCGTTGAAACGCCACTGGCCGGACTACCTGTTCGAAGCCATCGGGCTGGCTTTGTTCATGATCTTCGCCGGCGGCCTCACGACGCTGCTCGAGCACCCGGAGTCGCCAGTCCATGCTGCCCTGCCGAGCAAAATGCTCAGGCATGCCTTGCTTGGGCTTGTCATGGGCACTTACATCGCGCTCCTGATCTACTCGCCCTGGGGTCGCCGGACCGGCGCGCATATTAACCCGGCGGTAACGCTCGCGTTCTGGCGGCTGGGGAAAATCAAAGCGAGCGACGCATTCTTCTTTATCGCGGCGCAATTCATCGGTGCCCTCATCACCGCGCGGCTTTTGCTCCTCGCGATCGGTGCGCCGTTTAGCCACCCGGATGTGAAATATGGCGCGACCACACCGGGTCCGGAGGGAGCGATCGTCGCGTTCGTCGCCGAGTTCGTCATCTCATTCCTGCTTCTCTACGCAATTTTGATCGCAATCCACTCGAGCGGGATGAAGAAGTTAGATGGCTTGCTCGCTGGCATCCTGATCGCGCTCTACCTTGCTTTTGAGACGCCCTACTCTGGCATGAGCCTGAATCCCGCGCGCACCTTTGGTTCGGCCGTCACGGCGGGGAATTACACTGCGCTCTGGGTCTACTTCACCGCGCCAGTTTTCGCCATGTGGCTCGCCGCGGAAGTCTACCTGCGCTTTCCCTTCTTCCGCGACATGGAACCTTCTAACATGCCGGTGGAAGAAAAACAGGAATAAGCGTCCCGCCGGTCGCTCTCAGGGTTTGGCACGGAAGGCGCGGCATCGGCGGCGACTTCCCCACGCTTCCAAAGTCTCCTTTATGTCAAAGTCCAACAAAGAACCACGCCCTAAATCCAAAGACATCAAGGGACAGAAACTCCTGTACCCGGCGCGTCAGTCCGACATGAAGCAGCAGCCGGACAGCGACCTGTCTAATTACAGGCCAGCGCGCAAGTTGAAAGGCAAAGTCGCGCTCATCACGGGCGCCGATTCCGGCATTGGCCGCGCGGTCGCGATCGCGTTCGCGATGGAAGGCGCGGCCGTCACGATCACTTATAACGAGAACGACGGCGACGCGAAGACGACGCGCAAAATGGTCGAAGCCAGAGGCGGGAGATGTCTCGTGCTCCGCAGCGATGTCCGCGATCCGAAGGCGTGTCGGGCGAGCGTTAAGCGAACGGTCAAGGAGTTCGGTGGACTCAACATTCTGGTCAACAACGCCCACTTCCAGATGGCGCAAAAGAAGATCGAGAACCTGACCGAAGAACAATTTCGCCGCACGTTCGAGACCAACATTTTCGGCTATTTCTACATGGTCAAAGCAGCGCTCCCGCATTTGACGAAGGGCGATGCGATCGTGAACACCGGCAGCATCGTTGGCCTGAGCGGCAACCCGATGCTGATCGATTACACCGCGACCAAAGGCGCAGTCCACGCCTTCACCAAATCGCTCGCGCTCAATCTCGGCGACCGCGGCATTCGCGTGAATTGCGTGGTGCCCGGCCCGATCTGGACCCCAAATATTCCCGCGACGATGCCGATCGAGGAAGTCAAAAATTTCGGCCATGAAGTTGCGCTGGCCCGGCCCGGACAACCCGAGGAGTTGGCGCCCGCGTATGTTCTCCTGGCATCGAGCGACGGCAGTTATATGACCGGCGCGCTGGTGGAAGTGACAGGTGGCCGGCTTTCCAGTGGTTAGGCGCGAGGCGATCTATCCGGTCGGCAGCGTGCGCGCACTGCTTCCGACTAGTCTTCTTACTCCTGCGACGCGCGCGGTCCTCGAGACACGCTTGAAACCAGCCGTCGAAGCGGCGCCGCAGTTCTTCAACGCGGATGAATTCCGCACTTTGGCGGCCGCGTGCATCCGGCTTCTGCCGGCCGACTCGCCGTTGACGGGTGAACAGGCGGCGCATGCGATCGACACGCGCCTCGCACAACGGCACTGCGACGGTTGGCGATACAACAGTCTGCCACCTGATGGCGATGCCTATCGCCAAGGCCTCCGCGCCTTGGATGAGATCGCCCGACTCGAAGGGGCCGCAAACCTCGCAACGCTTTCCGGCGAGCGCCAGGATGCAATCCTGGGGGCGGTCGCGCGTGCCGAATCGAGCGCCGATGCGTGGCAGACCTTTGACGGTAAACGCTTCTTCGAGGAGTTGCTCGCCGAAGTGTCCGAATGCTACATGAGCGATCCGCTCGTGCTGGAGCAGATCGGCTACGTTGGGATGGCGGATGCGGCCGGTTGGCAGCGAATCGGGTTGAACGAGCGCGAAGCCTGGGAGCCGACCGAGAACAAACCTACGTTCACTCCGCCAGCGACGCTTCCGCCGTTAACCAGCCAGCGCGATCACGAGATGCCGGCAATGCGGCATTGGACGGAAAGCGAAATCGTCGATGCCGTCGTCATCGGCACAGGCGCGGGTGGCGGTCCCCTTCTCGCGCGTCTCGCGCAGGCGGGGTTGAAGATCGTCGCGCTCGAAGCGGGAAAGTTTTGCAATCCCGCGCGCGATTTCGCCACCGACGAGCGGGCGCAACGAGAACTCTTTTGGAATGACGAGCGCCTCAGCGCCGGCCGCGATCCGATCCCGTTCGGCAACAACAACTCCGGAACCGGAGTCGGCGGCTCAACCCTGCATTTCACCGCTTATACTCCGCGCCCGCAGCCGGACGATTTCCGGCTTCGCAGCGAATTCGGAGTCGGCGCTGACTGGCCGATCTCCTACGACGAGCTTGAGCCGTACTTCGATGAGCTTGAAACATTTCTCGGTGTCTCCGGTCCCACGCCTTATCCGTGGGGACGACCGCGCCGTCGGGGATACGCGCTCGCGCCTTTGCCTCTAAATAGCGCGGCGCAGTTGATGCAGCGCGCTTGTCTCAAGCTCGGCATCCGCACTTCTGCCGCGCCGAATGCCGCGCTCTCCGCGCCATACTATCAACCCGGAGTCGGCTGGCGGCCGGCTTGCACGAACCGCGGCTTTTGCCAGGCAGGTTGCTCGACGGGCGCGAAAGCGAGCATCGACGTCACCTTCATTCCGCTGGCGCTGCAAGCGGGCGCGGAAATCCGCACCGAGACCTTCGCGACGCAGATCGAACGCGACTCGAACGGGCGCGTCTGCGCCGTCGTTTACGTGCATGATGGGCAAGAACACCGGCAACGATGCCGCAACGTTTTCCTTTGCGCGGGCGCGATCGAAACGCCGCGTCTCTTGCTCATGAACGGCATTGCCAACGAAAGCGGGCAGGTGGGGCGCAATTTCATGGCTCACACCGGGGCGCAAATCTGGGCACAATTCGATGAGGAAACACGGCCATTCAAAGGTATTCCCGGCGGACTGATTTCTGAGGACACCCACCGGCCTGGGGGCGCGGATTTCGCCGGCGGATACTTGCTCCAAAGCATCGGCGTCATGCCGGTGACTTACGCGAGTCAGCTTGCGCGCAGTGGTCGCGGACTGTTCGGCGCCGCACTGGGCCAGCACCTGCGCGGATACAACCATATCGCCGGGATCAACATCCTCGGTGAGTGTCTTCCATCGCCGGAGAATTTCGTCGAGCTCAGTGACGAGCCGGATGCGCGCGGACTCCCGAAACCGCGCATTCATTTCACCGCGGGCGAAAACGAGCGCCGGCTGACTGCCCACGCCGATCGCTTGATGCGCGAAATTTGGGAGGAAGCTGGCGGTCGGGACCTGTGGGCGCTCCCCCGTTTCGCACACATCATTGGCACCTGCCGGATGGGCCAGGATCCGGAAAGCGCCGTGGTCGATCGCCACAGCCGCTGCTTCGGCGTCAACGGGCTTTTCATTTGCGACCATTCCATTTTTCCGAGTGCGCTCGCCACGAATCCTGCGCTGACCATCATGGCGCTTTCGCTCCGCACGGCGGATCACTTTTTGACCAACACTCGGGGGATGAAAACATGAACAGCAGCGCAGCAAGGATCTTATGAGCAAAGGCTTTCTCGACATCATTAAAAAAGTTCGCGGCGGCAACAAGGGCGACGAATACGGCGGGGCGGCGGGCAAGGACGGCAGCGGGCTGCCCGATGGTGGGCCGGCCAAATTCATGTTCGCCACCGGCGTGGAGTGTTCGAATCCGACAATCGACAACGGAAGAACGCGTCGCGATCAGCTCGACGAATGCGGGCACTACGAGCATTGGCGCGAGGATTTGCAGCTCGTGAAAGATCTCGGGCTGAAAGTGCTGCGCTACGGTCTCCCATATCACAAGACGCACCTCGGCAAAGACAAATACGATTTCTCTTTTGCCGACGAGGCCCTGCGCGAAATGCGCCGACTCGAGATTACGCCGATCCTCGACTTACTCCACTTCGGCGTGCCCGATTGGATCGGTGACTTTCAAAATCCGGAGCTGCCGGTTCACTTCGCGGAGTACGCGGAGACGGTCGCAAAGCGCTACCCGTGGGTCCGCTATTTTACGCCGGTGAACGAAATCTATGTAACCGCAAAACTGAGTGCGAAGGATGGCATTTGGAACGAACAACTGAAAACCGATCAAGGTTTCGTGACCGCGCTCAAGCATTCCGTGGCGGCTAGCATTCTGGCCACTCATGGGATCGCGAAGCAGCGGCCCGATTGCATCATCATTCAGAGCGAATCGGCCGAATACATGCATGAGGCTTACGCTTCGCCGTCGCCGGAAGTCGCCCTAACGAACAAGCAGCGCCTGCTCTCGCTGGACCTGCTCTACGCGTGCCATCCCGACGCCGACGTTTTCATTTACCTTTCCGACAACGGTCTCACCCGCGAGGAATACGAGTGGTTCATGAAAGGCGAGCCGCCCGGTTATCAGGTGATGGGTAACGACTACTACGGCAAGAATGAAAAAATCCTGCTGCCGAGCGGCAAAGTCATCGAGACCGAGGATGTGCTCGGCTGGTATCAGATCACGAAAGAATATTACGATCGCTACCGCAAACCGACGATGCACACCGAGACCAACCACTTCGACCCTGAGCAAGGCCCGACCTGGCTTTGGAAACAGTGGATCAATATTCTTCGTATCCGCAAAATGGGGGTGCCTGTTCTCGGTTTCACCTGGTACTCGCTCACCGATCAGCTCGACTGGGACACCGCCCTCGCGGAGAAAAACGACAGGGTCAACCCGTGCGGTTTGTATGACTTGAAACGCCAGCCGCGGCCGGTCGCGAAAGCGTATCGCGAGCTGCTGGAGGCTTTTGGTCAGATCACCATTGTTCCTCGCGGTGAGATGTTCGAAGTTACGGAAATGGACGCGATGCTAAAGGTCGAGGTTTGAGCGAGAGCACCGTGCCGCTTCACTTTCGCGAGCGCGGTGCGGACGATGGCACAGGGCGGGCCGCGCTCGTTTTTCTGCACTACTTTGGCGGTTCAGGTCGCAGCTGGGAGCCGGTGATGGAAATCATGGCGCGGCGCGGCTTTCGCTGCATCGCGCCGGATTTGCGCGGCTTCGGAGAGTCGTCCAACTCATCGACGGATCCGAGTTCCTACACGGTCAAAGGAATGGCCGATGATGTGCACGAACTCGTTAGGCGCCTGGGCTTGAAAAGATTCGTCGTGGTCGGTCACTCGATGGGCGGCAAGGTTGCACTTTCCATGGCGGCGCAACGCCCGGCCGGCCTGGCGTCAGTCGCGCTCATTGCCCCGTCGCCTCCCACACCCGAACCGATGTCGTCCGCCGAACGAGCCCGCCTTCTCGCCAGCTGCGGGAACGCTGCGATGATCGAGGAAACTCTCCGCAAAATCACCGCTCGGCCACTGCCGAGCGCGCTCTTTGACCTCGCGCTTGCGGATACTCTCCGCGCTTCTGCCCCGGCCTGGCGCGCCTGGCTGGAGCACGGCAGCCGCGAGGACATTACGGAGCAATTGGCAGCCGTGTGGGTTCCGGCCTCGATCGCGATCGGTGCCGCCGACAAGAATATCACCGCGGACCTGGTAGAGCGCGAAATTGTCGCGCGACTCGATCGTGTCACGGTCGTTGAACAGATCGCGGAGAGTGGCCACCTTGTTCCGCTGGAAGCACCCGAAGCAACCAGCGGTTTTATCGAACGAGTGCTTGCCTAAAAAAAACGAGCGCGCGTTGAATTACCAGCGCCGGACATGGCGCGGTAACGCGGAGGGACAGAGGCATTTTGCCTGTTTACGCTGGATCTTCAGCGGGCAAGATCCCGCTGGCCGCACCTTAGAGAAGGAAAGTTCGCGATCGCGAGGCCGCCATCGGCCGCACGCGACTCGCGTGCGCTCCCCAGAGGCGTGCTTTCCAACGATGATTGCTAATACGAGTAAAGGGATGTGAGTCATTAGAAAACCGGCCCACCAATATACGAAAAGAAACAGCCGGGCACGGCGGAAGAGCCTTATCCCAAAAGTGGCGTTAGGGGAATGTCCAAGCCCGTGGCATACTCCCCGATGGCAAACGCATCCGGTAAGGCTTTCTCACGTCGGGTCCCAGATATCATCACCGAGGAGCTGGTGGCTGCGTTTAGCAGCAAACCGAGCTATGAATTCAAACCGCTCTTTGATCTGGTGTTCGCAAATCTGCGCGCCCGCAATTCGGCGAGTGGTGGCGAGGAGATGCTGCGTTTACGTTCCTATGAGAAGCTGCAGAGTCTTGTCGACCGCGGGGCAGTAAAGAAGACGGTTACCGGCATTGTAAAGAAGTACAAAGGCATTTCAGCGCCGTTGCTGGTCGTGGGCGCCGAGATGCAACAGCTGCGCGCCGAGTGGAGCCAGCGGGGCGGCAAGGCACGGGCATCCTTCTGACCGCTGCCATGGCCAAACCGAATTATTCAGGCGAGAAGCGCCGCAAAGAGCTCGAGAAGCAGAAGAAAAAGGAAGAGAAGAAGCGTCGAAAACTCGAAAATGCTTCTTCTGGTCGCGCAGACGAACCTTCCGCAGAAGACAGGCCGCAGGTCGGAATCCCGTCTCCGAGCTAGCAGCAGCTGGTAACTAGGTACCCGCCCGCAGACCAAGCAGCCGTGACGCGACGTGGTGCTTGCCTGCTTCACAGAACAGCAATCGCGACGGGCGCGCTACGTTGGAATTGTTTGGGCTGGTATACGGGTTCGTCACCGAACCTTTGCGTAGCGCACTCTAATTGGCTGACGAGCGCTCCGATCTCGAGCAGGGACCCAAAATGTCGGAATAAGATACCGCTGACGCGACTCTCAGAGCGTCATGCAGCTACGGATCGACGCAGTGTGCACCGTACGATTTCATGAGTGAGAAATTTAGCTTGTATCAGGCCGACAGCGCGAGCTAAAGCTGGCAGGACACTGGGCACCGAGCGCAGAGGCCCGGCGCTCGCGGATGAAATCGGGTAATATGAAAAAGGAAACAAATACAGCCAGATGCGGATGGATTACGCCGAAAACTCTGTTGGCGTGCATAAGCCTCACATGCTCAATCGGAATCGCCGGCGCCGGCGCCGCCGATCCCCCGAGCGACAAAGGCGACAAGGTCGTTAGCGGTGGAGACCTCGCTTTCATGAACGATGCCGGGCCCGGCAGCATGGCCGAGGTCGAGCTGGGCCAACTGGCCGTGAAACACGGCGCCAGTGCTCAGGTCAAGCAGTTCGCCCGACAGATGATCGAGGATCACTCGAAAGCCGGCGAGGATTTAAAGCAATTGGCGCAGCAGAAGAAGGTAACACTCCCACCCGGTATTCTTCCGCAGGCCAAGCAGACCAAGGAGAAATTATCGAAACTGAACGGCGAGCAGTTTGACCGTGAATACGTCAAGGCCATGGTCGAAGTCCACGAGAAGGATGTGGCCGCCTTCGACGCTTCCGCCAGGAACGCGACGGATGCGGACGTGAAAGCTTTTGCCGCCGAGACGGCACCGACGCTCAAGCACCACCTGGAAATGATCCGCGAGATCGCAAAAGGCATGAACGTGCAGGTGAAGTAGATGCGACCATTGCTTGGCGGCATCGCTGCTCGCGTGATCGCAAAAAGAAATCAGACAGTTGTGCGGAGAACGGCCGCCGTACCGGCCAGGTTTTGGTCATAAGAACAGCAATCAGCGGCCCTCTGTGCGCCGTCTGAGCAGTCGAAACGAGGAGAACAAAAAATGACAACAAGAATGATGGAAACGGACAGCACAGCGGCTCCCGGCCATACGCTGGAGAACATCGGCGCCACGGTAATTCGTTATGGGTTGGCGGCGGTTATAGTTTGGGTCGGACTCTTGAAGTTTACTGCTTACGAAGCCGAGGGCGTCCAGGGTTTGGTCGCCCATTCCCCGCTCTTGTCGTGGACCTACAGTGTGATGAGCGTGCGCAGTTTCGCCGCGGTCCTTGGCACCGTCGAGGTTATGATCGGCATTCTGATTGCCCTTCGCGCGGTCGCGCCCAAACTCTCCGCCGCTGGCAGCATCGGCGCGATTTTCATGTTTCTCACGACTCTGAGCTTTACCTTGAGCACGCCTGGGGTGTGGCAGCCAGGTTACGGCTTTCCGTTCCCAACGTCGATGCCGGGACAATTCCTCATGAAAGACTTGGTTCTTATTGGAGCCGCGTTTTGGACAGCGGGCGAAGCATTGCGCGCTGCAAGCCGGGGCGATTTCGCAAGGTCGCGGGTCTGACCGTTCGCTAGCGGACGCAGCGGCATCGATTACTGGCTGTCAGAAGACGGCACGTGGAGATCGTGCGCGATACAGGGTTCGAACCTGTGACCCCTACCGTGTCAAGGTAGTGCTCTACCACTGAGCTAACCGCGCGTTCTGAAACCGAAGGGAGATTATGAGGGCGAGGGATTTGCTTGGCAAGTGCACGCGCGCGCCAGCCCGTAGAACTGGAGTTCTGCGCAGCGCGAAACGAACGATTGCACCCGTCGCTCCACCTTGATCTGAAACAGTCTCCCTGAAATTGTGGATCGTGTCGAAGGAATGAATAGAAAGTTGTCGCTGGTTTCGTGGATTGTTTGCTGCGGCGTCACGGTCTCATCCGCGGCGACGGTCTGGATCGATACGGATCCATCGATCGGCTCGCCCGTCCGTGAAGTGGACGATGCCTATGCACTCGTGCTGGCGATGCATTCGCCGGAATTGCGCATCGCCGGCATCAGCACCACCTACGGCAATGCTTCGCTCGCTCGAACGACAAAAGTCGCGCGGATGCTCGCATCCAGTTTTGGACAGCCCCGGGAAACCGTTCCAGCCGTCCAGCCGGGGGCGAGTTCGGCGCGGTCGTTAGGCCAGCGGTCTCCCGCCACCGATGCGCTCGCGGCCGTCTTGAAACGACCCCGTCACCTCACTTATGTGGCGCTTGGACCGCTGACGAATCTGGCGTCGTTTTTGACCATCCATCCCGATCTCGCCTCGAAGATCGATCGAGTCGTATTCGTCGGCGGGCAAACCCAATCCATCCCAATCGCGTTCGGACCCCGTAGATCGTTCCGCATCCATGACGCTAACATCTTTAAAGATCCAGCCGCGATTGAGATCGTGATGCGAGCGGGTCTTCCCATGTTGTCCATTCCAATCGAAACCGCGTCGGGATTGAAGATCGAAGTATGCGATCTTGAGCGTCTCCGAGAAGACGGCGGAGTGGGTGAGTATCTCGCGCGTGAAAGCAGAGTCTGGCTTTGGTTTTGGACGCGTCTGGTCGGAGAGAAAGGCGGGCCGATCTTCGATGCTCTCGCCATCGCCGCAGTTTTACGGCCGGACCTCTTAATGACCGAGGCGCGATTTGCGTCCGCAGGCACGAAGCACACGCTTCTCGTCCGACGGGAGCGGACCGCGGGTGCGCATCGCGTTCAATTCTGCACCGGGTTCGAACCCGCGATAAAACCGATGGTGATGCGAAGACTGCTCGGCGTGCAGCAAAGTGAAGCAACGAAGCAAGAGCTCTGACCTAACAAACGATGAACGCAACTGCGCGTCCGATTCGTTAGGCCGCGAGCTTGACGGCGTCTTTGTGGCCGAGGATCCGGACGGTCTGCTGCAGCTGCTCGATCTGGAGCGGCTTTTTCAGAACCGTAATCGGGCCTTTTGTCAAAATTCGATCGAGCATGTCACTGTCGGGATAACCGGTGATCACCACAATCGGCAGTTCCGGATCGATTTCCTTGGCCGCGTCATAGACGTCGTCGGCGGGTCCATCGGGAAGTTTCAAATCGAGAAAGAGAAGATCGAATTTCTGCTTTTGCAGAGCTGCGAGGGCCTCCTTCACAGTTCCGACAACGACACGACTGAAGCCGATCTTTTTGAGAAAAATTTTAAACAGACTCTGGAGACTCTCATCGTCATCGACCACCAGCACCGTCGGCTGCCCGGACTTGTCCTCCTTTAGGATATCCTTGTCGAGGGACGACTTCTTGATCCGCCAGCGGCCACCAATTTGAATTGCGGGCAACTGACCACGTTGGACCAGGTAGTAAACGGTCGGTAGGGGAATGCGGAGATATTTCGCCGTCTCCTTGACCGTTAAAAGGTTATGCATGGCAGAGATTCAGCAACTCGCCGTGCTGGGGGCAAGTCTTTTCGCTCAAACATACCTTTATAAAAATGAGAATCCTTGTCAACTATTGTTACAGAACCAAAGATAAAGGCCAAAGGGCCGATTCTGAGAGGCAGCGAGCGCTTGCGCTCCTGGCTGCACACATCGCGGCTGGACAAGGCGGGCAGCGGGGTTGACTATTCCGACCTTCATGAGCGCTCTCTTTTTCAAGCGATTCCTGCAACGGCCGTTTCAGATCGCATCCATCATTCCCAGCTCCCAGGCCCTCGTGAAACGGGTCGCTGAAAAGATGGATTTCTCGCAGCCGCGCGTTGTCGCCGAATACGGACCGGGGGACGGCGTTCATTCCCGTGAAATTGTTCGCCGGATGCGGGCCGGTTCGCAACTGCTCCTGTTTGAACTCGACCCAGCTTTCTCGCGCGATTTAAAACGACAGTTCGCAAGCGATCGGCGGGTTCATGTCATCAACGGCGACGCTGCCCGATTACCCGATGAGCTCGCGCGCCTCGGAATCGCCCATTGCGACTACATTTTGTCCGGCATTCCGTTTAGCATTCTCGAGCTCGGAAAGAAACGCGCGCTCCTGCAGAAAACATATGAGGCGCTTGCGCCCGGCGGCAGCTTCATCATCTACCAGGTGACCAACGAATTGCGCCAACACGCAACCATTTTTGATGGCGCGGAGTCGGAGTATTTTTTGCAAAATATTCCACCGATGTTCATCACGGTTTTCGGAAAATCGCATAACCGGAACGGGCACCGGCGCGCGGTTCCCGAGCCGTCTCGATATCCGGTAAATCAGTCGGCATGACGCTTGAGCGTTCGCGGGTCGAGAAGGATTCGATGGGCGAAATGTCCGTCCCCGAATCCGCACTTTACGGCGCCTCGACCCAGCGCGCGGTCCTGAATTTTCCGGTCAGCGGCTACCGCTTTGCGCGTCCCTTCATTCGCGCGCTTGGCTTGATTAAATGGGCCGCCGCGCAGGCGAACCACGATCTCGGGTTGCTCGATGCGCACCGCTCCGCGTTCATCGTCCAGGCCGCGGAAGAAGTGGCGGACGGCAAACTCGACGATCATTTTCCACTGGATATTTTCCAGACCGGTTCCGGCACGAGCACAAACACGAACGCGAACGAGGTGATCGCGAATCGCTGCTGCCAACTCGCGGGCAAATCGCTTGGCGCACGGGATTCAGTTCATCCGAACGATCACGTCAACATGGGTCAATCGAGCAACGACGTCATTCCTTCGGCGATGCACGTGAGCGTCGCTGAACAGCTGAAAAATTCACTCCTCCCGGCGCTCACGCAGCTCCAGGCGGCGCTCGACGCGAAAGCGAAGGAATTCTGGGATGTGATCAAGATCGGGCGCACCCATTTGATGGATGCGACGCCGGTGCGTCTCGGGCAGGAGTTTGGCGGATATGCGCAGCAAGTTGCACATTCCTGCGAGCGGACCGAACGCGCAATCGCGGCACTCCAGGAATTGGCGCTCGGCGGCACCGCGGTCGGGACAGGATTAAACCGGCACCACCAGTTTCCGGCGAAAGTGATGCGGCATCTCGAGCAACGCACCGGCATTTCGTTCCGAGAAGCGACCAATCATTTCGAAGCGCAGGGCGGCAAAGACGCAATCGTGGAAGCGAGCGGCCATCTGAAGACGATCGCAGTGAGCTTGTTTAAGATTGCGAACGATATCCGCTGGCTCGGGAGCGGACCGCGATGCGGCATCGGCGAAATCCGGCTGCCCTCGACGCAGCCCGGGAGTTCGATCATGCCGGGAAAAGTAAACCCGGTGATGTGCGAATCGATGATGATGGTTTGCGCGCAGGTGATCGGGAATGACGTCTGTGTGACCTGGGCGGGCGCAAACGGAAATTTCGAGCTCAACGTGATGATGCCGGTGATGGCGCACAATATTCTTGAGAGTATCCGCTTGCTCTCGAATGTCTGCGAAGCCTTCACCGAAAGATGCGTGCGCGGCATCGAGGCGAATGAAGAACGCTGCCGCGAACTTGTTGAGCTCTCGCTCGCGATGGTCACGAGTCTGGCGCCGAAAATCGGATACGATCGCGCCGCCGAAATCGCGAAAGAGAGCGCGAAGACGGGCAGAACCGTGAGGGAGATTTGCCGGGAGCAAAACGTGCTTCCTCCCCATGGACTCGAGAGAGCACTTGACCCCGTCGCCATGACCGGGCCTGGCGGCGATGGAGGGGCGAGCGGCTGACGATGAAACCGTCAATTTTCACACGCGCACGTCATCGCCGCAGCTGATTAGCCGGCGACGGCATTCGTATGGTAGCAAACGTCCACGGTCCGCAGTTTTCCGGCGGCGCGAATATCGCCATCAAATGTCCGGTGCATACCTACGGTCAAATGCTTGCCTTCTATCGCGATACGCTCGGCCTGCCGCTGATCGAAGAGGAGGAGGACGGTTGCATTTTCCAATTCGGGCCGAACCGGCTCTGGATCGATCGGGTGCCGAATCTGAGCCAGCCCGACATCTGGCTCGAGTTGGAGACGACCGACACGGAAGCAGCGGCCTCCTACCTGAAAATCAATGGTGTCCCGCGGCGCGATGAAGTCGAGCAACTGCGCGAGGATTTCGATGGCTTCTTCATCTCCGACCCCTCAGGCGTGATTCACCTCGTTGTCGGCGATGAGGATTAGTCGTTCGGTCGAACCCAATTAATTGCAACCGAGCCAGTCCCGTCCACGTCGCGAAGAATTATGCGACCCACGCGGCCACCGCTGAGGCCGTTTCAGTCTAAAACAAAACCGCGTCGAAGGTCGGTTGGAACGCACGAGTTAGCGTCTCGCCGATCCGAAAACGGGGACCGATTTCCATTTGCCCGGCACAATGCACTTCCACCTCCGAGCGGCCGCACTTCACGAGTAACTCCTGAATCGCCGCGGCTGCGAGCGCGGGCGTATTACAATCACGGCTGAGATGACCGAGCACGACGCGATCGATTTTGCCCGGCAATAATTGCTCCACGACGGCGGCGGCCGCGGTATTGGAGAGATGCCCGTGCCGCGACTGGATGCGCTGTTTCACCGGCCAGGGCCGATGGGGACAATTCTGTAAAAGCTTTTCGTCGTGGTTGGTCTCGATCACGAGCGTATGGACTTCGCGCAGTCGCTCGACACACATCTTCGTGGCGTAACCCAAATCGGTGATAAATCCGAGCCCGCTTCCACCGGCGTGGAACGCATAGCCGACCGGATCGACCGCGTCGTGCGGCACGGGGAAGCTCTGGACCGTAATATCGCAGATCGAAAATTCAGCGCCGGTGCGGAAGAAGCGCCAGTTCCGATGCGTGCCTAACGAACCGCAGCGAATGGCTTCCGCGGTCAGCGAGTTGCAATAAATCGGGATCCGAAATTTCCGGCAGAGAACTTCCAGTCCGCAGACGTGATCGCCGTGCTCATGGGTGAGCAACACGCCGTCGAGCTGGTAAGGAGTGACGCCGCACTGTGCGAGCCGGAGGATGAGCTGGCGCGCGCTCAATCCGCCATCAACGAGAATCCGACAATGCGCCGTGGCGATGAGGGCGCTATTTCCGGCGCTGCCGCTGCCGAGCATCGTCAAGCTAAACACGCTCGATCATTACCGGATACTGTTCCGCTTCACAAACTGCAAATGTCCGCCTTACCGGAAAAAAGACGTTCTTACACCACCGTCATTTCGAGCGCAGTTGAGAAATCCCGCGGCGTAACTGAATGCGGGGCAACCGCAGTGAAGGCCGGCCTCGCCGACTGGTGTCGGCTTCGGTACGACTTCGCTGCTTCTTGCTCAGAATGACGCAGATGGCGATTCTCGGCGTCATTAGGCAGCGCTCTTCCCAACGGGCAATAACCCGGGACGGACTCTGCTAGTCGAATCGTTCCAGCTACGTAACGTCCATCAAGGCGAAGATCCGCTCCTTCTTGGCGCCGTAATCGAGCGAGCGGAACCGGCGGATCTCTTCCAGGCGGCGCATCCCGTTAAGGGTGTCTAGGTATTGAGTATAACTCGAGGCGAGCTCGCCGGTCTCGCGATAACGGCCACGGAGATTTCGATCCTGGAAAGCACCTGGATTTTGCATCGCGAACAAATGAAAGCGGAGCCAGCGCCGATCGGTGCGCGAAACTTTTTGGGTCTTGCGAAAAAACGCCACGAAGAGCAGCAGGACCAGATAAGTATCGACCTGCGCCTGGAGCTCGAGATTGCGCGCGAAATCCTCCGATGCGATCTCACAATGGCCATCCTTAAACTGGAGGGCCGCGTGCAGCGCATGATTGATCTCCTCCACAAAGGCGATGAGCGAGCGGATATTCGAATCGTTCAGACCGGCGCGCGGATCGTGCCGCTCCAGTTGTTCGATCAGCCAGCGCGAATAATAGATACCGACATAAAGTTGATCGCCGGCCCGGCGCAGGAAGGTGCGGGCGAGCTCACTCAGTTCCCGCGCCGAGGCGCCGGCGAGATGCGAGAGCTGCGTGCAGCGGCTGCGATCGATCAGGCAATCTTCGAGGTTGATCCCAACCTGAGCGTAGGTCCGCTCGAAGAGTTGCTGGATTTGACTGAACAAAGTCTCGTTCACAAGAGGAGTGATGGGCCCGCGTCCTCGTCCAGATTTAAGAGCTGATCGGAAAGCTGGTTAAGCGCGAGGCGGACGTCGCGGAAGCGTTCCGCGAGTTCTTCGAAGACCCCGTCCAGCTCACAACGCCGCGCGGTCGCGTGCGATGAGACCAGCTGGTAATTCGTGCGCCCGATCTGTTCATAGAATTTCATATCGGGGGCGCCACGAAGACTACGCCGTTGGGTGTTCTCGTGAAAAATTCCGGTCACAAAAAGCGCATAATTACCGACGTGCGCGCGCAGGAGAAATGTCTGTTCCGCAGTCGCGTGGGTCAAAGCAATCAGGAGATCGGAAATATATTGGCGACCGTGTTCTTCGGTCAGATGCGGTGAACGCAAATCGGTCATTCGCGAAAAAGTCTCCAGCAGAGAGGCGACATAATCACAGAGTTTGCGGTCTTTGAGTCCCGCCTGCCGCAAGACATGCCGCGCGAGAACGTAGAAATAAAATTGCGACGAGATCGCGAGCTGTCCCGCGTGCGAAAGAATTGCATCCACGAGCCGCGGATGATCCAGGATCGAGTCGCGGGTCTCAGAGTCGCTGAGGAGGGCAACGAGTGAGACCGGATCGGTTTGCGAACGCGCCAAGGTCCGCACCACGAATTCAAAATCCGCAGCCGTGAAGCGCTCCCGACAATTCGCTCGAACCATCGGAAGCCCATCATAAGCACCAGACGTGCCTCGTGGCAAGCTCGTTCGCGCGGAGTCGGGGATACAGCCACTGCTGCAATCATGCGGAGGCTGGGACACGCGCACTTTTTCCATATAAATCGGCATTGACTCTGCGCTTCGCTGCTCCCTACGGTCGAGGCCAATACGCGTGTCGAGGCGTCTCAATTCGACACAGTTCCCCCGGAAAAAGGGCCCAGGCTTCCGGAGGAGCCGTCCGCAATCTCAACCCAACACAGAAGGAATTATGATGAAATCAGTTGTTCCTATTCTCGCCGCCGCCACCTCGCTCGCCTTGGTGGCGATTGGAGTTGTCCAAGCTCAAATCTCCCCATCCCCAACCGCAAGCGGCGCCTCCGCAATCAGCGCAAGCTCATCAACGGCGCGCACTGACGTTTACCACGTTTACTTTGGCAAGGCCGCCGCGGGCAAAGCCGCGCAGATGCTCGAATTCCTGAAAACTCAAGATCCGAAGGCGCCGATGCCGGGGCACCTGCTGATTCTCCGTCACCAGGAAGGCGACGCCTGGGACTACGTCGCGATAGAACACCTCGGCACGAACGCCACGGTGGACGCGACGCCGTTTCAGGTCCCGGCAGGCATGCGGGATGTGACGGAGTGGCATAACGATACTTTCGTGAACGGCCCTTCCTGGGACGAGTTCAGCCGCGCGATGGGGTTGGGCAGTGACGCCGCCAAGAGCGCGGGGTCAGTGTATGTCGTCTCGGTTCATCGGGCGGTGCCGGGTCGTCGTGATGACTTGGAGAAATTCCTCGGCCAGGCTCCCGATCGCTCGGTGGATACGTCCGCTGGCAACGTGCTAATGCAACATCTCGAAGGCGGACCATCGAATTCCTGGCCCTTTCCCGCTACAACCCATGGCAGGATTTCGCCAAAAACGAGATGAACACCGTGGCGCAGGCAATGAAGAGCACTGATGCCGGCTGGTTTCGCCTGCGCGAAAACTCCGCGTATGACACCGATACGGTGGCTTGCCGGGTAGCACCATAAAGCAGTTCCGGAGGTTATGAGGCCCCCTCGCGGCACCGAGTCAGCCAAGGTAGTCATGGATCCCATATTGGTCTGAATCGTTACCCGCCTGCTGTGGAGGCAGGCGGGTCCCCTGCGACGATCCGACTGGGCATGAGATTCGAAGAGGCCTTCTCATGGCATTCGAATGTGATCACTACGGTGCCAGGCGCCAGATAGACCACCCGCCGTCCGGCTCGCGGTTGTAACGGAAGCGATCGTGCAGCCGGTTTGGCCGGCCCTGCCAGAATTCGATCTGTCGCGGCTGCACGCGGTATCCACCCCAGTGTGGTGGCAGCTCCACTTCGCTGCCGACGAAGCGCTCTTCCATCTCCGTCAATCTCGCGTCGAGCACGCGCCGGGCATCCACGACTTCGCTTTGGCGCGAGGCCCAGGCGCCGAGTTGGCTGCCGCGCGGCCGTGAATGAAAATACGCAGCGGATTCCTCCCGCGAAGTGTGCTCGACAACGCCGTTGATTCGAATCTGCCGCTCCAGTTGCACCCAGTAGAGTGCGAGGCTCACGTGCGGGTTCGTTTCCATCTGCACGCCTTTCTCGCTTGCATAATTTGTGAAAAACACGAAGCCGCGCTCATCGAAGCCTTTCAGAAGCACCACGCGCACTGACGGCTGGCCATCGCGGGTTGCAGTGGCCAGGCTCATGGCGTTGACGTCGCGAATTCCAGCGGTTGCCGCGGCGGAGAACCACGCCGCGAATTGCCTGATCGGATCAGGATCGAGCTCCGCCCGGCGCAAGCCAAGGGCTGCGTATTCGTTGCGCAAAGAAGCGAGATCGAGAGGCGATGTCTGCATAATCCGATCGGACGCGAAGATCGTATTGCGTCTGCCCTCGAATGTCGAAGCGCGATTAGCCGGTCAAGGGCGGCTCGCCTTGTGGGCGAGACTCTGTCGAGGCTGATTTGAATTTGGGAAACCACGAAAGCAGAAAAGTAGGAAAAGAATGACTTAAGCAGTTCTCGGCCCCTTTAGTTTCATGTACGCGGTTGTGACGTCCCGCTCTGTGGCGCAACTTTCCAAGTTGCGATATTGAGAACGCAAGTTAGGAAACTTGCGCCACTTACAAATCTTTGCCCCTTTCAGATTCGCTCCGCAGCCTGCAGCTATGTCCCGGTTCCGTTTCCTCATTTCCTGCTTTGAAAGCCCGGCCGGTGCTACGCATCCGTTACGGCCTGATTCAACGTCTTCCTGGTTTCCTGGTTCCAGATAGATCGTTCCCCGCCTTTTATAGCTGTGACCGGAATGGCAACATCAACCATTCCGTGGTGCGTTCCCAAAGCGAACGGCTCTTGAATTCCTGGAACGTGTATTCACGGGAATGTCGGAGGTCCTCTGTAAAGACGTCTTCCATCGCGCGACCGAAACGCTGGTCGTAAACTGTCACGTCCAGTTCCTCGTTAATTTCTGACGAACGCGCGTCCAGATTCGATGACCCAAACATCGTGAAGAGGCCGTCGATGACCATGCACTTCTCGTGAATCATCGTCGGCTGATACTCGAATATCTTTACTCCGCCTTCGAGCATTTTGCCGTAGGCTGCGCGCCCGGCAGACGCAGTCAGCGGCTGATCGTTGTGTTCCCCCGGCAGCAGCAACCGCACATCCACGTGGCGTTGCACGGCTTTCACAAGCTGTTCGACTTGATCGCTCGTGGGCGTGCAATACGCGTTCGTGATCCAGATTCGTTTTTCCGCCGCGGTGAATGCGACTGCCTGCAAGAGCGGCACCGGCGCCATCGAAAATGAACGTGAGATCACGACCTCTGCGTTCAGGTCGCCGGCTGGCGGAAGCGCCGGGAATTGATCCGCGCCGGTGAGCGCTTCACCGTACGTTTTCACCCAATGGTCGAGGAAGGCGGCCTGTAATTTTGCGACCAGCGGACCTTCAATCCGCATCTGTGCGTCATGCCAGTGCTCCGCGTCCTGCGCGTGGCCCGCCCACTTCTCTGCGAACCCGATCGAACCGGTGAAACCGAGTTTTCCGTCGAGCACGAGAATGCGGCGGTGCGATCTCCGATTGGTCCGGTCGACGCGCCACGAATGCGTCGGATGATAATACGCAAACTTGCAGCCCGCCTCCTTCATCATGCGGACATCGGCATTCTTCAGTTTTAAACCGGAGCCGATTCCATCGAGCAAGACGCGTACTTCCACTCCGGCCCGCGCGCGCTCGCACAGCGCATCCCGGAACTGCCTGCCGATGGCATCCGAGTAAACGATGTAGGCCTCGAAGTTGACGGTTTTTTGCGCCGCGCGAATCGCATTGAGCATCGCCGGGAAGTAGAGGTCGCCGTTCTGGAGGACATCCATTTTGTTGCCGGGAATCGGCAACGGATCCCCAAGCGCGAGCGCGGAGCCAAAAAATTCCGGAGCGGTGACTGAAAAGGTGTGCTCGAGATGGTACTGAAGCGTTTGCCGACGAATAAAGAAGAGGCAGAAGATCACGACGAGCGCGAGAAACGCGAGCGTGAGTCCAATCCACTCACCCGCGGAGAGCAGCCACCATTGGTTGTTTAACGAATGCGACGAGCGTGTGCGTTTCTTTGGCATTGAGCTTAGCAAGCCAGCATGGCTCTAGCAATCGTCATGCGCAGCCTTCAGCCGTAGCCGGCTACGGCTTGTGGCATTATTGCTGCTGTAAAGAACCTGAGTTTTATAGTAAATCTGCGACAAACCTTTATGCAGTTCCGCCAAGCCCGACCCTCACAAACCGGGTTCACACTCCCAGAAGTGCTAATCGCTACCGTTCTCGTTGCGGTATTCTTCGTGGGGATATTTGAAGTTAATGCTGTCTGCCTACGATACATTTCAGCGAGCAAGGAGAGCGTGGGCGCCATCGAAGGGGTGCAGGATCGACTAGAACAGTTGCGCAATCTCGATTTCACCTCGCTTACCACAACGGCCACGATGAAGACACTGCTGGCGACGGCAGCCAACACCTCCCCGTTGACCAGCAAAGCTACCGAGACAGTCACGATCAAAGGATATCCCGGTGGAACTCCCACCGTCACGTATACCCGGAATACAAATGGGACGGTGACATTCGCTCCGTCCACCCCGGATTTCACTAGCACCACCTTGGTCCAGGTGGATGTCGGCTATCAATGGCCGGCAACGCTGGGTGGTCGTACGCTTAAGGAACAAACCTCAACAGTCCTTTCAGCTGGGTTAAAGAAATGAAACTGACGAAATTACGCACAGCTCAAGGCTTCACCTTCGTGGAAGTGATGATCGCATCAGCTATCGGGTCCCTTATTCTTGCCGCTACTCTAACCTCTTCAATCGCGCTGCAAAGGAGTTTTGGGGCAGTGGACAATTTTTTCTCTGCCCACCTGCAGCAAATCCGCATCGTCGATTACCTCTGCCGTGATGTAAAACGTTCGACGATCGTGCACAGCACGGACAAGAACGCGGTTTCTTGCTGGATCCCAAAGTATATCATCGAAACCGGGGATGCGGATGCGGCCTCGGGGGTTGGCAAACGTCGCACACCCACCGTTACATCGAGCCTATCTGGTTTCGTGGTGGACTACTACACAACCACTCAGGCAAACGGTCCCCTGAATGCCGACGGCACGCCCGTTCTGGACATTAGCGGCCAGCCGATCAAAACGAATAATTCGACCGTCGTCTACTCCATCGCCACCGGCGGTAGTTCGATCCTTCGCACCGAGAATGGCGTCGTGACAGCGATTGCTTCCAGCACTGATCAACTCCTGCCAGAAATCATCGACTTCGATCTCTTCAACACCGAATTCGCGCAGACGACAGTTTCATTTAAGCCCATCTTTACTTCCCTGAGTGCGGCGAGTGAACGGACGGGCACGACGATCTATTCCACCGCATATCTGCGAAATCTTCGGCGCGCGAACTAACGCTGTCGAACCGACTCCTTTTATAGTTATGAAGAAGAACGAACAGCGCACGGAAACTGGTAGCGCTATAATCTGCGCCTTATGCACAATCCTGATCATTTCGCTCATCGGCGGGAACGTGCTCCTGAACTGCACGACCCGTTATAATGTGACTTCCAAACAAGTGAAGGGCTGGAAGGAAGCGCTTTGCGCGGCCGAGGCTGGCGGTGACATCGCTTACGCGGAAACGCGCAAGGTTGTTTCAAATTCAGGCACGGAGTTTACCGGCGCAGGTTGGACCAGCAGCAACCAGGCGAACGGACCCTGGGCCTACACAATGCCAAATCCAATTGGTCCAACCGATTCTGCGACCGGAACGGGCAGTCTGACGGCTACCGTGCAAGTCGACAGATTCCAGTCTATTGCCGGGAATGCGTTGTATCGTATTCGCTCGATTGGCACGGCGCGCGTTTTTGGACTACGACGCGGTGGTATGGACGACAGTATGACCCGATCCGGGACGAACTTCAAGGCCGGGGCCAGCTCTCGGGGCAACGGCGATAGTCTCCTGCGCAAGATAGACTTCAACTACGATCACTTTAAAGCCACTTATGGCGATGGAGACGGCACCAACCTGCAGCAAGTCGCCGTTCCAAAAGATAGCAATGGCAATTCGATAGCGCAGGTCTCTCGGAGAGTCGAGTTGATATCGGTGCCGGCATTCTCCGTTAGCGCCGCCATAAAGACCAGTGGTTCTTTTTACGGCCCCGGGGCCTCCGGCGCGGTTGACAGCTTCGATTCCAAAAACGGCAAGTACGACCAAAACGTGGCCCCAAGTTCGAGTCCTCACCCTGCCTTCTACTCCGATTCGCACGATGGAAACATCGCTGACGGCAGCTCGAGCTTCGATAATCAGAACACCGGCATGATTTACGGTAACGTCAGTACATATGGTGCGACGCTTAAGAAGCAAGCGGTCAAATACATCACCGGCGCGATAGATAATACTGTACCTCAGGTCGTTGCGCCTCAGCCACGGGTAACTCCTCCTTCAGATAGATCGTATGAAGCCCAAACTCAGACGATTACGCCTCCTCTAAGCAATCCGAAGGTCTCGGGCCAAAATCCAGATTCTTGGGAAAATGCACCTTGGTATCACTATACATATCTCAAAGACGTTACCATTAATCCGGTGACGGTCACCGATCCCGCCACCAACAAGCCCATCGCCCGCGAGACTTATATCAACATTGTCGTCGACGGGACGAGTGGAACGACCAGCATCAAAGACTCCCTTACAATCAACCAGGGGGCCAACGTTCGGATTTATTTCACCGGCAATGTGGACATTCAGGTTAAAAATTTCACCAATAACAATCAGGACAATTTACCTCAGCCAAACATCACACCCGCAGTGGTCGCGAACGGGACCCCTTCAACGAATTACAGCGCTTCCGCGCACGTACAGTTCTATGGCGTGACCCCGCCAACTGGGGTCACTCAGACGGTCAACCTAGATCCTAATGGCAAGCCCGGCATCGAAGCCTTTTGGTACGTTCCTGGTGCCGACTTCATCTCGGCAAACGGTAACATTGACATGTACGGAGCTATCGTCGCTAAAACCTTCCATGCAAATGGCACTACTACCTTTCATTTCGATAAACAGCTCGCCACCGACACGAAACCAATCGACTATCGGATAGCCAGCTACATCGAAGACGTTCGTTGACAGCAGCACGCGCTAGCTCGCATCGTTCTCCAGTTATGGGAGCTAAGCTAAATCGTTAAGTATCGCCAGCGCCAGAAGTTTTCCTAAAAGCTGACACACCTGCAACTACCTATAAACTCCCAAGGTTTAAGGTTGCCACAGCGCAGAGCTCCAAGGCAGCTAGGCTGATGCCGTCTGCGGCGCGGCGTTGAGTTTTCGCAACTTCGCAATCGTCTCCCTGACGATCGCGATTGCGTTCTCGACCTCCGCTTCGGTGTTGAATCGACCAAGCGAGAAACGCAGGCTTCCGCGCGCGGCCTCCTCACTTAATCCCATCGCGCGTAAGACGTGCGACGACTGCAAGGAGCCAGTGCGACACGCCGAACCCGCAGAGCAACACACGCCTCGTTGATCGAGCATCATCAAGGCAGCTTCCGATTCGATAGCGTCAAATGAGAGGCTCGAGGTATTTGGCAGCCGCTCGTCGAGATTGCCGTTCACTGTGACGCCGGGAACGGTTCCGGCGATGGCGGCTTCGAACTGATCACGCATCCGGCGGACCCTGACCTGCTCCTCCTCGAGCACATCTGCCGCAAGCTCCGCCGCTTTCCCGAGTCCGACAATTCCGGCGACGTTCTCCGTCCCAGCTCGCCGATTGTTCTCCTGGCTGCCGCCAAAGATTGACGGGCGAAAAGCCGAACGGCGATTGACGTAAAGCGCGCCGACTCCTTTCGGCCCATGCAGTTTGTGCGCCGAAAGAGACAAGTAATTGATAGGCATATCGCGCAACCGAATGGCAAGTTTCCCAACCGCTTGCACCGCGTCAGTGTGAAAGAGCGCCCGTCCGCGGTGGGCGATCTCCGCGATCTTCTCGACGGGAAACACGACGCCGGTTTCGTTATTCGCCCACATCGTTGAGACGATCGCAGTCTCTGGCCGGATCGCGCTCTCCAGCGCATCGAGATCGAGATTCCCTTCGCCGTCCACGCCGATGGTGGTAACGGCGCAGCCGCGCCTAGCCAGCTGTTCGCAATGTCTCCACGTCGCGCTGTGCTCGACGGCGGTCGTGACGATGTGCTGCCGAGCGGGATCGAGCTGCACCGCCGAGTTCAAGGCGGCGTTGTTTGACTCCGTGCCAGAGCTGGTGAAAACCACTTCGCCGGGCTCGCACCCGAGTAATTTCGCCACTCGTTCACGCGCGAGATCGATCGCGCTGCGGCTTTGGGCGCCGAGCTGGTAGCCGCTCGAAGGATTGCCGTAATAACGCGTCAGGAACGGCAGCATTTCATCGACGACGGCCGGGTCGAGCTGGGTGGTGGCGTTGTTATCGAGATAGATTACCTCTTCCGGCTCAGTCATCATCAAATACTTACAGCCGGGGAGCGCGATGCAAAGCCTGGATTAGTGGCGCAAGTTTCTAACTTGCGTTGCCTGATACTCGCAAGTTGGAAACTTGCGCCACATCTAACTTGCGGTGCCTGATACTCGCAAGTTGAGAAACTTGCGCCACATCAGTGCAACGCTTCGTAGCGCATGCGTCTCGCTTGCGGTCCGCTGACGGCAACCGGGACGGTCGCTCTACGTGACAACGACTCGGCGTCGCGACACATTGCCGAGATGGCGCTTTGCCGGCATCCCCGTTAACCCCCTCGCTTTCGGGCACCCGCCCGCGATCCGGGCGTTCTGTTAGGGCTGATTTATTCTTCTTAACGAGACCAAACATGTCGAGCGAAGTCGAGGACCACCACTTCGCTTGTCGAAACGCTGACTGCTTTCGATGAGCCGGTCCGCCTGACTTATTACCGAAACCTGTCGATAACCAGGGTTTCGGGCGCCATTTGCCCCGTCATTGCTCCACGACTTCCTGATCGTCCAAAAGGAGCAGTGGGTTTGGCGCCAAACCGTTGCTCGAAAGAACGACGGAAGCTTTGTGTGTCTTTAAACCCAACCGACTTGGCGATGCTGTGAAGTGTGTTCCGGCTTGTTGAGAGCCGCCGTTTAGCTTCGTTCAGACGCAGATTCTCGACAAATTTACCCGGCAGAGTTCCAAAAACACTCTTGAACCCACGGCTGAATGCCCGCGGACACATGCAGGCTCTTCGCGCGAGCGCTTCCACGGAAAGATCTTCATGCAAGTTGCGGACAATCCACGAGACAAGTTGCGCAAACCGATCGCGCGACTGATACTGGAAATAGTAGGGCTGCATAAATTCCTCTTCGGGGTTTCGGCGCGCCAGATACATCACGAGGTCACGAGCCAAGGATGAGGCAACCTGAGGCCCATAGTCTTCCTCAATCAGCATGAGAGAGAGGTCGATCCCAGCGGTTAAGCCAGTTGAGGTGTAAAAGTCTCCATCCTTGATCAGTTGTTTTTTGTGGTTGACGCGGAGATCGGGAAAACGTCTGGCAACGTCGCTGGCGAAACGCCAGTGCGTCGTCACTTCGCGGCCGTCGAGCAAACCAGTTGGCGCCAGCCCATAAATGCCGGTGCAAATCGAGGCGAATCGGCGGGTTGTTTCAGCCCGCTTCAAAATCCAGTCAGCAACGGCGCGGTTAATTTCCGGTGAGCGTAGTCCGCTGCCACCCGGAATGATAATCGTATCAAATTCAGGCGCCGCTCGAAGACTGCTTTGCGGTTTCAGGATACTGCCCGACTCCGTCTTAAAGGACGCCGCAGTCAAACCCACGGTCCATACTTCGTAGCAAAGGATGCTGTTTCCGTAGCCATCGTCCAGCGCGGCAGCCGCAAAGGCATCTGCCGGTCCGGCGAGGTGCGAGGCGGTGACATTGTCAAATCCAACCAGGCCTATGCGCTTCGGCGCTAAATTCGCAACCATAACAAAGTATGATCCACGCGCCTATGTAGCGGTAGGACATTGAGAACGACAATTCAGGCTATTCACTTTCGTCAACCCCAGAACAAGTCTTCTAAAAGCGATGTCACAAGTGCGGGGTCCTCCGCGGACACGCCATTTCAAAAAACTTTATTTGACACGAACAGACCGGTCCGTCTAGTAGATATCCAGTGATTCGATCAACTATCGCGCGACGGAGGATCGTGAGCCTTCTCTGGATAATCGCATTGTGCGTGACCTCAGTAGCGCAATCCATCGGCAGCGCTCCGAGCGAGACACGTATGAACAGCATAAACCATTTGAGGGATTATCAGGTGATCGAATTTCGACGTTACACGATCAAGCCCGGCGAACGAGAGCACTTCATCCAATACTTCGAAGCGTTTTTCCCAGAAGCCATGGAGCAATTAGGCGCGCTGGTGCTTGGCCAGTTCGCTGAGCGAGAAGATTCGTCGCACTTTCTTTGGTTGCGGGGCTTTCACAGCACGTACGAACGGCCGATCGTGAACAGCGCGTTTTATTTTGGACCGCTCTGGCGTGAACATCGAACTACGCTGAACGATCTAATGGTGGATAGCGACAATGTCCTTCTCCTTCGGCCATTGCACCCAGATCGTGGCGTCATGGTGCTGCCGGCTGTCGATCCCGTGACGGAGGTAAGTGGCACGAAGGGAGTTCTGGTTAGTCAAATCTTCCGCATCAAGAAGCAAACTGACGAAAGCTACGTTAAGAAGGTTGACGAGATCTTCGCATCCTATCAGGGTCCCGGTGTGCGCGAAGCGGGCATTCTGACAACATTGGACGTTCCGAACAATTTCCCGCAGCTCCCCATCCGAACCGACGGACCTTACCTTGTCTGGATGGGCCTGGTGAAGGATGACGCCACCCTCACAAACACGCTGAGTCCCTTAATGCAACGCGGGGCAGATTCTCTCGCGTCTCAGGAGCTTCTTACTGGTGCTCCCGAAATCATTGTGTCGAATCCGACGCACAGATCGCGATTACGTTGGCTGCCTGCCTCGAACCAATGACGAAACGCGCCTCTCCCTCCGTCCCCGCGATTGACACACGGAAAAGAATCGTCAACGCAGCAGCCGAGCTTTTCCATGACAATGGCTACACCGCTACGGGCCTGGACGACATTTTGACCAGAGCACGAGCGACGAAAGGGTCTTTCTATCATCACTTTGGCTCCAAAAAGGAGATCGCTCTGGCAGTCGTGCGAGAAGTTGTTTCGGTAAGGTTCGCCCGCAGAATGATAGAGCCGGTCGTAAACGCACCACGGCCGATGGCGGCTATTCGAGGAGTGATTCGGCGACTCCGGACAACAGTGGCGACGGAGGACCTGTTAACCGGCTGTCCGATCAACAACCTGGCGAGCGAGCTTGCTCTCCAGGACCGCGATATCCAGGCGGCGCTGGCGGCGTTGTTTGAACAATGGGAAGTCGCGTGGACAGAAGCCTTACGCCATGAGCCGCCCCTTTCGCGGCCGGCTGGCATGAAGAATCCGCGCCAGCTCAGTCTCTACCTCGTCGCTGCGATCGAGGGAGGGCAAGCGATGGCCAAGGCTCAGCAGTCACGCGAGCCCCTCGACGCTGTCTTGAAGCACTTGGAATACACCTTGAGCAGTTAACGCCGTGTCTAAACTCAAGGCACCATCACTCGCGGCAGCGATGCTTCCCAAAGCTGCCATCGCATGCGCCGCCTTATTCATGGCCAGCGCAGTCGTAGCCATAGATCGCCAACCTATGAAAACAACCACTCGTACAGGCTTTGCTGACGAGAGCACCGATGGGCGACACGGTTTCGATTTTTTGCTCGGACGCTGGAACGTGCACAACCGCCGGCTCGCTCGACGGCTCGAAGGCAATAATGAATGGCAGGAGTTTCCAGCCGTTTACGAAATGCGTTTTCTCCTCGGTGGGCTCTGCAACATCGGCACGTACGAGGCTACGTTGCCAACTGGTCAACCGATCGAAGGAATTCTTCTACGGTGCTTCAACCCGCAGACACGCAAGTGGAGCGTCTACTGGAACGATTCTGTGCAATGCGAATTGCAACCGCCTGTGATCGGCGAATTCAAAGGAGACCGGATCGACCTCTACGGCGACGACACGTTCAACGGCTCTCCAATCAGAGTGCGATGCGTCTATGAAAAATTTGGTCCAGATGTAGCCCGATGGGAACAGGCCTTTTGGAACGACGAACAGAAAAGCTGGGAGACAAACTGGGTCATGGAATTCAAACGCGCTTCCGCGGAAACGCCTCCCATTAAACACTTCAAGAGACCTTAAGCAGTTACACCATGTTTGACCTCAAAGTGCTACCGGTCGCGATGGGGTTGCCGGCTACAGCCGCGATCGCATGCGCCGCGTTAATGTTCTCTAGAGCATCGTTAGCGGCCGAACCACAAACTATGAAGCAAACAATCGCAAATTCCGATCACGTCGCCGACCACACTGACGAGAGGGCCGACGGACGACACGATTTCGATTTTCTCCTCGGGCTCTGGAACGTGCATAACCGCCGACTCGCTCGCCGACTTGAAGCCAATAATGAATGGCAGGAGTTTCCAGCTTCTAACGAGATGCGCTTTCTCCTCGACGGGCTCTGCAACATGGACACATACGAGGCGACATTTCCAAACGGTAAGCTCATTCAGGGATTTGCTCTCCGATGCTTCAATCCCAAGACACAAAAGTGGAGCATCTACTGGAACGACTCTGTGCAATGCGAATTGCAACCGCCGGTGATCGGTGGATTCAAAGGCGACCGCGGGGAGTTTTACGGTGATGATACGTTCAAGGGCGCGGCGATACGAGTGCGGTACGTGTGGCTGAAACTTGGTTCAGATTCAGCACAATGGGAGCAGGCGTTCTCACAAGATGGCGGGAAAAGCTGGGAGACGAACTGGGTGATGGAACTAAAGCGCGCCTCCAAGAAGTTGCCGTAACCCCTGGATGCGTTGATCCGTAGGCGCACTCGCTCCGATGGTGCCGACTTTTCACCGCGCGAAAAGTATTCTTGTCCCTCTCGCCCGTTTGAACGGGTGTGAGCGAACGCTCCGGCATCAGATTGCGATGGGAAATTATTGTGGAGCGAATTGCGCGCTTCCAGTTGGACGATTGTCAACAAGACGAAACTGCCTGTCGTTGGTTTCGTATGCGGCGACAGGCACGTACCTCGAGTTGATTGCTCAAACCGTGGTGTCTTCTGGCAAAGCCTGGATTTCTACAACACGTCTCGATGCCGAAACCAAGGTGTTACGCACGTGCGTAACAATTATCGCACGCCGTCCCGAAGAGGTCGTTTCGCTGGTGAAGGTTCCGGGTGCGGCCTGGAGGATATGAATAGAGGAAGTTCAGAGACCGTTCGAACTACGGCATGAACCGCACGATAGCCTTCGCCACGTGCAAAGATCAGCCGGCGCTTACTCCTGATGACGCATTGGCCGCCGACGCCGTGCGCTCCATCGCTCAGGCCGATGTCGTGGCGATTAATTGGGGCGCCGCCGACATCGCTTGGGAAGAGTTCGATGCGGTCGTAATTCGCTCTACGTGGGATTACTTTCGCCGTGCAGACGACTTCACGCAGTGGCTGGATGACTTGGAGCGAAGGGGAGCTCGCTTATTCAACGCCGCCGAAGTCGCGCGCTGGAACGCAGAAAAGACGTACCTGCGACAATTAGCCACCGCCGGCATTCCGATCGTGCCGACCGTATGGTTTCCCCAGAAAAGCGGAGCCGATCTTGCATCGACTCTATTCAAGGCAGGTTGGAGCAAAGCAGTGGTCAAACCGACCGTTTCATGTTCCGCCTTTGAGACGTGGATCACGTCACCGCGAGACTTCCCGACCGAAGCCGATCAGAAACGGTTCGATAACCTCGTGCGAAGCAGCGGAGTGATGATTCAGCCATTCATGGAAGAGATCACCAAGCGAGGCGAATGGTCCCTGGTTTTCTTTGACGGCGTTTATAGCCACGCGGTCCTGAAGCAGCCGTCCAGTGGAGATTTTCGAGTTCAGATGCAATTCGGTGGCTCCTGGAGGAATGCGTTCCCTTCGGCGGAACTAATCGAGCAGGCGGAACATGCGGTATCCGCTGCGGTTGCCATCGCGTGCGAAGATAAGCCACTATACGCGCGGGTAGATGGATTAGAATCTGCCGAGGATGGGCGTTTACTTTTGATGGAGTTGGAGCTCGTCGAGCCTTCACTGTTTTTCGCCGCAGACGCAGACCACGCCCCCGTCCCGATTCGCTCGTGCCCTCGCGGATGGCATCGGGAAAGCCGTTTCGCATATACCTTAATTGAAAGACGCGCGCGAAATCACAAATCGATTGCATCGCGCCGACATGTAATCAGGATTGTTAGCTCACGTTTGTCGCAAAAACGTCCAGGCCGCGTGAGAAACAATCCACCTGTCATCGGAATGGAAAGCCGCTTGTGCCTATCGAATGTAATTGGAAATCTGCACGTTCGATTCCCGGTAAAAATAGAACGATACGGCCGGCAGATTGGAGACCGTCCTCGGATGCAAGCATGGGCCGGTGTCAGCCGCGCTTGCCCGCGCCGAGCCGGCAGCTTCGGTAGTCTCTCGCGTCTGGAACAAAGCTCGCGAGCTTCTGTGAGGATAGCGAACTCATGCACCGCGGTCTTTCGATGATGGAAGCTAGCGTTGGCGACTGTATGAGAGTCGCGGTGAACGGACGAAGACAACGTCAGTCAGACACGCCATATACTCCGCTCCTTGAACCTGGCGCGACTTATCTCACCGATGCGAATCAGCCGAACGCGAGGCGGTCCGCGACGGGTTTTCAACCGCGCCTTTGATTAAAATAACCGTGTTGCTTGAATGTCTTCGGAATCCCTCTTTGCTCCGCGGGGAATCGTTAGTGCCTTTCACTACGCTCCACTGCATTATCTGCTCTTCATCGCCCGGGCCAGCGCACTGCTTTCAAAGCTGGAGCTCGCACGGCAGGGCTTCGGCATAACGCACTTTCGCCGGATATCGCATCGACAAGATGAATTGCGCGGGTTCTCCGAATACGTCCACCTGACTCTCAACGAATTTCCTCCGATCGTCCGAGCAAAACTTACCGCGGGTTTTCCTCATTTTGAAATCCGGGTTCCTGCAGACGCCGTCGCTGCCGGGGATGTGCACCTTTGCCGATACAATATCGCGAAATGCCGATATCTCCGGAGGAAGGGGAATGCTGGCCTTAACGAGAGCGCATCAAACGGTCGTTACTACGGCGATAAACAACTTCCAATCGCTGTTGCGCGGGAAGATTGCGCGGCGCTCCTCGATGCCCATTATCCCTCACGGATGATTGAAGTGTTGATCCCCGGTCGATTTGAGTTGCCGCCTGACACATCGCTACTTTTCTTTCGCCAAGAGGATCTTGAGCACGCCCGATCTATCTTGAGTGCTGCTGCGCTGAGCTGGCGCTGCGGTCTTGCGGACGTACACTGTTACAGGGCAAACGAGAGATACGTAGCGCTTGTTCGCGACTTTCTCGAACACTCGCTTCGAAATGCCGCGTGGAAAGGCGGCGGACTTGAGTTTGATTCGGTCTGAGCATCCTTCGCTCGAATGACGGAGCGCATCACAGGGTGGAGAAGCGATCCGGAAGGTATTCGGCCGGCGTCATTAAGTTGACCCCGACCAGGAAGTTAAAACTATGAAATGAGGCACGATCGAAGATACCAAAAGGCAGCGTTGCTTTCGCGCACGGCGATCGCGTGCGCCGCGGTCAGGTGATTGCTGCGCTTGGTTTCACCGGTGACTCACCGGCCCGCATCTTCACTTCCACGCTGCCGACCGGCCTCCCCGCTCGGCGCCGAAGGTCTGCCCTTCGTGCTCGAACGTTTCGAGCGGCTCGGCAGCTATCCGAACAGCAGTGCGCTCGGCAGTTCAAAATGGGCGCCGAACGACGGGTCGCGATTCGATCAGCGACCCGTCTGTTCAGGAAATTTTCAATGAGCGTCTCAGGCTTAACCGACGACCTGAATGTTCGCCGGCGTTTTTCTGGTTCGGTGCAGCACGCCACTTTGCGCCTTCACTTCCCGCGAGAGTCAGATCAACACGCATATCGCCGCCTGAGCAAGTCGCGCGAAGTGGTTATAACGCAAATTGACTAAGCGGTCATTGAAGGACGGCCAGAGACCATCACACAATCGTGGATGATCAACTTTCACAAATGCCCAGCCCCGGACGATAACGAGCGAAAAGCGCCGCTTCGCTTGCGGCTAAGCGTGAATCGCAGTTACCGGGGTATGTTGCTGTGGAGTCTCGGCGCGGTGATGACGACAGTGTCGAGTTCAGCGCAGGTGAGCTCTAAAACAACAGACGCAGCGCCGAACAGCCCGGCGATACGCGACGGCCAGCACGATTTCGATTTTGAGATCGGCACGTGGAAGACCCATGTGCGGCGTCGGCTCCGGCCATTGACAGGGTCGACGGAGTGGATCGAAATGGATGGCACGACCGTGGTTCGGAAAGTTTGGAACGGACGCGGCAACCTCGTCGAGCTCGAGGCGGACGGTCCGGGAGGTCACTTCCTAGGACTCAACCTACGCTTGTACGATCCGCAATCGGGACAGTGGAGTCTAAATTTTGCGAACAGTACCGACGGCAAACTCACGCAACCCACAGTGGGACAATTCAAAGACGGCCGTGGCGAATTTTACGATCAGGAGACGCTCAACAGACGCGCTATTTTCGTGCGATTTGTGATTTCGGACGTCACGGCGATTTCATGCCGTTTCGAGCAAGCGTTTTCCGACGATGGTGGTAAAACCTGGGAAGTCAACTGGATCGCGACCGACACCCGCATTCATGATGAATCTGACGGCGCACCACGGCAATAAACGTGGCGCGAAGAGGGTAACATGCCTCTGATAGATTCGGAGCGTCAGCTTTGTTTCTACTCCTGAAGGAGCGTCTTCAAATGCCGGACGGCTTGGGGGATTTGAGCCGCTTTCGTATTGCCGAATCCGAGCACGAATCCCTGGCGCGGCGCTCTGCCAACATACAACGACGACAGCGCAGACAGCCAGAGCGATTGTTGTGCGGCCTTTGCTGCAATCTTTCGGTCGTCGCGCATCCCGGCGATTAGGATCGCCACGTGCATTCCAGCCGGATCGCCCATTATCTCCGCGCGGTTCCCTAATTCGCGCTCGAGTTCAGCGATTAGGACGCGTCTTCTTTCCGCATAGATCGGCCGCATTCTTCGGATGTGCCGCGCGAAGTGCCCCTCGCGTATGAAGTCCGCGACAATCGCTTGGCCGATGTGCGACGGGCACAGGTCCATTGTTTGCCGCATCGCGGCAAATCGTTCCACTAAATCCGGCGGAAGGACGACATAGCCCAGCCGCAGCGACGGGAACAAGATTTTGCTGAAAGTGCCGATGTAAATCACACGATTGCTGCTATCGAGTCCCTGGAGGGATGCGATAGGCATGCTGTCGTAGCGATACTCGCTGTTGTAATCGTCTTCGATAATCCAGGCGTTCGCTCGCTGCGCCCACTCGAGCAATTGCAGGCGGCGCGTCGCGCTCATTGTCACTCCGAGCGGATACTGGTGAGAAGGTGCGACGAACGCGGCTCGAGCTCTTCGGCTCAGTTTAACACCGGCGGCTACGTCCAAGCCGTCGGCGTCCACAGGCACGGGCACGACGCGGCATCCGGCAGCCTTCAACACCTGATGGACAAGCCAGTATCCCGGTTCTTCTACCCAGGCCGGGGTTCCCGGATCCAGCAGCACCCGAGTCGCGAGATCGAGCGCCTGCTGCGAGCCGCTCACGATCATGATCTGTTGCGCTTCGCAGCGCACACCGCGTGAGGTTCTGACATACGCGGCGATTGCTTCGCGAAGTTCCGGCAATCCCATTGCGTCGCCGTACTGGAGTGCCTTCACGCGCATGCGGCGCAGATAGCGCGCATTGAGCTTCGACCAGATCTCTATGGGGAACTGGTGGAGTTCCGGTTGACCGACTTGAAACGGACCGAGACTTCCCGCCCACGAAGGTCTCTCGTATGGCGGCAGAGCTGCGGCGTGCGCGGAGGTGCGTCGGCTTCCGTAAGCGGCGCTCGGCCGAGAGTGGTTTGGTTGCGAATTCGCCCGCCCCGGGAGAGAGCTGGCGATGAACGTGCCCGCACCGACCCGGCTCTCGAAATAACCCTCCGCAAGAAGCTGTGCGTACGCGTTCAGCACGGGCAGACGTGAGACCCGCAGTTCGCGCGCAAGCGAGCGGCTTGATGGAACGAGGTGGCTGCCACGAAGCTCGCCGCGAACAATCCTGGTGCGAAAGCAGTCGTAAATCTGCTGATAGAGCGGCTTCGACGCGCGGCGATCGACGGTGATCAGATTCGAAATGCCACGGAGTTGCGTCTTCGAAGTGGTCATAACAAGTCTGACAGAACTGGTTATTGATGCGAACCACCGGTAGCCTTATTACGCCACTAGAACTAACACAAAAACGAGGAAATGCGATATGAAAACTGGTCGGTGTATTTCGATGTTTTTTGTGCTCGCGCTATCGAGCCTGCCGCAGCCCGCAATGACCCAGGAGACGGCGCAGGCGGGATCGGACGTTTCCAGCCGCGAGGGGCAGCATGATTTCGATTTCAATTTCGGCGTGTGGAAAACCCATATTAAACGCATCCTCGATCCGCTATCGGGATCGAGTAAATCGGTCGAGCTCAACGGCATCGTGACCGTGCACAAGATCTGGGACGGTCGCGCCCAGTGGGAGGAGATCGAGGCCGACGGGCCGAATGGTCATTGGCAAGGTATGACCTTGTTTCTCTACAACCCCGAAGCATCTCAGTGGAGCCAGTCATTCATCAACAGCAAGATCGGTGAGTTGACGCCGCCTCTCGTCGGCGCGTTCAAAGACAGGCGGGGCGAACTGTTTTCGCGGGATACGTTCAACGGGCGATCCATCCTGGTCCGGGCCGTGTGGTCTGATATCAAGCCGGACTCGCATCATTTCGAAGAATCGTATTCGACTGACGGAGGGAAGAGTTGGGCGCCCGCTTTCATCGCCAGCCTGACGCGAGAGAAATCAGCGCCGGCTCCGTCCTCCGCCCCAACGACTGATACCAGCGCGAACCAGGCTGGCGACGCTCGCGATGCTGCGCACGATTTCGATTTCGACTTCGGCACTTGGAAAACGCACTCGTCGCGTCTGCTACATCCGCTGACCGGATCAAAGGAATGGGTCGAGATGGACGGCGTAACTGTCGTCAACAAGATCTGGGCCGGCAAGGCGAATTTCGCGGAGTACAAGGCCGAGGGGGCGGCGGGACAGGTCGAACTCATGGCCTTGCGCTGGTACAATCCCACGACGCATCAGTGGAATCTCGATTTCGCGACCCCGAAGCGCGGCACGCTAGGCAGTACTCCCGGTGTCGGCGGGTTCAAGAATAACCGCGGCGATTTCTACGATCAGGAATCCATCAACGGCAAAACCATCCTCGTGCGATTCTCGATCTGGGGCATCACGCCCGACACGGCGCAGTCTGAGCAGGCATTTTCCGAAGACGGCGGTAAGACTTGGGAAACCAACTGGGTTAATAAATATGCGCGGCTTGCACCATAACTCACCGCGCACGGGCGCGTTATCTGCGCAAAAATCGGAAGCATGACTTGGGCTCGTTAAGCGCTGCCCGCGTCTCGACAAAAAATAGCTGTGACATGTCTCAAATAAACCAAGCTGTTCGTCGAGTAACGGAACCTAAATAAAGCTGCATAGCTGCATCCAAACCAAACATTTGAAAGAACACCCATCATGCTCGACACACCACACATCATCCAGACCACACCCAACTCACCGCCCTCATTCACCTCACGATTCCGCGTGAAGAGATTCAGACACTTATGGGGCCAGGTATCCAAGAGTTGATGGCCACCATTGGTGCTCAGGACGTCACGTCCACGGGGCCGTGGTTCACCCACCACCTAAGGATGGCCGAGGACACATGGGATTTCGAGATTAGCGTGCCCGTCAGCGCGCCGGTAGTCGCATCGGCCGGGTGAAGCCGAGCCAGTCGCCCGCCATGAAGGTGGCGCGGACAGTTTACCACGGGCCTTACGAGAGTCTCGGCGACGCCTGGAGCGAGTTCCTAGACTGGATTACAGTCAACGGGCACACGCCTGCCCCAGACCTCTACGAATGCTACGTTGCCGGACCAGAGTCGAGTCCAGACCCCGCCAACTGGCGCGCAGAGCTGACCAAACCATTAACGAGTTGAGACCCGCACTAGCAACAACGCGCAATGCAAACACCGATGACCGCAAAACCGCAACTCGTCGCGATTCACGCCACGATCAAAGAAGTCGCCTTTGTAGCTATTTCGGTTTCGGACAAGGAACGTGCGCGCATATTCTATCAGGAGACGCTGGAGCTGCAGCCGACGCTGACACAGATGGACGATGCGTGGATCGAGTACGACATCGCCCAAACAACGATTGGCGTGGGCTGTCATCCCGCGTGGCAGCCTCGCGAGAGGGAACCACGGTGGCATTTGAGGTGGATGATCTTAACGCGGCGGTGGCGAAGTTGAAGGAACGCGGAGTCACATTCGACATTGCGCCGATGGAGACGCCGGTCTGCTGGATGGCGCAGTTCCGCGATCCGGACGGGAATAAGCTCGTCGTGCACAAGCGGAAGTCCCGATGATTCCTACGAGGCCGAAGAAAGACATGCCGTCACCATCCTCGACAACGATCCGTTACAGCCTAGGAGCCCTGTCGCTTTTGATAGCGGCCGTCGCTCTCGTCCGCGTAGACCATGCAGGTGCAGCGGACGAGCCTCAGAAGTTTGTGCTAACAAGTCCGTCGTTCGCTGACGGAGGCATGTTGCGCGACAGCACTATTCTCAATGACCTGGACTGCCACGGACCGAACCGTTCTCCTGCTCTCGAATGGAAGGACCCGCCGGCGGGAACCAAAAGCTTCGTAATCATCTGTGACGACTTCGAGGCCCGTGGTGGTGATGGCTTCATTCACTGGGCGGCTTACAACATTCCCGCGACTGTTCACGCCCTAGCGGAAAATGCTGGTGCAACGGACCCGGAGTTGTCCGGCGGAGGACGCCACGCGTTCAACGATTTTCTTCGGCGGCGCTATGATGGGCCATGTCCGCCGGAAGGGCCGCCGCACAAGTATCGCTTCACGCTTTTCGCGCTGAACACCGGAATGATTGATGACGCCGGGACGCCGATGACTTGGCGGAAACTCCGCTTCGTCATCCACGATCAAATCATCGGGCAGGCATCGATCACCGGGATGTGCGGTCACTGACGTCCCCCTGTCCGGGCGGTCGCAGGGCCGCGAAAACTTTATTTCAGAGCATCCATAAGTGAACAGAATGAATCCTAAGGTTGATGCATTTTTAACGAAAACCAAACCTGGCAGAAAGAATTTCAGAAATTGAGAACGATCCTTCTTCGCTGTGGACTGACCGAAGAATTGAAGTGGGGTAAACCTTGTTACACGTTTCAGGAAAGTAACATACTTATAATACAAGGATTTAAAGAATACTGTGCGCTTATGTTTTGCAAAGGTGCCTTGTTAAAGGATCCCAATGGTCTTCTAATCCAACAAACGAAGAATGTGCAGGCAGCGCGCCAGATTCGGTTCACCGACGTTCGAGAAATAGTCGAGATGGAACCCATCTTGAAAGCCTATATTCATGAAGCGATTGCAGCGAAAAAAGCCGGTTTGAAAGTGGATTTTAAAAAGAATCCGGAACCTTTCCCTGAAGAACTTCAAAATAAACTAGTGTAGCGACAGGTAAATAAGGGTGACATTAATGGATAGCTGTGCTTTAGTGCGGGGATGAAGCAAGAAGCTGTGCAGGTGAGCTCGAAACAAAGGAAACAGATGGAAGAACTTTTGCGCGCCAGGATAATTCCACA
>JBBSIA010000030.1:0-44665 GCA_038232335.1 Chthoniobacterales bacterium
GAACAACATCCCGGTCGTCGGCAAAGCACAGGTCGCGATCAATCGCGAGATGCACTGGATTCGCGTCGATCGTTACTACGACGGCAGCCTAACGAATCCACAAATGCTGCATCAGCCGGTCCCGTGCATGCATTGCGAGACCGCGCCGTGCGAGCTGGTCTGCCCGGTCGCAGCGACGGTGCACAGCAGCGAAGGCCTCAACCAGATGGTCTACAACCGCTGCATCGGCACGCGCTATTGCTCCAACAACTGCCCTTACACAGTGCGCCGGTTCAACTTCCTCGAATACGACGCGAACCAGTTCGAGCAGCCGCCCACGCGCAAGCTCATGCGCAATCCCGATGTCAGCGTGCGCAGCCGTGGCGTGATGGAGAAATGCACCTACTGCATCCAGCGGATCAATGCGGCCAAGATCGACGCGGGCAAAGCCAACCGCGAAATCCGCGACGGCGAAATCACGCCCGCCTGCGCGCAGGCTTGTCCGACCGAAGCGATCATCTTCGGCGACATCAATGATCCGAACAGCCGTGTCGCGAAGCTGCGCAAATCACCGCTGAACTACGGATTGCTCGAAGAGCTGAACACGCGTCCGCGCACGACCTACCTCGCGAAGTTGCGCAATCCCAACCCGGAGCTCGACCACGCATGAGCACGGCTCTCGAAGAACCAGTCGTCGCGCCGGGTTACGACAGCGCGTCGGTGACAGAGAAGATCACGGACGTCGTCCTCACACGCCCTGTGCATCGCGGCTGGCTGGCCGGAGTCGCGGTCTCCTTCGCGCTCTTAATGATGATGAACTTCGCGATCGCCTGGTTGCTCATCAAAGGCATCGGCATCTGGGGCGTGAATGTGCCGGTCGCGTGGGGCTTCGCGATCACGAATTTCGTCTGGTGGATCGGCATCGGCCATGCCGGCACGTTCATCTCCGCAATCCTGCTTTTGCTGCATCAGGACTGGCGCACCTCGATCAACCGCTTTGCCGAAGCGATGACGCTATTTGCAGTCGCCTGCGCCGGATTATTTCCACTGCTTCACCTCGGTCGGCCATGGGTGTTCTACTGGGTGCTGCCGTATCCCGACACGATGGGCATGTGGCCGCAATGGCGCAGCGCGCTCGTCTGGGATGTGTTCGCCGTGAGCACTTATCTCGCGGTTTCGGTCATCTTTTGGTATGTCGGATTGATTCCGGACGTCGCGACGATGCGCGACCGCGCAGTCAGCCGACCGGTTCAGCTCATCTACGGAATTATGGCGCTCGGTTGGCGCGGATCGGCGCGGCACTGGAAACGTTTTCACGTGCTCTACCTGCTGCTCGCCGGCCTCGCGACGCCGCTCGTGCTCTCCGTGCACAGCGTCGTCTCGATGGATTTCGCGATCGCGATCGTCCCCGGCTGGCATTCGACAATCTTCCCGCCTTACTTCGTCGCCGGCGCGATTTTCTCCGGGTTCGCGATGGTGCTTACGCTCGCAATTCCCATCCGCAAGTTCTACGGACTCCAGGATTTCATCAGGATCCGCCATCTCGAGAACTGCGCGAAGATCATGCTCGCAACCGGATTGATGGTCGCACACGGCTATATCACCGAAGGCTTCATGGCGTGGTACAGCGACGACAAGTTCGAAATTTACCTCACGCTCAACCGGATGTTCGGGCCGTACGCGCCCGCCTACTGGCTGCTCATTTTCTGCAACGTCGGAGTCAACCAGTTGCTCTGGTTCAAAAAAATCCGCACCAACCCCGCGATGCTTTTCGTGGTGGCGATCTTCATTCAGATCGGGATGTGGACCGAACGCTACGTGATCGTGATCACGAGTCTACACCGCGATTTTCTGCCGTCGGCCTGGGGAATCTTTCATGGCACGCGCTGGGATTGGATGACGTTGATCGGCTCGTTAGGCCTGTTCGCGTCGCTGTTCTTTCTTTTTCTGCGGCTGCTGCCGGCGATCTCGATCAGTGAGATGCGGGATCTCGTGCACGAAAATGCGGGACCGCCCCGATGAGTGAGAATCTTTACGGCGTCATGGGCGAATTCGCGGAGCCGGAGCAACTCCTGCATGCCGCCCGCGCGGCGTACCACGCGGGTTATCGGAAGATGGACGCTTACAGTCCCTACGCGGTCGAAGGCGTGGCGGAGGCGATCGGATTTCATAGGACGCGCGTGCCGCTGGTAGTCTTGCTCGGTGGAGTCGCTGGCGCCGTCACCGCATACGGAATGCAGTGGTATTCCGCCGTCATCAGTTATCCACTGAACGTCGGCGGCCGCCCGCTCCATAGCTGGCCGGCGTTCGTCCCGATCACCTTCGAGCTTACCATTCTCTTCGCCGCGATTGCCGGATTGATCGGCATGCTGGCGATGAACGGTTTGCCGAGGCCGTACCATCCGGTGTTTAACGCACCCGAGTTCAAGCTCGCGAGCCAGACTCGTTTTTTCCTCTGCATCGAAGCGAACGATCATGTCTTCAAAGCTGAGGAAGTGCGCGAATTCTTCCTCTCGTTAGGCCCGGTGAGGGTGCTGGAGGTAGAGAAGTGAAACACCGCCTAACCGTGCTCGCGCTCGGGCTTATTGCTGTGTCACCGCTCACGAGCTGCCGCAAAGGCATGGTCGATCAGCAACACCTCAAGCCGCTCGCCGAAGATAATTTTTTCGCGGACGGCCGCGGCTCGCGCGTGCCTCCGGCGCACACCGTCGCGCGCGGACAACTGCGCGAAGACGAACAATTCTTCACCGGGAAGATCGGTCCGCAGCTCGCCGGGAATTTTCCCATGCCGGTCACGCGTCAACTGCTCGAACGCGGCCAGGAGCGCTTCAATATTTACTGCGCAGTCTGCCACGGCCCGACTGGCGACGGAAACGGCATGATCGTCCAGCGCGGTTTTCCGCAGCCGCCATCGTTGCACGAGCCACGACTACGCGACGCGCCACCGGGGCATTTCGTTGATGTGATAACGAACGGCTACGGCGTGATGTATTCCTACGCCTCACGTGTCGCGCCGGAAGATCGCTGGGCGATCACCGCCTACATCCGCGCGTTGCAGCTTAGCCAACACGCTGCGCCCGCTGACGCTGATGCGGCCGGCGCACAACAACTCGAGGCCGCTCAGCCATGAACGATGGCGCGCTCACATTGCAGTTCAGTCGCTGGCAAAACCGCGCGCTAATCGTCGGTGCGATCGCCGCGGTCCTTTCAGTGATCGGAGCGGTCTTTAATCACGCGCAGTTTTTTCACTCCTATCTTTTCGCCTGGCTGTTCTGGAGCGGGCTTTCGTTCGGCGCGCTCGTCATCCTCATGATGCAGTTTTTAACCGGCGGACAATGGGGACTCGCGACTCGTGGTCTATCAATTGCCGCCTTCCGCACGCTGCCGCTAATGGCGTTACTTTTCCTGCCGGTTCTCTCTGGCGTCCACCAAATCTATCGCTGGGCGAATGGCGACCGCGGCGAGACGCCGGGTTATCATCACAAAGCGCAATACCTCAACCTGCCCTTCTTCACCGCGCGCTCGGCGTTTTACTTTGCGGTGCTCATCGTCATCGGAGTGCTCCTGCGTCGCTGGTCACTCCCGCAGGGAGACGCGACAACTGTGCCGAAGCGGGTCAGCGCGCTCTCGGCCATTGGGCTCATCGTTTACGTCCTGTGCATGAACTTCGCCTCGACCGACTGGGTCATGTCGCTCGATCCGAAATGGTATTCGACCGTGTTCGTCGAGGTGTTTGCGGCCGGACAATTCCTTTCGGCGCTCGCGCTTGTGACCGCATTGCTCGCGCTCTTCGCACGCGATAGCTCGTTAGGCGAACTGATCCCGACAAAGGCGTTTCACGATCTCGGAAACATGCTGCTCGCGTTCGTGATTTTCTGGACCTACGTCTCGTTCTCGCAGTTCCTGATTATCTGGTCCGGCAACCTGCCGAAGGAAATTTCGTGGTATCTCGAGCGCAGCCACGGCGGCTGGCAACGGCTCGCCGTCATCCTCGTGCTTTGCCAATTTTTTATCCCATTCGCGCTGCTGCTTTCGCGCGCGGCGAAGCGAAACCGCGAGCGACTCGCCTGGATTGCGGGTTGGATTTTCGCAGCCAACATCCTGAGCAATTTCTGGCAAGTCGCGCCGTCATTTCACCCGGCTGGCTTCTACGTGCACTGGCTCGACTTCACGTTACTGGTCGCGCTTGGCGGGTTCTGGTTCGCGCTCTTCTTTCACTTTCTCAAACAAGAGCCGCTGCTGCCGGCGCAATCGTTAGAGGCGAGACACGATGGTTGACCACGCGAGCAAACAAGCCGGTCACGAGCTGCGCGACATCAGCGTGCGCGCAGTGACGTGGTGCGGCGTCGCGCTGATCGTCGCCGCGATCGTCATCCACGTCGCGCTCGCCGGGCTCTACAAGGTGTTCGAACACCAGCATCCCTCGCCGGACGCGCCGTCGCGCATCGCGTTCAACACCCAAATGATCGCGCCCCAGCCGCGTTTGCAGGTCGAGCCGACGAAGGAACTCGATCAATATTTCGCCGTCCAAAACCAGAAGTTGAATAGCTACGGCTGGGTCGATGAGCCAGCCGGTGTGGTCCGGATTCCAATCCAACGCGCGATGGACCTGATCGCGCAGCGCGGACTGCCGACGCGCGGAGCCGGAACGCAAAACGCCAGCGGCATCACGCCGGTGCAAATGCAGGAACAGAAGGCGGCTGCAACGAAGCCATGACGCTGGCCACACGAGTTCAGGTCACGGCGGCGACGGTCGTCGTCATGTTCCTTGCGATCGCACACATCGCTTCCGCGCAAGACAGGCAGGAGCAGATCGCCGCGCGCGCCGGTCTCGAGCAAAATTTAAACGCGCAGGTGCCGCTCGATGCTGTCTTCCGCGATGAACATGGGACGGCGGTGCCGCTGCGAAGCTTCTTTAACCGAAAGCCGGTGATCCTTGCGCTCGCGTACTACGAGTGTCCGAACCTCTGCACGCTCGTCTTGAATGGCGTTCTGCAAACCGCCCACGAATTGAAGTTCGATGCGGGCAAGGAATACGAAATCGTCGTCGTTAGCTTCGATGCGCGCGAACGGCCGGCGCTCGCCGCGGCGAAGAAGCAGATCTACGTCCAACGTTACGGTCGCGCTGGAGCCGCCGACGGCTGGCATTTCCTGACCGGCGACGATAACGCCATCAAGCTGCTGGCGAGCAGCGTCGGCTATCGCTTCTCGTATGACAAAGCGACCAGCCAATTCGCGCATCCGAGCGCCATCATGGTGCTAACGCCGGCCGGCAAAGTGGCGCGCTATTTTCCAGGAATCGAATACCCGCCGCGGGAGGTGCGGCTCGCCTTGATCGACGCTGCACAAGAGCGCGTCGGCTCGCTCGCCGATCGCGTGTTTCTTCTCTGCTTTCACTACAACCCCGCGACCGGCAAATACGGGCTCCTGATCGGTCGCGTCATTCAAATTGGAGGCATCGGGACGGCTGCGGCGCTGGCGGCCTACATACTTTGGATGCTGCGGCGCGAACGGAGATTCGCCTACTGATATGCAACGGCTTCTCCGAGGGATCTTCCCGCAGCAGGCCTCGAACCTCGCGCCCGAGGTCGATCATCTTTTCTTCGCGTTGCTCGCTCTCTGCGGCGCCGTCGCTTTTCTCGTCTGTGTCGTCGCGCTCTTCTTTTGCATTCGGTACCGGCGCGGCTCACGCGCCGATCGCACGCCGTCGAAAATCAATCACCACTACGTCGAGATCACGTGGACCGTCGTCCCGCTCATCATCTTCCTCGGCATCTTTTTCTGGGCTGCCGAGATCTTCTTCGGCATGTCGCGCGCGCCGGCGAGCGCGACCGAAATCTACGTCGTCGGCAAACAATGGATGTGGAAAATCCAGCATCCGGACGGTCGCCGCGAAATCAACGAGCTCCACATCCCGGTCGGTCAGCCGGTGAAGCTGATCATGACTTCGCAGGACGTGATTCACGACTTCTTCGTTCCGGAGTTTCGGAACAAACAGGACGTCGTCCCAGGCCGCTACACGACAGAATGGTTCACGCCGACGAAAGCGGGGAAATACCACATCTTCTGTTCGCAATACTGCGGCACTAATCATTCGAAAATGGTGGGTTGGGTTTACGTCATGGAGCCGACGGAACACGCGAAGTGGCTCGCTGGTCAGCCGGCGCCGGATTCGCTCGTCGCGGCGGGAGAGCGTGCCTTTCGTTCTCACGGTTGTAGTGGCTGCCATGCGCCGAACTCGACGATTCGCGCACCGCTGCTAGACGGCATCTACGGCAAACAAGTGCCGCTCTCGAACAGCACGCTCGTCACCGCGGACGAGCAATACCTGCGCGATTCCATCCTATTGCCTAACAAACAAATCGCCGCCGGCTACGAGCCGATCATGCCGACGTTCCAGGGACAGATCAGCGACGAAGAACTGAACGCGATCATCGCGTATTTAAAGTCGTTAAGCGACCAGACGTCGCCGAAAGGAACGACGCCATGATCACCGCGACGACGCAAGCAGCTCCGCAGTCGGTGAAGGGCGACGTGCCGACCTACCTCGCCGCCGGCAAGACAATCCGATCATGGCTCCTCACGACGGACCACAAGCGGATCGCGATCCTCTACATGGTCTCGATCACGCTCTTCTTCTTCATCGGCGGTGCGGCGGCGACGTTGATGCGGCTCGAGCTACTCACGCCGCAAGGCGATCTCGTGACGTCCGAGACTTATAACAAACTCTTCACCCTCCACGGCGTCGTGATGGTCTGGTTCTTCCTCATTCCATCCATCCCAACGGTGCTCGGAAACTTCCTCGTTCCGTTGATGATCGGCGCTCGCGACGTTGCCTTCCCGAAACTAAACCTGGCGAGCTGGTACCTGTTCATGATCGGCGGCGCGTTCGCGCTTTTTTCGATCATCACCGGCGGCGTTGACACCGGCTGGACCTTCTACACCCCTTACAGCAGCACGTATGCAAACGGGCACGTCATCGCCATGGCGACCGGCATTTTCATCGCCGGCTTCGGGTCGATCGCCACCGGCCTGAACTTCATCGTCACCGTCCACAAGATGCGTGCGCCGGGGATGACGTGGTTCCGGTTACCGCTCTTCATTTGGACGATCTACACAACGAGCCTCATCCTGGTGCTGGCTACGCCGGTCCTTGCGATCACGCTGACGCTGATGGCGCTGGAGCGCGCGTTCGGTGTCGGCATTTTTAATCCGGCGCTTGGCGGCGATCCGCTTCTCTTTCAACACCTCTTCTGGTTCTATTCGCACCCCGCGGTTTACATCATGATTCTCCCGGGGATGGGAGTGGTGAGCGAGCTGATCCCGTGCTTCGCGCGCAAGAGCTTGTTTGGCTATAAGTATGTGGCCTACGCAACGGTCGCGATCGGAGTGTTCGGCTTTCTCGTGTGGGGGCATCACATGTTTGTAAGCAGCCAGTCGATCTATGCGGGGATGATTTTCTCCGTGCTTAGCTTTGCCGTCTCGATTCCGTCAGCCATCAAAGTCTTTAACTGGACGGCCACGCTCTACAAAGGCTCGATCTCATTCCAGACGCCGATGCTTTATGTCCTTGGCTTTGTCGGCCTGTTCACTATCGGGGGGCTAACCGGCTTGTTTCTCGCCGCGCTCGCCGTCGATGTGCACGTGCACGACACCTACTTCGTCATCGCGCACTTCCATTACATCATGGTCGGCGGAATGGTGATGGCGTATCTCGGCGGCATCCATTTCTGGTGGCCGAAGATTACCGGGCGGCTGTATCCGGAGACTCTGGCGAAGCTCTCGGCGGTGACGATTTTCCTCGGCTTTAACCTGACCTTCTTCCCGCAGTTCATCCTCGGTTATCTCGGTATGCCGCGGCGCTACCATGTCTACGCGCCGGAGTTTCAGGTCCTGAATGTCCTTTCAACCGCAGGCGCTTCGATCCTCGCAGTCGGCTACGTTTTGCCGCTCGCATATTTGCTCTGGTCGTTGCGCTACGGGAGAAAGGCAGACTCAAATCCATGGCGCGCGACAGGCCTTGAATGGACCACTTCTTCGCCGCCGTCGAAGGATAACTTCGAAGCAACTCCGATCGTCACGGAGCCGCCTTATCGATACGACCCACAGGCCACGGAAGCGGCACTGGAGACAGCACATGTCTAGCTTGGCGACAGAGGCGCCAGTCGCGCATCAGTTCGAAACGGCGGACCAACAGCGCGAGGCCGCCACCATGGGCATGTGGCTCTTCATCGCGACTGAAATCCTCTTCTTCGGCGCGATGTTTCTCGGCTACACCGTGTATCGGCTCGGGTATCCTCAGGCCTTCGCCGAAGCAAGTCGCCACACTCTGATTGCCTTCGGCGGAACGAATACCGCGGTGCTGCTCATCAGCAGCACAGTCATGGCTTTCGCGGTCCGTGCGGCGCGCGAGAATCGCCGCGGCTTGTTAGTTACGTTGCTGCTCGTCACCTCCTCGTTAGGCGCGCTCTTTCTCGTCATCAAGGGCTTCGAATATTCGAAGGAAATTTCCGAGCACCTCCTGCCGGGCCGTTCGTTCCAAATTGACGCCGCCGACCCGGCGCATGCGGAGATGTTCTTCTATATTTATTGGCTCACGACTGGCGTGCACGCTCTGCACGTAACCATCGGAGTGGTGTTGATCACGATTTTCGCGATCCGCGCCTGGTTCACTGATGCGTTTGTGAATCATGACACAGCCGTCGATCTGCTCGGTCTTTACTGGCACTTCGTCGATATCGTTTGGGTGTTTCTCTTTCCGCTCATTTACCTGATCGATCGGCACTCATGAACGCGAATACCCCCGCTGCCCGCACTTACGTCGTCACTGGTGCTGCGCTGCTTGGCTTTCTGGCGCTCACAATCGCAGCGGCTTACGTGAATCTCGGACCGCTTAATACCATAGTGGCGATGGCGATCTCGCTCGCGAAGGGTACGCTCATTATTCTCTTCTTCATGCACGTCCGCTACAGCAAACCGTTGTTGTGGGTGTTCGTCGGTGCAGGATTTTTCTGGCTCGGCATTATGTTTGTGCTCGCGCTGAGCGATTACATGACGCGCCGAGGCTGGTAGGAAGAGACGAACCGCATGTTGTCACCGGCCTCGCCAGGCGTATGATGACCAGCAGAGAAAGCGATGAATTCGACAACTGAAGAAAATTACTGGCGCGAACAACATGAAAAGCAGCCGTTCGTGAAACCCGGTCACACTTACGAACACTATGCTCCGGCTTATCGGACAGGGTATGAAGGGTTCAGTAAGTATCCCGGCAAGAAATTCGAAGAAATCGAGAACGATTTGGCAGTCGATTATGAGAAGCAAGGCTCAATGCTTCCGTGGGATGATGCCAAACACGCCACCCGCGTCGCCTGGGACAAGCTGAGTGGCGTAATCTCTCCGCGCGATGTGTCACGGGGGACCAGATACGACTGATCCCGGGTTTCAAAGTGGGTTGGAGGGCGTTCTGTCAGACACAATCAATTCGAAAGGATCAAAATGACCGCAAAGACCACATGGAAACCACATAACGCGCACGGTGATCTGAGCACGAAGGAGAAGGACAATCTTCCGGAAAGCGTCTTCGCGTTTCCAAAAGAGCGCAAAGAACCGCTCACCGATGCTTCTCACGTGAGGAATGCAGTTGCCCGTTTCGATCAGGTACAGGGTGTTTCGGACGCGGAGCGCGACGTGGCCTTCGCCAACATTAAGAAGGCTGGGAAGTATTACGAGGTGGATATCCAGGAGACGAGTTGGCGCGAGCTCGGACGAAGACCACATACAAAGAACGCCTCGCATTAGCGTGCGTGTCATGCGCTGCAAAGCCGGGGAAGCAGGATGGAGGCGGCTGTAGCGTGCGCTGCCCTCAGCGCATCGCCCAAGGCTGGCCGGCGGCTGCGAGCGATCCGCTGAGGACAGCAGACGCTACAACCTGCAGGACCTTGCGGAGAGCGCACGATTACGTGGAGACCTAATCGGAAGACAAAGGAGATGGCCGGGTAGTGAAGCGCACCTGAGTCAATGAACCGGCTGTTTTCTGGAGGCCGTCTCCAGGCGTCTTTACCCAAAAGTGCGTCACACGCGCGAAGAGCGTTCGCGGCCAGCTCAGACGCGAGTGAGGAGCGCTCGGCTCAACCGCTCGACCATATTTCCCCGAAACTGTGGACGCGCTTGGCAGCTGTGGAGGGGAGGGGCCTTTCTTCGTTAGACAGTCGCGAGTAATCGCAATACCCACGGAACGGCGTTCGTCACGTTTAGTCGAAAGCAAAAGGTTGGGTCGCGCGATCTTTCCCCGAAAGCGTTCGGGGCTCCAGGATGACTGACGGCGCGACAATTTGCGTTATGAGAGTTCCTGCGAACTGACCCATTCGAACGCGAAGCGCACCAGCTCCGGTGCGCCCTTCAGGTCCAGCTTCTCTTTAAGGTGGGTGCGATGACTATCGACGGTTTTGTGACTGAGGTGCAGCCGATCAGCGATGTCCTTCGAGCTCAGCCCTTTTCCGAGTAATGTCAGGATCTCGAGTTCGCGATCACTGAGCCGATCGATGGGCGAAGCTTCCTCTTTGCCGCCGCCACGCAGGTAGCGATGCAGCATGCTTTTTTGCATTCGCTCGCTGACGTAATCGCCACCCGCAAGGACAGTGCGCATTGCTTCCATAATCCGAGTGCGCGCTTCTCTCTTCATCACATAGCCGCTCGCGCCTGCCCGCAACGCTCGCTCGGCATACTGCGATTCGTCGTGCATCGAAAGAACCAGCACGGGAAGGTCGGGGCGGACTGACTTTACATTTTTGATCAGTTCGATGCCGTTCACTCCGCCCAGCATGATGTCCACAATTGCCAGGTCGGGATTCAGCCGCACAACGGCTTCGAGTCCCTCCTCCGCACTGGCGGCCTCACCGCAAACTGTCAGGTCCGCTTCTCCGCTGATCAGCTGAGTTAACCCATCGCGGACGACTGCGTGGTCATCCACCAACAAGACCCTGGACTTCCTCGGTTTCTTCAAGCGACTTCGTGAGCGCAGTCGAACATGCAACGCACAATCGTCCCAGCGCCGGGCGAAGACTCGACGCAGACATCGGCATCGATAAGTCGAGCGCGATGCTTGATGATATTGAGTCCACGGCCCGCCTGATGATCACCTCGGAGCAGCCCGATACCGTCATCCGAGACGACCAAAGCGGAATGCGTGGACAGTTTCTCCAGGCACGCAGTCACACGAGAACCTTTGCTGTGCTTGATCGCATTCATCATCGCCTCCTGCGCGATCCGGTAAAGATGAGTAGCAACGGCGTTGTCTTCGATCAGGACCTGGTCTTTGCACTCAAAGGAACAGTGCAAACTGTGGGCGCCTGAGAGTTGCTGAACGAGCTCTTCGAGGGCGGAAAGCAGACCATCGGGTCGAAGTGGGACGGGATCAATTCCGCGAGCGAGATCATGCGCCTGACTAATGGACTGATTGACCAGCTCAGCGATTCTGGAAGCGGTGCTCTCGAACGCTGATTTCTCGGCCGCCAGATCACGCTCGAGCGCCAGGGCATGAAAGAGCGCGCCCGTGAGATATTGCCCGAGACCATCATGAAGGTCCTGGCTGAAGCGCCGCTGTTCCCCTTCCTTTACTTCAAGGACTTGCTTTTCCAGCTTTTGGCGTTCACGCATTTCGGCTTCGAGATCAGCGGTGCGCTCCTGCACACGTTCTTCGAGATCCGCGCGCGCCAGCATCAGTTCCTCCTCGAGTTCCCGATGCCTGGTGATGTCGGTCACAGTTCGGATGAAGCCAAGCGGTTCGCGCGCGTACCCGCGGAGCGCAACCCCTTCTGCCAGGGCCCATTTGATTCCGCCATCCGGACGGCAGAGTCGGTATTCTTCACGAAACACCTCGTTCGTGGCACGCATTCTCATCCAGTGGTCCGAAACCGTAGCTCGATCCTCCGGGTGGATCGCGTTCTTCCAGCCGTCGCCAATGGCTTCATCGACCGTGAAGCCAGTGAGTGCGGTCCAGCGATCGTTTACGTAATTGCAGCGGCCATCTGCATCAAAGCGCATAATCCCGACCGGCGCCACGCGGGCGAGCGCGGCAAACGTGATCTCGCGTTCGCGGAGTGCTTCATCTGTTCTGTCGCGTGTACTGGTTTCCGCCATGTCAGTGGAAGTTGCGTTTCCCTCAAAGCTGAAACGAATGAGGACGCAACTTTCCGCTGCTTTTTGTTATCGAGTAACCTTGCGGCTTGCCGGCGTCTGTGGTGGCAAGCTGCAAGCTGCTCCTGCGTCAGCGCAAATCGCCCGCCGGAACGGTCGATCCATTTCCATTCGCACCTTGCACGTATGCGATCACCCGCGGCGCAATTTCCCCGAGCGGGAGATGATCGTGCGCTAATTCTTCACCCGTCTCCGAGTGGCGCGGTTTGTCGGCCATCTGCTCGTTGCGGTGGGTTACGGTGCGTCCGCCATTTTGCCGGATCGCGTAGAGGCCGCGAACGCCGTCCTCTTCCGCATGCAGCAAGAGCACGCCAACGACACGTTCACGATGCGACGTGGCCGCGCTTTGAAAAAGAACATCAATCGATGGTCGGCGCCCGTTCTCCTCAGAGTCCATCGCCAAACGAATTCTTGCATCCTCGAGCACCAAATGTTTGCCATCACAAGCGACATAGATCCGACTCGGTTCGATCGTTTCCCCGTCCACCGCGTCCGTCACGCGCATGCGTCCCGGAGCGTTGAGGACATCCGCGAGCAGAATCGGAGTCTCAACCGTGGTGTGCAGCACGACAAAAATTGAGGCAGGGAGATCGCCAGGGAGCGACCCAGCCAGAGTGATCAATGCAGCCGCACCACCAACCGGGGCGCCGACGACAATGATGTCACGCATGTGAAATCCTATGCTTCAAAAGAACAACCAGAGCTCAGGATCAGGAGTGAACCAGTCGATAACATCGATGAGCGGTAACACAGCGCCTCGCATTGTGGGATGACCATTCTGCCGCGCTCCGGGCGGCCGCAGGGACGGGCACTGACAGGAAGGGCCGGAAGCCTGTGCTACGTCGAAATATAGAAATCTTTTCCTTCCCATCGGTTTGTCTCCGGCCAATAAAAGGTGAACGCAAGCTCGCCAGCCGCCGGCAACTGATGCGCCGGCAGATCGGCGACGTAGACACCCAGCTTAGTGTCCCGCGTTTCTAGATCATGCGCGGTTTGCCAGTTGTCGATCGTCCAGTGAACCATCGCTGGAGCGAGCACTTCGATCCGCAGATCCTTCCCTTTGCCTAACGAGCGAATCTTATCCGTGAAGCGCCAGTTTTCGAAGCGCGAATGTTTTTTCTCCACGAGGTAACGCTCCGCCGGCGCGGGCGGCAGATCGAAGACCTTTTGCTCCCGGATTGACCGCGCAAGTTTGATGTACTCGGCATGCGCCCAAACCAGCGGCATGCCCGAGCCCGTCGGTCTGCCAAAAAATAAGCCGCATTCCGGGATGTCGGGCGAATCCCAAATCTGCTCCGGGATCATGCCGCCATCGCTGGTGAATTCTTCGATCGCGTGCAGCAAGCGGCGTGCTTCGTCTTCCCGACCAGCAGCCAGCTCATAATGCGCGCGCTCGCCCGTGAGTAATGGCCAGGCGCGGCCAATGCCGGTGCCGTCGAAAGGCGAGCCGTCCGCGTGCTCGCCGTAGCCGTCGTGATTGTAACGGTGCCAGCAGGGGCCGTGTGGCGTTTCGATTTTCAGCAGCGCATCAATCACGCGGACGGTGTTGACGATTCGCGGGTCGTTGGCCGAGCGGAGCCCGAAGCGCACCAGGGCCAACGCGTCGATACAAACAACATTGGCAGCCGGCACAACCGTACGTTCGGACACATTCTTCATCTGGATCTGCCCCTCGATCGGCGAAGCGCCATCGTCCGTCCTGGGAGCGATCCGGAGGTAATAGCCTTCAACGCCGATCTGTTTCGCCAGCTCCGTTTCCGTCGCATAGGTCCAGCGCTCGATACTGTCGTTCCATGCATCCGCCGTTTCCCGCAGGTATTCGGCGATGTCTGGTTCGAGAGTAAACTCAGCGGCCTCCAGCAGTGCCGCGATTTCCACCGCGATCGTGTAAGGCGAATAGCCGCCCACTTCCTCCCACCGATCCTGTTCGGTCGCAGGACCGTTTTGCACGATGAAGCAAAGCGCCTTGCGCACCATTGGCCAGAGACGCGCCAGTTCTGCTTCGTCGATCAGCTCTTCGCGGAACGCGGTGGCCGTAAGCAAAATCGGAAATGCGGATTCGTCCATCTGCTCGCCGTGCCAGTAGCCCACGCCGGAAACCCACATGTTTTGCGGCCAGCTCCCATCGGCCTCCTGCGTTACCGAGAGATAACGCAAGACCTGCGTGGCCTCCAACGCGCAGCCAGCAGCGAGCAACCCGCCCGTGACTTGCGCCAGATCGCGCACCCAGACCAGATGATAACCGCCGCGATCGTTGTCACCTTTTGCGAAGCCCCACGGAATCGAAAGACTCGCCACGATTCCGCCCGGGAATTTCTTGGCTTCATGGGTGTGCAAGACCGCCGTGCTGATGCGGTAGTAATCAAGCGTGCGCTTCTTCCGGCCCGCCGGCGTCCGCAGGGTATTCTGCCATTTCTGCCAGCCATCCAGGTATTCATCGCGCGAAGATTCGAAGCCATCGAGCAAACTGGCGCGCGCATGATGGGCGGCGCCGACTGGCGACGAATCAAACCCAAGCGCGAGCGTGAATTCGCCGCTGGATTTCGTGAGATCGATCTGTGCAGTCAATGCCACGTTGCCGTTGCGCGCCTGGCGATAACTCCACTCCATCCGTTTGTGCTGCTCCAAATCCTGCCAGCCATCGGAAACCCCGACGTAACCGGCGGAGCACTGCAAAAAAGGAGTCGAACAAGCTAGCGCGAGCGCATTGCCATTGCGTTCCGCCAACAAAAATTTCTGACCCCACATTTCCTCGATCCAGGCGGTGTTGTCCGCCCCACCGACATCCAGATGCGGCGCGAGCAAGACATGGAGATAAAGGTCGCCCGCTTTCAGCGCAACAAAGCGCGTGTGCACCAAAACGACGTCGAGCCGCGGATCGGCGAGAATCTCTTTCTCGATCCGGTAACGTCCCTGCTCGCATTCATTCGTCAGGCGAAACGCCGGGACGCCGTCTGCCATGTATTCCACGTGGTGTTTGGTGTGCCGCTTTTCTTCGGAAAAAAACTCCCGGCCGTCCGTGACAATAAAACCCATGTCGCGCGTGCAGGGGTGATCGACTTCCGGCCAGTAAACTTCGTCGAGAATTCCGTGGCTGACGGTGAACCAAACCTGGCTGGCGGGTCGCAATGGCGTGCCGACGCCCGTCTTCGCGCTTGAGGTCCAGCGCGGCTCGATTCCCGGAGCCCGCGGGGCCTCGGAGCTTTGTGTGCTCATGCTCACCGAATCATCTCGTGGATCGGCTGGTCACCTGCGGCACACCGAGTGATGGAGTGCTAGATTTCCTTCTCATTCCATTCCTCCACTACTCCGCTGCCCCACTACTCCATCGCTTTTTCCCGCCACGCCGCAAAGATCGCGCCGGCGAGAGCGAGGGCGCCGAGCGCTACCCAGCCGCGATGCAGATCGGTCCAAAGCTGCGGGCTCCAGCCTCGTGCGCGGGAATCGAATTTCCCGTGCGCGCCATGGTCTTTTTTGGAATCTACCGGCTCCCACAAGTTGTTAGGCCGATTCGGATCTTCCGGCTCGTTCAGCATTTGCGCGTCGAAGCAAGTGCGCGCCAGATAATGATCGAGCAGTCCCGGCGCGATTTTGTTTCCAACGATCGCCTCGACCGTCGGCAGACCCACGTAGATCTCGCGCCGCGAATTGTGAGAGGCGTAAACGATCGCGCGCGCCGCGACTTCGGGTTGATAAATCGGTGGCACGGGTTGGGCTTTGCGCGGCAGCCGGCTTTTCACCCAGCCAAACTGCGGCGTGTTCAGCGCCGGCATCTGGATCATCGTCACGCGCACGTTGCTTTTGTCGTGGATCAACTCGCAACGCAGTGAATCGCAAAAACCCTGAATCGCATGTTTGCCAGCGCAATAAGCCGCCTGCAATGGGATGCCACGATAGGCGAGCGCCGAGCCGACCTGAATGATCACACCGCGATCGCGCGGCAGCATGCGTTTCAGCGCCGCAAGGGTGCCATAAACGTAACCGAGATACGTCACCTCGGTAACGCGTTTGAATTCTTCGGCGGTCATTTCCTTAATCGGCGAAAAGACGGAGGCCATCGCGTCGTTCACCCAGACATCAATGGGACCAAACTTTGCCTCCACTTGAGCGGCCGCGGCTTCCACCGCCGCGGCGTCTGCGACATCCAACGGCAGCACCAGTGCCTCCCCGCCGCGTTCTTCAACTTCGCGTTTCGCGCCTTCCAAACCCGCGCGCCCGCGTGCGATCAGGCCAATGCGCGCACCCTCTTTCGCAAATTCGTGCGCCGCGGTCCTACCAACACCGGCGGACGCACCGGTGATAACAATAGTCTGTGGTTTCTTCCCGTTCTTCATCTTGGAATGTAGAGCAAGCTTCCAGCTTGCGAGTGGTTGGTTCGCCTTTGGGCGGGGACGATGGCAATACAATCAGCGCCCGGCGTTTTGGCTATTGCTCGAAACATCGTTTAGTGCTTTCCAGTTTTTCGGCGGCACGCGCGCGTCTAAGATAGCCAAAGCTGGCCGACACCTCATGACGCGCGAGCCAGACGATGCAAATCGAAATGAATGCCGAAGCCAGGCAGAGCGTACAGCCGGCGTGGAAAAGCAGGGGCTGGAACGCGGCAAGCACCAGCGCGGTCGCCCCGACGAAGACGACGGTGGCTCCGTAGATCATGACTGCCCATGGCATCGTTCGCCACCGTGTGTTCCCGCCTAACGAGCCTGTGACGATGTCGGCCAAATATCCGAGCGCGCCCAGAAATGCGTCAGGCACCGGCAGGATGCGCGAGATCGAGGAATGTAATACGCGTTTGCTGCCACTGCCGAAAAACGGCTCCCAAACATTTGGCATCACGGCCCACTGATAAAGCGCCAGATAGGTTGCGATGCAGCAACCGATGACCGCAAGAACCAACACCGGAAAACGCCAGCGCCACTCCGACGGGCTAAACGCGAGTCCCTGCGGACGTTCCTTGATTGCGTTTGCCGAAAACGGCTGGAGCACCGGGCGTTTCAGTTTCCCAGGTGGGACCATATGCGAAACCATCGTCCACGAATGGTTGAGCGTTTGCGACCAGCGCCGCCCCCGAACGAACCCGGGAGCGACGCGAGCTTGGCGCAGGATTTGACCCAGCGCATGGGTTAAGGACTCGGGTATGGCGTAGTCGAGACGAAGGGCGTCGCCGAAGGAAACGGAGTCACCGATGGGAACTGCGACACCGACGGAAATGGCGTGGCGGATGAGAATGGCGTGGCCGATGAGAATGGGGTCATGGACGGTGACGCGCTACCTCTTCCACCGGCCTGGTTTTTTCCCTGCCTCGCGTTCTTCTCCTCCGATGTCGGCACGTCAGGGAACCAGATGATATCGTAATAGGTAAAGATCGGTTCTTCTGTGGTCCGCGCGTAAAGATCGGAAAGTCTGCTCGGATCAAACTTCGGCGCGTTCTTGAGCTTATCCTTCGTGGTGTCGAGCACATAAGTTGCGCTGTCGGCGCCAGAGGTCTTTTGAACGTTCAAGGCGCTCCAAGGAACGATGACGTTGGTCTCTCCCGTTTCCAGGAAACCGCCGACGCTCAGGACCGCGAATCGCATGCGCCCGGTCTCGGGGTTAACGATCAGGTTGTCGATCGTTCCGAGGTCCTGGTTTTGCAGATTTCTTACATGACTGCCAATGATTTTCGAGCCGAGAAGGAAACCTTGATAGTAGCTCATAGTGTCATTCCTTTGCGTCGCCTGGTAGTTACCCTGAGCGGACGCAGAACTGCATAGGCACATCGTTGCCGCACAGATGAATGCGACTGAAGATAAGATCGATTTTTTCATTGGATTTGTTTGTTAAAATTGATGACTTGGATTTCTCGATGAAGCCGCCATCGGTCCATGTGTTCGACGTTGAAAGTATTCGCTTAGCTCTCGCCCAAATTCCATCGGATCAACCTCCCGCCAGCACCTCCGAAAAATTCTTAGGACGGGACGGGTTTTACCCGCTTCGGGATGTGGTCGCGCACCTTGTTCTCGTGGCGAAGAACGCACGGGGAAGCGTCTTGTAGAGCGACCGGCTTTTGTAAAAAGGGGCGCACGCGCTACAAAGAGTGAGCGGAGCGTGGTGCAAAGGTCACGATAAAGGCGGAATTCGCCTCTTCGAGGCCGTTCTTTTGTAGTGTCCGCTGTCTCAAGCGGAAAAGGACTGATTCGTGCCTCAACTGATGGCACTTGGTGGGCTCAGATACCGGAAGCTACAATGTGACCTCTCACGCTCAAACAACACAGGCTTCTAGCATGAAAGGCATGGCGCGCTATGATGTGGAACTCAACCAAACCCTATTAGCAGGAGAATCTTTATGGCGAAAGCGAAAACCAAACCGAAAACTAATAAAACCGCCGGGGACAATACGCGCGGCTCCGTCACGGAGACACCTGGGATCACGGTCGGCAGAGCACGCACCGAACAACGTATCGGCAGTGGGAATAGACGATCCGGTGCGGTGGACGCGAAGAAGGCAGCAGGCAGGGAAAAAAAGCCAAGTCGTTAGATTGCCCGACAAGCCGCATCAATCCCGAAACCACCCAGACTGGACAACTCGCTCCTTAGAGCGCACGCGAAATAGAAAGCGCCAGCGCAGGGATGCGGCGAGCCGGTCTCGCGCCTCATAATCCAAGCTTCCGCTCGATGTTTTTGACGCGCTTGTAAAGTTTTCCGAGCCGATGAATCCACGCGAGTTGCTCTTTCGCTTCGCGTAACGGAGTTGCAGGTGTGCTCCACCAGGTGCCGCCGTCCGCGGGGAGGTTTTTCGAAACCCCGGTCTTTGCCGCAAGGATGTTGCGATCGCCAATTTCGACGTGACCGGTGATGCCGACCTGTCCCCCGATCAGCACATGTTCTCCTGCGCGCGAGCTGCCGGCGAAACCGGTCTGCGCCGCGACCACCGTGTGGCGCCCAATGACGACGTTGTGCGCAACCTGCACAAGGTTGTCGATCTTGGCGCCTTCCTGAATCCAAGTTCGCCCGAAGCGAGCGCGATCGATCGTGGTGTTGGCGCCGATCTCCGCATCATCGTCGATCTGCACGATGCCAAGCTGCGGCACCTTTTGCTGCCGGCCATCGGCCATTTCGAACCCGAAGCCGTCAGCCCCGATAATCGCGCCGCTGTGGATCACCACCCGTGCTCCGATCCGCGTCCGTTCCCGAATTGTCACATGCGGATAAATCAGACAAGCCGCGCCAATCGTCACCTCGTGGCCGACATAACTGCCCGCCCCGATAACGGTGCCCTCACCGATCGTGACGCCGGATTCGATCACCGCGTGCGGCTGAATTGAAACCCCGGTGCCGAGCGTTGCATCGGCCGCAATGACGGCAGTCGGATGAATCCCCGGTTTAAAAATGATCGGTTTCGGCGCGAACTTGAGCACTACCTGCTCGAAAGCCTTCCCGGGATTGTCGACGCGGATTTGTGCGGCGGCGGTTTCCTGGGTGAAATCGATCGGCACAAAAACAGCGGACGCGCGCGTCTTTCGCAGCAGCGGCATGTATTTCGGATTCGCGTAAAAGCTAATCTCGCCCGCGGTCGCCTCTGCCAGGGATGCCGCCCCGGTAATGACTTGTGATGCATCGCCAACCAGCTCACCGCCCGACATCGCCAGCAATTCCTGAAGCGTGAAGGTCACGTGTGTTTCTGTAGCGGCGCCTCTCAGGCATCGCAAGCAGCCCGTCCGCATGAGTTCCAACTTGCGTGCCGAAGATCGCAGGGTAAACCGTGGCGCAAGTTTCCAACTTGCGTACCCAAGATTGCAACTTGGAAAGTTGCGTTACTGTGCGAGCGGTTTCAGCTTACGCTGTCACGCTCGCGCGAACAGCGTCGAGTTCTCCTGCGGAACCCAGCTTCTCGTTCTTATGGGCGATGAAGTTCGCGTATTCCTGGACAAAGATTTTTCCCGGCGGCCGGAAATCAAATTCCGCCGGCTTGTCTCGGAAAAACTCACGATGGACGCGCGTCCAGACCAGGCGTCCATCGGTGTCTATATTTACTTTCGTGACGCCGAGTTTCGCGGCCGGCAAATACTCTTCTTCGTTCACGCCGCGCGCGCTCGGATCGAGCTTTCCGCCCGCGGCGTTGATGCGTTCCACTTCCGAAATCGGCACGCTGCTGCTGCCATGCATGACGATTGGGACCGGCGGCAGCCCAGCCGCTTTCACGTTGTCGCGGATTTGCTCGATGACTTCAAAGTGCAGTGACTGCTGCCCCTTGAATTTGTAGGCGCCATGGCTCGTGCCGATCGCGGCCGCGAGTGAATCGCACCCGGTCTGCTTGATGAATTCGACCGCTTCGACCGGATTCGTGAGGCACGCGTGCTTCTCATCCACTTTGATGTCCTCTTCGACCCCGCCCAGCATTCCCAGCTCCGCCTCCACGCTAATGCCCTTCGTATGCGCCCGCTCGACCACTCGCTTCGTGATCGCAACGTTCTCCTCGAATGGCTCATGGCTGGCGTCGATCATAACAGAGCTGTAAAAACCCGAGTCGATGCAGTCGTAGCAAGTCTCCTCGTCACCGTGATCGAGGTGCACGGCAAAAATTGCTTCCGGAAATATCTGCTCCGCGGTGCGGACCATCGCTTCCAGCATTCTTTTGTCGGCGTATTTACGCGCGCCTTTTGAAAGCTGAATGATGAAAGGCGCGCGGCTCTGGACATTGCCGGTGAACAGCCCGAGCAGCTGTTCCATGTTGTTCACATTGTAGGCGCCGACCGCGAATTTTCCGTAGGCGACTTTGTAAAGCTGAGCGGTTGTAACGATCATCGAATTTCCTGTTTCTGATTCTGCCCCTGATTGTGAGCGCCGCCGAGCTTACGACCCGAGCGCCGCCTTCAATTAGAAATCAGAACTCAGCAATCAGCAATCGTTCACTGCCCGTTCGGACTCGCCGGCAGCATCACGCTCACGGATGTGCCGTGAGGATTCGAATCGATATCGACGCGGCCGTTGTGATCGAACACGGTGCGTTTCACAATCGGCAAGCCCAGGCCCATGCCGCGGGGTTTCGTCGTGCAAAAGGGCGAAAATATTTTTTCCCGCAGGTCAGGAGCGATTCCCTTGCCATTATCCTGCACGGTAACGACGACACCGCTGGTTTCCTTGCCGTCGCGGAGCGGTCTCGCTGCCAGGGTGATCTGGGGCTTGTTTTGATCGGAAGTGGCTTCGGCAGCGTTTGCGACCAGGTGCGCGAAGGCCTCGGCGAGCGCCACTTCGTCGCCCAGGATTTCAGGGAGGTCGTTAGGCAAGTTCGCCTCCACCGGCGTGCCGTTCTTCGCAATCCTCGCACGCGCCATTTCGATTGCTTTTTTCAACGAATCGCGAATATCAATCGGCTTCAGCACAAGTTCTGGCGGGTGCGCGAAGTCGTTGATTTGGGTGATGATTTTGTCGAGTCGGTCGATCTCCCGGACGACGATCAAATTAAAATCCTTGCGGAATTCGGCGTCGTCGAAGCGCTCCGGCAGAAGCTGCGCGAAGGTCTTGATCGCCACGAGCGGATTGCGAATTTCGTGTGACATGCTCGCAGCCAGGTCGGTCCAGAATGCAGCGCGGTCGAGCAGGTCCTGTCGCTGCCGCAGGTCCTCTTCGCCGGTGAGATCGTGCACGACCGCGACTGCGCCGAGCGGCGTCCGTTGATCCAGTAGCCGGCGGGTCTGGACCGAGAGCGACCGGCGTGTGTTTCCGTCGATCCAGCGCTGAGACGGCAGATTCTCTTTCGCCTCGAGCGTCTCGCGCAGAAGTCCCGCGAGCCGGCTTCCGGCCACTTCGACCGGACGGTTCAGAACATCGGTCGAGGCGATGCCAAGCATCTGTTCGGCGGTCGGATTGAACCAGCGGACAATCGCTTCTTCATCAGTCGCGATAATCCCCGGTGGAATCGATTTCAAGAGCGTTTCTGCAAGCGTCTTCTGGAGCGTGACCTCTTCATAGAGGAGCGCATTCTCGAGAACGGTCGAGACGTGTTCCGCCAGAATCATCAGCCCCTCGAGATCGCCGTATTCGAAACGCTGGCCGGTCACGCGATGCCCAAAAAATAGCCAGCCGATGATCCGCCCGCGCGCGTGCAAAGGCACAATCACCTCCGCGCCGAAGGTGTCGAGCGCGCGGCGCATGAGGGCGCGCTGCGTTTGTTCGCTGGCTTGCGGAAGATTGCCGCGAGAAATCAGGTGCGCGTGCAACTCGAACCAGCGAACGAGCGGATCGCGCTCGCCGTATTCCACGTCGTAGGTCTCCGGCAGACAGCGCAGACCGGCGCGAAGCCGGTAACGATCGCTTTGCCGAACACGTGAGAAAATTCCGACGCGCGTCACGCTCGCTGCGTCCGCGACCCCATCGACAACACTCGAGAGCAGCGCCTCGACGTTATCGAACCGGCGGAAGACACGGGGAAAACGGAGCATCGGCATGGAAGGCGAATAGCGTTCCATCGCGAGATCGGCGCGCCGCGGCGGCTCGGGAGGCGCCCCGGGCGCGGAATGGCCGCGGAGTTCCCGATTTTCCTGCACGATGCGCAGATGATCGAACGCGCGAGAGAGAAGGGCTTGAAAACGGCGGCGATCCAGTTGTAAATCTTCAGCCGCGTAGATGTCGGATTGCTCCGCGTCCCGCAGCGGTTCAGAGCGAGGCGTGCCGAGCGCAATGAGAAGCACTTCAGGCCAGCCTTTCTGAACTTGGTCGAGCAAATCGCGGGCGTCTTTCCCGCGCAGATCCATCAGCAAAATCGCGGGACTGGTTTGCTGGAGAACGGCATCGAGGCGGTCGGCCTCGGGAACGTGGCGCACCTGCGCGATCGCACGCAGAAACGCTTTCACGCGCCGGACGAGGTCAGTATCCTGTGTGTAGAGGACGCACACCGGCGAAGGAATCATGCGGCGGCGGACTCCTCATGAAAGCGCTCCAGTGGCAGAAGAATGTGGAACGCGGTCCCCTTCTGGGGCTCACTCTCCACTTCTATTTGGCCGCCGTGTTCCTGGACAATCCCGTGCACGACGGAGAGTCCCAGACCGGTGCCGTAATCTTTGGTCGTGAAAAACGGATCAAAGACGTGCGCGATGTCTTCGCTGCGGATGCCTTCGCCATTATCTCGAATCGAGATTCGCAGGACCTCGTGAACCTCGCCGTTGGCAGCGTCGATTGGTGAGGTCCAATCTTTCGCCTCCTGGATTTCCGTCGCCACAGTAAGTTCGCCGCCCGCTTTCATCGCTTCCATCGCGTTAATGAAGAAGTTAAGGAAAACCTGTTCGAGTTGATCGGCATCGGCACGGATTGTATCCACATCGGCCTGCCAGGAACGAGCTAATTTGATTTCATTTTGATAAAGCCGGTGGCCCAGGAGCGTGAGTGACTTTTCCAAAATGTCGTGTGCGTGCATTGGCTTCAGCAGAGGTTTGGCGGGGCGGGCAAATCGCAGCAGTTGATTCACGAGCGAATCAATTCGATCGATCTCATGACCGATCAAATTGGAAAAGGTGTCGCGAAAATCGGAGTCATGGTAACGCTCCGGAAGCAATTGCGCGAAGGTCTTGATCGACACGAGCGGGTTTTTGATTTCATGAGCCATCCCCGCGGACAAAGTCCCAAGGCTCGCGAGCCGATCGCTCCGGCGAATTTGCGATTCGAGTCGCTTCAGAGCGGTGATATCGGTCAGCACCATGAGCGCGCCGAGCAATTGCCCGCTTTCGCCGTGGAAGACCGAGCTGCTGGCGCGGACTACACCCGTCCGGTCATCGTTGCGTAACACCAGCTCGCTATTTTCCTGGCGATTACCGCTGCGCAATGTTTGGCGCAAGACATCTGCAAGGGAATCCGGCAATTCGTTCAGCGAATGATCAATCACTGTCTTCGGGTCCAATTTTGTGATCTCGCCAGCCTCTTTGTTAAAGACCGTGATTCGGCCGTCATCTCCAGCGGCGATCACGCCGGTGGTCAGGTTCTGAAGCAGGATTTCGTTATAAATCCTGGCGTTTTGCACCTCCGTGAAAAGCTGGGCGTTCTCGATCGCGACCCCAAGCTGACCACACAACACCTGGAGGGCATTCTGCTCCACGCTCCCGTAAATGCGGCCCGATAGCCGCGGCCCGAGTAACATCACGCCCGCGAGATGCTCCCGCGAGAGAATTCCCATCGCGACGGCGATATTGAGCGAATGCATCTGCGACATGACCCGATCGAGTTCATGTGTCGATCGAATCCGGTGCAACTCGTCGAGCACCAGCGGCTCGGGATGCGCAATCAGATAGTGGGTAATCGGGTTATCATCCGTCAGATCGATAGGAAGCTGCAAGGGATCCGCCGTTTTGGCGGGAAAATGCTGGGTGAAGCCTTTTTTGTCGCTCAGCAGAATCAGGACGCGCTCAGTTCCCACGGCCTGACTAATCGTCTCGGCGAAACGCGAAAGCAGATCGCGTAGCGTCGTGACCGATTTTAGAATTGCCGCCGCCTGACTCATCGTCGCCCGGAAATCCAATCCGCGCGTGCCGACGAAGAGGCGATTCGCGAAAGATTGCGAAACTCCACGCGCTGGAGCCATCGCGAAGGCGATCGTAAGTGCCGCAATTACGTGAGCGAGGGATCGCCGTCCGATCGGATCGAGAATCGGGCCAGCCACCATCCAGACGAGCCACCAGATGACGCCATACAGTGCGAGCAGATACGCAGCAAGAACGGCGTACGACGTGACGCGGCGGAAGAAAAATCCCACATCCATGATCTTCCGGGTCGCGATGCCGTACGCGATAATGAGACTGAAGACGACGACTCTGAACGGAGCGAAGCGCACAGCGACCGCACGGTCGACAAATGGCGTAAACGCAATCAAAGCGAACAATGTCGCACTACCAACGATTACGAACTGCAACTCGACCTTCTGCACTCCGGTGCCTTTGTGCAGGTCTCGTAAATACAAACCAACTACCCAGGCTACCGCGATCGCGACGAAGCCAATAAAAAACGGAAAGGCCGTCCCGTAGATGGCGCGTGGAATCTCTCCACTTCGGAGTTCGGCGTGATGTAAAAACAGCGGGGTATAGCAGACTGCGATCACGGCCAGGCTTGGAATCGCCAAGAGCGCTGAGCGCTTTCCTATCTCGCTCCAGCCTCGGTCCCGACAAAGAATAGCAAGTCTCAGCAGGTTAAATCCGCTAACTATCAGAAGTCCGCTGGCGGAGGCGTTTCGAATCCAAAGTTCAGCTTCGGGAACGCGAGAGGCATTGTAAGCAAAGTGCAAAGAGAGAAGCCACGCGGAGATGATTAACGAAACGAGCAAGAAGCTTTGATTCGCGTAGTTTTTCGAGTTCGCCCTAAAAACCGCGAAGCCCAGCCCTACCTGCATGAAGAGCGCCAGCCATAATGGAAGGCTCTCAGGATTCATTATGCCAGGCGCTCTAGGACGAGATCACTCGAAGTCATCGCATGAATGCCACCGTCATTCTGAGCGCAGCGAAGCGAAGTCGAAGCCGTAGCGCAGCCTGAGAGGGCGAGGCCGGGCTTTCCATCCCGGAGTGGGATCTCAAGATAACGCCACGGGATCCCTCGACTTCGCTCGGGATTAATATACTTGCGTTGCATTTGAGCGGCAGACGAGCAGGAATCAAGGTTGCCTCAGATCTGCCAGAACTCTCCATCGTGTCCAAAGCCGATGGTAAGCGAAGGATTCGCAATGCACCGCAGGCCGATTGTATGTGTTCAGAGGCAAAGCAGATGAGACGGGATCCACGAATCAGCCTCAGCAAGAGGATTGCCAGTCAGGTGCTTAATTAGACTCGGGGCGGAGACGTGTCGGCCCATCATGAGATGAAGCGATAATTGTGTGCACCGAAACGGTTGCCTCAACAATTTTGAACAGATTGCAGTCGCCGAAACATTCATCGAGAGGAACAAGCTCGCTCCATCACGAGCGAACTGGTGCTTCCTCCTATCCCGCGGACGTTCATTAAGATGCAATCGAGCTTCGCTTTTCGCCGCTGACCAGGAACGAAGTCCAAATCGCAACTGGGGTCCGGGAGTTCGTAATTTGCTGTGGGCGCAATCATTTGATCGCGGAAGCTCAATGCGCAGGCAGCAATCTGCATCGGTCCGCCGGCTGCCAATGGATTTCCCGTCACGCCTTTAATCGAGCTGATCGGAATCGAGTACGCCCGGTCGCCGAAGACTTCTTTGATGTAGTGAACTTCGGCAGCGTCCAATATTGGATGTCCGGGTCCGTAAGCCGAAATATAGTCAACCTCGTCCGTCGTCCGCGAAGCATTTGCCAGTGCCAGCTTCATCGTGTCGACGAGGCCTGAACCGGGAGCATCGGGCGCGTGATCTCTTTGCCTCGCGTAACCGCAGACTTCGAGATAAATACGTGCACCACGGGCCTGCGCCCGCTCGAGGTTCTCGAGGATGAACATTCCAGCGCCTTCCGAAATCACACCTGAATCACGTTCGAGGTCGAACGGTCGGCTTGCTCTCTCTGGATCCCCGTTTCGGCAGGAGCTTAAGCCTGTGACGGTGAACGCGACGAAGGTGTGTTTTGTAATCGGAGCATCAGCTCCTCCGGCAATTGCAATCTCTGCTTCTCCCGCTCGGATCATATCCGCCGCCGCGGCGACGGCATCGAGACCGGACGGACAGGCAGAGGAGACAGTCGCCGCATGAGCGTGTGTTCCGATGCGATCAGCGATCGCATTGGCCGGCGCCTGAGGTGTCAACGCGACAACTGCGGTCGGCGACATTCCGCCGCTTCCATGAAGATGGAAATTACGGATCGAATTTTCGATGATGTCCATTGCGCTCGTGCTAACGCCCACTACGACCGGTGTCGGACTGGGCAGATCTGATTCACTGATCTCCAAGCCGGCATCCGCCAGTGCCATCATGGCAGCGGCATATGCCAATTGGGTATGGCGAGCCATTCGCTTTGGTTTGAGTTCTGGTTCGATAAAATCCAGCGGGTTGAAATTTTTCACTTCCCCGGCGATGCGACTACTAAGGTCAGTCGCATCGAAAAGCGTGATGGGTCCAACTCCACTGCGGCCTTCCAGCAGCGACTCCCAGAAGGACTGCAGCCCGATCCCGTTCGGGGCTAGAATGCCAATGCCAGTAACAACAACGCGATTCCTTTTAGTCATTTGAGCGCTGAGATTCTGATAAATGTAAAAACTGGAGTCATTTATAGCGCCGCTGTCGATGTGTCGTACTTATTCACCAGAATTCGAACTTATTCACAAGTTACATATTGCGTTCCGCGAAGAATAATTCCAAAATTCGCCTCGACTACAATAATTTCGCGTCCCATTTGCCTGTGCGGCACGCGCTTAGCTGTTATCCCGAACCTGCATGACCACTGTCGCCGCTGATTTGCCTCAGGTTCTTGTGATCGACGATGAAACCGGGCCTCGCGAAAGTCTGCGCATGCTCCTGAAGCCAAATTATCAGGTGCACACCGCCAATTGTGTGGAAACTGGTATCCAGCTTTTGCGGGAAAAACACCCCGATGCAGTCATCAGCGATATCCGCATGCCCGGCTCCAACGGGATTGATGGCCTGCGGCAAATTCGTGCAATCGACCCGCACGTTGCCGTAATCATGCTGACAGGATTTGGTGCGCTTGAAACTGCGCAGGAGGCACTGCGCCTCGGCGCGAACGATTACCTTAACAAGCCCTTCGATGCGCATGAAATGCGCGAAGTGGTTAGTCGAAACGTCGAACGCACTCGTGTTCACCGCACGGGAGAAAGCGCATCATCCGAGATCAAGGAGTTGAACAATCGCCTGCTCAAGGAACTCGCGCAGAAAGAGCGACTCGCCTCGTTAGGCCAGGCTTCCGCTGAATTCGTTCACGATCTGAGCAACCCCCTCACGATTGTCTGGGGTTATGTGCAGCTGCTGGCGAAGAAATTGGAGCAATCGGAAAACGGGAATGGCCACGGCGCCACTTCCGCGAAAGAGCTCAACATCATCGAACAGAATGTGCGCCTCTGCCGGGACCTCCTGACAATGTGGCAAAGCTACGGGAGCGTGGAAGCTTCGCCGCACAAGCCAATTTCCGTCTCCGCGATCGTTCGCGACGTTGCCAAAGGAGTGGCTCCGATGGCAGTCCAAAACGGGGTCGACTTGAACTGCAATATCTCTGATGATCCGAGCACGCTCGTCGGTGATTCGGTGCAGATTACCCGCGCGATTCAAAACGTCCTCATCAACGCGATTCAGGCATCAACGGACAAGAAAGGCTCGGTCGCCGTGAGTTGCACGCAGAAGGATTTTTACGTTGATGTCCGGATCGAAGACACCGGTTATGGGATTGCGCCTGCGCAAATTCCCAAGATTTTCGATCCGTATTTCACGACCAAGCAGGGCAAGAGTGGCACCGGCCTTGGACTCTATATCACCAAAAAAGTCGTCGAAGATCATAGCGGCTCAATCACCGTGGACAGCACGCCGCAGATCGGCACCGCGTTCACGATTCGCCTGCCGTTGTTGAATAATTAGTGGCGCAAGTTTCCGAACTTGCGAGGCGCATGGAAACGCAAGTTAGAAACTTGCGCCACAAAAGCCCGGCAGGCGGCGCACCCGGCCTTCAAGATCTTGGTCAGTGACGCTATTTTAGGTGTCGCGCTTCCATCTCCATTTGAGCGACGGTCACAGACTGTCGCTGCGGCGGCAAAAGGGCTTGCTTACATTGAAAAGCCTCTGACTTTCGCTTGTAAGCGCCACCGCGTTTGGTTCTTCTCAACCAGTGTCTGGAAGTGCTTACCAAACCGCGCCGGTCTTTCTCATCCGCATGGCCGGCGTTCCGTTCGAGTATCTGGAACGCCTTGCCACGCCTGATACTGCCGTCGCTGCCCGTGAATTGCTTTTTAGACAATTCGAATTCGCGCAAGCAAAATTAAAAGTCGAAGGCCTCCTGAGGTCGGGCCAACACGGTCTTTCGGAGGAACTTTTTCGCACCTGGCGCAAGGCGATCCGATCCGGCACAATGCCGCCAGTGGCGGATGAGACCTCCACTGCGTTTGCGACTTGCTGGCAGTGCGCTTCAAATTTCGCCATTGCCGAATCGCACCTCGACACAGCTCTGCAACGCGAACTTACGCAAGCACGCCGGGCTCTTTTCGCAGCGACCGGAACGGTCTTGTTGCCTTACCTCATTTTTACCGCGGAAGGGCTCCGCGAACGTCTCGGGAAACAGGCCGCTGCTGCTGCTAACGCGCTCCCGCCTCGCAACAAACAGGCACGCGCACATGAGCGGCATCTGCTTTTGTATGTGCAGCGTATTTGTGCGAAAAACGATTCGCTAAGCGAATTCGGACCCGGCGGCTGGGGGAGGGTTGATCCGAACGTTGCCGCTCTCAGCCTAACGCCGGAAGCGGGAAGCGCTGAACGCGAAACATTTCTCGAGCGCTGGACTGCGCATGGCGCCGCCGCGGCGCTGAACGCCGACCCGGAAATCCGCCCGGAATTATCTCCGCGTCTGCATCCAAATGGCCGAATCGAAGGTGAACGATTCGTTTTTACCGAGACCGGCGAAACCATTCCGCTCGACGAGCAGGCGATCTCCCTTCTCGTCCGCTGCGATGGTCGAACACCAGCGCACTCGTTAGGCGAGGACCAATTGCTCGAACAGCTCGCTGAACAAAACATAATCCGCTGGGAGGTCGAGGTTCCTGCGCTGGAACCTCATGCGTTCGATGTCCTGGTCGCAGAGGTCGCTGGCTGGCGCGAGACTGCGGCTCGCGCACGGTGGCTCGAACTGCTGGGACCAATCGCCGCGCTGCCCGAGAAGTTCGCAGAAACTCGGGAGACGGCTTCGCGGATCGAAATCATCGACGAAGCGCGCGCGCGCCTCGAAGCCTTGGGAGCCGCACGCAAGATCTCAGATCGATTTCTGTATTCAGCCGTGAACCCGATCGGAGAGGAATGTTTTCGGGAATGCGGTTTCTCGATTAGCGAGGAGATGATCAGTGAGGTCACGACCGACGCTGCTCCCTGGATCGATCTCTGGCGCGACTGTTCCGCCTTCATCGCCAGCCGCGTTGCCGCGGGTCTTCGCAGCTTGCTTGAAAAGGCGCCGCTGCAAAGTGGCGCCGTGGCGCTGCCGGCATTCCTGCGACACTGCGAAATGCTGAAGATGCCGCTCACAGGACCGGCATTGGTTGCGCTCGCGCACATCGCTTTCGAAGAAGTGAAGGCCGCGTTTCGCGCCCGGCTGCGAGACCGGCCCGAAGCCGAGGAATGGGAACTCACGGCCGATGATTGCCATTTCGTTCGTCAAAACTTTCAATATCCACGATTCGACGAATACACTTATCCGTCCGCCGATTTACAGATTGCGGCGGCGTCAACGGAAGCAGTCGCGCAAGGAAAATATCAGTGGGTTCTGGCCGAGCTTCACCCACCAATCGCGCTGCTGCACCACGGCTTTTACTGGTCGTGCCCGGACAAACCGGCACTCGCGCGAGCGCTGGAGAGCACCACGAAGGGCCTACCCAGTTTTCATTTCGGCTTTTTCGCCGCGGATTTCACGGCAACGACCACCGTGCGCCAGCTCGATGCGATGCCAAGTCTGACTAGTTTTGTCGCGCCTGAACGCGGCAACCCTCGCTGGCGCACGATTCCACCAGCGGAAATCGAGGTCTATGCTGATCCGACGACGGGCGACGTTTGTCTGCGAAAACGTAGCTCGGAACAATACCTCGGTTCCTTCGCGCGTGCCTGGGTGATTCCGCTGGGATTTCATCCCTTTCAGTTGGGGCGCTCGCCCCATATGCCGCGGCTCCGCTGCGGGAAAGTAATTGTGCAGCGCCAATCCTGGAGCGTTTCGGCAGATGAGCTGATGCCCGGTGATTTCACCGGCATTTCACGCCATCTGGTGCTCGCGATCGAAAAATTGCGGGGCGAGAAAGGGTGGCCGCGTTTCGTTTACATTCGCCCGACCGAACAGGCGCTCCGCCGCAGCGGCGCCGAGGGGCGCGATAAGGACACAAAGCCCGTCTTCATCGATCTCGAAAGCTATCTCTTTCTCGAGATCTTCCATCGCTGGCTGATGAAAGCCGGGGAGCTGGAAGTGACGGAAATGTTGCCGGCGCCAAACGACCTGCTCTGGCGGGAACCGGATGGCCGGAGAACGTTCGAGCTGCGAACACTGATCGTCCCGAAGCGATGAAGGTCATCGCGATTGCCAACCAAAAAGGAGGCGTCGGCAAGACGACGACCGCGGTGAATCTCGGGTTCGCTCTCGCCCAAAGAGGAGTACGTATTTTGCTGATCGACCTTGACCCGCAAGGCAACGCCACCAGTTCGTTAGGCATGCAGGGATTGGAAGGTGAAAGTCTCTACGAGCCGCTGCTCGGACACGCCTCCGTCGTCACGAAAATCTTCCCGACCCGGCGCGATGGTTTATTCATCATTCCCGCTGATCTCGACCTTGCGGGCGGAGAAGTCGAGATCGCGCGGATGGACAATCATCTCACCCGGCTCGCGCAAGCCTTGCTCCCGCTCCGTGCGGACGAAGCCTTCGATTTCGTTTTTATCGATTGCCCGCCGTCCCTCGGCATTCTTATGACCAACGCGCTCGCGGCGGCGGACGAATTAATCGCTCCGATTCAGTGCGAGTACTTCGCTTTGGAGGGTCTGGTGAAAATTGTGCGCGTGGTTGAGCAAGTGCGCGATTCCGGAGCGAACGATCGGCTCGAGATCGGCGGGATTGTGATGACGATGTTCGACAGCCGAACCAATCTCAGCGCGCAGGTGGTCGCGGAAGTGCACGAACATTTTCCCGACCGGGTTTATGAAACCGTGATCCCGCGGACGGTCCGCTTGAGCGAAGCGCCGAGCTTCGGTAAATCAATCCTCGAATACGACGCCTCCGGTGCGGGAGCACGCGCTTATCGGGCACTCGCCGGGGAATTTGTGAAGCGGCACCTGAACTCTTAGAAGTGTCTTACCACTGGAACACAATCTTGCCAGAAATCGGCCCGAGTGAACGAACGCGCGCGGGAACAAACGTGTCTATCTCTTTGACTCGGGTTCCAGCTCGCTTCCCAAACGTGGTCTGCACGGTTGCCGATAGCCACATCGGATCGTCTGCCATCGAGAAGAAGATGGGATAAGCGAATCTGTCCGTCAGAACGCGGTGCCGCTCCGTCAACGACGCTGGCGTGGCCAGTATCCCGCGGCCCTTTTGTTGTTAATCCACAGTTATGACCACTTTCCCTCGCGCGTGCCCTTCTTCCAGATACCGGATCGCCTCACGGACCTGACTCAACCTGTAAGTCCTGTCGATGACCGGTGTTACTTTTCCGCCCTGCATTAGATCGCGCAGAATAGTCAGATCCTGTTTAGTTAGTTCGGCAATAAACATGCCCATCTTCTGGCTTATGAACGGTGACAACAGAAGCGCTTGGATCGGACGAGCCATAGGACCGATAAACCCGGCGTCGTTTGGTCCTCCGCCTCCGATCATGACACAGATCCCCTTGGGCTTTAAGGCGTGCCTGAATCCTGACAGCGGCTGATTGCCAACGTTGTCGAGAATTATGTCGTAACGTTCGTCACCTTTCGTGAAATCCTCTTTCGTATAATCAATGACGTGATCTGCGCCAATTGATCGGACCAGGTCCAGATTCCTTGTGCTGCATACGCCGGTCACGTCTGCGCCGAACGACTTCGCGATTTGCACGGCGAAGGTGCCGACACCTCCAGACGCGCCGTTAATCAAGACCTTCTGCCCCGGCTGAACCTTTCCCTTGTCGCGGAGACCCTGCAATGCGGTAATCCCTGCTATTGGGACAGAAGCGGCCTGCTCAAACGTCATGTTGACGGGTTTCAGGACGACTGCTCGATCCGCGCGAGCGCACACGTACTCGGCAAAGGCACCGGTTTTCCCACCGAATACCTCATCACCTGGTTTGAACTGCGTCACGTTCTTGCCAACCGCTTCAACCTGTCCGGCCAGATCAACGCCTAACCGTGGGACCTTTGGTCTGCGCAGTCCGATCTCGCCGATGCGAAAGATGTAGGGCGTGCCTCGCATGTAGTGCCAGTCGAGTGGATTGACCGAAGCCGCGCGAACTTTGATCAAGACCTGATCGTCGTTAGGCACAGGTTTTTTGATGTCTCTGATCTCGAGAACCTCCGGTGAACCATATCTGGTGTAGACCACGGCTTTCATGTGCGGGTTCCCCGTCTCGATGGGTTCCTGCCGAGCCCCAGTAGTCCAGGCGTAAATGGCGACGAGTCCGATCAGGAGGATGATCAGCAGGCTGATGACGTAGAAGACGCGGCGAAGCTTGCCCTTGCGGCGCGGCGACGTTTCTGCAGTGGGTTGCGTCATTTCGACGTTCCTCCTTATGTGAGTGATTGAACCAGGTTGCCTGTGAGTAAGAGCACACCGCGAGTGCTGCGGCGATCGCTTTCCGCATTTCCAACCTTTGCTGCCGCTCCGTCAAGCTCGCTGGCGCCGCTCGCCAGATCGAACAGGGGTGCGCACCGAACTCCCCCACCACCCCTGTCTAATCCTCGAGCACATCGAGCACCGGCAAGTCGTCGGCGATTATCCGGGACCTTCCTCCGCCGCCAATCGAAGCCCAAGCCGGCTTCGATGAACTAATCGTCGGCGCCAGCACCGGGCTCGGCGCCGAAAACCGGTCGGCTAAAGCTGATCAATAGGCCGTAACGAATGCGGAGCAACGGCCGGTCCACACAGGAAGCAGGATCGGATTTGAATTTGGAACCAAGAACGCGGAGCCTGTAGCGTCCGCTGTCTCAGCGGAAGTCTCCGCAATCCAGGGCGGCCCTAATACTCACCGTCGCTTCCGGCCTGTTCCGTCGATTTCTTTGCCGGCTCGTCAGCAATAGCCGAGCGTTTTTCCCGCGAGACCGGCTAACACCGATCCAGTTTCAGGGCTTCTCGAGTCGTGAGCCTGTCCTAATTACTTGAGTCCACTAGAGCGCGCTCTGAGGTAAAAACACCGCTGAAACCCGGGCCAATCCGACTGGAATCGACGCGAGCGCGCGGCCGACGGAGGCGGCAGCGGATTGCTGCTGGTGTGTGATGCGGTTACGCGCGCCGCACCCGCGTCTGCCGAGCTTGGAAATATCTGTTTACGAGCTTGGAGGCGAAGGTGATGGCAACGAGTCGAACGATCCAGCGAAGCATATGATTTTAAGCTAAAGGCCCGTGTGGCCGCATTATGGAATCGAATGTGCGATCCGCCGCGGCCTTGAATTTGGCAGACCGCCGTCTGGTGCTAACGAAGACCGACAACCATTTGTGTTCTCCGCTGGGGAGTTGGAGTCTAGTGAAACATGGAACGCCGTCTCGCTGCGATTCTCGCTGCTGACGTAGTCGGCTACAGCCGGCTCATGGGTGCCGATGAGGCGGGGACTTTGGCGGCCCTCAAAGCCGTCAAGGCCGAGCTGATCGACGGCGCCATCAGCGAGCACGACGGACGAACGGTGAAACTCACCGGCGATGGCATGCTGGTTGAATTCGCCAGCGTGGTCAGCGCCGTTGCCTGCGCCGTGGAGATTCAACGACAAATGCGCGGCCGGAACACCGACGTAACGCCGGGTCGACGCATCGAATTCCGCATTGGCGTGAACGTTGGCGACGTCATCGTGGAAGGCGACGATATCTTCGGCGACGGCGTCAACGTTGCGGCGCGGCTGGAAAGCATTGCACCGCCCGGAGGCATCACCGTCTCGCATGCTGCCCGCGATCACGTCGGCAACCGGCTCGATCTCCTCTTCGAAGACATGGGCGAGCAGAAGCTAAAGAACATCGAAAGACCGATTCGCGTCTATAGTGTTTCTCTGGAGGAACCCACCATCGCTGACACCGGATCCAAAGCAGATGAGCGGCCATCCATCGCCGTCCTGCCGTTTAACAACATGAGCGGCGATCCCGAGCAGGAGTATTTCAGCGACGGCATCACGGAAGACATCATCACCGATCTTTCCAAGCTCTCCGGGCTTCTGGTCGTGGCCCGTCACAGCGCCTTCACCTACAAAGGCAAACCGGTAAAGGTCCAGCAGGTAGGACAAGAGTTGGGCGTCGGCTTCATTCTGGAAGGTAGTGTGCGCAAGGCCGGCCCACGCGTCCGGGTTACCGGGCAGCTTGTTAACTGCAAAAACGGCGGCCACGTCTGGGCGGAACGGTTCGACCGCGACCTCACTGACATCTTTGCCATTCAGGACGAGATCACACACGCGATTGTCCAGCAGTTAAAAGTGAAACTGCTACCGCAGGAAAAGAAGACGATCGGCCAGGCGCAGACCGACAACGTTGAAGCTTACACTTACTACCTGAGAGGCCGGGATTTTTTGCACCGGCGTTCGAAGCACTACGTCCGCATCGCGCGGCAGATGTTTGCCAAAGCCGTCGAGCTGGATCCTAAGTACGCTCGAGCCTACGCCGGGATGGCCGATTCCGACTCCTTCGTCTACCTGAACTACCGCGGAAACGTGCCGATTGATGATCTTCTCGCTACCGCGGAGAAGGCGCTGAGCCTGGACGACACGCTCGCGGAAGCTCACGCCTCGCGCGGATTAGCGCTCGCTGCCGGACAGCGCTACGAAGAAGCAGAAACAGAATTCGAGAAGGCAATTGCGCTCGATCCAAATTCGTTCGAGGCACACTACTTCTATGCTCGCAGGAGCTTCGCTGGGGGGAATATGGAACGGGCCGCCAGCCTTTTCGAGCGCGCCTCCGAGATCAGGCCGGACGACTACCAGTCTGTGTGTCTGCTCATTAATATCTACCGCTCACTCGGCCGCAGTGAAGATAGCAAAGATGCCGCCCGCCGAGGCATTAAGCTAGCCGAACGTGAACTTAGTCTTCACCCCGACGATCCGCGGCCGGCGCACCTGGGCGCGGGCGCACTCTTTGAGCTGGGCGAGATGGAGCGTGCCAGGGAATGGATCTCCCGGGCCTTAGCAATCGATCCGGACGATTCCCTCACTTTATACAACGTGGCGTGCGGTTATACGAAATTGGGCGAATTCGATTTGGCCTTCGACATGCTCGAGCGCTCGATCCTCGCCGGCGGCTCCGAGCTGGCGAACTGGGTCAAACACGATTCTGATCTCGACGGCCTGCGAAGTCAGCCGGGTTACCAGCAATTCCTCGCGCGGATCGGTAACGTCCAAGCAGGAACTTAGCTCAGTCCTTTCTTCTACGATCCCGCTACGAGAAAGCGCCGAAGCGCTGCGGATCCGAGATCTCATCAGTCCCTTCATTGCCAGTCCGGCTCGGAACTCGGGCGGCGCGTGAGCTGTTGGCGAAACATCGAGGCCGGAAGCGGTGAGTTGCCGCTGAGATCAGCCACAGCTAGACCTCTCGTCGTGTGCTGTTCGAGCTCGAAGGACGAGCAGTGACCATGTATGCTGTTGGCAAACGCAAGGACATCTATCGATGAGCAGCGCTGTTCTAAAACAAAAGGCCGGCGCCGCAAATCATGCTTCGGCCCTCCGACATCGACAAACAGATCTATCACAGACGAGAGGATTTATTGCCGCAAGATCCGCCCGCCCGCGGCGCGAGATGCCCCTTCCCCACCGCCGTGACCCTGAACCTCGGACTCGTCGCGCCGGACTGCGCTGCCGGCGTAAACGAGAGGTCAAACTGCAAACAACCGGCGGGAGGAACACCCGAAAATCGACGGCCTGCCCGCCTTAGCCTCAGCAAATGTGGGCGCCACTCGCCAGATCGAAGAGATTCGCGGCCGTCGAACTCTCCCGGCAATTGCATGTCCCCGCGGGAGAATCCTTATATACGTGACTCACGTATATCAATGCCGTCGCAACGGGTGCCAGTGGATGACATACGTGAATCACGTATATGCTGGCTCCCACAGGCTTTCACAACACCATTGACGCGCGGCTGGAGGATTGCTCCGAAAGCGTTGGGTCCAAAATACTTGAGCACACCCCGCAACGGCACGTCATCGGCCGGCGCAAAGCCCAGAGATCCGGCTCCGCGGTGCGTCTGACCTCACCGCATCGTAAGCCCCTTACGATGCATGTAATTTAGCTGGTGATTTGGTCTGATATGTTCAGGGAGGACACCGCGCCGCGGACTACGCCGAAGTCGTCGAGGGGCGACCCGGCGCAGGACTAGCTGATCCTCCGCAACGGCACGACCACGATCGGGCTGTTTCGGGGCATGTTCTTGTTCCATCTTTCAACTCTCAAACCAGCAACTCTCAACTCATTGGGCTCAGGCAGTCGAGGAGTTCACCGACGTGCGCGCGCACCAGCACCGCCTCAAGTCACGGTTCGGTACGCCGATGGCCTCAGATTGCGATCTCGCAACTCTCAACCATCAACTCTCATCTGTTGCCCAGCTCGCGAAGGAAGCCAATCCGCCAAAGGACGGATCCGCCGTGGCGGACGAGAGCTCGCCACAGGACGAGTCCGTCCGACTGGCGGACAGCACAGGGCCCGCGAGCTTCATGGTCGTCGATCCGGACGGCAGTCGCCGTCCTGATTGATCAGCACGTGTAGTCCACTCTTCGTTTCTCTTGCCTGCGGCGAACGCCGACCGCGCGGGGTTCGTCACCCGTGTCATGTACCTTCGAAGCGCTCAGCTCCGTGCCGTTGACCTGTCGCCTCGCGGAGCGTACGATTTGGTCGTGAAGCGAAAATTTCACGTCACTCTCTTGGAGCACGATGAAGGTGTATCAGTGACTTGCCCCGAATTGCCGGGATGTCACTCGCAAGGAGCGAATGTGGAAGACGCCCTGAGCAACATTGGGAATGCGATCCGAGAGTATCTCGAGGTCTATGGCGAACCCGACACGCGTTGCGAGATTCGCGAAATGGAAGTCGTCACCGCGGAGTGAATGCCGAAGCTTCCCGGCGTTAATCACCTGCGCGCGGTCAAAGCGCTGGAGAAAGCCGGCTTCCAAATTGATCGGCAAGGCAAACACATCTTCATGTCGAGGGGCGCGACGAGAGTAGTCGTGCCGCGGAACAACCCAGTCGATGCTTACACGATGGCGGCAATCATCCGCGACGCCGGTTTGACGATCGACCAATTCAAAGAGCTACTCTGAAACGGTTCGTGAGCGGCCACCGGAGTCATCGTAAGCCGCTTACGATGCATGTAGATTTTGAGCAGTGATTCTGTTTGCGCTCAGGGAAGGACCACCGCGGCGCGGACTACGCCGAAGTCGTCGGGGGCGCCCGGCGCAGGACTGGCTGATCCTCCGCAACGGCGCGGTCACGATCGGGCTGTTTCTTTTCCATCTTTCAACTCTCAACCAGCAACTCTCAACTCATTGGGCTTAGGCAGTCGAGGAGTTCACCGACGTGCCCGCGCGCCAGCGCCGCCTCAAGGCACGGTTCGGTACGCCGGCGGCCTCAGATTGCGATCTCTCAACTCTCAACCATCAACTCTCATCTGTTGCCCAGCTCGCGAATGAAGCCAATCCGCCAAAGGACGGATCCGCCGTAGTGGACGAAAGCTCGTCGCGGAGCTCACTGACGTGCGCGAGCACCAGCGACGCCTTAATCTGCTGGTGAACTCGAATGCTTTAAGCAGTCGAGATTCGGTTGTGGTGCGGGGCTGGGGGCTCAAGCTCACGACCGAAGCCGACGAAAGCACGCCCCGAGCCGGCGAGCTTCATGGTTCTGTGGAAAGCCTGCCCGCCGGAGCGCTTAGCGGAGGGGGGATCCAGACGGCAATCCAATCTTGGTCGATCAACACCTGTAGCCAGATTCTTCCGGGCTCTTTAATTAAAAACACTGAGTCCGCCACCTCCTGAAAAACTCGCTCGACGCAAATATCTGAGCGCCCCCCGCCCGCGGTCGCGCGCAGTTCAAGATGCTATACGTGAGTCACGTATAGCATCCGTGAAAGCTCACCGGGCGAAAGCGCAGCGTTCCTTATGGGAGGGGCATTCCCAAACTGCCGCACTAGCCTCAGCGATCACCAGCGGCCGCGCGTTCCAGCTCGGCCAGGTCTAGCTTTTCCATCTGCCAGAGCGCAGCGGTGACCCGCTGCACGCGCGCGGGATCTTCGCCCCGCAGCCAATCCCACAACCGGCTCGGCACGATCTGCCACGGCATCCCGAACTTATCCTTCAGCCAACCGCACTGGATCTGCTCGCCCCCATCGGCGGCCAGCTTCTCCCAGAAGTAATCGATTTCCGCCTGCGAGTCGCAGTTCACCACCAGCGAGACCGCATTGGTAAACGGAAAGCCCGGCCCGCCATTGAGGGCCACAAACTGCTGGCCCTGCAGCTCGAACGCGATCGTCATCACCGTACCCACCGGCCGCGGCCCCTCCTCCGGGTAACGCGTCGCCGTATGAATCTTCCCGTCCTTGAAGACCGAAAGATAAAACCTGACAGCCTCCTCTGCCTGCCCATCGAACCAAAGAAACGGCGTAATCTTTTGCATGGGAAATCATGAATGCCGGCTTCGGATGAAGCAACCGATGTCGTTTTACCAGCTTTCCATCCCGTGAAATTGCGCCTCCCTGGGGACGCTCCTTCGCCGCGACGACGTCAGTCCGGCTATTGGTCGCGGCCGGACCGTCCTTTAAAACACCAGCACCTGATACCCGTCGTCGATCAGCTTCTTGAAGCTCGGATGACCCTTGAACTCATCGATCAAGGTGATGTTCGCCTCCTTGATCTTGTCGGTTACCTCAAACGCGTCTGCGCAGTAGCTGCACGCACCCTCGATCTGCCCGCGCACCTTTTCGAAAAGCTCGTTGTACTTGTGGTCTTTCTTCGAGAACTCGGCGGCCGCTTGCGTCCCGGCGCCATCAAAAATGATGCGGGCTTCGCCCCCGCCTTCCTTCGCGTATTCGAGTGCGCCCATGAACGCGTTCACGACACGTCCGAGGCTTTCGTGGGTATCGCCGGCGGCGAGAATGATGAATGCTGCTTTTGACATAGAGATCTCCGGTAGAGGTTGGTTGGCTCTTATCAATACGCGCGACAGGAGCTCCTTGGGCGCAAACGCGAGCCAATCACACGCTGAACGCGCGCGGCTGACCCGAGGCGCGATAGTTCTCCGGATGGATTCCATCACCCGAAGACGCTCTCTGCGTTTGCTCGCTCTCGGAGCAGGCGCGGCCACGCTCGGAATTCCCCTCCTTCGCCACCGCCTGCACGCCGCTAAACCTCCGCTTCAAACTATGCGACACAAACCAAAAGCCGTCGTCCTCGACGTCATCGAAACCTGTTTTGCCATCGATTCGCTCGACGAAAAATTGAGCGAACTCGGACTCCCAGCCGGCTCCTTGAAGATCTGGTTTCCGCACGTCCTGCGCGACGCCTTTGCGCTGCAGGTCACCGGCACCTACAAAGGTTTCGCCGAGATTGCCGGCGCACTCGCGTCGCTCTTGGCCGAAAACAAGATCGAGCCGAACGCGGAGAAGATGGAAGGCGTGATCAAGAGCTTCGCCACTCTCCCTGTTCATCCCGACGTCAAAGAAGGCATCCAACTCCTGCGCGATGCCGGGATTCGCGTCGCCGCGCTCACCAATGGCAGCGCTGCCACGACCAGGAAGATGTTTGCCGGCGCCGGTCTCGAAGATGCGATAGAGAAATTCATCTCCATCGAAGAAGTGAAGCAGTGGAAACCCGCGGCCGCGGTTTATCTCCACGCCGCGAAACAGCTCGACCTTGCCCCGGCCGACCTCGCGCTCGTCGCCGCGCACGAGTGGGATATCGACGGCGCCGGCAAAGCTGGTCTGACCACAGGCTACATCGCGCGCAAACAACCCCGCGGTTCCTCAGCCATGCAACCTCCCGATGTGATCGGAACTTCGCTTCCCGAAGTTGCCCGCGCTCTCCTCGCCCTTACCTAGGCCTGATCAGGGAGCCAGACCGGTCCGCTTAAAATTCCGGCACGTGAACAGGCCACCGTGAACGAATACGTCTTGGAAGGACGCGAGTCCCCCAAGCGCCGGGAAAAATCTTATGAGCTACATCAAACAAATGTTCGAATCGCATCCGGTGAATCCCTCATCGGACCACGCCACCAACATCGAGTGCATCACTGCCTGTTATTCCTGCGCCGAAGCGTGCAACGCCTGCGCCGATGCCTGCCTCGGCGAGGAGAACGTCAGCGAGATGGTGCGATGCATCCGCGACTGCACCGACTGCGCCGACGTTTGCCTCGTTACCGCGCGGATCGTCTCGCGTTTCACCCGCACCGATTTTAAGCTCGCCGGCGCGCAACTCCGCGCCTGCATCCAAGCCTGCCAAAGCTGCGGCGCACAGTGCGAGCAGCACGGCGCGAAGATGGAACACTGCCGCGTCTGCGCGGAAGCCTGCCGCCGCTGCGAGAAGGCCTGCGAAGCACTGCTCGCGGAGTAGAAGCGTCTGGTTTCGCGAGAAGACGAATTCGCTTACCGAGGCTTCCCACTGCTGCGAGCCCAACCTCCCTTGCGGCTACTCCGCTTTCCTGCGTTCCTCTTTTCCTAATTCAACCCCTTCTCCTTCGTGGTTTCTCGCGGCCCACTTCCGCCATCCGAATTCCGCAATCCGCAATTTAGAGCCTGCCTCCTCCGCCTGCCCATCAAACCAAAAGAACACGTCACGGGTGGCACCGTGACGGGTAGACTACAGAGCCGCTTGGGAATCGAGCCAGCGGGAATGGAGCCGCTGGGAAGCGAGCGACATGGATGGGCAGACCCGAGAGGGCGAGCTGTTCGGGAGAAAAGCGAGTCAAGCGGTGCGAGATGGACCTGGCCCTAGGCTGAGCACGGGGACGTGCGAATCAAGCGGACGAGCGATTGGGCAATTGCGAGTTCAAACGGCGTGAACTTTTGCATGGGGAATCCTCCTTAGCGGTCTTACGTCATGCCTAGGACGCGGCCATGAAAGGGTCGCTCAAGGCAACGCTGGATTGCGCGACTGCTTTCCCAGACCGATTTCCGCGCCGACCTGGCCGCGATCAAAGTTCCGGCCTTAATCATCCACGGCGACGCAGATCAGACGCTACCGATCAAAGCCAGCGACGAACCAACCGCGAAGCTGCTCCCGCACGCCAAGTTCACACCTACGAAGGCGCTCCGCACGGTTTGTTCGTGACCGAGAAGGACCGCCTGAGCGCGGCTTTCATCGAATTCGTCGGCTGACTTTGCCCTGATCAGATCGGGTCAAGTTGGAGGTAGTTGCCCGGCAGCATCGACGAGATCCTGAGCGCACTCGTTTCTGCGCGCGTTTGGAATCTGAGAAGCTTGCGTGAGGCAGGATCACGACAGCAATTCGACAACCGATCAAGTTTGCTACAGCGCAAGCTGCTTATCCGTCGTCGCCAGCTCATCGAACCGCTCTCGCGCTTCACGAGCAGTTCGCCGTTTGAAAACTCCGAACCACCCGGCCTCGAATTCGGCGACGACATCGTGCCTTGCCAGGCGCTCGAGCTCCGAGGTAGGGCCTCCGCCCAAAGCCAGGCATGAGGCATTGCGTTCGTGACATATCAGATGTGGATGGGCATCCTCGACACGCATGAAACTGAACATCTTGCACCTCTCCGATCTGCACATGAGCCAAAAAGGACTCCCGTACCTCCGGCGGGTGATCGATGGCCTGCTACGAGATCTGAAAACCGTCGAGGCTGAGCACAGCGCGAAACCGCATCTGATTGTCCTCACTGGCGATATCATAAACAAAGGAGAAAACGCTGACACCGAGTTTAAGCTTGTCTCTGGCGAGCTAATCGAGCCGCTCCTCGGAGGACTCGGGCTAACGCAAGACCAGCTTTTTGCGATCCCTGGCAACCACGAGATCAATCGAAAGAAAACCTCGGAGGAGATTGAACTCGGCTTAGATCTGAAGTTGAAGGATCCGTCATCACTTAGCGCGTATTTAGCAGCCGCACCGGCGAATCCATCAGGATTTCTCAGTCTGCAGGAAAAGCTTTCCGCCTTTGCCGAATTTGCGAACGCTTATACAAATCAGTCCCGGGTTTTCCGCTCGTTCTTTTACGATGCCTACGTCGTACCTTTCGACCGCTTAAAGGTAGGGATCGTCGGGTTCAATTCTGCATGGAGATGTTCGCAATTTGGAAAGGATGACGGGAGACTCCTAATAGGGCTCGACTCCGTCGAAGAGGCCGCAACACTCGTGCGGGAATGCGACGTGAAGATCTGCCTTTGCCATCACCCGTTTGCAATGTTCTCCGAATGGAACGGAAAAGCGGTTCGCCGCAGAATCGCGAGAGAATTTCAGCTTTTGTTTACGGGTCACGTTCACGATTCAGAGGTCGAATATCTTCACCAAATTTTTGGTAATGTTTTCGTTTCGACGAGTGGCTGCTTGAATAGCGCGGAAAAGTTCAACTTCTACTCCGTCGTCCAAGTTGATTTGGCAAAAGGCGTCGTGACGTCGTTCCTGCGAAAATGGTATGACGAGCGTGGTTGTTTCGATGGTGAAACGGAGAAAGCGTCTGAAGGAAAAGTTTCATTTTCTGGCTTCCGGACCGGGAACGAAGAAACGACCCAGCTAATCGAGCTCAGTGAAGTGCGTGGCCTGCTCCAGGAAACCACAAGTGATGTTCAGCTCGTCAATCCACTAGAAGGAATAGCCGAACTGACGCTCCGTGATGTCTTCGTCGAGCCGATAATTCGAGACCGTCCAAGCTTCGAGCGTGAAAATGACGAGTCCGCACTCTACGGGATCGATGACTTACTGCGTGGGTCAGACAATCTTGTGTTCTTTGGGCAGTCCGAGTTCGGAAAGTCGATGTTATTGGAATACGGAGAGCGCTTCATTTTAACGACCGATCGCCGCTTTGAAGGGAAGCTGCCAGCGCGGGTCAAGTTCGCCGATATACCCAAAAATAATTACAAGGGTATCATGCACGTTGTACGAAGGGCCCTAAACGATAATGTCACTCGAGATCAACTGGAACGATATCTCACCGATGGCCGTATAATCCTCCTGATCGACGACTTCAACGATCGGAACGTAGAAGGGCACGAGGCCCGTTGCTCGATGCTTCGGCAGTTCTACGCCGAGTATCCGAAATGCCGATATATTCTCACACTGACAGAGTTCTTGTCGCAGGCCTTCCACCACGACGCACTTCGTTGGGGCGAAGGGTTCAATGCGAAAACCTATTTTATCTCTTCGTTCAATACGGCGAAGATTCGGCGACTGCTGCTCAAAGTGAGTTCTACTCAGAGCTTCGATGTTAATGTGATGTTGGAACAGATCGTGTTCTACTTTGAGCAATTGCAGATTCCCGTGACGCCGCTGGCGGTGACCCTATTTTTGGGGGTGCTATTCAGGGATCGTGGAAAGAAAAATATCCAGAACGAAGCTTACCTTGTTGAGAACTATCTGGAGACCATTCTCGAAAAGCTAAATCCGGCAGACCGACGTTCCGAACTAGTGTAGCGACAGGTAAATAAGGGTGACATTAATGGACAGCTGTGCTTTAGTGCGGGGATGAAGCAAGAAGCTGTGCAGGTGAGCTCGAAACAAAGGAAACAGATGGAAGAACTTTTGCGCGCCAGGATAATTCCACA
>JBBSIA010000031.1:0-44582 GCA_038232335.1 Chthoniobacterales bacterium
ATCAGATTGGAAATTCGTCACACCGTTAATCGAGTTTGGCGATTTCCAGTTAACCCCGATTGACGGTTCGGCTGCGCCACGGCCCAGATATTCGACAGTAGGCCCGGTGGTCAGGATTACCGGAGTAAGCACCCCCGGTGCTTCGAAGTTTTCATAGCCAATTTTGTTCGTGGTATCGACCGTTGCTGCTGGGGGTGGCGCTGGCGGTGCTGTCGAGACCGCGGTAGCAGTCCCATGGTAGTGATCGGCGGCGGCGGTGGGAGTGGTGTCGTAGACAATATGGACTACGTAGGTACCGACATGGTTCGCGGCGATGTCGATGAACACTTTCTGGGTAGTAAGCAGCGGACCGGCTACGGCGGAAGCGACAACAGGCCCACTTAGAGTGTCCTTGTGAATGTAGAGATCGTATTCGTTCGAGTTGCTACTCCACGTGAGCAGCACCTGCACTTGCTGATTTGCCCAGGCGGCGTCGGTTCCAGTAACCGTAAGCGTGTACGTTTCACAGTTTACCCCCTCAACACACGCTGTCTCCGTGTTCACTCCGCCTCCGGGGCCGCTCGCCGCGCCATCCCATGCCGCCGTGATTCCGGTGCCGGCGGGACCTACACTACCTGAGCCAAGATCGCCCAAGGCTGCCGCATTCGTACCGAGAAAAGGAAGCGCAAGGATTATTCCGATACCCGTTATCAACAAGATTGTTGCCAAGGTGGCGCGGCCGGACAGGTAAAAGGACGAATTCTGTTTCATAATTGGGGAACCGTGAAGCGGGAAGGGAGCTCTTTTCCCGCTGCGAACGATAGTACGAAGAGCCGCGCAGGAGGCAAGGAAAATTTGATTACATTTTCGTGATCGACCGCGCCCCACGCCATCTCCATATTATCGTAAATGACTGTTGCTACGGTCTTGCCCGATTCCCTTTCGACAGTCCCGCGGCCGCCTCAACTACGCCGCAGAAACAGCTCCGCCCTCAGCCACTCGATGTAAGGCTTGCGCGCTGTGTGTTTTCGCCGTCACTTAAATGCCAATGCGTTTGGTCGAAATCCTGCTCGCCTCGATGGTCATAAGCCTCGTTAGCTGCTCAAAAAACCCCTCTTCGCACACCGATAGAATCGCTGCGACGCCTTCGCCTATCGGCGAACACGCGAAACTCTCAGCAACTGTCGGAGGGACAGTTGACGCCAGCACGCTTCTTACCGCGGAGGAAATCGAGAGAATCTTGGGAGAGCCGCTGAAGAACAAGATTCCTAGCACCCGCACGGAAGCGGGTTTTGTAATTTCCCAATGCTACTTCGCTCTCGCAACCGCTTCGAAATCACTCGTTGTCACGGTCACAAACCCGGGCGCTGGACCTCAGGTCACAGAGCCACGTGAGTTCTGGGCAGAAAAGTTCGAAGGGGCAAAGATCCAAGGCAGCATGAAGGAACCTGAATCGAGCCGGGAAAAGCACGAACGCCCGCAGCCAGCTCCAGAGAAAATCGCAGACGTAGGTGACGACGCCTACTGGGTTCCGAGCGGCGGAACCGGCGCCCTCTATGTGCTGCACGCAAACAGCCTCATTCGCCTCGCTCTAGGTGGCAACGATGAAAAAGCCTTGCGCGTACAGAAGGCGGTAGCGCTTGCGAAGATCGCCGTCGGCCGGCTATAGGAAAAAAAGGAAGCTATTTCGGCAGCCGGGAGAGCGCCGTAACAGCTAGTGTTTTTGACTTCTCAAGCTTCTCCTCGTCAGTACCGGGACCACCCACGCCGATCCGAAGTATCTTTTCGCCGTGCCTGACATAGAGCACCCCGCCAACTTTCGCCGGCCCGCTCCAGAACGCTTCGTCTCCCAAGCCAGTGACTTTGATGGCGCGGAGCTTCTCTTTCTCACCCTTTTCGCCCTCGCCCGCCTCTCGGCCGTTCGTCGCGTCGGAATCTTCTTTTTTGCTCTCTTTGCCATCGTCGCGGGAACCTTTCGCAGGGCGCTCGAACGGCTCGAAAGTATTCCGCCAATATGTCGCGACGGCGCGCCGGGAGTCATGCGCAGGATCGCGCTGGATAACCATCAGGCTAACTGACCGGTCCGGCTCCGAGGAGTCGTAGAAACACTGCGTAAAAGTGAAATCCTGGAAAGGTCCTGCAGTCCGCTTCGACGCAGTGATGGGCGCTTTTTGAACAGCCGCGACTTCTTCTGCGCTCAATAAGCTGCACGCTTCGACTTTCTCGCCCGCCGGCGCGGGTTCGGAGTTCGAAATCGCCGGCTGCGGTTTTTTGCAACTAGCCAGCGACAGCACGCCGAGACACAACAGCCACGGAATCTTCATCCGGGCAATGATACGTCGGCCAACCAATCCGCAAGGGCATTATCCAGGTATTTAACCGGTGCAGAAGAGTGGCCGCGGCCGCCGCTTGAGCGTGATGCCGCCGCGATCTAGCCGTCAGCCCGACCATTGAGCGCTCGTGGAGTGTCATGGGCGGCTACAGTCAGACCCAACACGCTGCCGCTATGTTATCCACAGCTCCCTTCGCTACTTTTGACCTGTGACAGTGATGTCCGCGCGCCCCGTGTTGTTGCTCCGCAATGCTCGCGAGTCAGTCACCTTGAGGGTTGCTGTGTATTGGCCCGCTTTGCTGTAAGTATGCTGGGCCCTCGGGCTGGATTGCGTCAGCGGCTGGGAGCCATCGCCGAAGTTGAAGGTGAACGAACTAATTGTATCTCCGCGATCAGGATCCGATGACGCTGAACCGTCGAAGTCAATTACCAGTGGCGCGGGCCCTTTCGGGGCGCTGCCAACACCCTTGCGATCGGAGTAAGCCGAAAGGCTCGCCACTGGTGCAGTATTTGGTGCACAGGCGGCGTTGCCTACCACCGTATAGCTGCCAGTGGGCGCCAGAGAGTCCGGCATGTTGTCCGGAGTCGGGTTAATCACAGCAGCATTCAGCCGGACTCGGACAAGGAACTGCGTTAGAGACTGGCCGGTAGCGGTGACACCAACGCCGCTCGCGGGCACCACAATCGTGATGGTGCCATCGAGCGTGTAGTTACTCAGCGGATCCGCTGCGACGAACGGTCCCGCCGTCGACCCGTATAAGAAGACGGGCCCTGTAACTGAGCCGTCAGTCGGCCAGGTGCTCATCATCGCGAAGTAGGCTGCGCCATTCGGGCCGACAAACTGTACTGGCCACCTTGTGTTTGGCGGAACAACGGAGAGATCCTGCACCTTGAGTGTGAACACCAGCTTGTTCGGAGCGAAGGCGTACGGCTCGGACACAGCCAGGCTACGGAGGTCCCAGCCGGGATTCGTTTGGAAACCGGTCGGTGTGATAATGTCGTTAGCGCCATCCATTAGGATGTTGACGCCGCCGAGCACACATGGGTTCGGCGGAGGAGGCGCCGGTGCGACTATGAGGTCGACCTCGTTGCTCGCGTTGCCAGTGCCTGCGGAGTTAACCGCCTTCACTGTGTAGAAGTAGTCCTTCACGCTCGCCAAGGCTGACGTGTCGTCGAACTTTGTGCTCGCTGAATAGCCGATAGGCGTTAACCCCTCGGCGCCCGAGAGTATTCCGCGGAAGATTTGATATTGCGTGATCGCAGCACCGCCGTTGTCGGGCGCTTTCCAGGTCAGGTGTGACCCTGACGCGTTCCGCATACCGCTGAGGCACGGACGCTTGGGCGCATTAGCAGTCGTCGTATCAGTGTTGGCATCGTAGCTGGCCAGCAGCGTTTTACCGCCGATCTGCCGGGCCACGCGCATGAAGGCGGTGAAGTCGTTCGGCGCAGTGCCGGCGATGCAGCCTTCAGTCACGCAGCCGTCGCTGTATCCGTAGAGGACGCGGCCTTTGTCATCCATCGTGATTTCGTTGAAATCGAGCAGATTGCGTTGCGTCGCGCCGCCACCCTGCTGCCAAATCCCCGCCTGATTCTGCACCGCATCGTTGGGAGTGGCGTTTACTGTAGTCCAGCTCTGACCGTCGTCGTAGGTAGTCGCGATGAAAGCGTACCATTTCCCGGGGAAGTGAAGGGCCTGGTAATCTCCGGCTGCATCAGTACCAAAGAACCCGACCCCTGCGCGGCCACCGCTTCCACCGATGGCCTCGATATGGACAGCATTGCGAACGGAGTGTGTAGCTCCGATATCGAACGATCCGCTCCAGGTAATCGCGTTACCGGAACGGGTACCAACGGCCACACGCGCATGGCCTTCGGGTGAGTTACCGGCGGCGACGGGCTCATTGTTCACATAAGCGTAATAAATTCGGTTGTTTGCATCGATCGCAATAGACGGATCAGCCCCTTGCTGCTGCGAAATAGCACCTGGAACCTTGAACTCCGTCCATGTCACTCCGCCGTCGGTGCTGAAGGCTCCACCTTGCACGCCACCGCATTGATTGACGGGCAGCCAGGCCGTGCCATCGGGGGCGATATGGATGTGCCCATGCAAGCCGCCGCAGTCAGTGCCTCCTGGAGATGATGTTCCCTGACCATTATAAGCGAGCACCGGAGCTCCGAAGCTGGCTCCAAGGGTATCGCTGCGGTAACACGCCGCTGGGCCGACGATATCCTGCGAGCAATAATAAACCGCGCTTCCTTGATTGGCAGCAGAGCCGAGTGAACTCAAAGCAGTGGGATACGGACCCGAGCCAATCGTCTGGTGATCGGCACCGCCGTTCGGAGTTGAAAGACCGGCTTCGGTCCAACCGGCGGGTGTGAGGCCACCGGGATCGCCGTCGTTGTCGGAATAGGCGTAGACGAGATTAGCGCCGGTCGTGTTATTCGAGGCGAAGGTCCGGCCGCTATTCTGATCTGTCCATAGAATCGGGTCTACACCGATATTCGTAGTCAGTGGCGACACATCCTCCCAAAGCGCTTCGCAGCACTCGGGCTTGGCTTGCGCGAGCCGCTCGGGTGGGGTCACGCGCCAGACGGGGCCGGAATTCATCGTCATAATTCGACCGGTGTGCGGATTGAAGCCGATGTTGAACTCGCCACTTCCGGGCTCTGCTGAGGTGTTCGCCGGAGCAACGAAAGTCTGAAAACGAGGCACGCCAGGAGCGGCTGCGTTGGCGCCACCGAAACCCGGGGTTCCGCAAGCTGGCGAGCCCGGCGCGGGCCCGGGAAGAAGTTCAATAGTAACCGTCGGGGTTTCGCCGGTCGGCTGGAATGGCACAATCACGATCGTGTAGTCATGGGCATTCCCGTCAGCAGTCAAAGGAGCCACCGTGGCAACTTCAGGATTGGCTCCGCTGGCGGACTGGTAATCGGCGGCATGGTTGCCGTCGATTGTCGGATTTGTTCCGTTGTAGATATAGAGATCGTAATCCGACGATCCGGTGCCAGTGTCGGCCCAGCTGAGGGTGACTTTGACGGCAGGGAAACAGTGCGTCGTTAAATAATTCGCCGGCAGCTGGACGTGCAGCGTGTATTGATCGCACGGGAACCCGGTCCCGCAGCGTGGACCTCTATCCAATTGCCCGAGACCAATCGGCGACTGATTCGGCTGAAAGAACGGCCCCGCCGTGTAGCTTATCGGACCGGATGTATCGGTTAGGGTCCCGCTGGAAGGTGTCGAAGCGAAGCTGACCATGGCCAGCAGAACGCCAACACAAGAGAGTGTGAAGGCCGCGAAGATGCGGGGGTTGAAGATACCGGATTCGGAAGAGAAATTTTTTTGCATAAGTTTGGAAGCTTGAACCAACAACTGGGGACTCTAAGGATTCGGCTCGATGGGGGCAGATCGGATGGAACTTTCTCCTTAAATTCGGTGGAGTTTCCAGTTTAGCGGCCGAAAACGAGAAGGTCAAGCACTAATTTCGTTGATGACGGAAGTTTGTTCCGCATTAAAAAAGCCGCTCGCCGGGGAGCCAAATCGATGCGCAAGGTCCCAGCGCGGGGTCATTGTTTCGCAATGCTACTTCACCCTTCCCACGGCCGCCGATTCGATCGACGCTCGGGCGATCAGCGCACAAAGCTCCAACGATCGAGAGCCCTCGCCGAGATTCTTGTGAATCGTCTGGATCGACACCAGAGTGCACGCGTCCCCTCGCGACCGCCACGCGCACAATGACGTAATCCTCACGGACGAGACTTTGCTTTGGCAGATCGGGGATGTTAGCCTCGCCGCTCCGCGATGGCCCAAAATTTCAAGGAGACGCTCAACCTGCCGAAAACGGAGTTTCCAATGAAGGCAAACCTGGCCGCGCGCGAGCCGGAGATCCTGCGGATGTGGCAGGAAACTCGCGTTTACGAGCAGGTCCAGAAGGCGCGCGAAGACGCAGAGTTGTTCGTGTTGCACGACGGACCGCCGTTTGCGAACGGCGATGTCCACATGGGCACCGCGCTTAACAAGATCCTGAAAGACTTCGTTGTGAAGTCGAAGACGATGGCTGGTTATCGCGCGCCCTTCGTTCCCGGCTGGGATTGCCACGGCTTGCCCATCGAATACAAGGTTGTGAAAGAGTCCCGCGGCCTCTCGCCGCTCGAAATCCGGCAAAGATCGGAGGCGTTCGCGCGCAAGTTTATTGACATCCAGCGTGCGCAATTCAAGCGGCTCGGGGTCTTCGGCGATTGGGAACGGCCATACCTCACCATGAATCCTGCCTACGAGGCGGAGATCCTGCGCGCCTTCGCTGGGTTTGTTGAACGCGGTCTCGTCTATGAATCGAAGAAGCCGGTCTTTTGGAGCACGGGCGCACAGACGGCGCTTGCCGAAGCGGAAGTGGAATATCAGGACCGCGAAGACACAGCCGCGTTCGTGAAATTCCCGATCGCGACCGGTCCGCTGGCTGGAAAGGCGAGCATTGCAATCTGGACAACAACGCCGTGGACGCTCCCGGCAAATCTCGCGATCGCGGTGCACCCAAAAGAGACGTATGTCGTGCAGGAGTTCAAAGTTGCGGAAGCCTCTGGCTTGGGGCCGGAAGATCGCAACCTGGAGAGTCGCGCCACGCTTGTCATTGCTGAGAAGTTAGTGGACGTGTTCTGTGCTGCGACCGGCTTCCAGCTAACCGGAGAACCGCAGCAAAGTTTTGCCGGCGCAAAGCTGGAAGGCATTGGGGTGCAACATCCCTTTCTGCCGCGCACGTCGATCGTTCTCACTGCTGGCTTTGTGACGATGGATTCCGGCACAGGGGCGGTGCACATCGCGCCGGGTCATGGAGAAGAAGATTACTCGTTAGGCCGGTCGAACGCCCTGCCGATCCTTTCGCCAGTCGATGATCACGGCCGTTATACCGACGAGGTTGGTTTGCCTGAGCTGATAGGTCGGTACGTGTTCGATGCGAACGCCGCTATCGTCGAAATTTTGCGGACTCGGGGCATGCTCCTGGCAGAGCAGAAATATCAACATTCCTACCCATATTGCTGGCGTTCGAAAACACCGATCATCTTTCGGGCGGTCGAGCAATTTTTCATCCGCATCGACGATTTACGGGGCGAGGCCCTCGAAGCGATCAAACATGTCCGGTGGCTTCCACCGTGGGGCGAAAATCGGATCAGCGGCACAGTGGAATCGCGACCGGACTGGGTGATCTCGCGCCAGCGGAGCTGGGGCGTGCCCTTGCCGGTCTTTTACGCAGCGCGAGTCTCTGGCTTGCGATCCGAAGACCGCAACCGGGACCGTCGCGCGACAGCTGGCAAGTTGGAAAGTTCTGCCACGAAACCGATCTTAAATCCAGAGTGGATTCGCCGGCTCGCCGACCTCGTCGCGGAGCGCGGCTCCAATGTCTGGTTCGAACTGGATGATGCGGCGCTCACCCGCGCACTCGATTTGCCCGAAGGCACCACCCATCGCAACGACACCATCGACGTTTGGATTGATTCCGGCGTTTCCCACAAAGCCGTCCTCGCCACCCATCCCGAGTTGCGCGATCCCGCCGACATGTATCTGGAAGCCACCGATCAGCATCGTGGCTGGTTCCAATCATCGCTCATGACAAGTGTGGCCCTCGACGATCGCGCGCCTTACAAGATTTGCGTCACGCACGGCTTCGTTGTTGATGTTGATGGGAAGAAGATTTCCAAGTCCAGCAGCTACAGCAAACCGATGGACGCCGGACATTTCGTCGGCCGGCATGGCGCTGACATCGTCCGGTTGTGGGTCAGCAGCGTTAACTACACCGATGATGTGCCCTTCTCCGAGGAGATGTTCACGCGATTGGGTGACACTTATCGGCGGATCCGGAACACGCTTCGCATCCTTCTCGGGAATCTGTTTGATTTTGAACCTGGAACAGAGCCAGTGGCAGGCGAGCGACGTGGACGGGCGGCCCGCGAGGGCGAGCAAGCGGGCGCGAGCGAGTCAAACCAGGAGACGGGAAAGAACAGATTTGAATCAGGAAATCAGGAGAGCAGGACGGAAGCGGCTTCTGGTGTAGTCGGGGGCGCGACACTCGCCGATCGCTGGATTCTGGAGCGACTCGAAGAGGTGATAACCGACTGCCGCGCGGCTTACGAGGCCTACGAATTCCACAAAGTTTATCACACGCTCAACCAGTTTTGCGCGGTCGATCTCAGCAGCTTGTATATCGACATTACCAAGGACCGCATGTATTGCGACGCGCCGAATTCACCGCGCCGTCGCGCGACCCAGGTTGCTATGCTCCGGATTCTCGACGCTCTTTGCCGGCTGCTGGCGCCAATTCTGGCGTTCACGGCCGAAGAAGCCTGGGGCTACCTCGGCAAGGGCGGCGGTTCAATTCATCTGCAGCGCTTTCCAGAGCCGAAATCTGGCGACATCGCTGGCGAGGCCACAAACGCGATGAACGAGGCGCTTGGCCTCCGGAACCTCGTCAGCCGCGAACTCGAGCAGGCGCGGCAGGAGAAGATCCTCGGCAATTCACTGGAGGCGAAGGTCTGTCTCGAGCTCAAGAGAGATGACCTGGTGCACGACTGGTTTCACGATCTGGCGACCCTCGAAGAGATCTTTATCTTAAGTGATCTGCGGCTCGTTGATGGCGGCGAAAACAAGGCTGTGGTGACGCGCACTACCTTTCCGAAATGCGCGCGCTGCTGGCGTCATCGGCGGACGGTCGGCAAAAGTGTCGTGCATCCCGAATTGTGTGATCGCTGCGAAAGCGTGATTTCAAAAGAATGAGCCGATTCCCGATCATTCGGAGCGCAGTCGAGGCCGTAACGCAGCCCGACGGGGCGACGGGGCTGTCCATCCCTCGTGCAAACCGTGAAGCTTCTGCCAAGCCAGGTCCAGCGAAGTTAGGTCCGCGATGACACTAAACGCTCTGCCACGGGATTGTCGGCTCTCCGCGCTCGGCTACGAATCACAGAAGTAATGCACCTGACGGCTGCGTTTAATCTAAGCTGGCGCGACGGGATTTCTCGACTCCGCTGCGCTGCGCTCGAAATGAGAACTTCATGAAGTGGATTCTCTGCCTTTCTTTGCCGCTCTACGTTCTTGATCAATGGACCAAGCGTCTGATACTCGCGCACATCAGCCAGGATGAACCGCGCATCGTGATCCCCGGGTTCTTCGACCTGGTCCACGTGACTAATAACGGCGCCGCCTTCGGTTCCTTCCGGAACAACAACACATTTTTTATCGTGCTCGGGTGCGCGGCTCTGGTTTTGGTTTGCGGACTGCTGATCTCGCGAAAAACAAATCGCCCGTGGCGCGACTTTTCACTCGCCCTCCTCCTCGCCGGAATCCTCGGCAATCTGACTGACCGCTTTCTTTACGGCCACGTCGTGGATTTTCTTCTTTTCGATCTGCACGTGCCATTGGCGCATCCCTGGCCCGCGTTTAACGTCGCTGATGCCTGCATTTGCGTCGCCGTCGTCGCGTTCATGATCCATTCACTGCGGGAGTCAAAAGACGCTGTTGAAGCGTGAAGTCGCTCCCACTGGCGACGCGCAAAACCGCCGTGCAGTTACCGCGCGATTCAGTCACATGAGCAAGAAAGAGTCGGACGACGAGAAGGAAACGACGCAGGCGATCGCGAGCCAGCCGCAGGAGGAATTCATCAGTCCGGTGAATCGGCCGTCGAAGCCCGAATCAGAAGCGGGTGAAGACGCAATGCCGGCGGACGATCATGAACCACCGCGGCACTGACATCGCGTAGGACGCACTCCGTGGCGCAACTTTCCAAGTGCGATGTGAGACTGCAAATTGGAAACGTGGGTCAATAGAACCCGCCAGCCCACGCGGCAGCGCTGCTTTAGCTAATCGCCGCGCGATCATTCGTTCGACAGAGCGGTAGGGCCGTTCAAAGACGCGCACGATCTCCGAGTGCGTTGTTTGCGAATTTCAGTGTATCTCTTGGCACCGCAGATAGAGGTTTGCGATCCACCCCATGAGCCCGATGGAAACGACGGCGCGGCAGCTCGCAGCGAGACTGCGCGAGCACGGTTATCTCGCGTACTTCGCCGGTGGATGTGTGCGCGATCTCGTCCGCGGCGAAACGCCTAAGGACTACGACATCGCGACCGCGGCGCGCCCCGAAGAGGTGCAGGCAATTTTCCCAAAGACCTACTCCGTCGGTGCGCATTTCGGCGTCATCATTGCGATCGAGCATGGTTTGCAATTCGAAGTCGCGACGTTCCGGTCTGACGGCGCTTACATCGATGGCCGCCGGCCCGCGGAAGTGACTTTCGCAACCCCGCAGGAAGACGCGGCGCGCCGCGATTTTACGATCAATGGAATGTTTTTCGATCCTGCCACCAACAAGGTGATTGATTACGTGGAGGGTCGGACGGATCTCGATGCGCATCTGATCCGCGCGATCGGCACTCCCGCGCAACGTTTCGCCGAAGACCGCCTGCGTCTGCTGCGCGCAGTTCGCTTCGCCACCGTGCTTGGGTTCGAGATCGAAGCTGCGACCTGGAGCGCCTTGCAGGAACATGCGATCTCGATCAGGGAAATCAGCGCCGAACGAATCCGGGAAGAATTGGTGCGCATTTTTCTTTCGCCGCATCGGGTGCGCGGCTGGGACCTGCTCGACGCGAGCGGATTGATGGCGGCGATTCTGCCTGAGCTGGACGCAATGAAAGGCTGCGAACAGCCCCCGCAGTTCCATCCCGAAGGGGACGTTTTTAAACACACACGCCTGATGCTGAAACTGCTCGGGCCGAAGGTGTCGGTGCCGCTTGTCTTCAGTGTTCTGTTTCACGATATCGGCAAACCACCAACGTCTTCGATTGACGAAAATGGACGGATTCGGTTCAACGGGCACGATCGTGTAGGCGCTGAAATGACGGAAGCGGTCATGGAACGGCTGCGATTTTCGCGTGCGAAAATCGACGCAACTGTCGAGGCCGTTCGGCAGCATATGGTCTTCAAGGATGTGCCGAGAATGCGGCTCGCGAAGCTGAAGCGTTTCATGGCACGTCCGACTTTCGAAGCGGAGCTGGAGCTGCACCGTGTCGATTGCGCGAGCAGCCATCGGATGATGGACAACTACGAGTTCCTCCAGCAAAAGCGCGAGGAATTCGCGAACGAACCGATCATTCCGCCGCCCCTCGTCCGCGGCCACGATCTGATCGCGCTCGGCCTCAAGCCAGGCCCGCAGTTCAGCGAAATTCTCGAAGCGGTCGAGACCAGCCAGCTCGAAGGCGTGCTCCGCGACCGCGACGAAGCAATGGCCTGGGTCAAGCGGCAGTATTTGTAAGAGAGCGCTCAATTGTTTTGCGCCGGCAGACGGGAGCGACTGCCTACACTCGTTTTCGCGGAATTCTCCACGCCTCAAACAATTCGCCATAGCTGGTTCGCGTCGCCAGCACGGGGATCGCGTGGCTGGCCCCCGAGATCGCTCGTCTTGTCGGACCTTCTCGTTAAATCGCAAGTCCGCGACATTGGTGTCGCGCGGATCACATCGAAACCCGGAGCGCGCGCTTCAGGCAGGGCCGCTGGGTTCGTTAAGAAACGCGAACCTTTTCCCGAGCTTCTCAACGCGGTGCGCCGGGCTTAGCTCGAGGAAAGTGCGACTCAGCTGGGCGTCAGCCTGAAAACCGTCGAGTCCCACCGCGAGAATATCAAACGCAAGCTGTCGCTAAACGACGGCGCCGAGCTGGTGCGTCACGCGGTCCAATTTGTCGATAATCTCTTCGCGCACTCGTCGAGTGACGAACTGGACGATGCGGGCGCGGCCACGATCATGACGTGATTCGTTGAGCTGTAGTGGCAGGCGTGTCGCCTGCGAATCTCGCACGCACCCTCGCAGCAGACACGGCGGCCACTACAATACCCGCGAATCCGCACCGTGGAACCGTCGGATCGGGATCGTTGAACGTGGAACGAGTTGAAACCGTCAAATTGGGTCAGCTTTCCCGATAGAGCGACCGGTTCTGTTCCGTCTCCGGTGACAAGGAAGCACTCCTCCAGAAGAACAGCCCGTTTTCAATCTGAGTGAACGCCCGCCGATAAATCCAGGAGCGTTTGGGGCGTGGGGACGGAAACCAGCACGCGAGGGCGCGCTCGCCAACAGCCGATACGTCTGCCGCTACAGGGGGCGATTCAATGATCAACAGTTCAGGTCTCGCAGGTCAGCGCTGTAGTGACAGGCGTATCGCCTGCGAATCTCGCGCGCGCCCTCGCAGCCCGACGGCTGCCACTAGCCCGTGGCTAGGAATTCTTCCTAGGCCAAAGAAGGAACGTGTCCCCTAAACGATTGCGGGCGAACACCCGATAGGCAGAGAACCGGAATCTCCTGAAGATCGGCGCGCGTCCCGATCATTCCCCATTGCGTGAGCTCTGGAGAATTTGTCGCCGCTATTCAACCCCAAATCAGAAAGACAATTAAATGAAAACAAGCAGCTTCCAAACTAACCGCGCGATCTGGCGCCGCCAGCCGGTTGCCAATCGATTTACCGGCGGCCTCGCAATTGCGGTCCTCGCACTCGCAGGACTCTTTATTGCGCCGGATGCGATCCCAGCCGGGTTGACCGGAGCCATCTTTACCACCAACAGCACCTGTACCGGTGTCAATCTAAATATCTACGACAACAAAGACGCCGTTTACCTCGATGGCGGTCCCGCGCATCCCAACGCAGCAGGTCTGCCTGACGGCTCCTACTGCGTGCAAGTCACGGAGCCGGACGGCACGCTTCTGGGAAAAAGTGCGGAGGGCGCTGTCCACGTAACGAATGGCGAATTTGATTCGTGCTATCAGCTGAGTGCAATCCTCTTGAAAGCCTCTAACGGATTACCTGGCTACGACGACACGACTAATGCCGGTGGAGAATACAAAGCTTGGGTAAGCACTGATTGCAACTTCGTTGAGAGCAGCTCCAAAACTGACAACTTCAAAGTGCGAGCTGGCGGTGGCGGCCTTGGCGACACAGCCGATCTCTGCGTCAGAAAATTCTACGACGCGAACGTCAACGGTATCTTCGATACGACCGAAGTGGAGCTCACCGGCTGGCAGTTCACTCTTTTCGGCACGGTAGGCATGGACACGATGCAGATTCCGCATACCACCACTCCATGGTGCGGGACAGTGGATCCTGACACATTTACTGTGATGGAGGCGGACGCTCAGATGCCGCCGACCTGGATTCACACCACAGCGACTACTGTGGTTACCACAGTCGGCGCGGGCCAGCAGGGAGAGGTCCTTTTCGGCAATGTTTGCCTTGGAGGTGGCACCGGTGCTTTGACGCTCGGTTTCTGGAGCAACAAAAACGGACTGGCTTTGGAGACTGCCGCGGATTTCACCGCATTGACCGCGTTGAACCTGAGGATGGCCAATGGCAACAACCAAGATTTCACCGGGAGTCTTGCGGCGAATAAAACAGCGCTGAATACATTTCTGCTCAGCGCCAATGCGACCAACATGGCTAATATGTTGTCGGCACAGCTGGCAGCAATGAAGCTAAACGTACTCCATAGCAAAGTTAGTGGAGGCGCGATCGTGTATGCTCCCGGGTGCGGCAACCTCGGGATGAACAATCAGTTCATCACGATCACCAACTTGATGGCTGCGGCCGATGCAGAGTTAGCAGCACACGCTGTGACTCTCTCGGGCAGTCCGTACCGGGCGCTTCAGGAATGCCTGAAGACCTGCGTTGGATGATGGCAACAACAACAGGAACTTCGTCCAGAGCTCGCCTTGCAGCTTCAACTTCCCGGTAAACTAGAAAACCAGATTCTAGTTCGAAGTTAAGTTAAATTCCCAGACACAAAGGGGCTCCTCGGGAAAAACCGGGGAGCCTTTTTTGTTGTGGCCCGAGCGGCGCTGTGTTCCCCGGGTGCGCTGGTGCTGTGATGGCAGGCGTGTCGCCCGCGTCTGGTTTCGACCTGGCTCGCGGCCGACACGGCTGCCACTATAAGAAACCGTGATCGGAGATCGCCCACGGCGTCTCGAGCGTTCATTTGCAGCCGAGTCCTCTGCTTCGTCACCTTCGCCCGCCGCCTCGCGTGTTTTGTCGATGAATGGAAACGTCTTCTCCGCGTAATCGAGCCCCTTCATGAGATGGCCCCATCGCCGGCGCAGCCTTCGAATGTCTCACGTCATTTTTTTCGTCGTTTGCGCATCGACCAGTCCGCCGATTCCGAAAAGTTGTCGACATTTCGCCATCTCCTCCTCTTTGCCCGACGAAGCTAGTGCGCATTTTTGCGCTCCGTGTGCAGTCGCTTGAATAGCTCCCGCACCTGCGGGAAGGGACGCACCCGCGGCAGTATTTCGTTTTGTAAAGCTCCTCGGAACTTCTTGGCCGCGCTCCCGAAGTCGCGGAGTTCCTGTTTCGACAGGAAAACCGGCAGGTATTGATCGCCGCCTTTGCCAATCTGGAAAGGCAATTCCGCGTACGGAATTTCTTTGCAGAAGTGCCGAAATGTTTCCTGCCACGCTTCTGTGTGCGGTCATTGGAATCGATCAGGGTTCCCATCGATCCAAAATCGCCGCCCAGATCACGGCGCTGTCTCCCCGCTGCCAGGTTCACCGGCTTCTGGAGCGTCCCCCGCTTTCTTTGAAGATGCTGTTTCCTCCGGATCGCGGCTACGCTCGCCATCCCGCGGGACTTCGATCGGACGCTTTTTCCACGATTCGTGTCTCGCACGCGCCTGCGAGCCCATGACAAGTTTGAAAAGATTGATCGCGCGTGCTCTAATTTCCCGATCATCTCCGGACTGGAAATTATGCGGCTGCTTCAGGAATCCATCTTCCGTTGCAGTGTCGAGAATCAGCTGCCACTCAATGTGCTCTTCGCCTGGCAGCACGAACGGCAGCGACTCGTAATGCGCGTTCAAGAGCAGCAAAAACGTTTCGTCGCGAATCGGCTCCCCTTGAAAGCTCAGCACATCGATCGTATCTCCGCTCAAGAGCATGCCGAGACAGCGGACGAAGGGCGACGCCCACTCTTCCTCGCTCATCTCATTGCCGCCCGGATTTAACCACATCACATCCCGGATTTCCGAGCCCCGGATTCTGCGGCCCTGGAAAAATTTCGGCCGCCGGAAAACCGGATGATCGCGGCGCAAGGCGATGATCTTCTTCGTGAATTCGAAGAGCTGCTTCTGCTCCGCAGCATGGTCCCAGCTCAGCCAGCTCAGCTCATTGTCCTGGCAATAAGCGTTATTGTTACCATTCTGCGTTCGCCCCCACTCGTCGCCGGCGCAAAGCATCGGCACCCCTTGTGATAAAAACAGCGTCGTTAAAAAATTTCGTCGCTGCCGCGCGCGCAAGGCGTTGATTTGCGCATTCTCCGTTGGTCCTTCCACGCCGCAGTTCCAGGAATGGTTGGTGTTCTCGCCATCGTTGTTGTTCTCGCCGTTCGCCTGGTTGTGTTTGTCGTTGTAACTGACGAGATCGTTGAGCGTGAATCCATCATGCGCGGTGATAAAATTTATGCTCGCGTAGGGACGGCGGCCATTGTGTTGATATAAATCGGGGCTGCCTGTCAACCGATACGCCATCTCGCCTACCCGGCCTTCGTCGCCTTTCCAGAAACTGCGGACTGAATCGCGATATTTTCCATTCCATTCCGCCCAGAGCACCGGAAAATTGCCGACTTGATAACCGCCATCACCCACATCCCACGGCTCTGCGATCAGCTTCGTCTGTGAGAGCACGGGATCCTGGTGAATGATTTCGAAGAACGCATGCAGCTTGTTCACACCGGTCGCATCCCGCGCGAGCGTCGAGGCAAGATCGAAGCGGAAGCCGTCGACGTGCATGTCGAGCACCCAATAACGCAGGCTGTCCATGACGAGTTGAAGGGTGCGCGGGTGCAGCAGATTGAAAGTGTTGCCCGTGCCGGTGAAATCCATGTAAAAACGCGGATCTTCCGGCGAGAGCCGATAGTACGCGTGATTGTCAACGCCACGGAAGCTAAGCGTCGGACCCAGATGGCTTCCCTCTCCCGTGTGGTTATAGACGACGTCGAGAAGCACCTCGATGCCAGCGGCGTGGAGGTTGCGCACCATCGTCTTGAACTCGTGAACCTGTCCGCCCATCGCGCCGCTCCCGGAGTATTTCGCTTCCGGCGCGAAGAAGCCGATTGTGTTGTAACCCCAATAATTTCCCAGCCCGCGGGCGACAAGTGCCTGGTCATCAATGTGCGCGTGCACCGGCAGCAACTCGACTGCAGTGATCCCGAGCTCCCTTAAATACTTGATCGCAGCAGCGCTGCCGACCCCCGCGTAGGTGCCGCGAAGTTCCTCCGGCACCTCCGGGCAGAGTTTCGTGAACCCCTTCACGTGCATTTCGTAGATGATGGATTGGTGTAGCGGTGTGCCGAGCCGCTTGTCGTCGTGCCAATCGAAAGCATGATCGATCACGACCGCTTTCGGCATCCCCCACGCGTCGTCCCGGAAATCGCGCGCCAGATCTTCCTTCCCGCCGACGACATAGCCGAACATTTCATCCGCCCAGTTCACGTTCCCGGCGATCGCTTTCGCGTAAGGATCAATGAGCAGCTTCGAGCTGTTGAAGCGCATCCCGCGTTCGGGATCATAAGGACCGTAAACACGAAATCCGTAAAGCTGGCCTGGCCGAACATCGGGCAAAAAAACATGCCATACTTGATCGGTGTGCTCGGTCATCGGAATGCGGATGTTCTCCTGCGGAGCATCGAGATTATCGAACAGGCAGAGATCGACCGACGCCGCCGTCTCAGAAAAGATCGCAAAATTGACACCGTCCCCAAGCCAGGTCGCGCCTAACGGATAGGGATATCCCAACCAAATTTTGACCGGTGTCATAGAAGAGCCGGTTCTATCGGCTAGCCGCGCGACGTTCGCAATCTGATTGGGGCTGGGATCGTTGATCCGGGCGCGGCAAACAGCTCGCGGACGTTTGTCGCGTTATTCCAGGCTTGCTCCGCCTGATTCGACACCACGATCGCTATCTGCCGGCGTGAGAGATCTCCCGATAAAACCGCCGGGTGGGCCGAGACTCTGTCGAGCCTGAGTCAGACGGCAAGACGCCGCCTGCATCGTGAAGGGCGTGCCGAGAGTGCAAGCCGGCGCAGACGGCGGGGCGGCTTCGACGATGCTCAGCATCGGAATGCTCCGTCGGCATCGCACTTCATCAAACACGAGGTGCGGCGTCTTGGCCGCGAACAGCGCCGGTCGGCTCCGCCGCGGCGAGCCGCTCCAGTTCGCCCGCCAGATAAACTGCGAGCTACGTCAGCTCATTCGCCTCCAATCCCTTTTCAAAGTGCTGTAGCGGTGGTCGGTACCGACGGGACGCGAGCCCAAGGCAGGGAACGACGCGTAGCGCGCCGCTACAGCTTGCAAATTCAGAACCGTGGTGTTTATTACCCGTTCGCGCAGCGAGTTTTTGAAGTTGCGCCGTTGGTCCCTGGGATTCCGTCGCTGGACGTGAAACCGCACTCGCCAGGGGGAACCCGGCGCGAAGGAGTTTCGATTTAAGATTTTCGAATTCAATTGACGGGTCGCAGTTGCCTTTCAATCCGAATCGAAATCGACATTCGAAAATAAAAGAAATGCCAGTCCGTTACGGTCGTTTTGAGATGCCAAAAACTCTCACCAAAGAGGAGAGTTCAGCCACAGAAACCTACGCGAAGTTTGTCGCCGAGCCGTTTGAAGCCGGCTATGGACACACGGTCGGGAATTCACTCCGGCGCGTGCTCTTGTCGTCGCTCGAAGGCGCCGCCATCACCGCGGTGAAAATTTCCGGGGCGCAACATGAGTTCGCGACTTTGCCGGGTGTCGTCGAAGATGTTACCGACATCGTCTTAAACTTGAAACGCATCAAGTTCAAGGCGGCCGAACACGAGCCGCGAAAGCTCTCCTTGGCCATGAACAAGGAAGGTGAAATCACCGCTGGAGACATTCATCTCGTCCAAGGTCTCGAGGTCCTGAACCCCGAGCAGATCATCTGCACGGTGGACAAAAAGCATAAGTTCGACGCCGAGCTCGAGGTCCGCGTGGGACGTGGTTTTGCGACCGGCGAGGAAAACAAGCGGGCCGATCAGCCGATCGGTCTCATTCCGATCGATTCGATTTTTTCACCGGTCACGCGCGTGAAGTATGCCGTCGAGAACACCCGCGTCGGTCAGCGCACCGATTATGACAAACTTGTGCTCGAAGTCTGGACCGATGGGCGCCTGACGCCCGATGATGCGCTCCTGCAGGCTTCCGCGATCATGCGCCATCACCTCGACGTTTTCGTGAATTTCAATGAAGACGTGATCGAGTTCGACGAAACGCCAGCGGGCGTGAGCGAAGAAAACATGAAGCTGAAGAAGCTTCTGAACATGAGCGTAAACGAAATCGAACTGAGCGTGCGCGCCGCGAATTGCCTGAACAACGCGAACATCACCACCGTAGGTCAGCTTGCGCAGAAGAGCGAGGCAGAGATGTTGAAGTATCGCAATTTCGGCAAGAAATCGCTCAATGAAATCAAAGACAAGCTCCTGCAGCTTGGTCTCGGCCTGGGCCAGAAATTCGATCCAGGTTTGGTGGATACGCCCGTCGCGGGCGTGGACGGTGCGAGCATGAATGGCGCGACCGAAGGCGGCGAGAAATAGCCTCCGTTAGCTCCGGGACGCGACAGAGGAACGATCGATGAGGCACCAGAATAAAACCGTGAAGCTTGGGGTGACGGCCGAGCATCGGAAGGCACTGCTCGCGAATCAGGTTTGCAGTTTGATCGAACATCAACGGATCAAAACCACACTTGCGAAAGCGAAGGCGGTGCGTCCCCTGGCAGAAAAGATGGTAACGCTCGGTAAGAAGGGCTCACTCCATGCCCGGCGCACGGCGCTGGCGGTATTGCGGCAGCGCGGCGCGGTTAAGAAATTGTTCGACGATATCGCGCCGCGTGCGGCAACCCGCAGCGGAGGTTATACCAGGATCGTGAAACTCGGGCAGCGCAAAAGCGATTCCGCGGCGGTTGCTTTCATTGAATGGGTTGACGCGCCGGTGTCGGTTGAAGACGAGCCAACGGAATCAAAGGGCAAAAAAGCCAAAGCCGATCCGAAGCCCCCCGCTGATACGGACGCCAAACCGAAGCGGAAGTCGAAGAAGACCGAAACGGGCGAGTAGCGCGTTCCAAGAAGGACTGCCGGCGATCGCAGAGTTGTTTTGACGCACTGGACGGGGTCATGACGCAGGCGTGACGAGATTCCTCGATGACAAATGATCTTGAAGCTGAGCCCGCGTAGATCACTGCTGCATTTACCACCAAACATAACGCCGGAGTGAAGCCGAGAGGCTGAGATCAGGGCCTGTTTGCGGAGACGACCGGAGGAAGACGCCTGGTAAAGGGCCGCCCAATGGCCTGGTGAGGCGAGCAAAATGCCGATGCCTCAAAGCCCACACCGCCGTATATTTAGCGAAATTTCGCCCTGTCATACCGTATGATGCGGTGCCGAAGTTGAAGAAATGGGCGCTCCACCGCTAAAAACAGAAGGAAGCCCGCGATGTAAATCGAGGATTCGACGAGGAGAATGGCTGACGCTGACGTGAGCGCGATATTATAGCTGGAACAAAGCTGCATGATGAAATGGATGACGAGTTTGTGGCTCAGGTAGACGCTATAAGCGATGCTCGCGAAGAAGGCCGCACCCGGCACTTCCACTCGACGGAATGGCAGCTGCGGGCTGACGGCGCAAACAAGCAGCGCGGCCATGCCGAAGGCGATGAGTGGAAATTGCCACACGCAGGTCGCAATCGTGAGATCGCCTTCACCGAGGTACAATCCATAAACAATTGCCGCCAGAGCGGGCAGCCAAAGCCACCATGCGCAACTCGTTAGTCGATTCCACCAGGGCACCCGGAATTTCTCGATGGCGGCCAGCACCACTCCAAAGACAAGGGGATCGAGCCGGGTCCAGGTAGGATAGTAGATCCATCTTTGGAAAGCGCGTTCGGAGACGCCCGCATCGCCTGGATGCAGGTAGCCGAGATAGGCCCGCAACGCGATTCCGGCTAGGAGCACGGCACAAGGGACAATCACCGCCGCTCGGCGGCCGCGGCCGACCAACAAAAGAACCAATGGCAGGAGAACGTAAAACTGATCTTCCACGGCGAGGGACCAGGCGTGAGAAAATGCCGTTCCGCCGCGGAGGTTGATGTTCTGAGCTGAGATCAGGAATTTCCAAAGCGGAGATATTTCCGGAAACTCCCGCCACGAAGGCAGCGCGAAGTAAACTGCGAGGACGGCAAGGTAAGCCGGCATGATCCGCAAGGCGCGGCGGGAAAAGAAGCGGCCGAGATTAATGTTCTGACTTCGCGCCAGTGACGCCAGTAGTTGACCACCGATGAGATACCCGCTGAGCACGAAGAAGAGATCGACGCCCACCCACCCGAAGCGGTGCAGCCGAAAAGGAAGCGCGAATCCGAAGATTCCCGTGTGGTAAATTACGACCACGATGATTGCCAGCGCGCGGAGAAGATCGAGACCCGGCTGGCGCTCCCGAGTGGGAAAGCGCGGATCAATAGTAATTCCGCTCACCGGAAGATTAATTCGGTGAGGCATGGAACGATTGCTGAACCGTCGAACCAATACCCGGTGCCAGCGCATAAAGCGCAGAGCCTCCAGGCGGATAAAAACGAATCCGGCATCTGCGCCGAACCACTCGCCATCCGTTCGCGAATGGCAGCTCCAGCTTCGGCCTAAGTCTAACGAGCGATCAGTTCGCGGCCGCCGCCTTCGCGAGAGCGCGCTGGTTCCACTCAGCCCGCAGAATTTTTTGCTCTGCGTTTAACGTCGCTAATCGCGCGGCCACGCCTTTATATTTTTTGGTAATGCCAGTGACCGTTCTGTTGACCGCGCCCTGGCTGACGAGGCCCTGAAGCTTTTCGTAGGCGCGCAAACGCAACATCTCTTCGCCACCACTGGCCGCGTTTCGCTCCCGGAGATTGAGCAGGATAATATCGAACAACGGTTTGAATTCGAAGGAGGCTTTGGACGAAAGCACAGCCACCAACTCTTCGGTGATGTTGTCCGGCGCGCGCCGTGAGAAAGAGGTGCCAGACGGTTTGGACATCAGAGACTATAGCACTGATCGGGGAAATAGCGACCGACGCAGCCGTGCAAAGGCGATAATCGGCGAGCAAGCACAGTTGCCTGCTTGCTCCGGCGTGAGCCCGGCTACTTTTTTCGTGTGTAGTTAATCTCCATCGTCTTCGCCTGCTTGCCGCTGCGATCCTCGTACCACTCGAAGGTGTGATGATCCTTGTCCGCGATCTTAACCACTTCGCGAACCTTTTGCTTCATGCCCGGAATCATTTCCATTTCCGCGTTGTAGGTGAATGTTTTCTCGGCCGGATCGTAGGTGCCTTCCGACATCATGATGCCGGTGCTCATATTGTCCGCCCAGGTGGAAACGAATTTCTGTTTGACGTTGTCATAACCCTCGATCGAGGTGCCTTTGAAATCCATGTCCTTGATTTTGCCGTCCGGACCGGGCATCTGCATTTTTCCACTCACGTCCATGGTGAAATAGCGGCCATTCATGATCGGCTTCTTGACGGCCGTGCCCTTCGATTCGCTTGGCGGAGCCGAGGCATCAGGATTCATCCACATTTTGACCGTGTAACTCCATGTGCCGACCAGGTCTGCGAGGAGTTTGTGATTCTCATTCAGCTTGGCCAGTTCCATCATTCGCTTCATCATCTCGGCCTCGTTGGGTTGCCCGCTCGCTGCTGTTTGACCGCCGGCTGCGCTGGGAGTGCTACCAGAACTCATCGTGGCACTCGGGCTGGGAGCGAGAGTCGGTGACGTCTCCTGACTTTGCGCGGGCGACAACAGTGTCAGCCATGCCGCCGTCACGAGAACGGGTGCGAACCCGGTTATTGCCATTGTGCGCCTGCCGATTTGTTCTTTCATGAGACAATTCTTTCCAGACCCGCCGTGCAACATCAAGCTGCGAGGCTCATACTCCCCCAAGCTCAAACGGAAGGTGCACGGTGTTCAATCGGCTGAACTTTGTGTTTATACGCATCAGTGATGCAGCTTAGGAATAGCAGGGAGGTGTGAATTGGGAGTGGCAGCCCGTTGGGTAAACGCGTGGTGAGTTTCTGAGAGCCAAACAGAAGCCGCGAAGCCGATCGACTTCTAACCCATAGGGATACGCACGTAGTTTAACTGCGCTTTCCATTCGTCCCTACACTCACCGCCGTCCGGCCGGAACGGCTGGTTTTCAGCATCGAAACAGCCGGGCCTTTCGACTCGGCTGTTCGATTCCACAGTTCGGCTGCTCGAAGTATCGTGACGATTAGCTCCCGAAATTGACTCCGTTCGGGAAGAAACCGCCTTGGTCCGCGCCGGGCGCGAAATAGAGTATATTTAACACCTGGCGGATCGTGCGGGCGAAGACAAGCCCGTTGGGGTCCGTCGGAACAATGTTCGTCTGCCCATCCAATATGATTCCCTGATCGTCGTCCTCATCGCCGTCTAGTTTATCGCGGAGGTTTGAAATTTTCCTGGCAGCACCGTTTACCGCGAAGCTGTCTTGGTCGAGCAATGCCGTGCGGATGTTAGCGGCGTGATAGGCTTCGGTGCCGAGGAGGCCGGCGGCGCCGCTAAGCACCTGCCGGTTATGCAGAAGCGGCGCTGCGCCCCGGTAAGCTGTCACCCCTACATCTTCAAAGACGAACGCGCCGAGCAGGAAATTAAGGCCATTCGCGAAAGGATCGAACGTTGGTCCGATGAAAGCCGCCTGCGCGAGTGCGTTCCAACTCTGTCGCAGGTCGATGGTTGGCCGAGCGACTGGAGTGGCGCCTAAAGATTGGAGCGTCTGGCGAAGAAACCGAACGTGATTACGTTCATCTTTCGCAATTTCCCTGGCATATTGGCTGGTATCGGAATCATCAAAGCGAACTCTCGGATCGGGTTTGATCAAGACGGGACCGGGGTTCCCTTGCCCCTTGACTCCTATGCCTTCCTCCTCGATACCGTGGCCAGTCACAGCATACGTATAATATTCTGCCTCAAGGTATTCGAGGTTGAGGGCAAACTGCAAAATCTTAATATCTTGCGCGCTCTGGAATCCGATGTCGGAGGTTTGTTGAGCCTGTGTCGTGGAGCTTAGTAACCGCAGACCGGTCAACCCCGCTGCACCAATGCCGAGGCGACGTAACGCCTGCCGTCGCGTGGAGACTCTGGAATTGGAGAGTGTGTCAGTTAAAACGTCAATATTCATAATAGAGAGATAATAGAGAGTTGTTCGTTGTTGCCAGCAGCCACGCTTAACTGCGTAACTTCACATTCAATACGCCTCCGGCGTTCGATTGGATGCGCGTAAATCCGGCGAACAGCTGTCATCCCGAGCCCGGACACTTTCGGGGAGAGATCTCGTGCCATTATCTGGAGGTCGGGGACGGATTGAAAACCCGGCCTCGCCAACTGCGCGGCCGTACACTACATGACGGCTTCGACTCCGCTTCTCGGCGCTTAGTGACAGCGCTAATTCAGCCGTTTCTAGGCGTTCCCGTCAAAAGCCTGTCGCTTCGATTGGATGATTGGAGCAGCACCTCTGCAACATCGCTACCGATGCGCGCTAGAACGGCAGCGACACGATGATCCGAGTGACCAGAGTTCCAGGCATGATGCCGAACAAAAGCACGATGGTCGCGAGCAGCGCCACCGTAGCTCTCGGCAACAAATCAAATCCAGGGGCCGAGGCAAGCGGGGACCTTCTAGCTTCGTTCACCGGTTCCAGTTCGCTCCCAGCCGGCTCGGAAAAGATCCGCTTGAGAATAATTAGATAATAATAAAGCGAGAGAAGACTGCCAAAAAGCGCGAGAGCGACGAGCCAGAGCAGGCCGCAGTCTTGGCCCGCGCGTATCGCGGCGCTAAAGAGGTAGAATTTTCCGAAAAATCCAGCGAGTGGCGGCAGGCCGGCCAGGGAAAGTATGAAAACCGCCATGCACCCCGCGAGCAACGGCGAGCGCGACGACAACGCTGAAAAATTCTGCAGATCGTCGCCGTCAGTTTCGCGTCGCACGAGAGCGACGACGCCGAATGCCCCAACGAGCGTGAATGCGTAGATCGTGGTGTAGAACAGAGTCGCGCTGAATCCCTCCCGTCCGCCGGCGACGAGGCCGAGCAGTGTGTAGCCGGCGTGGGCGACGGCGGAGTAGGCGAGCAACCGGCGGACGTTGGACTGAGCGAGAGCGGCGAGATTGCCGACGACGATGGATAAAGCTGCGAGCGCTGCCAGCACCGGCATCCAGCCGGCAATCATCGCGTGCCATGCGGCGTTGCCGTGAGCAGGACCGAACCCGACGAGCACGATTTTCCCAAGCACAACGAAGGACGCGACCTTCGAACCCGAGGCGATAAAGCCAGCGCTCAGGACAGGCGCTCCCTGATAAACATCAGGCGCCCAGAGATGGAATGGCGCGGCGGCAATTTTAAAAGCAAAGCCGATGAGAGTCATGATAATGCCGACGGCAAGCAGCGGTTGAAGAGGAGCCGTAATTAACTTCTGCCCAATCGCGGCGAGTCCGGTCGTGCCCGACGCGCCGTAGATAAAGCTCAAACCGAAAAGCGTGAACGCGCTGGCCGTGCTGCCGAACAGGAAATACTTCAAGCCTGCTTCAGCGGAGCGCAAATCAGTCGTATCGAACGCGGTCAGGACATAAAGCGAGAGGCCGGTCAGTTCGAGCCCGATGAAGATCATGAGCAACTCTTCGCTGCCCACGAGCAGCATTAGTCCGACCGTGGCGAGGAGAAGCATTGCGAGATACTCGCTTTGATTGCGTAAAGCATGGTTCCCGTGAGCGAGGAGCACGGTGAAAAATGCCAACGAAATGCAGATGATTTTGAACAAAGACGTCAGCGGCGAGATTACCAGCATCCCATTAAGCAGCGTTACGTTGTGCGGCAGCAGGAGCACTGCACCAGCTGCTGCCGCCAAACCGAAAGCGGTGACAAAACAGCAAAGTCCGCGCGCGCGTGGACTCGCGAGTCCAATTGTGAGCACGGCGAACGCCGTCACTACGACAATTACCTCAGGCGAGGCGAGCTTGGGTAATTCCAGATAACTCATACGCGTCGGAGCATGGGCACACGTGCGTGCTCGACAGGCTTCCAGCTCGCCGAAACAGAGCGAAAACAACAGGGTGCAAGCCTGTTCGCCGCACAGACTGAAAGTCGTGTTCCATTATCTCAGCCATCTCATCGCTTCGACAGCGGGGGTGATGCGATCGAGGAGCACCTTCGGGTAAATGCCCACCGCGAGCGTGGCGAACATCAGCAGACTGGCGCCGATTTTTTCGACTGCGCTGATCCGTTCGAATGCTCGCGACGCGGAAAACTTCTCAGGCGAGATGCCGGCTGTGGGAACCGGGACGGTCGCGCTACTCTCGCCGAAAAAGGTCTTCTTCAATGCACGGAGTGTGAAGGCGGCGACGAGGACCATGCCTGCGCCCGTCACGAAGACGGCGAACGGGTAAGCCTTCCACGTCCCGATGAGAATCGTAATTTCGGCCGCGAATCCGCTGAAGCCAGGGATGCCCATCGATGCCGCAGACGCGATCACGAACGCGAACGCAGCAAAGGGCATGGCGTGGCTCAATCCGGTAGCCGATAAAATGTCGAGATCGCGTGTATGGGTGCGCCTATACACCATCCCGGCGATAGCGAAAAGCAATGCCCCGATCACACCATGTGAGAACATTTGCAGCACTGATCCACTGACGCCGAGCGCGTTAGCTGTGGCCAGCCCGAGTAAGACAAATCCCATGTGGCTTACGCTGGAATAGCCGATAACGAATTTGAGATCACGTTGGCGCAAAGCCACGGCCGCGGCGTAAACGATTCCGATAACAGCCAGGGCCGCGATCCAATTGCGCCACATCTGGAAACCTTGCGGAAAAAGATTGATCGCGACGCGCAGAGCGCCGTACGCGCCGAGTTTCATGACGATGCCGGCGAGTAACATAGAACCCGCAGTCGGCGCGGCGACGTGACCGGTCGGGGCCCAGGTATGGAGAGGCCAAATGCCAGCAAGCACGCCAAACCCCAGAAATAAGACTGGGAATGCCCACGATTGAAGCGCTGGTTGAAATTGAAACTGGGCGAGCTGCTGGAGATCGAGTGATCCCGCGGTTACATACGCAGCGAGAATTCCTAGGAAGACAAGCGCGCCGCCGAAAAAGGAATAGAGCGTCAGCTTCATCGCGCCGTATTCCTTGTTGGTCGATCCCCAAATTAGAATCAGGAAATACTTCGGCACGATCACCAGTTCATAAAAGAGGAAGAACAAGAAGAGATCGGCGCTCAAGAACACGCCGTACGACCCGCCCACCACGAGCAGGAGCCAGAAGAAGAACTCGTTAGGCCGCTGTTCGATGTTCCACGAGAAGAGCACGGCGCTGACAGCCGTGAGGCCGGTAACCAAAGCGAGCGTAAGGCTGATGCCGTCAACGGCGAGGTGGTATTCCATGCCCAGCGTCGGCACCCACGGGATCCGGACGATTGTCTGGAACGTTCGCAGGTCGAAATCGTCGCAAAAGAACATCGCGAGACTCACCGTCAAACCGGCCGCGGTCGTGGTGAGCGCAATCCAGCGCGCGAAACGCGGCAGGACAAGCGACACAATTGCGCCGGCCAAGGTGACGTAAATCGTCCAGGCGATCATCGGACCTTGCGCGTCCGATATTGCGGAGCCGTTTCGTGGATATGAAAACCGATCTCCCTCTTTGGAAGCTCAGGTTTAGTGATCATCTGGCGAATCGCTTCGATAATGGCCACGATCTGCTTGTCATGTCCGCCGACACGCGCTTCAAGCCTTTAGAATTTCGCGCCAGCTCGCGATTCGTCTCCAGCGCTTCGCGCAGTCGAACGAACGCGCGCATGATTGCGATGTTTACTTTGACGGCGCGCGCGCTCTTCAAGACGCTTGACAACATTGCGATGCCCTGCTCCGTGAATGCAAAAGGATGGTATTTCAGGTGCTCGCCGCGCTTTAAGGTCACAATTTGTGACTTTAAAGATCTCGTTTCGTCCGCGGTGAGTTGGAACATGAAATCATTTGGAAAACGTTCCGCATTTCGTTTCACCCCTTGATTTAAGGCCTCGGTTGCGACGCCGTAGAGCACGGCCAAATCAAAGTCGTGTATGACCTTCTGTCCGCGCAGCAGATAAATTGATCGCGCGATTTGCGTTACCGGACGAATTTCAGTCGCCATTGCTTCCTGCGTCGAATTCAGGCAAACAGTTGCGTCATCTGAACGACGGTTGCGTTGAAGATGTCGAAGACGAACTGCGGTGCGATCCCGATGGCGAACATAAGCAGCGTGATGGGAATGACGACGAGCTTCTCGCTTCGCAGCAGATCCGGAAATGCGCTGCAACTCTCGGCGAGCGGACCGCTGAAAAGCGACTGCATCGCCCGGAGAAACACGATTGCCGTGACCAGGAGACCGAGCACGGCCACCGCAGTGAATGATGGGGCGAGGGCAAAGGAGCCTTTGAAAATTAAAAATTCGCCAATGAATCCGTTCAGCCCTGGCAAACCTAACGAGGAAAACATCGCGACACTCATCCATCCGCAAAGCAATGGCGTTCGCTGCATTAATCCCCCGAAGTCGTCGATGCCGCGCAGGCCCCGGCGTTGCTCGAGCAACCCGACGTAGTAGAACAATGCAGCCGCGGTAATCCCATGACTGAGGATTTGCAGGAAAACGCCACTCAACGCCGCGTGCATCTCGATGAGGGGGCGCGCAGCCGTGACAGTAATCGCAAAGAGACCAAGCATACAGTAGCCCAGATGGGTAATTGAAAGATAGGCCACCATTCGTCTCAAGTCCGACTGCGCCCATGCCGCGAGCGCGGAGAAGACGATTGAGCAGACCGCCAGACTGAGCAGCCACGGGCCAAGGACTCTGATCTCGTTAGGGAAGAGCGGAAGCAACAGGCGGATGAAACCGTAAATGCCCATCTTCGAAAGCACGGCGGTCAGCACCATCGAGACGCCGATAGGCGCGCTTTCGTAAGCGTCGGGTAGCCAGGTGTGAAATGGAAAGAGCGGCACTTTCACGGCGAGCCCGAGAAAAATTCCAGCAAAGGCGAGCCACGCGGGGTTGCCGTTGAGCAGTCCATTTTTTCCAAGGGCCGCGAGCACGGCGAAATCGAACGTGCCCCTCGCTAGATAGATTCCGAGGAATGACAGCAGCATCGCGACACTGCCAAGGAAAGTGTAAACGAAAAACTTGGTCGCGGCACGATCGCGGTTTTCACCGCCCCAGATTTTGATGAGCAGGAATGCGGGTACCAGGCTCATCTCGTAAAACAAAAACCAGAGGACGAAATTCTGCGCGGTGAACGTGCCGTAGAGCGCCGATTGCATCACCAACATCAGCGCGCAGTAGCCGCGACCCGTGCGCTGCGCGAGAAACGCGAATGGGAAAATCAATGACGTCAGTAAGACAAGGAGCAGACTCAAGCCGTCGATGCCGACGAGGTATTCGGCGCCGATCGCGGGAATCCAGGCGTGGCGTTCGACAAATTGCAGGCCCGTTGCGCTGGTGCGGAAGTTTCGCCACAACGTGAGCGCGACGGTCGCCGAGACTCCGTTTAAACCGAGAGCCAGACCGCGCGCATGGTTGGGTCGGGCAGCAGACACTAAGACTGCGCCAGCGAGCGGCAGCAGGACTAGCGCGGTGATTATGCCAGCCATGCGTAGAGGATGAGAAGCGCAAGCATGCCGACCGCGACGCCGCCAAGGTAAGTTTGAATTTGCCCCGAGTGCGCGGCGGACATTACACGTCCGATGCCCCGCGCGCCGCTGGTGGCGTCGTCAACGCCGGCATTGATGCCCCGTTCATCGATACCTTTGCTAAGGATTCCGAAGAGCTGGCCAATTCCGGCAAAGTTGCGCACAAGCCCGTCCCAAAAATATCGATCCAGCCAATCGGACAGCAGCGCAGCTATTCGGCTAAGGGCAATGACTGTTCGCGCGTAAAGTTCGTCCAGGCACATCCCGTTCTCGAGAAATCTAAACAACGCCGGTTGGGCGCGTTGGAGAGGGTCAGTCGCGCCGACGTTGCGATAGATGAGAACGCCCAGAACGATGCCGGCCGCGACGAGCGCGAGTGACGCGAAAAGCATCGGCTTGATCAGGAAGGCGAGATTAAACGATGATCCACGGCCGCTGAGGTACTGGTGGAGCCACGGCCACGCCGGCGTTACCACGAGACTTAACAGAACGGTGCAGAGCGCGAGGAGAATCAGCGGCAGCGTCATGACACGGGAACTCTCGTGCGCATGCTCGGAAGCTGCGCGCCGATCGCCGAAGAAGACGTAGATCATCTGGCGCGTCATGTAGAACGCGGTGAGAACTACGCCAGCCATCATCAGATAATGCGGGAGGTGCGATTTCGGCCAGTGTGCTGTGGCGTGGAGGATTTCTTCTTTCGTCCACGCTCCGGAAAAAAAGAGCGGGACGCCGCTGAGAGCCATCATGCCAATTGCGTAGGTGAGAAATGTAATCGGCATGAGCGGTTGCAGGCTGCCCATTTTGCGAATGTCCTGTTCGTGATGCAGTCCGTGAATTACTGAGCCGGCGCCGAGAAAGAGAAGTGCTTTGAAGAAGCCGTGCGCGAGCAGATGCATGATGCCGGCCGCGACACCGCCGACGCCGAGCGAAACCATCATCAGCCCCAACTGCGACACGGTTGAGTAGGCGAGAATGCGTTTGATATCGAACTGAGCGACCGCGATCAGCGAAGCAATCAAAGCCGTGATGACTCCGATCCAAGCCACGACTGTGAGCGAACGAGTGACGCCGTCGATCGCGCCTAACGAGAAAAGCGGGTAGACGCGCGCGACCAGAAAGACGCCGGCAGCCACCATCGTGGCGGCGTGGATCAAGGCGCTGACGGGTGTTGGCCCTTCCATCGCGTCAGGCAACCAGACGTGCAGCGGGAATTGCCCTGACTTACCGACGGCTCCGCAGAAAATCAGCAGCGCGACCGCGGTGGCGCTGCCGCCAAGCGCCATCAATCCCGCGTTTTCGAGGCAACCCTGGCCATTGTCGTAAAAGAGCAAGGTGCCGCTGCTGCGGTAGAGCCAAAGAATGCCGAGGAAGAATCCGACGTCGCCGATGCGAGTGGTAATAAACGCCTTCTTCGCGGCCGCAGCGGCGCTCGGTCGATGAATCCAGAATCCGATTAGCAGATACGACGCAAGTCCAACCAGTTCCCAGCAGACAAAGAGCAGAAGCAGGCTGTTCGCGATGATAAGGCCGAGCATCGCCGCAGTGAAAAATGAGAGATACGCGAAGAAGCGCGTGAAATTCTTGTCGCCGGCCATGTAGCCGATGCTGAAGACGAAAATGCAGAGCCCGACGAGCGTGATCATGACGAGCATCGCGGCGGTCAGCGGATCGAGCAGCCAACCGACGCGCACGGCCTCTTCGCCGAACGTGAACCAGGTGAAATTGTGAAAGGCGCGGAAACCCGGCGTTGGCAACGTCACGAGAAAGGCGCAGCTCGCGAGCACCAGCGCGATTATCTGGCCGAGCACTGCGAGCGCGGCGACGGAATTGCTCCGGGACTTGCTCAAATTGAGAACGATCAACGAGACGACCAGCGGCGCCACCGGAATCAGCCAGAGGTGAGAGACGATCCAGGACGTCATCCTTTTAGTTGATTGAACTGGTCGACGTTGGTTGTACGGTAGTGACGATAGACAGCGAGCACGAGAGCAAGCCCCACGGCTGCTTCGGCAGCCGCAATCGCGATGGAGAAAATCGCCACCATCACGCCTGTTGGCTCCTGCGGTCGCGCACCAAATCGCCAGAAAGCGACGAAGTTTATGTTTGCGGCGGCAAGCATCATCTCGATCCCGATGAGGATGAAGATGGCGTGACGACGGCTAAGTGCAGCGAGCAGTCCAACGCTGAACAAAGCGGCGGAGATGACAAGGAAAAGCTGGAGCGTGGGCGTCATCGCGGGGTGGCTGTCTTTTCTGGGGAGCGCACGCTTATAGCGCGCTGGTTTCGGTATGCTACCGAAACGAACTTTTGCGGGTTGGCGCGGCGATCGGAAGGAGACGAGTGAGCAAGTTCGTTTCTGCAAAATGCGGAAACCAGCACGCCGCCAGCGTGCGCTTCCCAGACGGGAGAGTCGCGCCTCACCGTTTTTCCTCCATCACAAGCACGAGCGCGCCAATAAGCGCGGCAGTCAGGAGAACACCGACACATTGCAGCGCCCAGACGTAATCGGTCATCAACACCTCGCCGATTCGTTTCACCGTGAGAGGTGCGATTTGCGCTGCTGAGACGGCGAGCGACGGCGTGCGCAGAATTGCCCATAAAAGTCCGCCGAAAACCGCGAGCGCGACCACGACCCCGCTCCAGTTAAAGCTGCGATCTTTGTCCGCGTCGCGTCGCGTGAGCAGAATTGTAAAGACGATCAGGATCGCGACCGCACCCACGTAAACAAAAATCTGCACGAGACCGACGAACTCCGCCCCTAACAAGAAATAGAAGGCAGCCACACCGATGAATGCGATCGCGAGGCAGAGCGCGGCGTGAATCAATCGTGGCAGCAAGGCCGCGGCGAGTGCGGCCGAGAGCGTCAGGACCGCGATGCAAACAACCGCCGCCGTATTCATTCAGCGAAGCGGTAGGTGCGCGGTGCGAATTTCCTGCGCGTATCGAGCAAACGCGAGAGCGCCAGATAGACGATCATCACGATCCCGAACGACCAGAGCCAACCGATGAGACCGCGCGCCTGATAGTGCCAGACGGCCGCAGCGAGAATGCAGGTAAACGCCATCGGCAGCATAAACTTCCAGGCGAAGTTCATCACTTGATCAACCCGGGTGCGCGGCAGCGTCCCGCGAATCCAGACAAAGGTGAAAAGCAACGCGCTGAGCTTGGCGAAGAACCAAACGTAAGATGGGATGAGCTGAAGCGACGGAAAAGGGGCCTGCCAGCCGCCGAGGAAGAGCGTGACCGCGAGGCCGCTGATCGCGAACATCCCAAAATATTCGGCCAGGAAAAACGTCGCGTATTTGAACCCTGAATACTCGGTCATGTGCCCGGCCACGATCTCCGATTCACCTTCGGGAACATCGAAGGGCGTGCGGTTCGATTCCACGAGACCCGAAACAAAAAACAAGATGAAAGCCGCGGCGCCCCATGGGGTGAAGACGAACCAATGCGGCACGAACGCGAAGCTGTTGCCTGCCTGCGCGGCGACAATCGCATCGGGCGAAAGCGAACCGACGATCATCACGACCGGCAATACCGTGATCAGAAGCGGCAGCTCGTAGCTGACCATCTGCGCGATCGCACGCATCGCGCCGAGCATGGAGAACTTGTTGTTGCTGCCCCAACCAGCCATGAACACCGCGAGCTCCGTGGCCGAGCCGACCGCGAAGAAAAACAAGATGCCACCATCAATCGCGAACGGCGTCATATTCCGCCCATATGGGATTACACCGAGTGCGAGAATCGCGGGCACGACGGTTGCGATTGGCGCCAGGAAATGCACCACCTTGTCCGCACGGATGGGCACGATGTCTTCCTTGATGAGCATTTTGATGCCATCGGCCAGGGGTTGGAAAAGTCCGAACGGGCCAACCCGGTTTGGCCCATAGCGGTTCTGAATGCGTCCGAGAATCTTCCGCTCCAGGACCGACATGAGCGCGAAAAAGGCCAGGAAAACGGTGAGCAGAAGAATGATATTGAGCAGGCTCGAAGCGATTTGAATCACCCATTCCGGTGCCCCGTCGAGGAGCGAAAGAAGCTGCTGTTTACCGCGGATAAAGATCTGATCGAGAAAGTCGCCGCGCATCTGCGCTGAAGGAAAGCGATCCTGAATTCGCGAAGCAAGGAAAACTCAATCTGCGAGTGCGTCGAGATCCGCCAGGTCCTGTGGCCGCCCCACCGCGCGCTTGTTCTTGATGAGGACGTCTTTGCTGAGGATGAAGACAGGCACACCGTCGAGCTCCGCAGTTAATTTGGTCGCCAATGCTTCGTCGGTGCTTACGCCACTAATGCTTGTGAGCAGGTCGATTCGGTTGGGGATACGGCCGAGCTGAATCACTTGTTCCACCCTGGTGAAGTCGTCCTGGTCGAATGCGGCCTCGTCGAAGCCGAATTCTCGCAGAAGATTCCTCAGCCTGGTTGCGTTCTCGTTCGTCGCGCGAACAAGAATACGAGATCGCCAGTATATCGTGGACGCCCGTGGAACGCGAGACTGTGCGCCTCCGACGATGACGTACTCAACGCCGCGCGAGTTTAGTAACCCGACAAACTCTCTCAAGTCGCTGCTCAGGCGCATGATTCAATAGCTCGACGAGAATCTGCAATCGTTCGTTGCCTGATAGTTTCCTGTAGAACTCGCGATCCGCTTTGTCGCCATCGTTTAGACGGGTAAACTTCTTTGCCGTTCGCTGCACAGGATACGATAGACTCGTGGGAGGCGGTTGCCGAAGAAATTCATGGACAAAACGCCAGCTTGGAATGCTGCTGCTAGCTGCAACTTTGCTCCGCTGACAACGTCGAAAGCCATCCGAGCCAATGCCACGCATGACGCCTGACCCTTATCTATTCATCGTCATCTTCTGCGGTGTGGCGTTGATCTTTCCCGTCATGCCGCTGGCGCTCGCGTGGCTCTGGCGACGTTTTTTTCAACCGCCGAAACCGGGAGTGCAAAAGAATGCCACTTACGAATGCGGCGTCGAATCCATCGGCGAAGCACAGGTGCAGTTCCGCTCGCAGTATTATCTCTATGCGATCATTTTCTTGATCTTCGACGTCGAAGCCATCTTTCTCGTGCCGTTCGCGGTGGTGTTTACCAGTCTACCAGTGGGAGCCTTCGTGGCGATCCTGGTCTTCCTCTTGCTGCTGATCGAAGGCCTCGTTTGGGCCTGGGGCAAAGGTTGCTTAAATTGGGCGAAGTGATTTTCGGAGAGCTAAAAAGTTAAACAGTTGCATTGTTACAACCGACGATGAGCGAGAGACCGGCGGTCGTTTTACAGTCTAATTTTTCAAGGTTCCACGACAGATGGGCGACAAGATCGACGAAGGATTGAAGAGCGAACTGCAGAAGCAGGGGATCTGGGTGACGTCGACGCAGGAACTCTATAATTGGGGCCGCCGCAATTCAATTTGGCCGCTTCAGTTCGGCCTCGCTTGTTGTGCGATCGAGATGATCGCGACCGCGGCGTCACGTTATGACCTCGCGCGGTTTGGGGGTGAAGTTTTCCGGCCCTCGCCGCGCCAGGCAGATCTCATGATTGTTGCGGGCACAGTGACCAAGAAAATGGCGCCGCAGATCGTCCGGCTCTACAACCAGATGCCAGATCCAAAGTATGTGATTTCCATGGGCGCGTGCGCCATTTCCGGTGGTCCATTCAAGGAAGGCTACAACGTCTTGAAGGGCATTGACCGCTATATTCCGGTGGATGTTTACATTCCCGGCTGTCCTCCGCGTCCCGAGGCGCTGCTGCACGCCTTCATGGAACTACAACGCAAAATCGATGGTCAGAAATTGATGGGCGCGGAAAAGGCTGATCATCTAAATCGATCGCAGCCGAGCGAGTTCCCGGTCCCCGCATTCGGACAACACGATTTGCAACCGCCAGCGAATCCCGCGCTTTTCCAGCCGCCGAGCATTGAGCGCGATGCAAACGCGTAACTCAATGTCGTACCGGGACGAGAAGACCCGGAACCCAGACTGCCAGTCTGTGCGGCGAGCACGTCTCCGGCGTGCTCTGATCGTTGACGAACCGGAAGTCCGTTGGTCGCACGGGCGAAATGCTTGTGTTCCGCTTCCGTGATGGAGCCCCTGGAGCAAATCAAAGCGCGCGCTGAGGCGGCCGTGCGGGGTGCTAGGATTGAGATCGTTCTCAATCCAGGGCCGGCACAGCAATCATCACTTCTCCTGGATAACGAGCACGCGACCGCCGTCGTCGGATTCCTCCGCCACGATCAGGCGCTCCAGCTCGACTTCTGCTCGAATGCGACCGGCGTCGACTGGCTCGAGCATAAAGTGAAGAAGACGCTAGGGGTAAAGAAGCTGATCGATGGCGAAGAGAAGGAATTCGAAGAAGCTATCGAGGAAACGATGCCCGGATACCTCGAAGCGGTCTATCACCTTTACTCGATGGCGCTGAAACATGGACCGGTGGTGGTCCGGATGCGGACCGCGGATCGCGAAGACGGCGCGCGCTTGCCGTCACTCACTCGCATCTATCGAAGCGCCGAATTTCAGGAACGCGAGATTTTTGACCTCTATGGAATCAGGTTCGATGGCCATCCGGATCTTCGGCGGATATTGATGTGGGACGAATTTGTCGATCATCCGATGCGGAAGGATTATCGCGAGCCTGACGATTACGAATACGAGCCGACGCCACACGACGAGGTGCTGGCTAAGGCGAAGCAGCATTATACTACGCGGCCGCAGCTCGATGGTGCGGAGAGCATGGGGAGTTAAAAGGACTCAAGTGTTACAACTCACAGGAACCCTTGTTACTGTAACGGTGCAGCCATTAGATCGCACTTAGCTTTCCGATCCCATGACCGTCGGCTTTCATGAATTAGCGGAAGCTCCTCCGCGAATGACTTCGCGCCTCGAAGGCGAGCTTCTCGAAGTCTCGATGGGCCCGCAGCATCCGTCCACGCACGGCGTTTTCAGGATGAACGTCGCTCTCGATGGAGAAATCGTGCGCAAGCTCAAGCCGGTCTTCGGATATCTGCATCGCAATCACGAGAAGATCGGCGAGAACACGAGTTATCTTGGCTCGATGCCGTACACGGATCGGCTCGATTACTTTTGCTCGATGACCAACAACTGGGCCTATGCGCTCACGGTCGAAAAGCTCGCCGGCATCGAAGTTCCCGAACGCGCTGAATACCTGCGCGTTATTCTTGCCGAGCTGACGCGACTTCAGAACCACATTTCACTCCTTGGATTTCTCCTTAGCGATATGGGCGCCTGGGGGACACCGTTGATGTATGCCTTCCGCGAACGCGAGAAGATTCTCGACCTCTTCGAGTCGCTCTCCGGATCGCGCATGATGTGCGACTACATGCGTTTCGGCGGTTGCCGGGTGGATGCGGCGGCGGATTGGATGGAGCGCGCGCAGAGGATCGTCGATGCCTTTCCGCGTTTTCTGGACGAGTTCGAGAAGCTCATTGTCTCGAACGAAATTTTGATCGTGCGCACACACGAGGTCGGAAAGATCTCGGCGGAGCTCGCAATCAACGCCGGCCTGACCGGCCCGATGTTGCGCGCATCTGGAGTCAATTACGACATCCGGAAAGTAGATGGATATGGGTTCTATCCGCGTTTCAAATTCCGCGTGCCACTCGGCGACCATGGCGACTGCTATGATCGGTTAATGATGCGCGTGTTGGAGTTGCGGGAGAGCCTGCAAATCTTGAAACAAGCATTTGAGCAAATTCAACCCGGTCCCGTGATGAACCCGAAAGTGAAACTTCGCGCCTTCAAGCCGCCCGTCGGTGAAGCGTATGGACGTATAGAAGGGCCGAAGGGCGAGCTTGGCTTCTTTCTGGTCAGCGATGGTGGCGCGAGCCCATATCGTTATCGCGTCCGTCCGCCAAGCTTCATCAATCTGACTCTGCTCGAAGACATGTGTCTGGGGCACACCGTCGCAGATGTGATGGTCATCCTTGGCAGCATTGATATCGTGATGGGAGAAGTGGATCGGTGAGGAAGGGGTTGAAGCGTTAAAAAGGGCTACATAGTTACAATGGAACGCGAATCGATCACGCTTACGGCGTACTTTTAACTTTTTTTGTACCTTAATAACTCCTGTAACTAAAAATGATCGGCACGGGGATACTCAAAGGAATGGCGGTCACGATGCGGAACTTCATCGGAAGTTATTTCGAGAAAGATCGCCTCATTACCGTGCAATATCCCGAGGAGCGCAGTCCGCTTCCGGAGAACTACCGAAACTTTCCATTCTTGGTTTTCGACACTGATGATGCGGAGGCCGGACTGCGCTGCGTAGCTTGCAAGATTTGTGAAAAGGAATGCCCGCCTCAGTGCATCTATATCGTTAAGAGCGAAGATAAAAAGCCCGACTATTTGGGGAAGCCCCAGTTTTATCCGGCAATCTTCGACATCGATATTTCCGTTTGCATGAGCTGTCAGATTTGCGTCGAAGTCTGTCCCTTTGAAGCAATCAAGATGGACAAAGTTTACGAGCTAAGTCGTCGGGAACGCTTCGACGCCTTGCTCATGCGCAAGGACGAGCTGGCCAAGTCCAATTCGTACTATCACGGCATTCACCCGACCGAGGCAGCTGCCGTCGATGCCAATCTCGCCGCCGCAGCCGCCAAAAAGAAACCGGCTCCAGCACCAACAAAAATTCCTCCAAGCTAGTTCCTCGCTACCGATTGCCTCGACCCGTATTTCGTCGCCTTTCCCCGAAGCTGCGTCCGAATGTATTTGTAGGGCGAGCACTCCCGCTTGGCACTGTTGGTGGCGCAAGTTTCCCAACTGGCGAGTCTGACGAAAACGCAAGTTGGAAACTTGCGCCACTAGCAGCCAGCAGGGAGCCTTACGTATCGTGTTGCTTGACTGATCTTCCGTGACTGCGGACGAATGAAGTCGAGTCCCAAGTTGCCGGCAGTCGTGCCGGCTGCGCTGCGCCCGTCCACACTCCCGCGCAGCTGGCGTCGCGGGCTGCCCCCCTTCTATTACAAAAGCTCTCGGTAGAAGACGAGCTATCGGCACTACACGAGACCCTGATCCATCATGGCGTTCGCAACTTTCAGGAAGCCGGCGATGTTCGCGCCGTTCACGTAGTTGCCAGGCGTTCCATATTTCTCGGCCGTGCGATGGCAGACTTCGTGAATGGTTTTCATGATGTTGTAGAGGCGCGTGTCGACCTCCTCGCGTGTCCAGGAGATGCGCATACTATTCTGCGCCATCTCGAGACCAGATGTAGCAACGCCGCCGGCGTTCGCGGCCTTGCCGGGGGCATAGAGGATCTTCGCATCAAGGAACGCATTCACGCCATCAATCGTCGTTGGCATGTTCGCCCCTTCTGAAACGACATAGACCCCATTCTTCAGCAGGTTGGCGGCGTCTCTGGAGTTGATTTCGTTCTGCGTCGCGCTGGGGAAGGCACACTGTGCTCGACGGTCCCAAAGAGGATTGTGATCGAGAGTGGAGTCGGTCGGAGCGTAGGTGGTTCCCTTGAACTTATCGGCATACTCAGCGATGCGGCCACGACGGACGTTCTTTAGATCCATGACAAACGCGAGCTTCTCAGGCGTGATTCCCTCCTCGTCATAGATATAGCCAGCCGAATCGGAGAGAGTGACCGGTCGCGCGCCCATTTCGAGAAGCTTATCGATTGTGTACTGCGCGACGTTACCGCTTCCAGAGACCAGGCAGATCTTGCCCTTGAGATCTTCGTTTCGGGTCTTTAGCATCTCGGCTGCGAAATAGACCGCCCCATAGCCTGTCGCCTCTGGCCGGATGACCGAGCCGCCCCACGTGAGACCCTTGCCGGTCATGACCCCAGTGAACTCGTTTCTGAGCCTCTTGTACATGCCGAACATAAATCCGATCTCGCGCGCACCGACTCCGATGTCCCCCGCAGGAACATCCGTATCCGGTCCGATATGACGAAAGAGTTCGCACATGAAAGCCTGGCAGAAGCGCATCACCTCCGCGTCGCTTTTGCTTTTGGGATCGAAGTCGGATCCTCCTTTGCCGCCGCCCATGGGAAGCGTGGTGAGTGCGTTTTTAAACACCTGCTCGAACGCGAGAAACTTCAGTATCCCCAGGTTGACGCTCGGATGAAAGCGCAACCCACCTTTGTAGGGGCCGATGGCGCTGTTCATCTGGATGCGGAATCCGCGGTTCACGTGCAGTTCGCCTCCGTCGTCCTGCCACGGAACCCGAAACATGATCACGCGTTCCGGCTCGACCATCCGCTCCAGGATCTTGGCTCTGCCATATTCCGGGTGACGATCGAGAACGAGGGAAAGCGAAGCTACCACCTCCTCGACCGCTTGGTGGAACTCGGGCTCCGCGGGGTTCTTGGCTTTTACCTCGGAGATTAATTCTGAGACGCGTTCTTTCATCGGATGTCTCTTATCCATGCCGAATTCGCCAGTAAAGCACCAACCGCCAAGCATCTCCACGCTCTCGGGTGAGGAGAGCGCATGGCGATGTGCGACACACGGTGCAAATCAGCTTGAACAACGAAAATGATCCGGAGCGAGCTTTGGAGAACGCCACTGATACCTCACGGCTTCGGCTCAAGCCCCAGACCCTCTGATTCCGGTATCGAAAACGGAGATAAACTGCGTCGGATTCGACGCCGTAACGCCGTCCGATAGGGCGGCGTTGGGCTTTCTGTCCCGCGGGTGAGACTTCAAGGTGACGCGACGGAATCTCCCGAAAGCATTTGGGCTCGGGATGACATGCTTGCGTTGCGTTTATGAAATCGGTTGTATTCCTGTAGATCGACACCGCCAGGGTGGCGAAATTGGCAGACGCGTTAGACTTAGGATTCCAAAATCGTCGATTTCGAAACGTCTCTTTTCGTTTCAGAAAAAGCGGATTCTACGAATGGAAAACGGGGCTTTTCCGCGAAATCTGAAACGTTCGCGATGGGCGAGTAGAATGCCTGTCATTCTAGTACAAACTCGGCTGCATCAATCCGAAGATTAGGATTTGCTCGTCTCTGGGATGGAATGTTGGCCGGAGTTCATTAACGGCAGCCGGGATACTTGCGCTTTCATCAGTTGTTCGAAGAGACAAGATCGACGCTGCGGGAAACATCCACCATCCACAGCAGAAAAAGACCAATCGCTTTTCGAAAGAAAAGCCATAATCAACCTCCGTGCGGAACGCGAAGCGTAGGTCAGGAGGAAAACGGAATAAGTGCCGAAGGCCGAGCGAAGCAAGTTATGCCGGATTTGCGCTTGACCGCAGCGGAGCGCTCTTGCCCCAGGCGCACATCCACTCAAAACCGCACTGCGAGTTTCATGACGCGCAGGAGCGAGACGGCCGGAGTCTTTGCTTCGCTCGCGCGCGAGCGTGAAAATGTGGGAACGACCGTTTTTTCTAGATCGTGATTTGGCTTCCGCCAAAACTCGTAAATCGCAGCTGCGCGCCACTTCCTTCCTGAGTAGTATTTTTCCGGTTCTTCAGCACTGAAATTGCAGCGGCTTCGCCGACTCGCAAACCTTCGCGTGTATCGCTGCGCCAGTGGATGCCAGCGAACGAACGACCAAATCCTATCTTGGCGACGAGCTTGTCGATCTCTTTTCCAAGGGTCAATTTTGCTTCACCTCGGTAGGGTTCCAAATTTAATCGTCGGTAGTCGGTTGTACTGGATTAGGCAGTTGAAAGTTTTCGTCAAAGAAGGCTTTGATCGCGGTGGCGCACGCACCGGCAATCACAGCATGCCCCGCGGGGAAAGCTGGATGGTTAGGAGCCGTTTCGGGATAAGCCTGTCGAAGCAGCCGCGACTTGTTAGTTTTGCGGGTTTTTTCCAAAACCGCAGAATCAAATACATCTTTGTGGATCGGATATCTCGCCTTTTTCGCGAGGTGATTTTGGATGCGGCCGCCAAATTCCTCGGGGCGGAGTTTCCTAAAAACAAGCCACTTCTGATACCAACTCGCGCGCAGCGCAACCGATGCGACGCGGCGGCTTGCGCGCGGTGCTCCCGTTGGCGCGCCCGGGCGATCTCTTGTTAGGCGAGCTGATAATTTGGTCGCGAACTAGCATCGTCCCCCGTGGAAATTTGCGCACCTCTGGTTTTGAACAGGGACTACCATTTGTTAACAGCTCCCCTTGGCCGTCGGATGTGACGACCCCACGCCAGTTCTTGCTTTCAATAGCGAAGAGGCCCGTCGGCCCGACTCCGAAATGATCCAAATTGCCGCACGACGTTCTGACGTCGTTCAGCACGAAATAGTTCTCCAGGAGGCATTGGAGCAGGTCATTTATGTGCCTGCCCTCCCAGAGCGCCACGTCTCCAGTTTATCCGGTTCCGTTCATACTCGTCAATTCGACGGCTCTAATCGCGGCACAAGCGAATCGTGATAAATAGGCCAAGCAAACCGAAGAACGCGACTAGCCTAACGAGAGTCGCTCTTCGCGATCGGCTTGGCGGGACCGCTCTCCGCCCCGGAAAGGAGATCGACGCGAATGATGGGATCGCTGGGCTCCAGCAGTGGCCCTTCGAAGCGGAGGAACTCGGCCGGTGGCTGGGTCAGCCAGATGTGCGTGTCAGGCACTTTGACGAATAATTTGGCAATCGCCGGGATTTGGGGCTGAAGAATGAAGTGGTCGCCTTGCGGGCTCCGATCCGCCATCTCCATTTGCTCGGGGCCGCAGTGCGTGATCTTCACCGTCACCACCTTCGGCGACGGGGTGAAACCAATCCCCTGCAGTTCGATCGTTTCGCCGTGGACGAGACGGGCTCGGAGATTTTGCACCGCGATCATGAAGCCGTAGCCAACAAACGTCTGACCTGGTCGCACCTCGATCTTCTCCGACCAATCTTTCATCTCGCCGTTCTCGCGCTTTTTGGCGGTGGCGGTTTGAGTTTTAAAATCGACCGCGTATTGGCGCACGACGTCTCCGTCTTTCAGCTCGCGCCACGACCATTCTTCCTGGATGAGCTCGGGCTTTTGCCGGAAGACGGTTTTCTCCTCGGTGCGGCTGCCGTGTTTAAACCGGTATTTGAGCGTGATGGAAAGGCGCCCGTCTTCGAGCTCCTGGATGAATTCGCCGTCGGCGATCTTTTTTCCATTCGCGTCCAGCATCGCTGGAAAGCCGTGCGCGGTGCCTTCGAATTCGGTCATCTCAACAGCCGGCGCGGACCCAGGCGCGAGGAGCGCGAGGACGGCAAACAAGAGGACGATTTTCGATTTCATGGTTTGATGCAGCAGACTTTCTCCAGCAGACAGGAGCGACGCGTCCGCTAGGATCGAACTGCATCTGCCGCGGACCACTTGGCACGGACCTCGGTGGTGCGCCACTGGGCACCCACGCGCGGGTCGGGAAGGTTGCGAAGCAGGTCCGATAAGGCGTGGCGATAGCTTCGGAACGGTGGGCGTTCCTCCGCGGCGACGGGCTGGAGGTCGGCCGCGAATTGCGGCAGTTCCGCGTGCGGCAACCCGGCGCGTTTGTGATGCACGCCATGAAACGGCTCATGGAGCAACGAGAACGAGACCAGCCGCCCGACCCAGCCCTCCGCGACGATGCTCCGGGTGGAGCTGTTGACCGTGTTCCCGTCGAGGCCGACGTGCTCGATGTATTTGCGCCAGCTTTGCAGGTTCGCGGCGATGATCGCCGGCACCAGATACATGCAAAGAAAATAGCGCCCGACCTGGAGGTAGCCGACCGCGGAGAGGACGACGATCCAGACGACGGCGATCACAATGATCTCAGTCCAGATTCGCCGGCGCACCTTTCTTTGCCGAATCGGCGAACCATTTCGCAAAAAAGTGCGCTGAAACAAAAACGGCGTGAAAAGCAACCCGGCGCTCAGCTCGAGAAACGCAGCGAGCACCCTCTTCCAGCGCGGCATGTGCGGTAGAACGAACGGCCAAAGCTCTTCGTCGCGCTCAGTGCCGAGATTCGCGTGATGGGTCTGATGCGCCGCGCGGTAAAGGCTGAAGCTCATGAGGCTGAGGACGCCGAGGACGACGCCGCTCACTTCATTGAAGCGGCGGTTGCGCTGAAGCAGCCCGTGGGACGCCTCGTGAAAGCCAACGAGCGAGCCGTGCATGAGATGGCTGATGAGCAAGACCAGCGCCGCCACCAGCCAGACGGAAGCCCGCTGATACAAGACCGCGGCGAGCGCGATTTCGCTGGCGAGAAAGAGGATGGAAACAATCTGGTAAGCCGAACGGCTGACCCAATGCGCTTCCTCGATTGTTTCCGATGATGTTTTCATAGCTTGCCCACAGGGCGGTCCAGGAGGGCGCCGGTGCGGCTCTCCGGCGAGCGGCAAACGCTGACCAGCACGGCCTGATATAGGTCACCCAGCTTCTGGATATCAGCAATGCCAAACAGATCCCGCCGGAAGAGCCAGGCGACCTCCAGCCCGTCGCCATCCTCATTGATTTCGCAGCCGAGATCGAACCGGGAAGTTCCGGTCGAGCGAGTCCTGAACTGTAGCGAAAGACCCGGCACCGCCCCATCCGGAGCGGGATGGTTTTGCAACGCGAAACGAACTTCAAAAATTGGATTGCGTCCCGGCGAGACCGGCTCGCCCAACGCGCGCACGAGTTCGGCAAAAGGCATGGCGTTGGCGAAGGAATCAACCGTCGCCTGATGCACCGCTCGCAGCGTTTCGGAGAACTTCCGCCCCTGCTCGACCCGACCGCGCAACGGCACCACCCCGGCGAAGTAACCCATCGTCTCGCGGACGGCCTGTTTTCTCCGATTCGCCACCGGCGTCCCCACGAGGATGTCGCCGGCGCCGGTCCACTGGGAGAGCGCGATCTGAAAGACCGCGAGGAGAGTGCTGAAAAGGGTCGCGCCATTTTGCCGGGCCAGTTCCCGCACTGCGCGGCCGAGGTCGGGCGCGACGAGCGACAGCCAGCGTTCGCGCTCTCCCGCAGCTCCCTCGGGCTCGGCCGGCGAATTCCAGAGCCGGCGAGTCCCGGCGAGAGCAGATTTCCAATAGGTCGCGCGCCGTTCAAATTCCGTAGGCTGCCAGAAAGCACGCTCGGCGGTGCCCCACTGGGAATAGGAAAGCGGCACTGGACGAAACCCGTTCCGAGCGCCCCGCATTCCGTCGATGTAAGCGGCGACGAGGTCTTGAAAAAAAACGCCTAACGTCCAGCCATCGGCAATCGCGTGATGAATCGCAAGGACGAGCACGTGATCGTCAGTGCCGCGCCGGAACATCTCGACGCGATAGAGCGGACCGCGGAGCAGATCGAAGGGTTGGCGGAAAACTTCCTGCGCCAATTCCTCGATCGTTTCCGGCTCGCGCTGCGCGGCCGGGAGCTCGCGGAGGGTGAACATCGGCTTGTCCGTGCTCCGAATCATCTGCATCGACCGATCCTTGCCGGGAAGAAACGAGAGGCGAAACACCTCCTGCCGGTCCACGACTTTTTGCAAAGCCGCCTCGGCGCCCTCCGCCGTCAGAGCGCCACGCGCGTGAATCGTGGCGCAGATGTGGTTGGAAACGTCGCTCACCGGCAGCGGCGCGGCCTCCCAAAGTTCCCGCTGCGGAAAGGTCAGCGGCTCGAGGCGCGCTTC
>JBBSIA010000032.1:0-44207 GCA_038232335.1 Chthoniobacterales bacterium
GAGCCGCGGAACACCCAACCACGAGCCATCGGAAGAGGAAGCGTCCCCAAGCACAGACCTCAGCGCAACCACACCAACCAACTAAATGAACTAATCCAACCCAACCCGCAACCACGCTTGACTACCTACATAGGGGTTAGACCTTCGCATTACCAGCGGCGTTTTAGGACAACATCGTAGTCGCCATGGTCGATTCGCGTGCAAGCCCACGGAAGCTCTCTCGCTCTCCAAGGCAACCGCGCATGGTCTCAACGCTTCCACCGCCATAATTCACGACTGTAGAAGGCCAGATAATTTCTCCCCGGCCTGATTACAGCTGTAAGACCGCGGGATAAACTTCCTCCGCGTCTTTTTGGGCTGCGATACAGCCGCGGCAATTCTCCCCCGCTCGTTCCGGACTGCATTACAGCCAGAACATTCTCATCTGCGCTAAAATGGGCTGTAGCGCAGCCGCGGAGAGTTTCTCCGCCCATATTTGCGCTTCATGACAGCCGGGAAAAAATGTTTTCGCCCAATTCCAGCCGCAACCGAGCCACAAAATCTTCCCCCGGCCAAAGTACAGCCGAAACACGGCCAGATGATTCTGTTCTCACTGTATCTCGGTCCAGAACGAGCCGGATAATAGTCCCCAACTGTATTCGTGTCCCGAGACAGCTGGAGAATTACGTTCCGGCCACAGCGCAGTCAAAACACCGCCGCAAGAAATTGGTCCAAGTGTAATTTAGTCAGTAACGGACGCGAAAAACCACCCGCAACGCTTCAATGAAAGCGGTATGAAAGCCTTGAGCTAGAGACTAGCCGAACTTCCTGAGCAACGGCTACGGCTCCGCACATCGCAAAGCTGGTATTTCCCAGTCCATTGTGAAAAGGTTCACCCATGCCCGTCGCAGAACATTGTAGTGTTGAGCACCTCGCTGGAAGTCTTCGGACGGTGCCAGGAGGAGATCATTGACGAATGGCGGTTGCAAGCGGGCGAGCTCCTTCGCGAGCGGAATCTCGACCACCCGACGCTCACCGATCAGATTCTCGTGCGCGTCCTTTAGTAATGCCGAAGCGCTGATTGTGCCTCAGTGACTGAACACGTAGATCGCATCTCTGATAACCGTAAATAGCGAGAATGTCGAAGGGCGAGCAGATTCCGCTTCCCGCTCGCTGCGGAGATCCGCCTCTCAGAAAGGAATCTCGTCGTCGTCCGGCTCGGCGGGCGGCGCTTTCGGAGGCGCCGTGGTCCGACTCGGCCGTGGAGCGCTTCCGGCCTCATCAACTTCCCCGCCGCCGCCACTGCCGCTCGGACGGCTGCCGAGCAACTGCATCGTTTCGCCGACCACCCGCAGCTTCGTTCGTTTTTGACCGCTTTGTTTATCATCCCAGGAATCGAGCTGGAGCCGGCCTTCGATGAAAACCGGCCGGCCTTTCTTCAAATACTCGCCCGCGATTTCCGCCAGGCGCGCCCAGAGCACGACATCAACGAAGGTAACTTCCTCGCGCTTCTCGCCGTTATCCAATGAGTACTGCCGGTTGACGGCGAGGCCCAGATCACAGACGGCGCTACCCTTTGGGGTATAGCGAATCTCCGGGTCGCGCGTGAGATTCCCCAGCAGAATGACTTTGTTGAAGCTGGCCATGCCGCGGTTTTACTAACTTTACTTTTCCGCCGCGACTTTTTTCGGCGCGCGTTCCGTTTTCGGCCGCAACCGCTGGTAATGCTGCCGGTAAACTTCCGGGTCGAGCTTGAACTTCGAGCGCAGTTTCGTGATCAGCTGCGAGTCCGCGTGAAAAATGAAATTCACGTAATGGCCCGCCTCGAGCTCACCGGCCTGATAGGAAAACTGCCGCTTATCCATTTTTTGCACCTGCTCGATCTCCGCGCCTTCCCTTTTGAATTCGGATTCGAGCCGGTCCACGACATCTTTGACGGTATCTTCCCGCCCCTGTGTATTTAACACGAGCAACGCTTCGTAACGGTTCTTCCTCATTCTGGTGCCTGGTTGAATTTGTTCATCGCGGAAAGGACGCCATTGTCAACGGCACATTTCGCTGCTTCCGCCGCGCGCACGATTGATTTTTCCACGAGCGGTCTTTCTTCTTCAAAGAAATTCCCGAGCACGTAATCGATGGCGCCCTCGCTCGGGGCCGCACCGATTCCCACGCGGAGCCTTGGGATGATTTCGGTGCCGAAATGCATCAACACCGACTCAAGTCCGTTGTGCCCGCCGGCGCTTCCATCCGGACGAATCCGGAGGCGGCCCAGCGGCAACGCCAGATCATCGAAGATGACGAGAATTTCCTCGGTGGGAATTTTATAAAACTGCGCAATCGCGCCGAGCGGTTCGCCGCTGCGGTTCATGAACGTCCAGGGTTTTACGAGCAGCACGCGTTCGGCTTTGGCCCAGACAGTCCCCCATTTCGCTGATCGCTCCCACTTCAGCCGCTCTTCGGCGGCGAGCAAATCGAGAACCGCAAAACCGACATTGTGCCTCGTACGCGCGTACTCGCTACCCGGATTGCCGAGACCGGCAACCAGACGGATTCGTGGAGCGTCGGACTCTAAATCCACCTAACGAACGAAAGAGGAACGAAAGATCACTTCTTCGCGTCCTTGTCCTTCGCCCCACCTGCTGCCGATCCGCCTTCCGGCACGTCCGTCTTCTTTTCTTTGATGACTTCCGGCGCAGTCGGAGCCGCTTCGCTCGTGGCCGCGGGCTCTTCCTCGACCGTCGGCGCCATGACGGAAAACGCAGTCAGATCCCCTTGGATGGTGGATTTGACGCCTTCCGGCAATGGAATTTCGCGCACGTGGATTGCGTCGCCAATGTTCAGCGCGGAAACGTCCACCGTGATCACGTCCGGCAGGTTGCGCGGCAAACATTCGATCGCGAGCGAGCGCAGACTCTGCTCGAGAAGACCACCGAAATTCTTCACGCCATTCGCGGTCCCGATTGGTTCGAGCGGCACGTCGGCTTCGATCATTTCATCCATCGAGACGGCGTGGAAATCGACGTGAAGAACGTCGCCCCCGAGCGGGGCGTGCTGGACTTCCTGGACGAGCGCAATCCGGTTCGCGCTGTCCCCAGCAATCTCAAGCTCGACAAGAATGTTTTCGCCGGCAGCGTGGCTGAGCATGGCGTTGATGTCACGCCGCGAGACCTGCAACGGCTCCGGTTTATCCTTCGCGCCGTAAATGATCGCGGGCACCACCCCGCGGGCCTTCAATTTCCGCACCGCCGCGCGACCTGTCTCAGAGCGCCGTTCCACCGTTAATTTTACTTGTTTAGCCATGTCGTTAGTTCGTGCTGCTATCGATTTTGAACAGCGACGAGACGGATTCGTCGTTATGAATCCGCTTGATGCCTTCGCCGAGAAGCTCGGAGACGCAGAGCACGGTCGTTTTAAATCCTTCCACCGTGCGCACCGGCGTGCTGTTGGTCGTAATTAATTCCTCGATCTGGGATTTTTGCAACCGTTCAATCGCGACATCCACGAGGACCGCGTGTGAGACTCCCGCATAGATATTCAGCGCACCATTCCTCTTCAGGATGGTCGCAGCAGACGTTAAGGTGCTGGCGGTTTCCGTCAGATCGTCAACCAGCAGCACGTCGCAATCGGCCACTTCGCCGATCAGATAAAGCGCCTCCGTTTCGGTCGCGCTCCTTCGCTGCTTGGCCACAATCGCGAGACTCGCGCCCAAAGCCTGCGAGTACGCAGAAGCCATCTTCAAACCGCCGACATCCGGCGAAACAACGACGGTTTTCCGCAGCAGCCGCGTGCGGAGGTACTTGATAAGAACAGGCATGGAATAAAGGTGATCGACCGGGATGTCGAAGAAGCCCTGCACCTGTTGCGCGTGCAGGTCCATCGTCAGCACACGGCTGACACCAGCCGCCGCAAGCAGGTTGGCGACGAGTTTTGCCGTGATCGGAACGCGAGGCTGATCTTTGCGATCCTGGCGCGCATAGCCGAAAAACGGAATTACCGCCGTGATCCGATCTGCGCTCGCCCGCCGTGCCGCGTCCACCATAATGAGGAGCTCCATGAGATGCTCATTCGTGGGGGGCGATGTTGGCTGGATGATGAAGACGTCGCGACCCCGGATGTTCTCCTCGATTTTCACGTAGGTCTCGCCGTCGGGAAACGAACTGATCGTGGCCTGGCCAAGGGGCGTGCCCACGGTCTCGCAAATACGCTGCGCCAGCTCACGGTTAGCGGAACCGGCAAAAATTTTGATCTCGGGTTGGAGGGCGTACATGATCGAGGGTCGCTACCTTAGGCGTGGCGCGGCGGCATTAGCAAACTCGGAGTATGATCGGAGCTCGCCGCCTGGAAAGCTCCACGCGCACTTGCGAATCGCGTCGAATTCCACGATTAATCGCCGAAGCCGAAATCACCGTGAACCCCGATCCTATTCGCGTCGAACGCGTCGCCACAAATTCACGCATCTTTGCGCACACACGCTGGGACGTGATTCCCCTGCTCGCAGGCTTTCTGCATCTGGCGTTTTTCTTCGGGATGTTTTGGCTCTATCCGCGCACGCCACTCTGGATGATGCTCATTCTCGGATTCGTTTACGCTTTGATGATTAACGCGAACATCAACGGCGTCGCGCACAATTTCATTCACAACCCCTTCTTTCGCTCCGGGCTCCTGAATCGCCTTTTCGGGGTTGTCGAGTCCGTCGCCTGCTGCTTTTCGCAGACCTATTACGACGTCGTCCACATGCAGCATCATAAAGGAAACTCTGACCGGCCGGACGAAACTGGCGAGACGATCGATTGGCTCTCCATCTATCGTCATGGTCACGATGGCGAAGCGGAGAATCCGTGGAGCTATGTTTTCCTGAGCTTCTTTCGCGATAATCCGGTCGCGATTGCGCGCGAGCTGAAGAAGCGCGGGAAGGTAGAGCTGATTTGGGGGAACATCGAGCTCGCCGCCTTCGCGACTGTGCTTTTTGTGATGTTTCTCCTAAACTGGCGCTACATCGTTTTCTTCTTCCTCCCTTTCTTTTATCTCGGGCACTGCTTTAGTTATTTGAACGGGTACTTCCGGCATTACGGCGCCAATCCCGATAAGCCGATTGCATGGGGCGTCAGCAGTTACGGCAGAATCTACAACTGGCTATTTTTCTATAACGGCTATCACGCCGAACATCACTTCCGGCCGAAAGTTCATTGGACGAAGATGGAATCATTCCATCAACAGATCGCCAACCTTCAGAAGGCCGAAGGGACGCGCGTGATCAATCGGGCGCATATGCTCGGTTTCCTGGATCCTGATTTGCCGCGGCGACGCGAAGCGCCGCAACCGGCCGAAGCGGTCTCGTAGCTCTCCAGTTTTGCGGCCGCCGGTTGCAACCGGTTTTCTCAACGCCATGTGCGACCTTCGGCGACGGCCTCGGGGTCATCCTGAGCCCCCGAACGCATTCGGGGAAGAATCCCGTGGCACTATCGTCGGTGGGGCCGCGGGGTTGAAAGCCCAACCTCGCCCTGTCGGGCTGTGTTACGGCCTCGACTGCGCTTGGAATGACGGTATCGCCATAGCCCTACTGAGAAAAAGAAGCCCGTAATTTTTCTTTCTTGGTCTCGCAATCCGTCTGCAACCGCCGGATTTCTGACGCCAACTGCTGCTCGAGCGGCTCGATCTCATCGATTCGGCCAGCACTCTGCGCTTTTGCGATTCCGCCGCGCAGAAACAGCTCCTTCTCCGCAATGCGCGCCTTGCAGCTCGATTCGATCTCCGCGATCTGCTGCTTCTGCTCGTTCGTGAGCGCGACGCTCGGAGTTTTTTTCTCGAGGCGTTCCATCGCCAGTTCATAAGCAGATTTCATAAATTTAGCGGGGGGAAAAGCGTCACGCGTTGCGGTTCCGAAATCAATTCCTAAAGTTACCGCTTCGCATGCGCGATAAAATCCGTCTTCTCAGCACTGACTTTGATGGCACGCTTGTCGCGCACGACAGCGATCCTGTCCTCGACCCAAATTGCATGCGCTTGATTGGCGAACTCCAGAACGGCGGCGCAAAATGGGCGATCAACACGGGCCGGTCGGTTGAGTTGCTGGAATCGGGCCTCCTTGATTTCGAATTCCCGGTGCACCCCGACTTCATTCTTACGAGCGAACGCGATGTTTTCCAGCGATCCGAAAACGGCCGGCACTGGGACGCGTTCGGAGATTGGAATGAACGCTGTGCGCGCGATCATGCGGAGTTATTCGGGTCGGCAGAATCTGTCCTCGCGGAGGTCGTTAGTTTCGTGACCCAGAAAACGAAAGCGCGCCTGATCTATGACGGAAAAAGTCTCGAAGGATTGGTTGCGACGAGCGAAACGGAGATGGACGCGATCACGCAATTCATCGAGCGAGCGCGTGCGCAGCGGCCGAAACTTCATTACCAGCGCAACACTGTTTACCTGCGTTTTTGCCATTCGGATTACCACAAAGGCGCGGCGTTGGCGGAACTTTCACGACTGATTGACATACCGGCCAGTGAGACCTTCGCGGCAGGTGATCACCACAACGATTTGTCGATGCTGGACGGGCGCTACGCTCGATATCCAGCGTGTCCATCGAACGCGATCCCCGAAGTCCAGCAGACGGTGCGGAATGCGGGCGGCTATGTCGCGCAGCGCGCCTGCGGTGCGGGCGTTTACGAAGCGCTGCAATATTTCACGAGCTAACGATCCCGCCTTCGGTCCCCGATCCAAACTGGAGCCGCTGATCTTCCGCGATGATCTCGGCCAACGGGCGCCAATCCACCGCGCTGTCCATTTGCTGAAAAGCGTGGAGGTAAACCGCAACCGTTTCCGCTCGATATTTCTCGAGCAACAGTGAAACCGCGGCCGCGACCTTTTCCTTCGGCGGCGCCGGCGGAATCACTTCGACCGTCCCATCCTCATCATGCGCAATGCCTAACGAATCGAGAAAATCGCAAAGCATCGGCTTGTGCGCCGCAAGCAACCACGCTTGCACGACGTGGGCGGCGAGCGCGTCGCTGATCCCTCGGCTGAGCGCCGCCTTCATCCACGGGTATCGTTCCGCAGGAACTTTTCGCTCCACAAAAACTGGCCGGAGATTTCGCTGATTAGCGAGTCCTTGAATCGCGGCCTTGTACACCGGCTTCTGCTCGCGTTGCAAATAAGTGAAAATCTCGGTCGCCAGTTCCAGAGACATGCGTTGGAAAAGTTCGTGGGCTTTCATTGAGCGGAAGAACGAAGCGGTGGAATCGGAACCGGAGCCGGCGGCGCGTCCGCGGCAATTTTTCCGGCGAATCGGTTCGTCATATAGTAAGAAGCAAAACCCAAAATGTTAGCGCCAGACTGAATAAGGGAAATTGCAGGGGCAGCGGCAACGAATAAATAATTGCGACCAGCGGAATCCAGACGACCCAGGTCGCAAGGAGCGTGGGAATGATTTTATCGCGGTAGTGATCCCAGCTCAGCGCTCGTCGCACAGAAGCCCAGGTGATCCCGTCGTTCTTCCACTCATAAACCAGCACTTCGGACGGCGCCGCGATCAATGGATTGTAGCCGAATTGATCAACGAAAATCTTCGCTGCGACCACGGGAAAGGTGACCGCATGCCCGAACCACCACGCATTCCCGCGGTAAAGAAGGTCGACGAGAATACCGTCTATTGCCCACGTCGGAATTGTAAAGGCGAGATTGTGGAGATTCTCGCGTCGCGGCTTTCCGTGTTGGAAGAAAACGATCAGAAACAGTTCGGGGAGCAAGGCGCCCGCCGCAATCGCTGCGAGGAGAACGAAGCTCAATCCATGTCGTTGCTTATATTGCGCGAGTTTGTTCAAGGCTTCGGCGCAAGGCGGGCTCGTATAATATGCGATGAGCAGGGCCGCCATTGCGGTTTGCAGGATCAAGGCCGGCAGGGCGTTCGCGCGCGCCGCATCCCAACCGATCGAGAGTGAAGTGCGATCCGAACGCGGCGTCGCCAGCATCGGCGCAAGCTGGCGCGCCTCGGCTGCTCTTCAAGCGCATTTGTCGCGCAGACCGCGGCGGTGCATTGGACGGAGAGTGCGTTTGCCGGTACGATTCCGGTGTGAGCATGCTCGCAAAGCCGGCAATCCATTCACTCTCGCTGAATGAATTGACCGCTCGGCTCGTGTCGCAAGGTGAGTCGAAATTCCGCGGGAAACAGGTCATTGATTGGCTCTACGAAAAGCGTGCTGCTTCTTTCGAGGCGATGACCGATCTGCCGCAGGTGCTTCGGGACCGGCTCGCGCGTGAGTTTGACTGTGCGGCGTTCGAAACGGTGCGCGTGCTCGGATCGAAAGACGCGACGCGCAAGTTTTTGTTCCGCCTGAGCGACGGCAACTTGATCGAGTCGGTCCTGATTCCGGCATCGCCCGGTTTCGATGGCGAGCGCTCCAACCGTCGAACAATCTGCGTTTCCACCCAGGTGGGCTGCGCCTACGGATGCAAATTCTGCGCGAGCGGACTGGATGGATGGACGCGCAATCTCGGTGCGGAAGAAATGGTCCAACAGTTGATCGCGGTCGAGCGCGAGACCAGCGAAAAAAACGACAACGTTGTTTTCATGGGCATGGGCGAGCCCCTTGCGAATCTCGTCAATCTGTTACGCGCGATCCGGATCATTAATGCACCGTGGGGACTCGAAATCGGGGCACGTCACATCACGATTTCCACCAGTGGTCTGGCGCCGCAGATTCGACAACTCGCAACTGAGCCCGCGCAATTTCGGCTCGCGATTTCACTGCACGGCGCGACCGATGCAGTCCGGAGCCAGATCATGCCAGTGAACCGGAAGTACAACCTCGCGACGTTGCTTGAGGCCTGCGATTTCTACATCGCGCACAAGAAACGGCTGATGTTCGAATACATTCTGATCGCTGGCCTGAACGACACCGAAGAGCAGGCCGTCCGGCTCGCGAGGCATTGCACACGGCTCTCGGCCAAAGTGAATTTGATTCCCTACAACACGGTTCAGGGCCTTGCGTGGAGCCGACCGTCGCGGACGCGGCAGGAGCGCTTCCTCGCGATTCTGCGTGAACAAGGTGCGATCGCGACACTGCGCCGGGAAAAAGGCCACGACATCGACGCCGCGTGCGGCCAGCTTCGTTTGCAGACGAAACGTGAAGAGCTTGCGGAGCGAGATGGTGGGAATTACTCCGCGGTCGCGTCGGAGAAGGTCGCAACCACATTAATCTCCCCAGCCGCCGGCTTTCCATCAGCATAAGCAGGCGTGAATCGCGCGCTTTTCAGCCCGCTTTCCAGCAGCGCGCCGAGCCCGCTGGTTTTCGGATCCTCTTCGATCATAGCGGTGGATGCGACGCTGCCCTGCGCCGTCACTTTAACGACAACTTCGGCGCTTCCGGCGGGATTGATGTCGCCAGGAAGAGTGGCGAGCACCGGTCCCAGAACGGAACGCAAGCCTCCAATCAACTGAGGCTGGATGTAATTAACAAATTTGCCTACGCGCTCGCGATCTTGCGTCGCGAGGGACACGACGATCAAAGCTTCTCCGTTGCGATGGAGAAATAAAACGGTCCCGGCAACGTAGGCCGCCACAGGTTTTCCACCGAGCGTCGCTGGTTTGAATTTGCCCCAATCCAGCGCGGACTGCACCGCCGTTCGAAATTCTTCCTCCCTGGCTACGACCAGATAGGTGGTTTCAACTTCGCCCGTCGGAGTCACGTCGCAGTAAAATTGCGCCGCCGCTTCGGTATTCGCTGCGGGCAGGCTTTTCGGGAAATGGAGGTAGGAGGCGAGTGAGTCGGGACCAGCGACCACATTCGCCGCTTCAGCCCGATCGACCGCGGGATTGGCTGGGCCAGACGCCGGCGCAGGAGCGGGCGTTGCCTTTGGGGCGGATTGCAAAGATCTCACGCTGAGCGCCGCGAAAAGAACGGCGGCAGCACATATGCAACTGAAGAGTCCGCGAGCAGAAATTCGTTTTGACATCGGAAGACCGCACGACCTAACGCCTCCGTCCGCTTTGCGCAAGCTCGCCGGAGACAGAGCAACGATGCGACTAATTCTGGTGAAGCGTGCTTGCTTCGAATGGCAACTTTGGTTCCCATGCAGCCGCGTCCTTGGTGTTGAGGCCGAAATAGACATGTCAGACACTCTCATTCGGCGGCTTGCCGGACGCGACGCTCGGCTTTCCGCTTTTCGCTTCTACGACCTGCTCGTTCACGTCTTCGTCGTCATTCTCCTGATCTCGAACCTCGTGGGACAAAAAATTTGCGCGATTCCGCTAGTCACTCTCCACGGCCAACCCTACATCGCGAACATTAGCGGCGCGCAGCTCCTCTTTCCGATCACCTATATTTTCGGCGACATCTTTACGGAAGTTTATGGTTACGGGGCTTCGCGTCGCGCGATCTGGTTGGGCTTCTTCGCCTGCGCAGTCCTGGCGCTCATGGGCCTCTTCGTCGTCTGGATCCCAGCCTCGCCAAACTGGCCGAACCAAGCCGCCTTCGAAGCGGTCTTTTACACTGTTCCCCGATTTATCGTCGCGAGTCTCGTCGCATTTTGGCTCGGCGAATTCACCAATTCCTACACGCTCGCGAAAATGAAACTCTGGACCGACGGCAAATGGCTTTGGACACGCACGATCAGCTCTACGATCGCCGGCCAATTCGTCGATACTGCGATTTTCATTTCAGTCGCGTTCGGTGGTCGTATCGCCGGAGCAACGATGTTAAACCTGATCATCTGGGGGTACGTGAGCAAGGTGCTCTACGAAGCGCTCGCCACACCGTTGACCTATCTCGTGGTGCACAAACTGAAACGGGCCGAAGGTGTGGATGTTTACGACCGAAACACGAACTTCAATCCCTTCGTCCGCGGCGGCGTGGAACAGGCGGCTTGAGATTATCCCGGGCAGATCACTGCCGCGCCAGACGGCGGAAAAGCAACGCGCCGAGCGCGAGAAAGAGGACGTTGGGAAACCAGACGAGCAACTCCGGGTGCAGCTTCGGATTTCCGCGGAGCGTGTCCGCGATGATGATAAACAAGAAGTAGAAAACGCCAACAATCAGACTCATCGCGAAGCCGATGGAAGTCTCACGCCGATGCGCGGTGACGCCGAGCGGCACGCCGATTAAGGCAAACGCGAGACAGGAGAACGGAAAGGAAAAGCGCTTATTGATTTCGGTCCGGCTCGCGCTGCGCTCGCGTTTATCGCCGGAGTTTAGTTGGTCGAGCAATTGTTCGATCGACAGTGCCGAACGGCTCGGCCGCTTTTTTTCGCGGTCGTAGAGTTCATCGAGACTGATCGGCAATGTGCCTTCAGCCATGTTGATGCCATCGCGGATTTTGCTCAGGTCGGCTGGAGCGGCGGCGTCGCGCTGCTGGTAACGCGCGTTGTAGAGATGCATTAGAATGCGTTTGTTCGGCAGATCAGCTTCCAGCATTCCTCTCTTCGCGTGCGTCACCCGAATCGGCATCGAAGCATCGTCCATTTCGAAAACGGTGATGTTCTCCAACTGGTTGCCCTCCTTCTTGCCAACGTAAATTTTGCGGCCGGGAAATTGATCGATCACTTGATCGCTGCCGAAAAGCGCCATCGGATTCCGGGTCGCAAGATCGAAAATTGTGCTGCGCAATTTCTCCTGGGCGGCGGGCGCGACCTGCACATTAAGCCAGAGACAAATCCCAGTGCAGACGAGCGCAATTACCACCAACGGAATGCAGATGCGCGAAACGCTGATCCCGTTGGAGCGGAGCGCGATGAGTTCGTTCTCTGCCGAGAGCCGGCCGAAAACGAGCAGAATTGCGGTCAACAATCCCCATGGGATCGTGAAAATCAGCGAGAAAGGCAGCACATACGCGATGAAACTGATGAGGTATTCCACGGGCACATCGTGGTTGACGAGCAGCGGCAGCAGCTTGCGAAAGATGTTGCCGACCACGAGCACGAGACTGAGCACTGCGATCGCAAAAAGCACATTCACGATCAGCTCGCGGCTCATGAAGCGGTCGATCAATTTCATCGGCCCGGTTCTCTCAATCCAGAGGCGTATATGCGCAATCGGAAACTAGAAGTGGGTTCAAGGTCTGTGGGTTGGGATCGGCGAGGGTGAGATGTCGCTGAGGACAGCGAACACTACAGCCATCATCGCGCTGGAGGAGGTGACGCTGCGGCAAGTTCATGCTTTCAAGCGCACGCTAAAGCGAGAGACGCATCTGGGGAGCACAGACGCCTTGCGCGTTAGCCATGACGCCTTGTCATTCCGAGCGAAGTCGAGGCCGTAACACAGCCCCCGATAGGGCGAGGCCGGGCTTTCAATCCCGTGGCCGAACCGACGGTTGTGCACCGGGATCCTTCCTCGAAAGTGTTCGGGGCTCAGGATGACTCCAAGGCAACGGCGTGCAAAAATCGAGGCCTGTGTCGTCCCAGACGCGGACCGACAGATCCAGGCGAAGGGCGCAATTCACGTCTCTGCTCGCGCACTTCCGCCAGTCGATTGTCCGTAAAATTCTGTGGCTAAGCTTTCCTTGAACGGTTCGTTTGCTAATTTCACAAACAATACATGACGACTGAGCCGTATGACGTTGCAATTATCGGTGGCGGACCAGCGGGGAGCACGGCGGCTACTCTGCTGGCGAGAGCCGGCCGGCGCGTGCTCGTAATCGAGCGCGACAAGTTTCCCCGCTTCCACATTGGCGAATCGCTCCTGCCATTCAGCATGCAGGCGTTCAAGCGTCTCGGTCTAACCGAAAAATTTGCCCGCGCCGGATTCATGGAAAAATTCGGCGGCGAAATGTACGGCGCCTGCAGCGATGAAGGCGTGAAATTTTACTTCGAAGACGGTTTTCGTTCGCAAACCGACCGCTCGTATCAGGTGACACGCGCGGAATTCGACCAGCTCCTGCTCGATCACGCTCGCGAAAACGGCGCGGAAGTTCGCGAGGAAACGAGCGTGGAACGCGTAAGTTTTTCAGCGGACGGCGCCATCTTAAACATCTCCGGCAAAGGTTCCCCGCCGGCGGAAATTCAGGCGCGCTACGTGATCGACGCGAGTGGCCGCAACTCGCTGCTCGGAAATCATTTCAAACTCAAGAAGAATTACACGCATCTGCAAAAAATCTCGATCTTCGCGCATTATGACGGAGCGCCGCGCGAAGCAGGACGGGACGGAACGCTCACGCGCATGGTGCGCGGGATCGATCGCTGGTTCTGGGTAATTCCCCTCACGGCTGAGCGGACCAGTATCGGCGTGGTGCTCGACGCGGCGGTCTTCCGCAAATCGAAATTGAGCGCGGAAGAGTTTCTCGAAAGCGCGCTCGCCGAACAACCATTAATCGCCGGGCGCATGGCAATGGCGGATCGCGTTTCGGCCGTGCACGTCGCGGCTGATTTTTCGTATCGGAGCACGAAATTGACGGGCGACCGCTGGATGCTTGCCGGTGATGCCGCCGGCTTCATCGATCCGGTATTCAGCAGCGGGGTTTTCCTCGCCGTCCTTGGCGGTGAGCAGGCGGCGGATGCGCTCAATGTCGTGCTCGATCGTCCCCGCAAGGCGCGCCGGCTTTTTGCACAGTACGGACGCACGATCAATCGTGCCATGGACGTTTACCTTCGGTTTGTGAACGCCTGGTACACCAAGGAGTTCATCGAAGTGTTTTTGCACCCGCAGGATTTGTTGCAGATTCCTCCCGCCGTCAACGCGGTCCTCGGCGGTAACATTGGGAAGAGCTTCCCGATTCGATGGCGAATGGAAGTTTTTTACGCGCTCGTTTGGTTACAGAAATATGTCCCGCTTTGCCCCCGCCGAAGCTTGCTGCCGCCGAAACAATCGTTGCCTTTGAATGCGGAAACGGTCGAAGCCGTTTCCTGAGATGAAACTGCGCACGTCTCTTCAAGTAGCGCTGCTGACGGCCGCCCTGGCATTTGGCCTCACGAGCTGCGCGACGGTCGGCGGCCATCGATTCATCGAACCGGCTCAGGATTGGCAGGCGAAAAGCGGCCAGCTGCTTTATCGCGGCGCGAAAACGACGCTCATCGGCGAAGTGCTCGTCCGTTATTCGAGGAATGGCGATTTCGAATTGACGTTCACGAAAGGTCCCGGTCTCGCGCTCTTGCTTGTGCGGCAGGATGCGAACTTCGTGCGTGTCTCCGGTCCCCTCGCCCGTGGCAGTTGGTCGGGTGCTCCCGCCCACGCGCCGGAACGTTTGCGCGGCTGGGTGGCACTGCGCGATGTCCTCCTGAAATCGAATGGCCAATCCGTCCGGCATACCGCTGGCGCGGAGACATGGACGTTCCGGTTTTGACCACGCGCGGCTGCCAAGCGAGCGTCGCGCCTGCGGTCTAACCGATCATGCGCCTTTCCACAAATATCGCTCACCTCGTCACCCAGCGGCGCGCGCTCGTCTGGACCGCGGTCGGGTTGCTCTCGGTTGCGTGCATTTATGTGCTCGTCACGAGAATGCGGCTCGACACCGAAGTCTTGAACCTTCTCCCGAAAGGTTTCCCCTCGGTCGAGGGCCTGAAGGTTTACAACCAGGATTTCACCCAGGTGCGTGCGCTTACTTTTGCGCTCGTTTGTCAGCCGGATGATGTCGATAAGCTCGAGGAATTTGCGCCGACCTTTGCGCAGCGCTTACGCGAGCAGCCGTGGTGCGCACGCGTGCTGGCGGGATCACCGATGGAAACACCGGAGGGGCTTCGCGATTTGCAGGCGATCGCCTTGCCGCTACTGCTCAACCTCGATCCGCGCCAGTTCGAAGAGACCCTGGCGACGCTCCAGCCCGCCGGAATTCAGGCCCGGCTCCATCGATTACACGAGGAAATCGAAGCCGGATCGCCGCGTCCGCAGTTGGAACTCGGGCTCGACCCGCTCGGCCTGGTTGGCCCCGCGCTCAAGCCATTCGCGACCAATTCCGCCGTGGAAGAAGACCAGCCACTGACCTCGCCGGATCGCACGATGCGTGTTTTCCTCACGGTCACGAATCAGCCGAGTATCGGCGCCTTCGATTGCCAGAAATTGATGCGTGAGGTGAAGGCGTTCCAGAAGCAGGCGAGCGCCGGATGGGAAGGCGGTCCGCTGCAAGTGCTCGTGACCGGACGCTCTGTCTACGTCGCGGAAATTTCACTGAGCATGCGGCACGACATTATCGTGACGGTTCTTGGTTCAATCCTGCTCGTCAGCGGCGTTTTCTATATTGGATTTCATCGCTGGTTGCCGCTGCTTGGAATGGGCTGCACGCTCCTGCTTTGCTGCCTCGTCGCGCTCGCCGCCGGTCTGCTCATTTTCCGTGAGCTAAACATGGTGACTGTCGGTTTTTGCGCGATCCTCATCGGCCTTGGCGTCGATTTTGCGATCCTGATTTTCGGTCGTTATCAGCAGGCGCGCGACGAAGGTTCGAATCATGCCGCTGCCGTCACCGAATCCGTTTCGAATCTTGGCCGCGCCATCTTCTTCGGCGCCCTCACGACCGCTGTCGGTTTCATGGCGTTAATGCTGGCTGGCTCCGGGGGCTTCACGCAGCTCGGAGTGCTGATTGCGGTCGGAATCATGTTCGCCGGAATCTTCATGATGACGGTCTTCTTTCTCTTTCTTCCCCCCAATAGTCCACCGTCACGGAGCGATTGGATGTTCAGCCTCGTGAAACATTACGTTCGCTGGATGGTCGCAAACCCGGCGCGAATGCTCTGGATTTCGACGCCGATCCTGTTGGTCTTGACGGTTATCGCGGTCTCTCCGAAACCTCCGGTAATTTTCGATGTCAGCACGCACTCGATGGAGCCGAAACGCAGCGATGCCGGCTATGCGCTCAACACGATCATGGCGAAAATGCCCGCGCGTTGGGAACCGGTCATCGGGATCGTGCAGGCGGCAGACGCGCAACAGTTGCACGACCGCTGGCAAACGGTGGACGCCCATTGGAGCGAGCTGCAACGCGAAGGAAAGATCAAAGGCTACTCCACGCCCGCCGCGCTCGCGCTTTCTCCGGCGCGATTGCAAACGAATCGGGAGCGATTGCGCGCGCTCGACTTCCCAACTGTGCGCGCCGCATTGAAAAGCAGTATCGCCGCGGAGGGGTTCAGCGCCAACACCTTCACTTCCGCGTTCGGACTTCTCGATCAGATGCAGGCTGCCGCGCAATCGCGCGCTCCTCTGCCGGACTGGCGGACTCAGCTTCCAGCAAAATCGAGCTGGTGGTTTCTCGTCGATCGCTACTTCGCGCATGACCCGCTTTTGACCACCGGCTTCGTGACCACGAACGAGCCGCTCACGACACAAGCGCAGAAACAAATGCTCGCGCGCGAAATGCCGGTTCCGGGCGTGCCCATGACCATCTCCGGTTGGAGTTTCACATTGACTGATCTGGTGCCGTGGTCGCGACATCAGTTGATCGTAATCAGCGCGCTGATGGCGATTTTCGACGCGACGCTCCTGGCGATTTTGTATCGGGACTGGCGTCTTTGGCTGATTCAGATTGCAACTCTGGCGATGGCGATCGGCGGAATGATTGCATCGATGAAACTGCTTCACATTCCGCTTAATCTCCTCAATGTCCTCGCCTTTCGCCTCGTTCTCGCGATTGGCGTCGATTACGGCATCTACGTGCTTCTGGTCTGGCAGAAAGCGCGGCAGCTCGACCACGACGTCGCCGGCGTCGTCAAGCCAGTGATCCTGGCCGGCCTCACCGCCATCTGTGGTTTCGGCTCGTTAGGCGCGGCCAATAACCCGACGCTTGCTGGTCTCGGTTACGCCTGCGCGATCGGCCTTTTCTGGAGCCTGACTGCGACGATCTTTTTTACCTTACCCGCGGCGGCCGCGGCTGAACCGAAATCATGGCGCGAAGAATCGTTGCAGCCACGCATCCAGGAACCAAAACATGTTTGAAACTCTGTCTAGCCGTTGCAACCGCCGCCAGTCACGCCTCGCAACGACTTCGTCAGCCAGTATCATCTCTGGCACCATCGCCTTGTTCCTCTTCGCGCCCTCGCTTCTTCACGCCGAACCCCTCGTGGCTGCCGACCAGAAATCTCTTCTCAGCCGCATCCGTGACAAGCGCGCCGCCGCGCCGCAAGTGCAGGCGAATTTTCAGGAAGAGAAAAATATTCACCTCCTGAACAAACCGATCAGCAGTTCCGGCAAAGTCTGGTTTCAGGCGCCGAACAAGTTCCGCCGCGAAGTGGGTGGGAACTCCCCCAGCATCACCATCAGTGATGGCCAACAGCTCTGGATTTACTACCCGAAGTTCCAATCCGCCGAACATTATTCGTTAGGTAAACGCTCGCCGCTCGATGCCGGAATTGCCGCGCTTACGGCCGGTCTAAATCTAGAGAATGTCGAAAGCACCTATCACATCTCTGCGAGCAAGGCCGAGAAAGGTTACGAGCTGGAGCTCACGCCGCGGGCTCCTTCGTTAAAACGATTCCTCCAGCGCTTCACAATTTACCTTTCGGACGATCTCGAAGTGCAACGGACCGATATGCTGCAGCCAAACGGCGACCGAATCGTGACGGTTTACTCCGGGGAAACCCGCGCCCCGATCAATCCCAACACCTTCGAGTTTACCCCGCCTGCGGGAACAACGATCACGACGCCGCTCGGCCGTTAAGCTACGTCTATTTCAACGCCTCGCTCGAGCGATGCCTCTCACTGCTCGACCGACGGGCGGTACTTTGTTACGACGGCACGCATGAGGGCGCGTTGCTCGATTGCGGGGCTGACGGCGTTATTACTCGCCGCAACGTTATGTGCCGATCAGATCGGGCAGAAGACTGCCAGTATCGTTTCGCACATCCGTCGCCAGACGATCGAATCACGCGCCATCGTCGCAGTCGGATACAGCAAGCGGCTGCAAGCTCTGGAAATCGAGTTTCACAATGGCGCATCTACCGGTACCTTGACGTTCCTCGCGAGCTCTTCCGCGATTTGTTGGCAGCGGAATCAGAGGCGCGCTTCTACGACAGAAACATTCGCGGTAAATAGCGCGCTCTCCACGTAAAGCGGCGGCCGGAATGAGCAGGAAAGAGAAACCACTTCGACGTCAGGTCTTCGTCCTGACGCAGGAAGAGAAGAGGATCGTCTGTTTCGTCATCGTTGCCTTCCTCCTTGGTCTGGCAACCAAACATTACCGGGACGCACATCCGCGACCAGTGCCGCCGGCGTCGGCGCAAGAGCAGAAAGCGGCCAAAGGCGCGGCTCTGAACTGAGGTAAGATTCCGCGGATCGAAATATGCCGCCAACTCATTTTCATAAGTGCGATACAAGCTGTCATCCCGAGCCCCGAATGCTTTCGGGGAGGAATCCCGTAGAAGTTTTCTTGAGGCCCGCCACGGAATTGAGAGCCCGGCCTTGCCGACTGTGTTACGGCCTCGGCCCCCAACGTGTTCGGGGCTCAGAATGATTGCGCTATTTACGATAGTTTGACGTCAGTCCTAGCTAGCGCCTATTTCACTTCAAGATAGCATCATGCGACGGCGGTTCTTCGTAGCGCATGCGTCGCGCGTGCGTCTTTGGCGTCCAACAGCAACCGGACGGATCGCTCGACCTCGCTTGCGAGAACTGATTCGCTGACTAACGATGCAGTCCACTAACCCTCATCAAAGCTCCTTGTGATCAAGACAGTTCCGCTGCTCGACCATTTTGCCGGTCCATTCTTTGCCACTGTCTTCGTGATGCTGCTCCTGCTGCAGTGGCGTTTCCCGCTTCGCCATCAGCACTTCGCCAGGTTCCGCCGGCTCGTTAGAAATGCCGTCTTTTCCGGGCCGGGATTTGCACTGGCGCGGATTTCCCTGGTTCCGATTCCATTGCTGACGTCAGTTTGGGCGGGCATGCATCACGTCGGCCTCTTGCATTGGTTGCCGTTCCCACACTGGCTCATGATCATCATGGGCGTGGTGCTGATGGATTACGCCTATTGGTGGTGGCACGTGGCCCTCCATTTGGTGCCGCTAATGTGGCGCTTCCATAATGTTCATCATTCCGATCTCGACATGGATGTGAGCACGGCGCTGCGCTTTCATCTTGGGGAAGTCATTTTGTCAGTCCCATTTCGCGTCGGTGTTGTGATCCTGTTCGGAATCGATTTTTGGGCGCTGGTGGTGTTCGAACTTTTTTTTGAAACCGCCAACCTCTTCGAGCATTCAAACTGGCGGCTGCCGATCACGCTCGAGCGATTTTTGAACTACGTCATCGTCACGCCGCGCATGCACGGAATTCATCATTCCATCGTGCAGCGCGAAACGAATTCGAACTGGGGCACGATCTTCTGCTGGTGGGACCACCTTCATCGGACACTTCGCCGCGACATCCCGCAGGATGCGATCACAATTGGCGTGGCAAGTTACAGAGATGAAACTGAGTTGACGGTAGGCAAGCTTTTTGCACTCCCATTTCGCGAGCAACGGCTGTGGCGTCTGCCGGACGGCGAGGTGCCGGAACGCGCTGCCCGGCCTGCCGACGAACTCGTGCCATGAAACCACGCCTGATCGATCGCCTTCTGGGGAGCACAGGCTGCCGAGACTGTCTTTTCGCGGGCAAATTGCAGCGCCGGCAAAGAGCACACCGTCGGTGCTTTCGCAATCGGGGCAGCGCTGCATGCTCCGACGTTGCGTCTCTCAGCCGACGCAAGCGGGACGCTCGCGCTACTCCAGACGGCGCGCAATTCTAGATGATTCGTTAGGCCGAGATTCCATCGATCACTTCCATTACTTTCATCGCCGCATTGTGCCCGGGAATGCCACTGACGGCACCCCCCCGGTGCGCACTTGAACCGCAGAGAAAAACGTTCTCGTACTCCGTCTCCACGCCCCACGCGCCAGCCTCTTGTTTTGTCGCGGCAAAAGGGAATGTCGGCGCGTTCTGGAAGATGTTGCCGTGATAAAGCCCGAGCGCTTCCTCGATATCGACCGGGCTTTTGCTTTCGATGCAGAGACTGCCGTCGCGCGCGACCGCAAGGCAATCCTCGAGCGGCTCTTCCAGCCATTGATTCATGCTCGTGAGGAATTTCTTCTCGGCCTCGTGTCGCGTCATCTCGTTGTCGCGTGCGAACAAATTCCACGGCGTATCCAGACCGAAGAGCGTCATCGTGTGGAAACCTTGCCCGCGCAGTTCCGGCGAAAGAATGCTGTCATCGGTGAGCGTATGGCAATAAACCTCACTCGGTGGCTTGTCTGGTAACCGACCCTGCTTCGCCTGCGCGTAGCTGAGATTCATCTGCTCGTACCCTTCGTCGGTATGAAACGTCCCGCAGAAAGCCTCCTTCGCCGAATATCTCTTGGCCTTTAGCTTCGGCAGCGAGCGCAGGAGCATGTTGATCTTGAACACCGATCCTTCGTCTGTCGCATCCGCATGAAAGGGTTCGCCTGCGTACTTAGCGAGCACATTGCAGCCGAAGTTAACGAGTAAGAACCTCGCCTCGACCGTCTGCCGTTGCGGCACGAGCCTCTGGCCTGCGTTCTCGTTAGTTTCAAACTCGACCGTTCTCATCTTCCCGTTCACATCAAGCGCGCGGAGTTCGACATTGGTCATCACCTCTGCGCCGTTGTTTCGCGCCGCTTCTTCCAACTCACGCGCGACCGCGCCCATGCCGCCGACCGGCACTTTCCATTCGCCCGTTTTGTTGCCGATGAGGTGGTAAAGGAAACACCGGTTCTGCAGGAGCGAGGAATCGTGCGGATGAGTGAGCACGCCGACCTTCGCATCCGTGAAAACCAATCCGCGAACCAAGTCGTCTTGCAGATAACGCTCGATCGCGCGACCGAGTGGCTCTTCCACCAGGCTGCGCCAAGCCTCGCGAGACACGTCGTCAACGTCGAACCGGCGCCGGAAATCTTCCTTCGGAATGAGCGGCTCCAGCATGGAGTCCCAAGCATGTTCGGCAAATACACGCGACAGCTCGTAAAATCGCTTCATCTGCTCACGCTCGGTTCGATTCCCCGTTCGCTCGAACATCGATTGATCGCTCACCTCTTTGGAGACGTTGCTCAGGAGCAATCCTTGCTGACAACCGTCGTTCACGTAAGGTGTAAACGACCCGGTCGTCCGTCTTCGCAGCTCGAAATTCAGTCGGAGATCCCGAATGATCTTCTCCGGGAAGAGACTAACGAGATAGGAGTAGCGCGACAGCTGCGCATCATAATCGGGAAACACTTGCTGCGAAGTCGTGGCTCCCCCGATATAATCGTTCTTCTCCAGCAAGAGAACGTTCAGCCCCGAGCGTGCCAGGTAGCTCGCCGCCACCAAGCCGTTATGCCCGGCGCCGAGAATGACCACGTCGTATTTAGATTTCATGCTCTTGTCCACAGATTGACACAGATTTCCACAGATTCATGAGCTGCGTCGAGTGACTCGGAGAAAGAGACCCAGCGCGATCCTGAAAGGGAGGATCGATCTTGGACGCTCCTCATATTCAAGTGCGGTCTTTTAGCGCACGACTGATTTGAGCGAACCGCCCGGCCAAAAAGTCGAGTTCGGCCCCATTGAAGTGGTGTCCAAAAAGCTCCTCGATCTGTTCCCGATAGACCGGCCACGCACCTTTTAATTCTTTTTTGCCGGCAACGGTGATGCGGATGATCAACCCGCGAGGATCTTCCGCGCAATCGAGTTTCTCCACCAAGCCGAGGACTGCCATCCGATCGATGCAGCGAGACAAAGCGCTGCGCGACAAGACGACTTCCGGTGTGAGATCGCGAAAGCGCTTTGCCTGGCCCGGCGCGTAGCGCAGCTGGAGAAGAATGTCGTAAAAACTGAAGGGCACGAGACCGCGCGCGGCGAGCTCTCGTTCGACGATGCGAACGATGCGCGACTCACACAGCAGCAACTGCTGCCACGCGGCAACCTGACGTTCACGAAGAGTGGGGCGCACACGAAAGCTTTCGTTGCGATTGCAACAAAGTGCAATAATGTTGCATATGCAACAATCAGCTCCTCTGACCAATCTGCCGCTCGTTCGGACGCTCACGGAATCCAATCTTCACTGGGTCTCCATCCTCATGAGGGTGGCAGTGGGAAGTTTATTTCTCTGCGCCGCAATCGTGAAGACGCCGCTGGGCATCTCAGGAGTGGTCGCCTACTATTCTTCTCTGCTGCAACATTCGCTCCTGCCGGGTTTCCTGGTGCAAACTCACGCCACTGCGATCGTTTTTCTCGAGTACGCCTGCGCGCTCTGGCTCTTGAGCGGATTTCGTCTGCGGGTCGCCTGGATTTTCTCCGGCTTTCTGCTTATCAGTCTTGCGGTTGGAATGATCTTCGCCGGCAAATATGACGTGGCGAGTGACAATTACGTTTATGTCCTGCTTTGTGCGATCGGTCTCCTGAGCAGCAGTTTCGATCGCTGGACGCCCGCGCCGCCTTCTGAAAAGATTCCCTAATCCGCAAACATCGTGCGAAGCCGTGGGGTCGTCGTTTGTGCTTGTGCTCCGCGGTGCAAGCGCGTTACACGTGCTGACCTGATCCCAGGTCCATCCGCTGCCAATCGGTTGGCCCTGTCATAAACTTCTGCAATGCTGGCTGGTGCGCGTCTTGATTGCTGAGGACCAAAAAGACGTGGGGACGACGCTGGCTGCGCTCGTCCAGACGTGTGGGCATGAAGTCGTCGCTGTCGTCAGCTCGGGCTTGGATGCCATTCACGCGTTCGCACGGCATCGACCCGACGTAGTGCTGATGGATCATCGGATGCCTCGATTCAACGGCTCTACTGCCTGTCGCTATATCCTGGCGAAGGACCCTGCCGCACGCGTCGTTCTTATCTCCGGCGCAACCTCACCGACCGACCTCACCGGCTCAGGGGCGATCGCGATTCTCTCGAAACCAATCACCCTCGATCGGCTTTACGCCGCGCTCTACGCTGCCGCTCGCCCACCCTCCGTCCCCGATGAGAATCTGGAAAGCTGAACGTTTGACGCACTTAAGTCTGGAATTCGGGTACGCCGCAACCTCACCATTGACTGACAGAAACTCCGCTCCAACCAAATGAACACGATCTCTATTTCCCGCCGAAAATTTGCACACCTGTTAGGCTTGGGCGCGGCTTGCGCTGTCACCCGGCCGGCGTTTTCTCTCGCGAGGGAACCAGCTGTCGTCCAGCCGCGGCCTTCATCGGCAACTGCGAACCTTGTCCGGCTTAGCTCGAACGAGAATCCCTACGGGCCTTCGCACAAAGCTCTCGACGCCATGACCGACGCCTTCGGACTCTCGTGTCGTTACCCTGACGAACACTCCGATCTGCTGATCCAGTCGCTCGCGAAACTCAACGGCGTTGATTCCGATCAAATCCTGCTCGGCGATGGTTCGAGCGAGATTCTGGACCTGTGCGCCGCTGCCTTCACGGGTCCGAGTTCGAAGGGCAAAGGCGGCACACTCGTCGCCGCCGATCCGACGTTTGAGGCAATCCTCAATAACGCCCGCGTCAAAGGCGCTGAAATCGTGAAAATCCCGCTCACCAACAGCTTCAGTCACGACCTGCCCAGAATGGCCGCGGCGGCGAAGGTTGGGCTCATTTACATCTGCAACCCGAACAACCCGACCGCCAGCATTACGCCAAAGGACGAGGTGCGCGATCTCATCGCCAACGCCCCGCGCCAGACCGTTATTCTCGTCGACGAAGCCTACTTCCACTACGCCGACAGCGACAACTACGAGAGCGTCATCCCGCTGATCAAAGATCACTCTAACCTGATCGTCGCGCGCACCTTCTCGAAGGTTTACGGCATGGCGGGACTCCGTTGCGGTTACTGCATCGCCCAAGCCGATACCATCGCACGCATGCAGCCGCATCAGATGTGGGACAGCGTCAACATCCTCGCCCTCGCCGCGGCCATCGCGAGCCTGAACGATCCCGAACAAACAGCAACCGGCCGGCGCCTCAATACAGAGGTCCGGATCATGGTTACGGGCGAGCTCGATGCGATGGGCTACACTTCCATTCCTTCGCAGGCGAACTTCATCATGATCGATCTCAAACGCCCGGCCGTGCCGCTGATCAAGGCAATGAAAGAGCACAATGTGCAAGTCGGCCGCCTTTTCCCGACGCTGCCCAATCACATGCGCGTCACCATTGGCAAGAAAGCTGAGATGGAGAGCTTCCTTTCCGCCTTCAGGCAGGAAATGGCGTAGCCGTCGGTTTGTGCGACGCAGATCCGGGCGTCTCGCTAGCGGCGAGCTACCGAGCCACGGCTTTGCTCGCAACGTGCCGACCTCTGACCATGAGCGCGCCACGTGCGAGCACTGCCCCCAGCACAAGCACACCACCCAGGATCGCCCATGGACCTGGCCTTTCGCCCAGCGCGAGCATTACCCACGTCGGATTCAGCACCGGCTCGAGCAGCGGAATCAGCGTCGCCTCGAGCGCGGTTACATGCTTGATCGCCGCCGCATACAGCACATATGGCAAGCCGAGCTGGAGCGTTCCCAGCAGCAGCAATCTCCATCCGCCGCCTCCGCCAGGCGATGACTGCAGCATGAAAGGCAGACCCGCGAGCGCCACGATGATGTTGCCCAGGATAATGCTCGTCACCGGCGAGCCCGCCTTCTCCTTGCGCAAAAATATCGCCACTCCTGCAAAGGCGACGCCGCTCCCCAAGGCCACGATGTTCCCCCAGAACCCGGAGACCGTGAGCCGATCCACAAAGAAGAGCGCGATCCCGCCGAGCGCCACCGCAATCACGAGCCAATCGATCCGCAACGCGCGCTCGCCCAGATACCAGCGTCCGATGATCGCCACGTAAAGCGGCGCGGTGTATTGCAGAAAGATCGCGTTCGCTGCCGTCGTCATCCGCGTCGCGAACACGAACAGCACGACCGTTGCCGCGTACGCGAGCGCTCCGCCGATCTGCGCCCTTGAAAACGTAAAACGCGGCCAGCCGATGCACGCCAGCATCACCGGGATCGCAATCACGCTCCGACCACCCGCGATCGCCATCGGATGCCAGTCGATCGATTTGATCAGCACACCGCCAAGGCTCCAAAGCAGTGCCGCGAGCAGCAAAAAGACAGGAGGCAGGAAGCGAGGCTGCATCGAATCTCCGCCTTCTACAACGCGGCGCCTCCGGCGCAACTACGACAAATGCGATTTCAGCCGGCGGGCGCCACTTCTTCTATTCGCGGCGCCAGCTCCGCTGAATGTGGGAATCAGGAGAGCGTCAGGTGCGACAGCCGGTTGTCGGATCCCCATCGACGTTTCCTCCATTCCTGCTTTCCTAATTAACCACTTTTCCCGCCTGGCTTCTTGGTTTCAGATTCAAATCAAACATCTTCGAGTGAAGCTTCTTATTACCAATGACGATGGCATTGATGCTCCCGGGCTCGAAGCGCTGGTAACCGCAGCCCGCACACTCGGCGATCCGGTCGTGGTGGCGCCCGCCGGGGCACAATCCGGAGTGAGCCACCGCGTCACGTGGCATGACGGCGTTCGGATCGAGCCACGCGGAGAGAAGCGTTTCGCAATCCACGGCACACCTGCCGATTGCACCCGGCTCGGCCTGCTCCACCTCGTTCCCGACGCAAAGTGGGTGCTCAGCGGCATGAATCACGGTGCGAATCTGGGTGCCGACGTCTATTATTCCGGCACCGTCGCCGCGGTCCGGGAAGCCGTCCTGCATGGCTGGCCCGGCGTGGGCGGTGTCGCATTATCGTAAGGCAGGCGTCGAGTTCGATTGGAAGCGCGCGGCGAACTGGGTCGTCGCAGTGCTCATCGACCTGCTGGCAAGGCCGCGTGAGCGCGGCTTTTTCTACAATGTGAACCTGCCGCTCCTTTTACCCGACGCCGATGATCCGGAAGTCGTGTGGTGTCCGCTCGGTCCGAGCCCCTTGCCGCTCAATTACCGGCACGAAGAAGAGAGTGGCCTGTATTACGCCGGCGATTACAATCTGCGGCACCGCACCCCCGGAGCGGACGTGGACGTCTGTTTCGGCGGTCGCATCGCCGTGACTGCAGTTCGGCTACTCTGATCTGAGTTCATCGAGGTGCGCGGACCTCAGATTGCGGCCGGGGGTAAACCACAGCCACCCGATGCACGCCAGTCTCTCCCGCCGTAGCATTGCGAAGAAGAACATCACCGGGATCGCGATCGCGCTGCGGCCAGCTATACGTGACTCACGTATATGACTGAGACGCTCGCGCTCTCGGTTTCCCGGGAATTTTGAGAGCGATTAGGAAGACTGCGCTTAGCCGCTCGCCGCCGGCGCATCGGCGAACTCTGCGCGATGATGAGAATGCGAATGCCCAAATCGATGCTGTGCTCTGGCCCGTGTTTTCGCAGCTTCCACCTCGCGATCGCGCGGCGACGCGTTTACCACCAGTGAATCAAGTAACTCCCGCACGACCGCCGTCACCTGGCCGACGGCGCGATTGAAACTCTCTTCATTAGCCTTCGATGGCCCGTTAAAGCCGCTCACCTTTCGCACGAACTGAAGAGCCGACGCCCTGATCTCCTCATCCGTGGCACGTGGCTCGAAGTTGTGCAGGGTCCTGATGTTTCGACACATAAATGTTCCCCTCTTCTCGAATCATATCGCACAAAATCCACAAGATTGAACGGCCAAAATGACCTCGATTTGAGTTGGCGCGCCAGCGCATCAGGCTTTTGAACTTCCGTTCGAGCTGAATGATCAGCACCAAAGAGGCGCGAGCTTTCACGCATGGGACCCGCAGCAGGCTACCCACACGGATCGCGCGAACTTTATTTTTTGTGCATGAGGGCGAAGTCGTCCTTCTGAATGGCTTCATCAAAAAAACCAGGAAAACTCCACCGGAAGACAGAGCTTTGGCTCTGCAGAGAAAAAATGCGTACACCAACAGCGGCAAAGAGTAAGAACAAGCATCGCGGCAGTAGTTTCGAAGATTTCTTAAGGAGGAAGGACTTCACGAAGAAGTGCAGGCAGCGGCGCTTAAACGTGCGCTTGCATTGAAGTCGCCGACTTGATGAAAGAGAGTGACTTCAACAAGAGCACAATGGCCGCGCAGATGCGCACGTCCCGCGCTGCCGTCCATCGCCTGCTCGATCCGGAAAACACTTCCGTCACCCTCGCCACACTCAACCGGGCAGCGCGCTCCCTCGGGCGCAAACTTAAGATCGAGCTGGTGCCGGCATAGCGAATACCCGCAAACATTCAGCGTGGGGTGCTTTGTGAAGCGTGCCCAGCTAAATACGGTTTACGAATTGGCGCCAGCGGAGCGTGCCGCCGGGAAATTCGCTGGAGGCGCTGAAAAAATGGCGCTGGGCAACACAGTATCCGGACTAACGATCAGTGGACGCTATGCTTCGTCTGGCGTGGTCATCAGGCGAATCAATCGTTCTCTCCATACTTCCTCAGAACCTGCCATACGTGATTCACGTATACCTGCCCCTTCTGCCAGCGGTGATTCTGCCGGTGTGGTTTATCAAACAATCCTGTCACGAAAGACGTTTTGTTGGTGCGATCACTCTCGCATCGGTTTGTGTCGGGCTTAACCGTAAAGCAGAGGCGTTGGAACGGCTGTAGAAAGGCTGCGACGATCGCTCGATCCGTGTCCTGAAGAGCGAGCCCTTTTCGAGCCGCTGCACGGCGATCCACGTTTTGAGCGGCTGTTGCTCGAGTCATTTTCCGACTAGACGATCACGCCGTCGTCCTCAGCAAAGACACCGTTTAGCGAGCGATTTCTTCGCCCAAACTGAAAGCAGAGCTCGGGTCGATCCCCCGGCACTGCGCCCTTCCAGTCTGGAACATCTTGACTGATCGTCCATAGACCGATCGTCCATGCCCCGGTGAGTATCCGGGATGCAAGCGAATCTGCCGCGCGCGCTGCGCGCGTTTGGGCTGAATGTCCGGAAAAGACGCGAGGCTAGCGGGCTCACGCAAGAACGGGCCGGCGAAAAAGCGAACCTTGATCCGACCTACATCAGCGGGATCGAACGCGGTGTCCGAAATCCAAGTCTGGTTAGCATCTGCCGGCTTGCGAAGGCGCTCGGCGTTAGCGTGTCCGAACTCGTAGAAGGAGTCCGCGAGTGAAGAAGGCGGGCCGACCGCTCACCTTCATCGACCTCTTCTGCGGCTGTGGCGGGTTCTCTCTCGGGATGGAGCGCGCAGGGTTTGATTGCCTCGGAGCGATAGATTTCAATCCCGAGGCCATCGCGACCTTTCGTGTGAATTTCCCGGAAGTCCCGCAAGTGCTAGAGCGCGACCTCACGAAATTCCTACCAGGGGAACTAGCGAAGCTTATCGGCAAGGACCACGTCGATGTCATCACCGGCGGACCACCCTGCCAAGGCTTCTCTACTGCACGGCAGCGCGACGGCGCGAATCACGGCGCGCGCCGACTCATCGAAGACTCGCGCCGACTGCTGTTCCTCGAATACCTCCGTTACGTCGAGTTCTTTCAGCCGCGGGTTTTTGTGATGGAAAACGTCCTTGGCCTTCAATCAGCGGCAGGCGGCGAATACTTCACTCGCGTGCAGCATGAGGCACGATTGCTCGGGTATCGCGTCGTGGCGCAAATGGCGGATGCGTTCGCGCTCGGCGTACCGCAGAAGCGTCGACGCCAGCTCATCATAGGCGTGCGTGACGACGTTCCGGGCTTTTTTCCGACCGACTTGCGCCTTCGCCCCGCGCCTTTCCCGGCACCACCTTGGGGCCGGCTATCGGCGATCTTTTGCCCCTCGCAGCAGGAGACGGTGACGAGTCTCAGACTACGACCTGAATCGCCGACGCTCCCACCTCGCGCGATGGGGAAAAGTCGCGCGCCGCTATCTATATCGCGTTCTCGAGTGGCGGCCTCGCCGGACATTACTGCGCATCGTGCCCGCCCTCACAGCAAACGCGACCTGCGGGATTTTGCCCGCCTGCACGAAGGCGAAAGCTCCGCAGTCGCCATGCGCAAGCGCCACGTCGAATTCGAGTGGCCCTATAGCAAAGAGCATTTCAAGGATCGCTACACGCGCCAGAGCCGGCGCAAGGCGTGCAGCACCATCGTCGCTCACCTCAGCAAAGATGGGCTCATGTTCATCCACCCGACGCAGAACCGCTCACTCACTCCACGCGAAGCGGCGCGCATTCAAAGCTTTCCCGATTGGTTTTGGTTTCCCGTCGCACGCACGCACCAATTCCGCATCATCGGAAACGCCGTGCCTCCACTTGTCGGTGAGGCCGTTGGTTTGGAAGTGCGCGCGTTTCTCGATGCGAAGGCTGCACGAAAGCCTCGGACGCAGAGACACGCTCAACCGTGCGCGCCGACGTTTCGCGATTTGATTCCAAAGTCGCAGACCCACGGTGCGGTCCGGCTTCAGGAAATCGCCGCTCTCGATCGCTGCCAACTCCGCGTGTCCGAAAAGCGAGTCTTCCTGCGCGGGTGGTTCGCGCTCTTCTACCTCTTCCCCGGCTTACATCCCGACAACGCGCTCGATCACGGCGACCCAACCTCCCTCTGGTCGCAGGAACAACTGGCACTACCAGGATTGGAAGATTTCGCGACGCACCGCTTTGCTCGGAGTGGCTGGCCTGTAGCACTCGAGTTGTTGGGCTCCGAAGCGTGGCGGCGATACGACGCACAGGAACTAAGCGGAGCGGAATTTTATTGCTCCGAGGCGCAACGGATCGGGATGAAGCACCGCGAGAACGCGTCGGTTGCGCTCGTCGCGGGCAAAAGCGGCGCCACTCGGCGCGATCAGTCCGCTAACCAGAAGCAAGCGACGCTCTAAAATCATGGAACTTAAGTTTCCCCCATTGAGCGGCGGCACTGTCAGCGGACTGAATGATGCAGGCATCGAAACGTTCGAAGGCGACTTTGCGCGCAATGTCGTGCGCGAATGTGGGCAGAACTCGCTTGATGCGGCCTCAACTCCGGAGCAGTCGGTCACTGTCCGCATTGACCGCATCTCGCTCCAAAAAGTGGATCTGCCGTTCATGCCGGCGCTTGAGAAGATCCTCCGCGCTTGTCGCGACCATTGGGATCAGCATGATAAGGCGAAAAAGTTTTTTACGTCGGCGTTAGCGCTCGCCGGGCGTAAACAGATTGACGCGCTCAGAATCGCGGACTTGGGGACTAGGGTGTCGATGGTTCGGATAAAGACAACACGGGACGCTGGTTTGGGCTAGTGAAATCCCGCGGCGTTTCGAATCAGAAAGGTGCGGAAAGCGGAGGCGCGTTCGGCATTGGGAAAGACGCACCATTGGCAGGATCAGCGTTTCGAACGGTGTTGTATTCAACGCGCACTCTGGATGGGCAGGTTGCATTACAAGGGGTTTGCCGGCTCGTGACACACGAAGAGGAAGGCGGTGAGTTGACCCAAGGTACCGGATTTATCGGCGAGTTTGACGATGAGAACCTAGTCTATCGCGCTATCCGCGACGAAGCGTCGATTCCGAAACAATTTCTGCGGACCGAACCCGGACTCGACGTTTGGATTCTAGGATCGCGACACTTGGAAGACGACTGGGCTCAACCTTTCCTTCGCTCCGCGCTAGCCAATTTTTGGCCTGCAATAGCCAACGGAACAATCACGTTCATGATTGGTGATAATCGCATCGACGGTACAAGCCTCGGTGCCGCGATGCGGGCGGAACGTTTCGATGACCACGTGGCTGAGACATGGCCGTTCTATCAAGCGTTAGTTGATCAGCACGCGAAGACCTTCAGCCGCAAGTTGCCCCACGCGGGCGAGTGTCGGCTTCACCTTCTCCTCGCGCGACGCGATTTGCCAAAACGGATCTGCATGGTTCGCCGAACGGGAATGGTAATCGACACCTACCAACCACGGGTCGGGTTTCTACCCTTCGCGGGACTGTTTGTGTGCGAGGGACACGAAGGGAATCGGCTCCTCCGGTCTCTTGAGCCGCCGCGCCATGACAAGTGGGATCCCGAGCGCGGAGATGAGCCGCGTGCCGTGGCAGCACTCAAAGAAATAAAGGAATGGATTCGGAACGAGCTGAAGAAGCAAACGCCGCACGCGACCGACGACCAATTTAACGAATCAGAAGTTCCGCCCGACCTTCTTGAGGACGTTCCCGAAAATCCGATTACTGACTCAAGCGCTGAGACTGAGCCCGATCTCGGCGGCAATCCAAAGGAGGCGGCGCCGCCTCAGAAAGTAAAGATCCGGACGCGGACGATACGAAAGACGGATGATCCGGGAAAGAAGGGAACGACAGGCGGAGAGGACAATGTCGACGATCCCAAGAAAGGTGACGGAAAGAAAACGGGCGGGCGAAAAGGCCGGGAAGGCGAGGACGCGGGCGAGTCATCGTTAGTACCTAAAGTGCCCGCCCTGACCGCTCGCGCGTTCAACCCGTCGGACGGTGATGACGCGATCGAGTTAGTGCTTCGTGCCGACGGCGAGTACGAGGGAAGCATTTGGATTGAAGGTTTGGGCGATGATGGCTCCGCGGAAAATCTTCCGCTCGAATCTGCCGAGATCATCGGTGTCGGAGTTGCCGAGGTGGAACAAAACAAGATTAAAAACGTTAAGCTCGTCGCGGAGGAAACCGTCCGAGTGCGGCTGCGCGCGAGGCGGCCTGGCAAGTACGCCATTCGCGCAACGCTCTCATGAATTTTAACCGTTCGCGATCGTGGCCGCATCCTGTTGTATCGCCGTTGACCGATGATGTAACGCTAAACGGTTTCGATTTTCGTCTCGATGTCTTGCCTGAGCACCAACGATGGATCCTCGGCATCGAAGCGACCGACGACGACGGCACGCTCAGCTACTACGTGCACGACGGGAGCGCGCATTACCTCCTGCATGTTGAGTGCAAGCGCACCTACTTCCGCCGCGCACTGAAGAGTAATAAGCCACGCTTCGAGATGTCCATTGAGGGAGATTCGCTCTTCGGTCTCGTCGAAGTCTCGCTGCTGCTCGTTGCAACGAAGGATCTGGAGGCCTACCGCCATCCCGGTCAGCACGAGGATTACCGCGAAAGTTCGTTCGACATCAGCATCGGCGAACCTCTTGCGGTCGCTACCACTAAGAGCTTCGATGCGTTTCTTGAAGCGGATCCCATCCTGAGACTGTCGTCGATTCTGGATATCAGGCGCAATGACGACCTCCGAGTAATGAAAGTAAACGGCTTGGACAACCGCATCGTAGTGGAGTTGCCGACGAGCGAGTTCAATCGCTATCGGGAACTTCGTGCCGACCCCGCGATTCGGGGTCTGCTTGCTACCACAGTCGTGATGCCAGCCTTGCTCGACGCGTTTTTCTTTCTTCGTACCCCGGGCTTGGACTTGGACGAATTCAAGGCAGACCACCGCTGGAGCCGGGTCGTTTTAAGTCGTCTCGAACGACTTGGAATCGACATCACCAACCCGCAAGCAGAAAGCGCGGTATGCCTGGAAGCGGCGCAGGCCCTTCTGCGCGAGCCACTGCGCCGAAGCCTCGAAGACCTTAGCGGGTTGTTTACGCCATGAGCCTTGAGTTTGTCTCCCGCGAAGCAACCGATAAACTCGCGCGCGAAGTCGCGGATAATCTGGAGGCATATCGCACAGGACAAACGCAAGCATTGATCCGAACAAGCGACTGCCGGGTCTCGCGCATCGATGCCATCGCGCCGCCCGATTTAGTAAATGCGACCGGCGACTACAAACCTGACGCAGAAGCATCCCAACTCATCTTCCAGTGGCTGTCGCATCTCACGCCGGTTCAGGCATCCGACGAGCGACTTTGGATTCTGCTGACACACTGCCTTTTCTCGCGCTACGTCCACGCCCGCTGGGGCGGCAGTCTGGAAGGTTCGACCCGTCCTGAAGATCGAGTGCTTGACCGCTGGTTCTTCCGCGGAAGCGGCGTGGCAACGTTCGTGCGTAACGGAATCTCGCGGCTCTGGTGGTTTGGCTATCTAACCTACGACAACAAACGTCCGAATCCTTTCGAGCTGACGGATATCTTGCTCTCACTGCAAGACATCCAGGTCGCATTTCTCGAACGCTCGCTAGGCCGATGCAAACCGCTACTGCGCGCGGTTCTCGAAACCGTAAAGAAGCACCAAATAGCGTTGCGCCAAACACCGAACAGCGGCGACGTGGTTCAGGAATGGGCAAAGGAGATCCGTCTTTACGGTGGAGCATATGTATTGGATGCAGTTCCTCCTGAGCGTCTTTTATTCGTGTTGAATCAAATGTTGCTCGCTCGAATTACCGGCTCGCCTTCCTGAGTAGGAAAATGCCGGACGTTTTCACGCAAGCCAAACGAAGTGCTGTAATGTCGGCGATTCGCGGAGCAGGTAACCGCGATACGGAGCTGAGGCTAATTAACGTTTTCAAAGCGTCCGGTGTCAACGGATGGCGCCGGAATGTGAAGCTATTCGGTAAACCTGATTTTGTTTTTCCGAAGCAGCGAGTCGCTGTTTTCGTGGACGGATGCTTCTGGCATCGGCATCCGGGTTGTAAGTTCAGTTACACGCCGAAGTCTCGGATCGATTTCTGGTTGCCGAAGTTTGCGAAGAACGTCGCGCGCGATCGACTGGTGACGCGGACGTTGCGAAAGGCGGGCTGGCGAGTTGTCCGTGTCTGGGAATGTGATCTAACGCCTAAACGGCAGAGGCGTGTCGCGTCACGAGTCCGGCGTCTTCTTAATCATTTGCCGGTAACAGAAGGCGCAGATTGAATCATCGCGCCGCGTCAATTTTCCGCACGTACATGCGTGAGGACGACTTGATCAAACGATTGGCTCCGGTCGCTGCTACGCCTTCCGGAATATTAAACGCGATGGGTCCGGCTTCGGTGCGACAGTTCGCGTTCACGCAGGAGGAATACGAACGCCGGCTGCAAATCGCCGCCGCGCACGACGAGCCCGCGCATGGCTGAGGTCTTCACGGCACGATATTCCCGCGTTGTCGCGCTGCCGGTCACGCGATAAACTCCACTCGAGGAGCCTGCCAATTTCCATTCCCGATGATTTCGCGGACGTGCTCGGCTCGACGAACGAGGAACGCGAGCAGCGGACGCGCGAGGCGCTCGCGCTGGAGCTGTATCGCGAGGGGAAAATCTCGCTGCGGCGGATGGGAGAACTCGCCGGTGTGGGAGGCGGCTATTGGGCGGCGGAGGATTTTCGGATCCGGCACAAGGCGCCGGTGAATTATTCGATCGAGGATCTGGAAGCCGATCGGCAGGCCGCTGACCGGTTTCTCAAGCCGTGATCCTGGTCGTCGCGGACACTAGGCCGATCAATTATCTCGTGCAGATCGGGTGCATCGACGTGCTCGGGCGTTTGATCTCGTGGTCAGTATCTTCGGCGCGAAGTTTGCGCCCAAGCCGTTCGAGGTCGCAAAGGAGATGGTGCGCGTGACCCGGCCGGGAGGTCGGATCGTGATGGGTAACTGGATTCCCAACGATCCGACGCTGGTGGCGCAGATTTTAAAAATCAGCTCAAGCTATACGCCGCCACCGCCGGAAGGTTTCGTCAGCCCAATGACGTGGGGCATCGAGAGCAACGTGATCGAGCGGTTCGCCGGCGCGGGAGTTCCGGTAGAGAAGATCTCCTTCGCGCGCGACACGTTTACCTTCAGCCGTCAGCGTTCGTGGATGAATTCAGGAGATACTACGGGCCGACCATGAATGCGTTCGAAGCCGCCGAAAAGAACGTCCGAGCGGCTGATCTGCAGAAGGAGCTGGAAGAGCTGTTTGCCAGCACAACAAAAGTAAGGATGCCACCTCCATTCCGGCAACCTTCCTGCGCGTTACGGTCGCGCTTTGAACAGTTCTTAATGGGTGATTGACCGTCCCACCTGACCATCCAACATTACCGAGAGGATGCGCGTTCCGATGCACCATACGATTTCACGGCGGCGAGCAGCGAAGTTGATTGGCGCGACTGCTGCCAGCGCCTTCCTGCCGTTTGGGACATCGCGCATTTACGCGGCCGCTGAATCCTCCCGGCTGTTGATGCGCTCTATCCCGAAGACCGGGGAGAAGCTTCCCGTCATTGGACTCGGCAGTGCGACAACATTCGACGTCCGTCTCGGCTCGCCCCAGATAAAACCGCTCGGAGAAGTGCTGGCCCTTTTTGTGAAGCACGGCGGGAAGGTCATCGATTCCTCGCCGATGTATGGCAATGCCGAAAGCGTGATCGGTGACCTCGCGAGTAAATCGCATCTGCGCGATTCGCTTTTCATCGCGACCAAGGTGTTTGCCACGAGTCAGCAAGAGGGGATCGCCCAGATGGAACGCTCATTGCAACGTTTTCGAACCAGGACGATCGATCTGATACAGGTGCACAATTTGGCCGACGTCGACCGAGAGATGACTTCACTTCGCGAATGGAAAGCAAAAGGACGGATCCGCTATACCGGAATTACCTATTCCGAGGACCGCGGCCACGCCGAAGTGGAAAGAGTCATGAGGCTCCAGAAGCCCGATTTCGTCCAGATCAATTATTCGCTGGTGGATCGAGCTGCGGCTCAGCGCATCCTGCCGCTCGCTCAGGAACTTGGCGTGGCCGTCATCATTAATCGTCCTTTTGGGGGTGGCGGTATCTTTCAAGTGATTTCTGCGAAACCGCTGCCGGCGTGGACGGCTGAATTCGATTGCCACTCCTGGTCTCAATTTTTGTTGAAGTGGATTGTGGCTCACCCGGCGGTCACTTGCGTAATCCCGGCCACAAACAATCCGCAACACCTCGAAGACAACATGGGGGCAGGAGTGGGCCGGCTGCCCGATGCCAAAACGCGGGCGCGCATGGCCTCGCTCTTCGTTGGATTCTAAGGCCAAGTATAACGGCCAGTTGTGTCGGCGTAACTTGGACAAGAGCTAACGCGCCACACGCCAGAACGAACCGGCCCACAGGAAGAAGCACCTTCTTGCCGTCGCGTTCTCATCACGTGCTCGCGGCGGTCGACACTGTCGAGTCCGCCGCAACCGACGATCCGGAGAAAGATCCGCGAATGGGTGATTTCCTGCAGGAGGCCCGCCACTTGGTAGACACAAGGCGAGCAGCCGCCGCGGTGAATATGTGTGATAAAGTAGTTGCCGCTTATAAGGCGAATTACGGAAACAGGCGCGAGAAGGTCTTCTGCGCTCGCGCTGGACCTGCGAGTCTGGGCACGCTCCTCTCGGCTGCTACGAAGAACCAAAACGCGATCGTTCTCTCGAGCACTTGGGCTGACGCCTACTTCATCAAGGCGTACGCGTTGCAGGAACTCGGCCGGTTATCAGAGGCAAAGGCTTCCGTTCAGAAGGCGATCGCGCTCGCACCGTTCGAGTCCCATTACCTATGCGAGGCTAGGCCAGACTTATGCGCGAGAAAAGAACTGATTGAACGCGAAAGAACAGTTTGAAGCTGCTGACGACGACGCGGCTCTTGCGCCAGACGAGATAAGAGCGGACGAGCCAGGCCGCTCGCGCCGCGGCCCTGGGCACGTGGACGTCGAACTCGGCAAACTCGACGATGCGGAGAAGAAATACCGGCAGTGCCTCGCCGACAATGCCAACGACGCGCGTGCGAAGCAAGAGCTCGATACGTTCTCCAGTTAAAGGCCGAGAAAAGGCGCGGTAGATCCACTGATCGCCCGGAGCGGTGCTACAGATCCAACTCGTGGCATGGCCTCGCCCGCCGCCTCCTCCGCCTGATCGTCGAACCACAAAAATGGAGTGATCTTTTGCATGGATCACACTGCCTGCGCTCCAACAGTGCGCAAGCACAGGGAATCGCGAATGCTACTACCCGCCGGTTCACTGCCTGCGCGGGCGAGGAGGCTGCGTGTCCTTGACGGATATATCCTCGGTTCCCGGATGCTGCCGATAATAATCTCTCGCGCAGTCTTGCCGCCGAAGTAAATTGGCGGCCTAACGAAACCTGAACCCGCGGACCCGCATCAGAAGAAAGAGAATCAATGACTCTGGCCCCGGTCAAACCGCAGATATCGACGGATGTGCTCGAACAACTCGACGTTCGCGTTGGCACTGTCGAAGAGGTATCCGACGTGCGGGGATCGGACAAGTTGGTCGAACTGCGAGTCAACTTCGGCGATCACACCCGGCAAATCCTGGTGGGACTGAAGAAGGAGCGTTCCAATCCGCGTGAGCTGGAAGGCCGCCAGGCCCTGTTTGTCGTTAACCTCCCTCCGCGGAAGATGGCCGGACGTCTCTCCGAGGGCATGCTCTTCGACATCGGCTACGCTGATGGGCAGGCGCCCGTGCTGGCTATTCCCGAGCACCGCGTGGCGAATGGAACGCGCGCAGGATGATAAAACTCCGCTCCGCATACCTGTTGTCTCTAAGTCTTTTAGGAAATAGATTCGCTCATGGCGAAGCTCAATGCTGCGATCAAGTTCGATGGAAAATGGTTCGTCGCACCTTGTCTCGACCTGCCGGTAACGTCGCAAGACGCAACGCTGGAAGCAAACCGGCCTTACTCGCGAGGAACTGCGCAAACTGCTGTAGATCCTTCTCGCAACCAAAGGATTTCATTCCCACGGATTTCGCTTTATCCGCCCGGATTGGCTACCGACAGCTGCGGAACGTCCCGTTTAGCGCGTTGTTAGGCGTTTGCGAAAGCGCGGCAATCCGCGATCCCTAAAGTGGTGAGAAAGAAAAGGAACCCAGCACCGCCTCGGTCGCCTTCTCATGACGCCGTGATCGTCTCAAGATTTCGCTGGCGCCTGCGCTGTTTCGCTTGTGGATTGTCTCATGACCAAACGCGCACTCCTGGCGATTGCTGGAATCTTTAGTCTTGCTCTTTCCCTGCCCGGGCAGGAGACGCAGCCTGTTCCCTTCGAGCTCAGCCAACCGGGCCAGGGCGGTGTGGTGGACACTCGTTCCGCCCTCGATCAGACGAATATCTTCAGCACGCTGAATAACGCACACCTCAGCTTTTTTTCGCTGGCGCTCGCCGATGCGCGCCTTTTCTCCTTGTCAGGCGCCTTCAATGGGATCGCAGCGACGCCGCCTGATTTTCTTCCAGCGTTACCCGCGGAGGAGCCAACAGGAACCCAGCCCATTGCGACGGCTGTGCGGCATTCAACCGAAAAGGTTGTGGAGGTGCGGCCTAAATTTTTCGATTATGCTGGCGGTGAAGTGGGCTTTTTGTACGGGAGATCGACCGGCAAATTCGGTCGCGAGCTCGAACAAGGGTATATTTTCGGTGAAGTGGGCAATGACAAAGTTCACATCACCGCCGGTGCATTCTACCAGGAATCGAGCGGACGCTTTCCGCACCTCGGCCATTAAGTTCCTCTAGATCAGGCACAGTCAGGCGAAGAGAGCGACGTCATGCTTGTCTCCGGTTCAGGACGATGCCGTCAGTCTCGGATTTCGTTATCTCGTTCGATTATCGCCGAAGGGAGTGCGGCCCGCCGATCTCGGCCACGAAAGCTCATTTCTTCGACTCACTTTCCGCTGGCATCTTTGTTGCCTGCCAACTGACTGCCTGCCACTTGCCGTCGCGCTTAAGGAAAGTGCCTGTGTTCAGGTACTCCGCGTTCTCGGTTTTGTCTCCCTTCCTCGTGGTCCCGACCAGACGAAAGGCGATGATCGCCGTGCTTCCGTATTGCTGGATGCGGATGTCTTCCGCGCTGTAAGTCGTTGTCTCATTGGCCGCCGGAGCAGCCGCTTCTGCGCGCACTTCGCGCATGATGTCGGCTTTGCCGATGCGGCGTCCGGCCGCGCGTGTGTAGATGAGGTCTTCCGCCCAGAAGCGATCGTGCATCGCGGAATCATTGCGAGAGGCTCCTTCCATGAAATCTTTGAGGAGCTTCGTCAACTCCGCCGCGTCCGGCGCCGGCGGCGGGGTGGGCAAACTGGATGCTGGCTGATCTGTGGCGTTTGCTGTTGCCTCCGTCGCGATCGCGGATGATGCAGGTGAGCTTTGCGCGAAAGCCGAGATGGAAAGAATGAAGAGAAGGAGGCGTTTGGTGTTCATAATGCGATCCAAGTCGATGATCACGCAAATGCGCCTCGTCAATCACTAAAGTTCGCCCAATATGCGCCGTCGTCGCCGTCTCGCATGTACCCGTTTCAGGTGACCGGCGTGGTTGAATCCGCGAGTGGCTGGAGGTCGCCGCAAGTAAATTCAACAGTCCGGCCCGAGCGGCTACGGCTCGGCGATAAAGGATATGTTCGACGGCGGACGCGAACTGATTTGAAGATGGTGTACCCCTCGTCGGGGTTGGTGTCCGGGCTTCGCAGGTTGTATTGATGCCGGCGTATTCCGGATTGTCGTGTGACCGCTGAAGCGAAGGTTCAGTAGAGATTCGTGACCAGGAAAGCTTCCGAGTTTACCAGCGCACGAGACGCGCGCTAGCCGGGGATTATTATTGGTAAACCGTCTTCGGCTCAGGCCCGGCAAGAATGCTTTGGAATCGCGGATCAGAGCGCACCGTGTCCCATTGCCAGCGCGTTCGCAGATCCGGCAGCGTCATGCTCGCCTCGGAGTTGTCCACCGCGCCAGGCGTAATCAGCAGGTGCTGAATCAGCGAGAGCGCCTCGTCCGTTTCACCGGTTCGCGCGCGAATCAAAGCGAGCAGGCAAGAGATCGACGGGCCATCGGTCGCGTCCTCCGACTCGGGCAGAATTGCGACCGCCCGGCCCTCCCGGATCGCATCGTCACGACGGCCGAGATATGCATAGAGCAGACCAAGGTAGGCGTGACGCGAAGCGTCCTGCGGGCTTGCGCTCAATTCGGCTTGGAAGGGCGCGAGCGCTTGCTCGAAGAGCGGCCGGGCTGCATCCGGCTCGCCACGCGCGAGTGCGATCGACCCCAGCAGATAGCTTTTCGGCAGAGGCGGACCAAACGTCGGCTGGAGCTGATCGAGCGGGGGCAGGCTGCCACGACGCTCTCCGCCGTGGCGAAGTCACGCGCGATGAGCGCGGCGTCCCAGCGCGCGAGGGTGACGCTCCCGTCGGGGTCTATCCCAGGCGGGATTGTTGCCAATGCAGCGCGCAAAGGGTCAAGATCGCCGCAACTCCAGAAATCAAGATAACGTCGAAAGATGAGCACGATCGGTAAGTCAGGAGCGAGCGCGACGGCACGATCGCCGGAATGGATGCCGGCGGTCCAGTCGCGCAGGTGGTAATCGGTGAAAGCAATCTCCTCAGCGATTTGGCCGTTGCGCGGGTCGCGGCCCAGCGCGCGCTCGAGCCAGGCACGCGCCTCAGTCCAGTGACCACGCCGGCGTTCAAATGTATGCGAGCGTGCTTTCCACGTCGCTGCTGTTAGGCAGCAAGCGGCCGGTCCATTCCAATTCGCGCAAGGCCTCCTCGTAATTTTTATCCAGCCAATACAGACATAACGCGCGGGCCAAGTGAGCTTCGCCCAGATCGGGCCGAAGCCGCAGCGCTTCATCCGCTTCGAAGCGAGCGCGCTTGCGATTCTCCGGCGTCGGTTGGTATTGCTGATAAATATAGGCCAGGCTCGCCGAGAGTCGTGCGCGAGCGAGGGCGAAGCTCGGATCCAGTTCGATCGCCTCGGTGTAAAGCCGCACCGCGTCCGCGTAATCGCTGAAATCGCCGCTGGCGCGGGTCTGGTAATCGCGCGCGCGCAAGTAAAGCAGATACGCGTCGGAATTCCCGGTGGGCTTCGCTTCGACGCGCGCCTTTTCCTCCGGACTGAGCGCCGCGCGCAACGACTGGGCGATGCTTTTCGCCACTTCGGATTCAACACTGAAAATGTCGGCCAGTTGGCGATCGTAACTCTCAGCCAAAGGTTGCTGTCCGAATCGGCGCGGATCAGCTGGACATTAATGTGGACCTTGTCGGCAACTTTCTGCACACTGCCTTCGAGGACATTAGCCACGCCGAGGGCGTGGGCGATCTCTGGCAGATTCGCCGGCGAGCTCTGATAATGAGCGGTCGAGATGCGGGAGATCACCTTCAATCCACTGATCTTGGCCAGCGCAGTGAGAATCTCGCCTTGAATGCCCGAGGCGAAAAACGCGCTCGCTTTCTCTTCGCTCAGGTTCTCGAACGGGAGCACCGCGATCGATTTCTCCGATATCGCAGGCGATGTCACCGGTGCGAAAGCCGGCATTGTTGCAGTCGCGCTTACGAGCGCCGCGGTTGGACGCAAGAGATGGAACGTCAGCAACCCAGCTGCGAGCGGCGTTAGTGCGAGCGTGATTCCAACGAGCCTGCGTCCAGTCGCGCTGGCGATCGACTCGTTAGGCAAAACATCGGCCGTGCGCTGAATCCCCGCCGGCGTGAGCTCGAACGCCCAGGCCAGAACGAGCGCGACCGGGAAACCAAGGAGTAAGAGAACCACGATGAAGCGCACGCACCAATTAGGATTCCGAAGAACGGAAACACCTGCGTCGCAATCTGGATCAAGAGCCGGGCCACGACTGCATACGCCACCACGACCCTGTAAACGTTACGTCGCTTCAGTTCCGCAAAGAAACTCTTCCACTTCATTTACTCAGGGAGCTCCGCCACGAATTATTCTATTGTCTTGCCCAGCGGTTAAAAGGCAAAACCACAGATGTGCTCATATCCGCGCGCGGAGTGACCTTGTTCTGCGCGGCAACTCACGGCGGATTGCGGAGACCCGTTCACCCGTTCGCAAGCCCGAACGGAGTTCTTCCGCACCAGCAATACAATTACTCCGTTAGAGCGCGTCATGCACTGGGGTGAGGACGCTGGAAGCCGGCTCCGGAAACGAGCCAGTTCACTGAATCGGGTTTCGCTTCACCCCGCTCAGCTCCTTTGTCTCTCAATCAGACCTCCATTCGGTTTTCATATATTGACCCGGCTGCTGCGGGTTGTAGCTCCGAATGCTTTCGGGGCTGTTCAGAGGATTGCTCGCAGGTCGGCGCAGCCCTGGGGAACCATGCGCTAAGGACCACGCAAACGAACACCGGGAGTAAAATCGTCGTAAGCACCGCCGCCGATAACTTCGCCCATCAGGTCCACATCGCCCAATGCAGAAGGGTGCAGCGCCTGCACGAGCCGGGCGATATTATTCGACACGCGCGAGTAAGTAACGTCGACTCCTAGGTCACGCGGGCAGATCCCCTAACAACCGCGGCGACTCCGTCGATGAGAATGAAATCGACACCGCCTCGCACTAGGACCGGCAGCAGTTTGTCGTACTCTGCAGTCATCGCTGCCGATCGGCAGGAGGATTCTTGCGGGCATCGACTCCAGCTTTCCGCAGCATAGAGGCGAAGGAAGTGAATCGAACGAGTTTTTCAAGACGCTGCGCCGGAGTGAGCTTCAGATTCTCGCGCAACAACGTGCGGTCGACATCGCGCAGGTAGGCGGCGAGGACCGGGTCGGCTGTGGTGGTCGTAAATTCCATGGGCAGGAAGCGCAGGTGTGAAAATGTAGCCCGCGGAGCTGCCTAAAGGAATTGTTTTGCTTTTGAGCGACTGTCGTCGCGGCGACGGCTCCCGAGACTACACTATAGGTCGATCAGCTCGCAGAATTTCTTCAGATCAAGGTTACCGCCAGAGACGATGCAGACGATCGGGCCAGGTCCGGCTTTGCCGGTCAACGCGGCGGCGAGCGGCAGCGCGCCCGCGCCTTCAGAAATAATTCGCGCCTTTTCCGCCATCAGTCGCATCGCTTTCCTGGTATCCTCCAAGCTGACCACGATCGAGCCGTCCACCACCGGCTTCATTCGCTCCCACATTCGGGGAAACACGCTCCGGCCGCCTGCGCCGTCCACGAACGATGGTGTCCAGTTTTCAAAAACCTGCGGAGATCCGGCAGCGAAGGAGAGAGCGGCAGGAGCGGCCGTCTCCGGTTCCGCGCCCCAGATTTTGATCTCCGGCCGGAGCGCTTTGATCGCGCTGCCGACGCCCGCAATCAGTCCGCCGCCGCCAATGCCCGCGATGACCACCGCAGTGTCGGGCGCGTCTTCCAGAATCTCGAGGCTCATGGTGGCATGGCCGGCGATGAAATTGTGGTCGTCGAATGGGTGCACGAGCGTGCCTTCGATACCGGGAAATGAATGCTCATCGAGAGCTTTCCAGGCAACTTCGTGCGGCACCGGGATCAGCTTCGCACCGAGCGCGCGCATGCGCTCAATCTTCGCGACCGGCGCGGTCTCGATCACGACCACACTGCAAGGCACGCCGGCTTTCCGGGCGGCATACGCAACACCCTGGCCTGCATTTCCGGCGCTGATTGTCCAAACGCCGCGTTTGCGTTCGGCTTCGGATAGCATCGCCACCGCGTTAACGGCACCTCGCAGCTTGTAGGCGTTAATGGGCTGCAGGTTCTCGAGCTTCAAACGGATGTCGGGAAAGTCCCGTCCGAGCTCGAGACGCACGAGCGGTGTGCGGATGACGGTTTCCGCGATGCGCGTCTGCGCTTCTTTGATTTCGCTGAGTTCGATTGGGCGAATTGCTGGCAGCGCGTCGTGCATGGCGGTTTTCGTTAGTTAATCAGGAAAGCAGGAACATGGCGAGCGAGGACGCCGCCGGGTAGACCGCCGCAAGCCGCTGGGGGAGCGGAGAGCGAGCGGGAGAGTGCGAATCACAATAAAAAAGAGATCAGGAATCTGAAAGTTCGGTCAACACGTTGAACTGGTTCGTCTCACCTATTTGGAGTCATAATAGGAGAGTCGCCCCGTTCCGGAGTGGGCGCTCCTTTTAGAAAGTGCAGATGTGTGCAGTTTCGATTGTTGTAATCGGCAAGGACGGCCGCTCGCATGAATTTGATCTTTGTTCCGAAAAAGCTCAACGCAAGCTGCCCTCATACGGTCTGCGGTTCCGTCTCAGGCGTCGGTCGAGGCCCGCTGAGTAGATGAGATAGTAACCGAGGATGATGGCTCCCACCGCCATGGAGCCGGAAAGTCCCGATGACGCCAGCCACGATCTCCCGGTCCCGGCCGCGCTCCAGGCGTGCCAGCTTCGCCAAAAGCCGTAGAGCAATCGGGCCGTCACTGCCAGGGTAATGATCAAGACGAGCCAGCGATTAGGAGTATAATGCAGCCCTCGCGGCGTCTGCTCCCAACGCGTCAGCGCCAGTCCGAGCAAACCGAGAATACCTCCTGCGGTGAGGCCCGCGACCGAGTATTTGAACGCGGCAGGAATCCAAAAATTGACGATTGCAGCCGACACGAGGAAGAGCGCGGCCGAGAGAGCGATCATTACCGCGTTGAGCCTTGCGATCCACCTGCGACCAAGCCGGCGCGACGTTCCGACGCGGTAGCGTAGCACAAGCAACAACGGCAGCGCACCAATTAGTGCGAAAACGACGAGGAGCGCTACCGCGAGAGGAATCAGGGGCATTTGCCAAACCTAGTGTGCTGAAAGGGAAGAAAGGGGGACACGAAAACGCTTACGCGTGTCACGATAATTCCAGGTGAAAGGCGTAGCATTTTGATTGTAGCCTTTAATGTAGGCGTCGATCCGGTGGATGAGATCGCGCACCGA
>JBBSIA010000033.1:0-36468 GCA_038232335.1 Chthoniobacterales bacterium
AGCGCCGCGCTTCATCCACTTCCATGCCCCCAAACTTGCGCTTCCACCCGTGATAGGTCTGCACCCCCGATGTTATGCTTGGCGCACGTCGCCACCACCGTGCTCCCAGCCCTCACTTCCTTCAAAATCGCTATCTTCTCTCCATCACTGAATCGACTCTTCTTCATTTTCGTTCTGCCTTTCTAAAGGCAGAACTACATTTATGTCATGTCCACTTTTCCGGGGTCAGGCCACGAGGCTATCCCCGCGGCGCGCAAGTTCATGATCCTTTCACAAAGAGAATCTTTCTCGTGCCAGTCGGCACGTCGAAGCCGTTGCTGGGGCCTATTTGCGGAAAAATATGGGATCCCAACACCGCCATTCCCGACGCACACCGCGACATCGCTGTCGGTCAAGTCCGGTTTTGCTACGTAGGAGGGATACCTCGCACGCCCCCGGACTGCGTCTGGATTCTCTCGCTGTGATCAGTCGTTATCCTCGTATCGCTGTCGGTCCACAAGGATGCATGCAGGACGGATATTTCGAAACACGCGCTAGGTACGCCACCCAATATAACGCTGAGATGTGGGAATACGTATCTCATGTGCGATGATTTTTGGAGTGAAGCACATCATTTAGTCAGGCGATACAGCTTGTATCTTCCGATTTGTGCTGATTCTGGTGCAGGATTGCGGCGGTACGAGATTCTCGATGCAGCGAACGGCTGGTCCCGCCAATCCTGACTTCAACACTTACGCTGCGATTCGTGCTCACTCTCGCCAGCTGTTGCTGATCTTATTTTCTCTAGATGTTGCTCGAAGGCCATGCAACAAGACTACGGCATGTGGTTGATCGGATACCCTCTCCGACGCTGCTGGACGAGCAGACTGGCAGGAAAATGCGCTTGAATTCACATGGCTCGTAGGCGCGCGGTCTTCTGAGTTCTCAGTTCTGAGTGATGCGCGTACTCGCGGTTGATATCGGGGCGTCCAGCGTGAAAACTGAGCTCCTCGACGCACACTCGTGGGACGTCGCCAACCGCCGGAACCGTTCCTAGACCCGCTGCGTTAGCCGCTCACCCTTTTCTTATGCGACTACGGCACGCTTACCTGATTCTGTGCGTTGTCGGCACACTCCTGCCTTATTCGCAGTTTGTCCCGTGGTTTCTGCGGCATGGCTTGGATCTTTCATTGTTCTTTCATCAGCTGTTTGCGAATCCGGTCAGTAGCTTTTTCGGCCTCGATGTCATCGTATCTGCTATCGCGCTGTGGGTTTTGTTTTGATCGAGGGGGCACGCCTTAGGATGCGATTACAACTGCTTTTGCTGCCAATCCTTGCGAGTCTTCTCGTTGGCGTGTCGCTCGGGTTGCCGCTTTTCCTTTACCTTCGGCAACGTCATCTCGATGCAGCAATCGGCGCTTAGTCGAGGATACGGTTGGCGATGAACGGGTCTGAACGACCTTTGGTTTCAACGTTCATCGGTGATCGAGTTCAGCTAACTGGAAGCTATCTCAGTCATGGAGGTGGCTGTGGTCTGCTCGTCGTTCGAATTGCGACAGGATTGGGACGCCTTAAGGTGACGCCACGGGATCCCTCGACTTCGCTCGGGATGACATGCTTGCGTTGCATCGGCTTCTAGACAGTTTCAGAGTTGCTTTGCATCTATGGCGGCGCTCTGTGGATTATTCGTGCCTTGGGCCGGCGCACCTTCCGGCGTCACATGCCAATGGCGATTGTGCTTAGAAATCGCTTTCTAGACGACGCCGTAACGGCGCTGACGCTGACTGAACTCTTTGACGGCCGCTAAGAGGTCTTCTTTTCCAAAGTCTGGCCACAGCTTCGGCGTCACATACATCTCGGTATAGGAAAGCTGCCAGAGGAGGAAATTCGAGAGCCGCATCTCGCCGGAGGTTCGGATCAGCAAATCCGGATCAGGATAGTAACGCGTGTAGAGATGCTTGCTGAACATGGCGACATCGATCATTGCCTTGTCGATGTGGCCCGCTTCAACTTCGCGGAGCAGGCTCTGAATGCCATCGATGATCTCCAGTCGCGCGCCGTAGCTCAGCGCCAGAATCAGAGTCAGTCCGTTGTTCGCCGCCGTCCGTTCGATTGATTCATGCAGTTGTCGCTGACAACCCGAGGGCAAATCCGTCAAGCGCCCGATCGCCTGGAGGCGGACATTTTTCTCCAGTAGCTCCGGCGTCTTTTCCTTGAGAAATTTCTCGAGCAAGCGCATGAGTGCAAACACCTCCGTCTTTGGCCGCTGCCAATTTTCAGCCGAGAAAGCGTAGAGCGTCAGAAACTCGACCTTCAGGTCACCGCAGGCTTCCACGCAGGCGCGGACCGCGTTAGCGCCTTCTTCGTGACCTTTGATTCGCGCGAGTCCCCGCGCCTTTGCCCAACGCCCGTTCCCATCCATGATGATGGCGATGTGACGCGGAGTCGTTTTCGCCGGGGCAGCCATCGATGCTAAAGAAGAATGGTCTGATCGCGCTCCGGTCCGACGCTGACGATTTTCAAGCCGGCTCCCGTCAGCTCCGCAATCCGGTGCAGATACTTGCGTGCGCGCGGCGGGAGCTCGGAAAACTTTCGGGCCTGGTGGGTTGATGTTTTCCAGCCCGGCAGTTCTTCGTAAATTGGCTCGCAGTTCTCGAGCTGCGCCGCGTCGCATGGCGGGACCTCGAGTCGTTTTCCGCGCAGGCGATAAGCGACGCAGACGCGGATGGGATCGACTGAATCGAGGCCGTCCAAGTTCGTAATCGCGAGTTCATCGATACCGTTGATCATGGTGGCGTAATGCGACGCGACCGCGTCGAACCAGCCGCAACGGCGCGGGCGTCCCGTAGTCGCGCCGAATTCCCGGCCCATCTCGTGAAGCATCCCGGCAACCTGTTCGTCCTCGGTTGGGAGTGCGCCTTCGCCGACGCGCGTCGTATAGGCTTTCATGACGCCGAGCACCAGGTCCATGCGATGAGGCGGAACACCGGACCCGGTGCACGCGCCGCCCGCGGTAGTGTTGGAAGAGGTGACATAGGGATAGGTGCCGTGATCGATGTCGAGGAAAGTGCCTTGGGCGCCCTCGAACAGGATTTCTTTCCCGCGTTGCAAGGCGCGGTGCAGATATACGACGGTGTTGCCAACGAAGGGCCGCAGTTCTTCGCCGGCGGCGAGGTAGCGTTTGTTCACCTCCGCGAAGTTGATCGGCTTCGCGCCCAACGCCTGCAGGATGCTGTTGTTCTCGCGCACCTTGGCCTGGAGTTTTTTTGAGAACAATTCCGCCTGCATCAGGTCGGACATTCGTAATCCGGTGCGCGCAGCTTTGTCGCCGTAAGCGGGACCAATCCCGCGCTTAGTGGTGCCGATCTTGGCGCGCCCTTTTCGCAATTCCCGCTGCTCGTCGAGCAACCGATGATATGGCAGGACGAGGTGGGCGCAGTCGCTGATGAGCAGATTTTTTCCGACCTTAATTCCGAGCTTGCGCAGTCCTTCGATTTCTCCGACAAGCGCAATCGGATCGACGACGACGCCGTTGCCGATCACGCAAACTTTGCCGCGTCGAAGAATTCCGGACGGGATCAGGTGCAAAATGTATTTGGCCCCACGGTGGATGACGGTGTGGCCGGCATTGTTGCCGCCCTGGCTGCGGACGACGATGTCGGTTTTCGCCGTCAGCACGTCGATAATTTTGCCTTTACCTTCGTCGCCCCACTGCGCTCCGACCAGAATTGTGTTCGCCATTTAGCTCGTGAAAAGGGCAAGAAATTGTCCCGATGCATTCCGTCGCAGGACGCAGTCGGGACTTCGCTCTGAGAATAAGATGCGCGGCATTGGCTGCAACAATTTTCCCGCGGGGCGGCTGGCAGTCGCAGCGAAAAGCCTGGCTTGCGATCGGGGCTCTGCTTACTCTCGCTGCATGCGCCTGCGCGCCCGTCCCAGGCAAATTTATTTCGCCACGATCTGGATCACCGGGAGCGGGAAACGCAGCCGAAGCTGGTCTCCAAGAAAGATTTCGACGTGATGCAGTCCGAATTGCTGAAACTGCACGCCGCCAAAGTAATGGACGTTCGTGGCGTGCCCTTCCATTTCTTTCAACTCAAATTCTACTTCGGCCTGCGCAACCACCTGTTGCTCATCGACGCCCACGATCCGCGATTTTTGGCGGAACTTTCCCGAGCCGCTGCACCAGCGTGACCAGATGCAGAGCCGCATGTAATTAATCGGCAAACTCGGCGTCGGGATCACATTCAAAACGCCGACCAGTGTCTGCATGCCGTTGAATTCGTGCCGGACATCTTCGCACAGGACGGCGCCTTGCAGGTCCGGGTGAATTTCCTCGTCTTCCATCGAATTCAGATCGTGCCGCGGCTAATCAGCACGAGCAAGGTGACGCCGAGCACGATGCGATAGATCGCGAAGGGCGCGAAGCCGCGGGCGCGTACCCAGTGAATGAACCAGGCGACGACCGCGAGCGCGACAAAAAACGAAATCACGAAGCCGATCGCGAGCACGGCCCAATTGTGAGACGTCATGACGAGCGGCGCGAGGTTCGCGTCAGCGGTATCAGCGTGACGGTGGGGCATGACCGTTTTCAAAAAATCATAGCCGGTCGCGACTGCCATGGTCGGCATCGAAAGAAAGAACGAAAACTCAAGTGCGGCGGAGCGCGAAAGGCCCGCCGTTTGGCCGGCCGCAATCGTGCACATGGATCGCGAGGTGCCGGGAAATACCGCGGACAAAATTTGGACTACGCCGATCCACATCGCTTGCGGCAGGCTCATGCCCTTCATTCGTTGGACACGTGGACGCGTGCAAACTGCATCAACCACCCACATCACGACGCCGCCGATCAGGATCGCCCACGCCATCACGCTGAGGCTTTCCAAATTCAACCCAATCTGTTCTTTTAGGAGGTATGATGGAATCGCAGTGATGACGAACGCGATCATCGTGAGGCTGAGCGGGTGCGTAAAGATGTTCCGGTCCCCGCGTTCGCCTGCTGGAAATGAGCGCAGGAATTTCAGGATGCGATCGCCAAAATAAACCGGCAGCGCCAGGATTGCGCCGAGCTGGATCACAATCGTGTACATCTTCCAAAAACTGTCGTGCAAATCGAGGTGGAGGAACGCTTCGACGATGCGCAGATGCGCGGTCGAGCTCACGGGGATGAATTCCGTGAGTCCTTCGACCACGCCGAGCAAAACCGAAAGCAAAAAGTCGTTCATGAACCAGGGCGGCGTTCGAAGTTAAACTCCGAAAAATTAGATCGCTTCGGCGCCGCGTTCGTCGGTGCGAATGCGAATCGCCTGCTCGACTTCGGTGACGAAGACCTTGCCGTCGCCGATTTTTCCGGTTTTCGCCGCACGCATAATCGCGTCCACCGCGCGCTGCACACGCTCGTCCGGCAGCACGATTTCGAATTTCACCTTGGGTAAAAACTCCACCGTGTATTCGTTGCCGCGATAAATTTCGCTGTGTCCCTGCTGGCGGCCGAAGCCCTTCACCTCACTCACCGTCATTCCTTCGACGCCGACTTCGGCGAGCGCTTCCTTCACGGCCTCAGTCTTGAAGGGTTTCACGATCGCTTCGATTTTTTTCACCGCGCCAAATTAGAACCCGCGCCACAAAGCGCAAGCTATCGGTATTGTCACTAAGAGGCGACTTCGGGCGATGCTGGCATGGCTCGGTTGCTGGAGTGAGTGGGCCGATAAGCTACGTCACACGCGCATGGACGCATGGAGTTGTGGCGCGGCTTTATTATAGTGCGCGCCGTGTTCGAAAGACTGCGACGCTGGATCGGTCTCCTGCTGCACGCCAGCGCGCCGGATGATCACCGCTCGCGCCGATCCCGAGGCGTAGTGCGGGGCGCCGCGTCGGCAATCGTCGGACGCGCTCTCGGCATGGTCGTTGGCATTGTCTCCGTGCCGCTCACGATTGGTTACTTGGGCAGCGAACGCTACGGCGTCTGGGTAACGATCAGCACGTTCCTGGCGTTCCTGAGTTTCACCGACTTCGGAGTGGCGAACAGCCTGACAAATGCGCTCGGCAAAGCTTATGGAGAAGGTGAGCGCGAAGTGGCGCGGCGCTATGTCTCTTCCGCCTTTGCGGTCCTGAGTCTGATCGCCGTGCTCCTTTTCGTGACCGGCTTCGTGGTCGCGCCGCATCTCGCGAGCGCTCTCTTCCCGGGTGCACAGCCGGAGCTTGCGCGCCACGAAATCTCGCCGGCGCTGATGATCGCGTTCGCGATTTTCGCACTCAACTTCCCACTCCTGATCACGAATAAAGTGCTGACGACGCACGGCGAGAGCGCGCTCGCCAATCTCTGGTCAATCGGCGGCACGATCGCGAACTTCGTTGCTATCCTGAGCGTGATTTGGTTTCGCGGCAATCTTCCATGGCTCGTGCTCGGTTGTTCCGGACTCGGCCTTCTCGTGAACTGCGCCTGCGCTGTCTGGCTCTTCGGATTCGCGAAACCCTGGCTCCGTCCCCATCATGCCGCGCTCGATCTCGCCGCGATTCGCGACCTTTTTGCCGTCGGCTGGAAGTTTCTCGTGATCGCGGCCGCGTGGATGGTGAACTCCGAGACTGACAACCTCGTGATCGCGCATTATCTCGGCGCCGCTCCGGTCACTCCCTACAGCATTACGTTTGCTCTCTTCGCGAATGCGACTCTGCTCCAGACGCTTGCCTATCCATCGCTCTGGCCCGCCTACACAGAAGCGTTCGCGCGCAAGGATTACGCGTGGATTCAAAAGACCTTCCGCTCCAGCTTTAAAATCAGCTTCCTCGTCGCGGGGGTCGTGGTCGTGTTCCTGACGATTTTCGGCCGCGTCATCATCCGCTTCTGGGCCGGGGATTCAGCAGTCCCACCATTCTCCGCGATCGTTTGGATGGGAATTTGGAACCTGATGCTGTCCCATCTCTACGTCGCGAGTTGTCTGCTCAACGCGACCGGTCACCTGAAAGGCATGACGATCTACGGGACGATCACGGCGTTTTTGAATCTCGCGCTCTCGATTATCCTCGTAAAAATTTACGGCATGACTGGCGTGATCGCCGGGACCGTGATCGCGTTCGCAGTCGCCAATTATATCCCGACGTTCATTGAGGCGGGCAGCGTTCTGCGAAAGTATTCGCCCGCGGTCTCGAGAAGCTGAGAGGCGTCGGTGAAGCGCGATTCCGACCGGGTCTCGTGTAGTCACGACGCGCTAACGTTTCAAACATTGTCATGTCGAGCATCAGTCGAGACAGCCTGTCGCGTTCGTAATCGGTCTGATTCACGGGGTTTCTCGACTCCGCTGCGCTCCGCTCGAAATGAACGGGTTAGGGAGCTTTCGATCTACCGGGAGGCCCCGCCATGTTATCCTGAGCAAAGTCGAAGGATCCCGTCGCGCCACCTCAAGGCCTGGCATCGGAATACAAAGCGTGGAGAACACGCGCGAACTGTTGCGGAGCACCCGCCCGCGCGTGCATCCGCGTACGCAACCTGGCAGAAGCACTCGTCCGGCTGACTCTAAGACAACACTCTCGGTTTCGACTTCCGCGGCGATTGTGCTTCAGTTTTTTCCGGCTAATTTCGTTGCGATGTCTGACAAGCCCACTAACAAGTGCCGCGACGCCGTGGCGTTCCTGATCGAGTTCGAATGAGACGCACGGCAGCCTGTTTGCTTTTGTTGTGCGCATTTTGGTGCGGCGATGTGCACGCGCAGGATTGGGCCAAGGCGAGGATCGAGAAATCGCCGCGTCATCGCGAGTGGGTAGATATTCAGTCAGGCAGCCGCACCATCAAAGCGTTCGTCGTCTATCCCGAAGCGAAAGAGAAAACACCGGTCGTTCTCGTCATTCACGAGATTTTCGGCCTGACGGATTGGGTAAAGAGTTTATGCGATCAGCTGGCCGAGAATGGAGTGACCGCGATCTGTCCCGACCTCTTGTCTGGCCAGGCTTATCCGGACGATGTCGACGGCGCGATCAAGGCGATCTCCGCTTTGCCGAAGCCGCAGGTGCAAGGCGATCTTGATTCGACGGCGGAGTACGCGCTCACGAAAATCCCGTCAGCCAATGGCAATCTCGCGGTGGCAGGATTTTGCTGGGGCGGAGGATGGGCGTTTGGTTACGCGAACGTCAACCCGAAGCTGAAAGCCGCGTATTCCTTCTACGGAACCACGCCCGAAGATGCCGGCGGTGTCGCGAAGATCAGTTGCCCGGTGTTCGGATTTTACGGGGAGAATGATGCGCGCGTGAATGCTGGGATTCCGAAAACGGAAGAGTTGATGAAGTCGGCCGGAAAGAAATACGAACCTGTCATTTACAAAGGTGCCGGGCACGGTTTCATGCGCGAAGGCGAAGCGCCGGGTGCGTCTCCCGAAAATCGGAAAGCGCGCGATGATGCGTGGGTGCGCTGGAAGACATTGTTGAAGCAGCTGCGGTAGTTCAGCAAGCAGCGCCCAAGGGTTGAGCAATAGCCGTCATCCTGAGCCCCGAGTGCTTTCGGGGTCGAAGGGTCCCGCAGCCAAACCCTGAAGCGATCGCAACCGGGATGCAAAGCGTGGCCTCGCCCTGACGCGCCTCCTGCTCTTGATCCTGACCTCCCGCCTCTGGAGTCGAACCTAACGCGAAAAGTTCGTTTCGGCAGAATGCCGAAGGTCCGAGCCGGATTGGCGTAGCACGCTGTAACCGTGCGCTCCCCGAAAGGGCAGCAGACGTTTGGCTAGTGATTCGCACCTTCAAGCTCATCGGCGAGCGCTTGCGCATCGTAAACCTTCCGCAGCGCTTCGCCGATCGCCGCCGAATCGACGCTGACGGCACGCGCTTGCTTGTCGGTGTAGAAAATGTCAAGCGCGAGGGACTGAATGTTGCCATCGAAAATGATCCCCACGAATTCGTTCGCCTTGTTCACGACCGGGCTGCCGCTATTGCCGCCGATGATATCGGCATCGGACACGAAGTTGAAATGGGTGTTCGGATTGAGCGCGGATTTCTTCGCGATCCAACGCGGCGGCAGATCGAATGGCGGTTGGTTGTTGTGCTCGGCAGAGCGCTGGTAAAGGCCGGCAAAATTGGTGAACGGCGGCACGCCCTTTCCGTTTTCCTCGTAACCGCGCACGGTGCCATAGGAGAGCCGCAGTGTGAACGTGGCGTCCGGATAAGTGCTCGTGCCTTCGACGGCGAAACGCGCCTTCGCGAGTTCCGCGTAGGCCTGCTGCTTAATCTCGTCTTGCGATTCGAAGACACTGCGCGCGGCACGGGCCGGTGCATCGATCAGCCGCGCCAGCTCAATCATCGGATCGTGCGTGGCCGCAACCGCTGCGGCGCCGCCGGCGTAAATCTGCTTGCGCATGGCGACGTCTTTTAGCTTCGTCCCGCGCACGATTTCGGCGGCACGATCGGCTGGCGATTTTCCAGCCAGAACTTTTTGCACGAGGGGATCATCGGCGCCGAAACGAGCGGTCATATCCGTGAGCGAATCGGTCAACGTGGCTTGCTCCACATCCTCAAACACGGGCTCGGTGGAAAAGAGATCCAGCTCAAGCGATTCTCGGTTGCTGTCGCGGAATTCGGGGAAGCGTTCGCCGTTGGGTTTCGGACGCTCATCGCCTGCCCGCAGCAGCCGTCGGGCATACTTGAAGAGCGTGCTGTAAAAAGCGCGGGGTGCGCGATAGGTCGCGGTGGCTCGGCCACGTGAGGCTTCAAAGTAGTGATAGATCGGCAGAACCTTCGCGGTCTCATCCTGCGCTTGTTTGATTTTGTCGAACGCGCCCAGCGCGGTGCCCCACTTCGGATCGCTGCCGATCGCATCGCGTAATGTTTTTTCGCGCGCGCCGATTGCATTCCAGATTTGCGGATCCAGGAGCGCGGCCTGAATTCCGTCGTACGCCTTTCGGCTATTTTGGATTCCGAAGAGGTCCTCCCGCACCCGCCGGGCGTTCTCGAAACTACGCGCTGCAAAGGCGGTCAGAAACACTTCTCGCCGGTTGAGCATGCTGAGGACGTACGGAACTTCGGCGTCGCGCATTTCCGCAAGTGCATCAGTAGTGAATTGCCGGTCGGTCTTTCCCGGATGCCCGCTCACGAACGTGAGCTCGCCGTCGGACGGCCCCTGCGCGTTCCATTTCAAGAAGTGCTCTGGCCGCGCGGGCTGGCCATTTTCGTAGGCGCGGAAAATGCAGATATCGAGATCGTAGCGCGGGTACTCGAAGTTATCGGGATCACCGCCAAAAAATGCCGCCTGTTGCTCGGGCGCGAAGACGAGCCGAACGTCGTCGTAACGTTTGTAGCGGTAGAGATTGTAAACGCCGCCCTCGTAAAGCGTGACCACATCCGAGCGCAGACCGGTCGCGTCTTTGCTCTCCTTTTCGATTTGCGCGATGACGTTGCGACGTGCTTTGTTCGCGTTATCGGGCGACATGCTGGGTTGGAGCGCGGCGTTAACGCGCTGGGTAACGTCTTCGATCGACATGAGCACGTTGAGTTCGAGGTCCGTCGCCTTCGCTTCCTCCGCCAGCGACTTCGTCTGAAAGCCATCGCGCACGTAATTATTCCTTTCGCTGCTGATTTTTTGCAGCGTGTCGAGGCCGACATGATGATTCGTAATTACGAGACCATTCGCGGAAACGAACGATCCGCTCCCGCCATTATTAAAACGGACACTCGCTTTCTGGAGGTGCTCGAGCCACTGCGGCGTTGGTTCGAACTGGTATTTGTCTTTCAACTGCTGGAGCGGCGGAAGATTGAACAGCCACATGCCTTCGTCAGCAATCGCCGGGGGCGCTAGGGTGAACGCAATCATGAAGGTGGTGAAAATGAGGTGACGGAGTAGGGAGGAAGCGCAGAACATGGCGCAGAGTAGATCGCGCGGAACTGACCGACAAGCTCCGGTGTGGAGGGCGTAGGCGAGTTCAAGATTCGCATCCTCGTGCAGGGTAACGTGGAATCAGGCCACCGCGTGCTGTGTTCCGGGGAGCGCCCGCAACTCGCGTGCCGTTTTCGGCGACTCGCCAAAAATTATTGGGGAACACGGCAGGCGCTTGAGCATCTTTTCCTCGAATAAAGCGTGCTCCTCTCCTCCCGAGAAAGTTCGCGCTGGCCGAGCCGCCAGCGCCAGCACGCGAGTCGCGTACGCTCCCCGGAATCTCTGCGCATCGCGCGAGAGGTCGTGCTGGCAATCTGTTCTAGCGTCCTAGCGCCGGCGTTTCTTGCTGGAAACGGCAGGCACTTTCTCGGCACCGACAGGAGCCGCGACTTCATTCGCGAAGTCTTTCAGCTTCCCGATTTCCATTGCAGTGCGCGCGACTGCGTAGAGCAAGAAAAGCGCGCCCACCGGCACCAGCCATACCCCGAGACCGGGATCGCCGCCATAGCTCACGATTCCGCCGAGCAGGAAACCACCGGGCAGAAGAATCGCGGCCCAGATCAGCGCGAAGGAAACAGACGGCCGGATTTCATATCCGGCAATACTGCGGGCAGTCAGCGCCAGCGCGATGTTGACGAGCGCAAGGAAACTGCCATGTGCGTGCGCGAGCGTGAGCATGAGCCGGCGGGTGTCGTTTCCGACATCAAGATACCAGCCGATCTTGAACCCGTGCAGTCCCTCGAGTACCAGCCCGATCGTTACCCAAACCGCGAGATACCACCAGCCGAAGCGAAGATGCTTACGAGCGCGTTTCATGGTCTATAAGCCCGCGGCAAATTATTCCGCGAGCAGAACTGGCGTCTGATTTCGTTCGCTGCGCAAGCGGCGGAAGAGTTCCGGTTGATAATGGCCTAACGAGTCGAGCGTCGTCTCCGGTTTGAAAACCGAATCGATAGTCCTGACTTCCTGCCACCATTTTTGGTAGGCGGCGGCGACGCTTTCGTTTCGAATTGCCTCGTCCGCTGTGTAGGTGAACGGGAAATCCGCGAAGCCAGGTAGCGACTGCAAGGATTTCCAGGAGACGAATCGCACCGCGGCATAGGGATCGGATAAGCCATAGATGGCGAATGGATAAAACCAGTCGCGCCCCGCGGCTCGCTGCGCTGGTTCCCAGCCCATTCCCCATAGCACGATTGCGCGCTGCGCCGCGTCTCCTTTCATGATCCATTGCACGCCCGCGGAAATGGTGGAGTCATCCGCGGATAATTCCGGCGCCGGCTTCTGGTACCAATCGCGGAGCTTCTCCGCCGTCCACGCGAGCGTCTTGTCGAGGTGGCAAAGGCTGCAGGCGTTTGGCCGTCCACGCGTGACGCTCTCCTGCACGGTGGGCGTGGACACCTGATGGCTGCGCATCGCGCGCAACAATCCGAAAGTAGTGTTCGGCATATGACAGTTGTAGCAACGGCTGCCCGCGGACTCGGGCGCGTGATGTGAATGCGCGGTCACGTTCGCCGCAAATTTCTGGTGGCATTGGAGGCAGGCCGCGTCTCCGTCCATACCCGGTTTCAATTGATTCCGCCGCCACGTTTTCAGGTCCGCTTCGCTCCCCGAAGTGCGATGCATTTCATGGCAGGAGAGGCACGAGAAATCGCCTCCGCGAAAACAGGGTGAGGCCTGCACGCCATTCATTTCCCGGCCGGTGACGCGCACCATTCCGTCGGGCCAAAACCGGTCGCCGATGTAATGGGGTTCCGTCCGATTGATGAACGCTTTCTGATCGGGGTGATCGGGCTCCGCTGGTTGGAGCACGAATCTTTGTCCGAGGTCCTTCTTCCCGGGACGGAAATCGCGCCCATTGCGGTTGAAATCGAGCTTCGTGTCCATGTTCGTGAATGCGAAGACGCTGTGGCATTGCCCGCAGGCGAGCGTGGACTCCGGGCCTTTCAAACGCGCCGCGTTCGTGACAGTCGGATCGGCAGCATGCTTTACGTGAAGCGCGAAGCGCCGAATGGGGTTTCGATTCTGCGCGATATGTTCGCGCCCTTCTCCATGGCAGGCCTCACAGGCGATGCCGAACTCCGCCACGCGTGAATCGAACCGGTTGTCCTTCACGAATCGTGATCGCCCCTGCGTCACGTGGCAATCCATGCACGCGCCGTTCCAGGCGCCAATCGCGTAAGGCTCCTTCAAGGAAGGTGGCATCAGGAAAGTTTCCGCGACGGGCGCCCACAATTTTTCCGCGATGATGTAGGCAAAGGGGAATTGCGCCAGCGTCCGGTCCTGTCCCGTTTCGAGCCACGCCATTTGCAAGTTGTGCGAGCCAGTCAACAAGACAACCTTCTGCGGCGTACCGTATTCGACTTCTCCTTCACGGCGTTTTCGGACCAGGAAATCGTCCCCTCGTCGCTCCGCTCGGTACTGCCAGCCGTCAAACGCGAGCTCGAGCCCGTTCATATCCGCGGCAAAATTCGCCGGCTCTGCGACCTGCGTCATCGTGCGGTGAAACGACGCGTGCCAGCTCGTGTAATTCGCGGCGTGACACGAACGGCAGGAATCCGACGTTACGTAAGCGCCCGTTTCCGATTGAATCGGGCGATTGTCCGGCACGATTGTTTCCGCGCGGGACATTCGCACCGAATACCACGTTAGCGCAGAAGCGGTCGCAATTACGCCGCAAATGAACAGGCCCTGCCAGAAGGATCGGCTCAATTTTACCACGAAGTTGGCCTGACGTTATCCAGTCGGCGCCGCGCTGGCAATCAGCAGTCGCAGAGCCGGCGTTTGTGGTGGCAGGCGTATCGCCTGCGCGACGGATTATGGCTGTCACCCCAAAGCAGCCGGCACGGCTGCCACTACAACAGCGCGCAATTCTAGCTCCCACTCCTGATCGCTGTAGTGGCAGGCGTCGTCTGCGCCGCCGGCACGGCTACACCACAGGACGGTCCGCGAACGTTCAAATATCGCCAAGAAATTCCCTTTCCTGGCACATCGCGGCCGATAAATCATACACGACCAGATCCGGAAGCAACTGACGCAATGTGAGTTAAGGCTGGTGCTCGCCGCTGGCCCATGCGTTGCTAAGCAGGCTGCGATGAAACTCAAGCTCCTCAGAATCCTTGCTCTCCTCAGCCTTGCGACGTTCATCGGAAGCTGCGCCTCGCAAGCAGTCCACGATGCTGAGGACCAGCCGCATCACGACAGGAAGCCGGTTAAGAATGGTCTGACGTCCTTCCTCCATTAGTCCGAACTCAACACCGTAGATTTCGTTGCGTGGGCCCGAGAGAGATCTTCGCCGGCGCCATCTGTTATGCAAAACTCTTCCTCATACTCGCCTCCGCCACGTTCTGCGTGGTCAACGTTCACGCACAAATCAGAACCGGTCGCGTCCAAGAACGAGCCGCCGCGATCCGAGAGCATTGATCTGGAAACCATGAAGCCAGAAAGAGGAACTGATCAGCTTTAATGCCTGGTTCCCTGTAGAGCGACCGTCTCGGTTGCTTCTGTGAGAGATGCGAAATTTAGAGGCGGAACGACGCAAGCGAGACGCATGCGCTACTTCAGGCCAACACATTTTCAACACAGCTAATAGGTTTCACAATCCTGGTCCCGAGATTAATCATCTCCGCTCTTACCCTCTCTTTGCGAAGCTCACGTCAAATGTCAGCTTAGGTTATGAATCACTGTTTCCTCCGCAGCTGCCAATTGCCGATCGCGTTCTCGCGCACAATTATCGTCCTGCTCCTGACGAGCGGACTTGCCAGTGTAGCACCCTCGGAGAAACGAAATATTACCGAAAAAGACCTGTTCGATTTTGTCTGGATCGGCAGTCCGGAAGTCTCGCCCGACGGCTGGCGGGCGGCGTTCGTGCGCGTGACCGTGAACGAAAAAAAGGACGGCTACGACACTGCGATCTGGATGGTTTCAACGGCTGGGGACGAGCCGGCACGCCAGCTCACGAATGGCCGCCACGACACGACGCCGCGCTGGTCGCCGGATGGGAAGTTTCTCGCATTCGTACGCGGAGCTGAGAAGGAGGGAAAGCCCGAACCACCCCAGCTTTGCATGCTGCCGATGACCGGCGGCGACGCATTCGTTTTTACCTCACTCCCGCGTGGCGCTGGCGATCCGAGGTGGTCGCCGGATGGAAAATGGATCGTCTTCACCGACACCGCAAATCCTGAAGACTTGGCGAAGCAGGTCAGGAAGAAGCAGAAGGAAGAGGAATTGAAGAAGGCGGCTGCGGCCGAAGCTTCGCCATCACCAGCCCCAAAAAAGGAGGAGACCGCGGCGAAGAAGGTCGAAGACGAAACCAAACGCGAGAGCGATGTGCACGTCATCACCCGCGCGGTTTACCGGGACAACGAGGAAGGTTATCTCGATCCGAAACATCCGCAGCACCTCTGGGTTATCCAGGCGCCGCGCAGCGCGAACGAGAAGGTCGAGCCGCGTCAGTTAACGAACGGGAGGTTCGATGAAGGCGGCGCGGTTTGGTCCAGAGATGGTGCGCAGATTTATTTCGCGTCTCTGCACGCGGACGAGCCTTACTACGAACTTCCAAAGACGGAGCTTTATTCGATCCCGGCGCAGGGCGGCGTGCCGGCGGCGAAGCTGACGACGATTCCAATGGATATCGGCGCGCTGGCGTTGAGCCCCGATGGCAGGCAAATGGCGTTTATTGCCTCGGCCGCGGAGCCGGTCAATTCCTATACCCAGCCCGATCTCTGGACGATCGATCTGACGTCCGAGGCGAAGGCGCGGAACCTAACGAGTAACTTCGACTTCGATGCCGGCGCGAGTGTTTTCGGCGACAATGCCGCGCCGCGCGCGCTCGGCGTCAACATTCCGATCTGGTCGGGCGATGGCAAAAGCATTATTTCGATTTACTCGAAAGAAGGACGAACCGCTTTGGCCGCGTTCGATGCGCAGAGCGGCACACCGTCAGACATCACTCACGGGAACCAGGCGGTGTTGCGTTATTCGGCCGCCCCTAACGGGTCGAAGCTCGTCTGTCTCGTCTCGACACCCACGCGAATTAACGATCTTTATTGCATCGATCAACCGGGTGCGGAGCCGCGGCAATTGACCCACAGCAACGATGAGTTATTCACGCAGCTCAACCTAACCGAACCGGAGGAAATCTGGTATCAGAGCTTCGACGGAAAACGGATTCAGGCGTGGATCCAGAAGCCACCCGGGTTCGATCCGGCGAAGAAGTATCCGCTGATCCTGAACATTCACGGCGGCCCGCATGCCGCTTACGGATTCATCTTCGAACATGAATTCCAATGGATGGCGGCAAAAGGCTACGTCGTGCTCTACCCGAATCCGCGCGGGAGCACGAGCTACGGTCAGGAATTCGGAAACGTGATCCAATACAAATACCCGGGAGACGATTTTAAAGATCTGATGACGGGCGTGGATGAAGCCCTTGGGCGCGGCGGCATCGACGATAAAAAGATGGGTGTGACCGGAGGCAGTGGCGGGGGATTGTTGACGAACTGGGTGGTCGGCCACACCGATCGCTTTGCCGCGGCCGTGGCGCAGCGCGATATCGCGAGCTGGACCGACTGGTGGTACACCGCCGATTTCACCTTATTCCAGCAGACCTGGTTCAAAACGCCGCCGTTTGCGGACGAAGCCGGTGATTACAAGGCACGCTCGCCGATCACCTACATCAACAATGTGAAGACACCGCTCATGCTGGTGCTCGGCGAAGACGACTCACGCACGCCGCCGAGTGCGGGCGGTGAACAGATGTTTCGTGCCTTGAAGTTCCGCAAGATTCCTACGGTCATGGTGAAATTCCCGCACGAAACCCACGAGCTCTCGCGCTCCGGCCAGCCGTGGCATCGGATCGAGCGTCTGCAGCACATCGTCGGATGGTTCGATCACTGGCTGATGGGCGTGAGCAAACCGGAGTACGAAGTCGCTGCCGAAACTGACGTGCCCGGTCGCGCCCAAAAGCCCACCCCACCGTAGGATCGCGGCCAGGGCGCGGGTGACGCGGTCGCTATGTGTAGTTGCGCGCTCTTTTACATATGAGCAGGTGACCGGAATGAGGATTGACCCTTCAGCCTCGCTCAGTCACTCGCCCAGAACTCGACGGGTCGGAAGAGATTCATTAGAAACACGGGATGAACACACGCCTCACGTCTTCGGCGGCGGAAGCTGGCCACCATTTCCGCTTTCATCTTCCGCATCGGCATCTCACCTCTGTCTTCGGCAACGATTGGTTTGCGCTCAGGGCAGAGGCGTTTGCCCGCTTTTTCGGGACGCCCGTCTTTCTGGTTGCTCAGACATTAGCGGTGGCCATTTGGATTATTCTAAACGTCCTCGGGCTCACGCATTTTGATGTTTATCCCTTCATCCTCCTGAATCTTGCGTTCAGCACACAGGCAGCTTATGCCGCTCCTCTCATTCTCCTGGCGCAAACCCGCCAGGCCGACCGGGACAAAGCGCATTCAAATGCCGATGCGCAGCACCGCGAGGCGTTGGCGTTGGCCAGTCAGGAGCGGGAACTGATGGCAGCGGAACAGACCGCGAAGCTGCTGGAGTTAATGCAGCAGAACACCGATTTGACTGAGTTGATTAAAGACTTGAGCCAGCGGATCGAGACCCTCACGCGCGAACTGCATGGCCAACTGTGTAGGACCGCGAAGTAACCGCATCGATCTATTCGGCCTGGCGAGGACGTCGACCCGAGATCAAAATCTGAGATCTTCTTTGGAAAAAGCAGACCCCGATCCTCGGCGAACCAGACTGCACTTCGTGCGAGACGCTGTTCTTTTGAAAAGCGCGTTAGACTTCTCGCGCGCACTTCGATTAGGCTAAATCGATGTGTAAGAAAATTCTCGCGGCCTTCCTCACGGTAGTTCCCTTAGTTCTGCTTGCGGCAGAGCCACAGCCTGATGATCGCTCTCGGTAGCGGTCGATCAGCTACTGAAGGCTTACAGCTCGAAGAATGCCGATCAGTTTCTCGCTCTCACTGATCCTGCCGAGCTTCTGATCTTGGGAACGGACGTTTCGGAGCTCGCCGACTCTCCTGCGGAGGCGCGCGCTCTGCTCGAGGCAGATTTCAAACTCTGGGGCAGCGCTGAGTTCGGAGAGCGAACCTTCACGTCAATCCGGGAAAGCGACCAACTGGCCGCGGTGGCCTTTGACGTGCCATTTTCGATGCGTCGCGATGCAAAAACCACGGATACAATGACGATAAGATTTCTGACCGTCTGGAAACGGAGCAGCGGCAAATGGCTACTGACGCAAAGTCTGAATTCAGTTCCCACCACCGGCCAGTCAGCCCGCGATCTTACCAATAAACACCCCTGAATCCAAGAGCCACAATTTACCCCGCAGAAGCGCAGTTGGCGCATCAAACTTCACGTGGAATAAAGGCAGGCGGGAGCAACTCCTAAAGAAATATGAAAATACACCTTCTTGCTCTCGGCGTCGCGCTCAGCATCGGACTCTCTTTAACGGGTTGCGCCGACCAAAACAGTCCTTCCGCCGGGACCACGGCAAGGGGAAGCGCCGCCGGAACGGGTGGTGTCGGCGTGGGTGGCGCGGGTGGATCCAACGGCGGCCTCGGGTCGGGTGCCGGCGCCGGCGGAGCCGCGGTGGGAGGATATCCCGGACACTGAGATCGCGGTCGAACCGCGGCCAACCGGCTGTAGTCAGCGCACGCGTATTCCGTCCGGCTGGCTCTGTAAACGTGCACGCGCGGGCTTAGCCCGGGACTGGGTAGTCGGGTCAAGCAGCCAGACGGGCCGAAAGGCCAACTGAATTAGGAAACGAGGAGTCAAGATATCGAGGTTAACGTGGAAAGCCCGGCCTCGCCCGCGGCTGCGCTACGGGTCGCGCATGGTCAGTTCTGCTTAGATGAAGGACTTGAAGCGCTCGCTCTGTTCATGAGCGGGGCGGTTCTCACTGCAGCCGCAAGAGAAAAGGCGCGAAAGCAAACCGCCCGCAAGATGAACCTGCGAGCGGTTTCAGATTTTGGCGCTTCCGTGGATTCGCGCTCCGCGCCGGTGAGCGTAAAAACGGCGACGCCACTAATTCAGGGACGTCACACTTTCGTCGGCTCTCACGGCTTACCGTATGAGTAGTAACGCTGATTCCCGCTGCAAGTCGCGTGCCGCCGGCGCGGCGTCGCTGTTTAATCCGAACGCCACCAGCGCGAATCGCTGGCCGTGAGTGATCGGCTTGGCCGCCCAAAAAACTCGCCCGTATGTTACCGCTTCAGATCAGCAGCAATCTCGGCGAATTGGGCTAGGGCGGCTTCGAGGTCTTCGGTGACTAGCACTCGGGATCGGGGAGATTCGCGCTGTCTTCGAGCTTTGAAAGCCCGGCCGCTCCTTCACCCGCGTTACGACGTCTTTGAGCCAAAAGATGCCTTCTTTTGCGCCCGCGCGCGCTGATAATGCTTCGCGATGTAATCAGGGAATGGCCTATGGCGGCGAAATAGTCCCAGCAAACTTTCGCGTCACCGGCACGCCGGTGATTTCAGCTGTTCCGGAGAAAGGCGGCACCGCGTTGCTTTTGCTTATCGGAGCGAGCGCGCTCTTCGCCGGCCGCTTCCTTAGGCACGCCCGCCTTAGTTAAGTCGGGTCGCCAACTCGGCGGAGAAACGCTCTGGCTTGAACAAGCCCACAAACCCTTCGCATTCGCGGAATGGCAATCAGCGCGGATTGTCCAAAACTCCGACGATGCCTCCAGTCCGACCCGATATCGTTCGGCAAGGGTATGTCCGATTTCGTTCCCGAAGTCTGGCGTAAATCCAGGCCGGGAAAAGATCGCTCGCTTTGCCCTCTAGACGCTCGGCTCGGTTGCGTGCTTGAGAGAAGCTTTCTCGACCAGCGAGTTCAGCGTCTCTTTCCCCGCCGCGAGGCCGCTGAGAAGGTCGAGAGCCATTTTCTCCTGGCCCTGGATGGAGGCGAGCAACGCCAGCTCGTGGGCGTAATCCTTCTCCTTCGCGGTGGCGCAGAGCGAAGTGTAAGCCTCGATTTCGAACTGCTCGATCTTTTGTCCGGTGGCAATCAAAGCGGCGTCCTGCTCGGGGGCCGCTGACTTTTTGCCGATAACTTTGTCGCCTTCCTCGGTCAGCTGCGTGATCGGTTCGCAGCTCTTATCCGGCAACTCCTCCTGCAAAGATTCCGCCACCTGCTCGAGAGCTTTCACGTGGCCTTCCGTTTCTTTGAGGTGCGCCTGCAGCGCCGTCTTCAGGTCCTCGGATTGCGCCGCTTTGGCCATGCGCGGGAGCGCGCGAACCAGCTCTTTCTCGCCAGTGTACATTTCACCCAGCTTATCGAGGAAACCCGCTGGGAGAGGTTTCTCTGCGGTCGTGACGCTGGTTGTCTGGTTCTCCTTCGTGTCACCCGAACCTTTCGTGATCGCCCCGATCAGCGCGTCGGTCTTCTTCTCGGGAGTCCCTCCCTGTCCGACCGCACCCGTGTCCGGCCGCTTCTCGGCCTGTTTGCTAACGGTCTCTTTATCCATGGTACCTCTGGTAACGCGAGTCGGCAGGCGCGCGGTCGTAGAAAAATGTTCGAACTCCGAACTCTCGCAAGAAACACGGCCTATCCTACCGCTTCAAATCCGCCGCAATTTCGTCGAATTGGAAGTCTTAGTGCGCGGGCTCTCCTGTTCCTTCTGAACTACGAAAAAGCGGTTAGCCATGCGCGGGTAGTATATTCACGCGATCGCGGCCGACATCTTCGCGTCGTCTGCGCGTCAGACGGTCGGTGACGATGGCGGCTTCGTGAATGTCGAGCCGTTGTTTGAGTTCCTTTTCGAGCGCGGCTAGCTGTTTCGCCAGCTCGCGTTTATCACCCTTGAGCGCGCGCATTTTTAAAACGCGCGAGACGACAAATACGCTCATCTGGACCGCGCGTGCGCTGTTCAGGATGTTCGCAGCCTGGAGGGCGCCGTGCTCGGTGAAAACGTAGGGACGATATTTCCGATGCTGGCCACGCCCTTTCTTTAAGGTCGCAGATTGCGACTCTAAAGGGTGGTCTTCGGATGTGGTCGCAATTTGCGACCTTAGAGATGCCAGCTCCTCAGCCCTAAGTTGAAACGCGAAATCTTCGGGAAACCGCGTCCGGTTGTGCCGGAACTGTTCGTTCAGACGCTTGGTTGTGACGCCGTAGAGCGCAGCAAGATCGCTGTCGAGGATGACCTTCTGTTCCCGCACCGTCAGGATGAGACGCTCGACAGCCTCAGCGGGAATCACTGTAGCTGTTTCCCGATGCAATCCGAAGGATGCACCTCCCGCTCTGCCGCCTGCCAATCGAGTTGATCGAGCTGCTTTTCCGTCAGCGCAGGCGGTGAATCCAGCGAGCGGAGGAGTCGTTTGCGCATGGAGCGTCGTGCAGCGAAGCGCTGCCAGACTGCTTCCTCTTGATTGAAGCGGCGGACGTTTTCGAACACGTCATTGATGAGAGTAGTCATCAATTCCTACCATTACCCCATGAAGCGAGGATTACCAGCCTCCCCTCGTGGGATGACCAGGCGAGACGCCGGTCGCCGCACAGGCAAGATGCGTGTGTTCCGCCCCGACGTTCCATTGGGGGTCAGGAGCGCGATCTCGCAACGGGCCGGCGGTCGAGATTTGGCAGGAGCGCGGTGAGGAGGCCGATGAGGGGCAGGTAGGAGCAGATTTGGAAAACAAATGGGATTCCGTGACGATCGGCCAGCGCGCCAAGCACGGCAGAGCCGATGCCGCCCATGCCGAATGCGAGCCCAAAGAAAAGGCCAGCCATTAAGCCTACCTTTCCGGGAACCAATTCCTGCGCGTAGACGAGAATAGCCGAGAAGGCCGACGAGAGGATGACACCGATGATCACGGTGAGCACCGCCGACCAAAGCAAGCTTGCGTAAGGCAGCGTCAGCGCGAACGGCGCGACCCCAAGAATCGAGGCCCAGATGACGGCTTTGCGACCGATGCGATCGCCGATGGGACCGCCGATGAAGGTGCCGGCGGCGATGGCGAAAAGGAATAGAAAAAGGTGCAGCTGAGCGCTTTTGACCGAGAGGCCGAACTTCTCAATGAGGAAGAAAGTGTAGTAGCTCGACATGCTGGCCAGATAAAAATACTTCGAGAAGATCAGAGTGATCAGCACTGCCAGTGACACGATCACCCGGCGTCGAGAAACAGGGAGCGGTGCGGGGTGCGGGTCCGATACCCTGGAGCTGCTGGGACCGGAAAGTTTTCGGCGATACCAGCGTCCGATCCCAGTGAGGACAATGATGCCGAGCAGAGCGAGGAGGGAGAACCAGATCACGGCTCCCTGGCCACGGGTGACGACGATGGCCGCCGCCAGTAACGGACCGAGTGAGCTGCCGGCATTGCCGCCGACCTGGAAGATCGATTGGGCGAAGCCGAGCCTGCCGCCGGAGCTGAGATGCGCAACGCGAGAAGCTTCCGGGTGAAACACCGAGGAGCCGACGCCCACGAGCGCAACGGCGACAAGGAGCAGGGCCAGATTTACCGCGAGGGAGAGCAGGACGAGGCCCGCGAAGGTAAAGGCCATGCCGATGGCGAGTGAGAACGGCTGCGGTCGACGGTCGGTGTAAAGGCCGACAAACGGTTGAAGGATAGAGGCGGTAAGCTGGTTGGCGAGCGTGACGAGGCCGATGTGGCGGAAGTCGAGGTGAAGCGTGCTTTTGAGGATGGGGTAGATGGCGGGAATCAACGACTGCATGGTGTCGTTGAGCAGGTGGGCGAAGCTAAGTGCGGCGAGCACGCCAAGGACCGGCGCGGTGTTCTGTGCCCGAGGCGGCGCCGATTCCTCGCAGATCGGCGGCCCACTGGCAGGAGCTTCGAAGGATCGTGACATTATATCATCACGCAGGGTTACGAGACCCGCGATACCGAATCATCGGCATCGGCTCCGGCGGCGACTGGCGCTGTTCATAATGTGCCCCCGCAACCCAACCAAGTTGCCGTCATTACTTCTCCGCAGCGAAAAACTCCAGCGACGACACACCAAATTGTTTTATCTGACCTCTACATTGTTGTGCGATCGTAGCACTCCGGGTATTTGATGCCGGAGCCTGTATTGAAGATGACGACGCGTTCATTCGGCGCGATTTGTCCCGAGGCCAGAAGCGACTTCACCGCGGCGAAACAGGCCGCGCCTTCCGGAGCGACGAATAACCCTTCACTTGCGCCAACTTCGCGCGTGACACCGATCATCTCCTGATCGTCGATCGCCACGGCGCCGCCTTTGGATTCGCGAAGGATCTTCAGCATCAGAAAATCGCCGACGGCTTTCGGCACGCGCAAGCCGGATGCGCAGGTGTGTGCGTTTGGAAATTCTGTGGCGCTCGTTTCGCCGGCTTCGAACGCGCGCACGATCGGCGCGCACCCGCTCGCTTGCACGGAGAACATGCGCGGCCGGTGGTGCCCGATCCAGCCGAGCGTTTCCATCTCGTCGAACGCTTTCCACATCCCGAGGAGACCGGTCCCTCCCCCAGTCGGGTAAATGATTGCGTCTGGCAGTTTCCAGCCGAGCTGCTCCGCCAGTTCGTATCCCAGCGTTTTTTTTCCTTCGACGCGATACGGCTCTTTCAAAGTCGACATATCGAACCAACCCTCTGTGCCTTTGCGCCGCGCGATCTCAGCGCCGCAATCGGTGATGAGACCATCAATGAGCGTGACGTGCGCGCCGACTTCGCGGCATTCGATGATGTTCGCACGCGGTGTGTCGCGCGGCATGAACACGTGCGCCTCGAGGCCTGCTCGCGCCGCATACGCGGCGAGCGCGCCGCCGGCATTTCCTGCGCTCGGCACCGCGAGCTTAGTGGCGCCGAGATGTTTCGCCATCGAGACGGCGACCGACATACCGCGTGCCTTAAAACTTTGCGTCGGATTCACGGATTCGTCTTTGATGAAGAGAGCAGTCATCCCGAGCCGCTCGCCAAACCGGCTGGCGCGCAGCAGAGGTGTGCCTCCTTCACCGAGCGAGACTGGATCGACGTGGCGCGGAAGTGGCAGCAGTTCGCGATAACGCCAGAGCGACCGGTCCTGTCGCGCCGTGAGCGTTTCGCGCGTGAGCTTCCGCGAAACGGCGGTGAGATCATACGTCGGGTAGAGCGGCTTCTGGCATGCCGTGCAGAGGTTCTGGAGGCGCGACGATTCGTGCTGAAGCCCGCACGACGAACAGACGAGATGCGTCAGGAACATGCGAACAATTGAGCGCAGATCGATCACGTGCGCACGTACGCTCGTTCGAAAGACCTTCCCACAAATCAAGAGCGGCACTACAAACCAGCCGTGGCCAGCGAGAGCTCACCCGTCGAGTTGCGGCGACCGCGGTATCGACCGTCGCTTACCTTGCAGATCTTCGTTGGCCTTGTTGCGGGTGTGTTGATCGGTTGGCTCCGGCCGGAGTGGGGAAACGCGATCTACTTTCTTCGCGACATTTTCCTCAACCTGATTAAGTCGATCATCGGACCGCTGGTGTTCTCCACGCTTGTCGTTGGTATTGCGGGCGGCGGCGACTTACGAAAAGTCGGCCGCATGGGCGTAAAAGCGCTCGTGTATTTCGAGGTCATCACAACGATGGCGCTCTTTATTGGTCTCGCCGTCGTGAATGTAATGAAGCCTGGCGTTGGCGTTCCTCTCGTGGCCGCTTCAACCGACGCCATCCAAAAGATCGGCGAAACCCATCCGCGCACGCTGATTGAAACTCTCGTGCACGTGTTTCCATCGAGTGTCTTCGATTCGCTCGTGCGCGGCGATATCCTACAGATCGTCGCGTTCGCCGTGCTCTTCGCGATGGCGGTTTCGGCGATTGGCGAGAAGGGCAGGCCAATGCTCATCGCGATGGAAAGCCTGTCGCAGGTGATGTTCAAGCTAACGAACTACGTCATGCGCTTCGCGCCCTTCGGCGTGGCAGCCGCAATGGCTCATACGATCGGCACCCAAGGTCCCGGCGTGCTGATCAGCTTGGGGAATCTTATTGCGTCCTACTATCTCGCGCTCGCGATTTTCGTCGCGGTGGTCTTCGGACTTGTGATGTTGATCGCGCGCGTGCCGGTGGTGCAATTCGTCCGGGCAGTGCGTGAACCGGCAGCGATCGCCTTCGCGACGACGAGCAGTGAATCGGCGATGCCGAAAGCAATGCAGGCGATGGAAAGACTCGGTGTCCCGAAACGGATCGTCGGATTCGTCATGCCGACCGGTTACTCATTCAACCTCGACGGTTCCATGATTTTTCTCGCGATCACCTCCGTGTTCATCGTGCAGGCGGCGGAAGCAACGACTCGTCATCATTTCGGTTTCGGCCAGCAACTCACGATGATGCTTACGTTCATGCTGACGTCGAAAGGTCTCGCCGGAGTGCCGCGCGCGTCGATTCTTGTGTTGCTCGCCACGTTGAGCGGGATTGTGGCGCCGGCGGTGGCAGCGAGTGGTGTCGCAATTGTGCTTGGTATTGACGCGATCATGGACATGGGACGTTCAGCCATGAACCTGGTTGGTAATTGCCTCGCGACAGTGGTAGTCGCGCGCTGGGAAGGCGAATTCGACTATCATCGTGCGCGCGTGTTCGGAACACATGCGGAAACCAGGCTAGACCTGCGCCGGGGCGAACTCGCACTCGCCGAAGCAGCTGAGCACGGTGACTAGTGATCTCGCTCGCACGGCCGTGATGCGTTCAGCCTGTCCTCTTACGAAGGAGCGGCGAGGGAGGGATTCGAACCCGGCAGGCAAGCGCCATTAGCTTTCATTCGTTAAGGCACACTGCGACCAGTTTGCTGAAGGCTGCCGGTGTGAGCGACGCGGTCGCGCGCGAGTTCTAGGGCACGACTCTGCTGCAGTCAGTCGCCACTACACGCATATCGAAACGGCAACGTTACGAACAGCTGCAGAAAAGTTGCCTAATATCTTAAAGTAGCAGGACAAAGCGCATATGCCGGTGCAAAGCATCTCGCGCGACGAGTGGGGTTTCTCGTCAGTGCCGGAGGAAGAATTACCTATCGCGGTCTGGTGGGAGCACTTGCGAACCATTCCGGAGGTCCGCAGAGCGGTATGTGGTTACACAAGGACTATGGCCTTCGGCGAAGTCGCTACCGCTCACGAGCTTGCCCGCACCGGAGTTGGAGAAAACGACTTCAACATCGCCACCCGTATTCCTGTCCCCTTCTGTGAGCCACCGGAATGGCCACGCCTTCCTTTTATGCGGCTCGCTGCCGCTCGGCGGCATGAGCTCTGTGGTTGGCGCGACAAGCACGACTCCGCTTACCAGGTCGAGTATGACTTGGACGATCTTGAGAGTTCGGTCCGGGAAGCAATCCGTGATCTATTGCGTGCAGTGCCGGCGCACGGGGTCGATCCTTGTGTAGACTTGGCGAATCACATCCAATGGGTTCCGCGCCGGATTTTTGGTGAGGAGCCTCCAATCGACGTCCAACTTGCGTTTTTCCGGATCGACTGGACGAAGAGCAACGATCAGCTGATCCAAATATTCCGATCATGGTTGGACTTACGCCGTCCAGACGATTCTAAGCCGGGCGAAACTAGAGGCGCAGCTAGTGCCACTCGAAAGCGTCGTACGTTCCTGAAACAGCTCGGGGCCTACCGCCTATTGAAGGTCATGAATTGGAAAGATGCAGATGACCACACGACGGTGGTTCTGCAGAAGCCTTATTCGCTCCGTATCAACATACTTGGCACCGCGCCTGTGCTGCTGCCAAAGCTCGGCTAGGCTCCGTGCTTGCGCGGCTGACGATCGAGCCTTGGTTTCCTTACGTAGATGATTACCTGATCCGGCGCGAACTGGGTGGCTTAGAATAACGACGAAAGAATCGGATTAGCCGTTTAGGAGAGGCGTGTTGCGCGTGGCTCAGTCAGCCATGGCAATATCGTTAAGGAAGTCAAGTCAGGTGTCGAATGCGGCTGTGTATCGGGCCTCAGTGCCGGAATCGCTGCGACCCGAGTTTGTGCCCCTTCCACCGGCCGGCTCGGTCGAACAGCTATGCGGCCAGCCGGCACAACGGGATATGAAACAAATTACCTTGTCTCTACTCTGTCTCTCGGCCCTCACCTATGCCGCGATGGCGCAAGACACGCCAGCCGACAATATCGGCAAGAACGAGCGGGACGGACCCGGCGAAACCAAGACTTCCAGCGATGAGTCTAACAGTCCTGAAGACATCATGACTACGGCGGCCATCCGTCGCTTAATTGTGGACGACAGCGCATTTGCAACGACTGCTAAGAATGTGAAAATCGTCACGGCGAAGGGGATGGTGACGCTCCGCGGACCAGTGAGCAGCGCCAATGAAAAGGGAAAGATCGCCCAACTCGCGGCCGCGGTGGTCGGGAGAAATGGTCAACAACCAACTCGAGATCGCGGACAAGAGATAAAACAGAAGTTTGGCAACTTTACAGCGGCTTCGTCCCACAAATACAGGGTGGGGTTTTAATTTGTGAGTCGGAGTTCTGGCCATAGCGGCTCCAGATCGGTATCTTCCAGCGCCATTAGTTTGAAGCGCCCGTTTACCTCGATTGCGCGTCGCAGGTGCTCTTTCGCAGCGGGCAGACTGCCCAACTGCGCTTCGTAACAGGCGAGGTTGAATTGAATCAATCCGTCCGCAGGGTAAAGTTGCTCCGTCCGATTTAGGACCTCGCGCGCTTGGCTGAGCGACTTTGCGCGCCGGTCGCATATGCGAGCTGAATGAAAAAGCCTGGCTCGTCAGGATTTTAGTCAACAACCGTCGTCGCAATTGCCTCCATTGCTTCCCATCTCGCGGTCCCCTGATAGATGAGCAGCCGAGTCGCTAACACCTCCGGGACGTGTCGGACCTCCGGCGTGCTTTTCTCTAATTCGTCATTCGCATCGACGTACATCCCGAGGTCGATATAGCCATGGGCAGCCCGAAGGTGCTGCTGGTCGTGAAATTCTAAAGGCAAACTCAGGAAGTCCCAGTTGGCACGCGTTTAGCGTGGATGGCTTTTTAATGGCAGAAAGATTCTAGCATGTTGAAAAAGCAGCACGTCCAAGTGGATGGCCGAGAGCTAACAATCTCGAATGCCGACAAGGTCTTCTTTCCCGAGACCGGCTTCACGAAAGGCGAAGTCATCGCCTTCTATTCGGAAATCGCCAACGTAATCATTCCGCATCTGCATGATCGTCCACTCACCTTGAAGCGGTATCCGGAAGGAACTACGGGCGAGCATTTCTACGAGAAGAATGCGCCGAAACACACGCCTGCATGGGTAAAGCGGTTCGGTGTTCCCCGCAGCGAAGGCGGCCCCGACATTCAGTATGTGCTCTGCAACGATCGCGCCACGCTCATTTGGGCTACCAACCTCGCGGACATTGAAAAGCATGTGCTGCTCGCGTGCGTTCCAGAGTTGAATCACCCTACCTCTATCGTCTTCGATCTGGATCCCGGTGAGCCCGCCGGCATTCTCGATTGCGGCCGTGTGGCGCTGCATTTGAAAGAGACTCTTGCGGCCTGGGGCCTTCAATCGTTCGTCAAAGTCTCCGGTTCGAAGGGTCTGCATCTCACCGTGCCGTTGAACTCCGACGCACCTTACGAGGTGACGCAGCCGTTTGCTAAAACGGTTGCGGAATTGATTGCCCACCAGATGCCAAAGGCAGTTGTGTCGGAGATGGCGAAGAATTTGCGCCGGGGCAAGGTGCTGATCGATTGGAGTCAGAACTCCGATTTCAAAACGACAGTGTGCGTCTACTCCATGCGAGCAAAGGGCGCACAGCCCTTCATCTCCATGCCCATCACCTGGGATGAACTCACACGCGCAGTGAGGCGGAAGGACGCCAAGCGCCTCTCCTTCACGGCGGAAGCTGCGGTGAAGCGAATCGCAAAGGTCGGCGATCTCTTCGAGCCGGTCTTGAAGCTGAAACAGGAATTGCCCGCAGCCTTCAGGAAAGCACTCCTCGCCGGTCCGCCGCCGAAGCTGAGCCGCTGGCCTCGTAACACAAAGAGCAGCGAATCGGGCACCCGAGACAAAAGTCTCCGCGAATATAGCGCCAAGCGCGATCTCACCCGCACACCTGAGCCGGCGGCGAACGTTCCTCCGAAAGCGGAGAAGCGGAAAAATCCACACCGCTACGTCATCCAGAAACACGCGGCGAGTCATCTGCATTACGATTGGCGGCTGGAGATGCAGGGTGTTTTGCGTTCCTGGGCGGTACCGAAAACTCCTCCGACAGCGTTACGCGAAGCGCGGCTCGCAATGCATGTCGAAGATCATCCCTTGGATTACGAAAAGTTCGAAGGCACGATACCGCCGGGCAACTACGGCGCCGGGACGGTAATGGTCTGGGATTACGGCCTCTACGAGGACATCAGCGGGAATGCCGCGGCCGCATTTCACAGTGGCAAAATGCACATCGTGATGCAGGGCAAAAAGTTAAAGGGCGAATGGATTCTCGTAAAAGACAAACGCGATCCCGCCAGCAACAAATGGCTGCTGATCAAAGCAGGCGAGTCCATGCCGGCAATTTCCGCAAAGGCCGACGACACGTCTGCAATCTCAAAGCGTTCAATGACTGCGATCGCGAAAGACAATGACGCGCAGTGGCAGAGCAATCGGCCTGCGGCGTCAACGAAAACGATTGGACGACGTGCGAAAGGCAAAACTGCCCCGCCCGAGTTTGTGGAACCCATGCGTTGTAAGCCGGTCAGCATATTACCGGAGGACGATGGATGGACATTCGAGATCAAATTTGACGGCTATCGCTGCATAGTCTTAAGGAGCGATTCAGGAGTGACGCTGTTCTCGCGTAACGAAAACGTCCTTAACAAGCGGTTCCCGAATGTTGTCCGAGCGATCAGCGCCCTCCACGGGAGCTTCGTGCTCGATGGGGAAATCGTGGCGTTGGACGACCACGGAAGGCCTTCGTTTCAACTCTTACAAAACAACGTCTCACGGCCGATGGACGTTTATTTCTATGCTTTCGATCTGCTAAATGCGGACGGTGAGGACTTGCAGCACCGACCGATCGAGCATCGTCGCCAGTTACTGAATGAGTTGATGCCGGAACCCGCAGATCCGTTGCGCCTCTCGCCGCTTCTCGCCGGCCCGCGGGGTGAGATTCTAGATGCAGTGCGGGAGCTCGGATTGGAAGGTGTCGTGGGCAAACGCGCCGGCTCCATCTACGAACCGGGCGAACGTTCGGGCGCGTGGATCAAGCATCGCACCGACCGTGCGCAGGCGTTTATCATCGGCGGCTACATTCCGGGCGCACGCGGGTTCGATTCGCTTCTTGTAGGACTCTACCATGGGAAGAAGTTGAACTTCGTCGCCAAGGTGAAGGACGGCTTTGTGCGGCGCCTACGCGAGGAAATCTTCGCCGGCTTCCAGAAGTTGCAGACGCGAGACTGTCCGTTCGCCAACCTCCCGGAAAAAAAAGGCTCTCGGCGCGGAGACGCCCTCACGCCGGAGGCGATGAAGGAATGCCGCTGGCTAAAACCGAGTCTCGTTTGCGAGGTCGCGTTCCTCGAATGGACTGAGGCGGATCATCTCCGACACTGCAGTTTTGTGTCAATGCGCGGAGATAAACGCGCCATGAGTGTCGTGCGGGAGACTTGATTAACCAGATTACGCCCGACCAGCGTCTCGGCTTTCGTTCGTCTGCTAATTGGCGTTGCCGGGATGAGGCAGCAACGCTGGACTTGCCGACAGATAGGGCGTTGAAGTCCGAAGTGGCGCTCCGGCATGACATCTACCAGGTCGTCCGCGCACGGACAGCCGAGGACACGATTTGATCTCGGACGTACTGCCGTTAGGGTCCCTTTGGTACGCGGACTCGAATGCAGTTGCCAAGGCCGTTGGTTACGCGAAATTCTACAGCCGCTCACATCCGGCAGAGATTCGCGTTTATGACGAAGCCAAAACCTCGTTGCAACGGACCGGCACGTAGGAGATTTCCGTGAGTTCTGAACGGCGCGTGTGATTCTCTTCGGGCTGCCTCTCAACTGTTGCGGGCGGATCGCTGCAAAGTTGATCGCCACATCGCTGCTACAGGGGTTAGCTGGTTAGCGACTAACCGCCACTTGGAATCTTCCCTGACCCACACTCCATGCTTTGGAATTGACCGCTTGTTTGCTTGCGATTGTAGTGTCCTTTGATTGTCACGCGACTCGTTACGACGCCGGTATCGCGGTCGATGCGCAACAGTCATATGCGGATCCTCATTGAGCGAATTCGAGTGTCCGAATTGCGGCGTCCCCGCCGCTATGCGTTCATGCACAGCCGCTTTGCTCCGACCCGTGGAAACAATTTTCGCGTTTTCACACAAAAAGCCTGTTTGGTCTAGGACGCCGGCAGCACGGTGAGATCCGCTGATCATGCGGTGCGCTCGACTTCGCGATTAGCCAGGACATCCCGCACGGCGGCTCGTGTCCGAAAACGCCCGATCATCATCTATTTGCACAAAATGTCGCCCGATCACACGTTGGGCTCGACTCGTGCTCATCGCAGGTTAGTTCGCGCCATCTCCTCAAAGGTGAACCCGCTGCTCCCGCAACTATCCGAATTTCTTTGCGAACGAACGCAATGGATCACTAACGAGTGGATTCGGGCCGTTGCCCGGCAGACGGACATTCGGTCTGCCGATCACGTCACGCATGAGCAGTTGGTAGATCATCTACCTGCTCTTTTCCGCGACCTGACTGAACGGCTGAAGAATGGAGGGCAGGAGCGCGTGGAAGGCGAAGCCCAGCATGCCTACAGTCACGGCCGCCATCGATGGCAGCAGGGCTACAAACTGGAAGAGATCATTCGCGAGACCAGCCTCATTCGGCGCATCGTGTCACTCGACTGTTTCGACGATTTCGCCCGGACCCGACCCGATTTCGATAGTTCCGCACGCGGCGAGGCCGAGGCGATCGTCCATCAGTTCTTCAGCGATATGCTCGTGGAATCAGCCGAACAGTTCGCTGAGGAGAGGGAGAAGGAGGTGCGCGCGAGCGAGCAGAATCTTCAGGCGATTCTCGATTCTGCCCTCGATTGCATCATCGTGATTGGGGAGGACGGGCGCGTGCAAGAATGGAATCCGGCGGCCGAGCGCATGTTCTGTTATCCGCGCGCGGAAGCGATCGGCCAGGAACTCGCGCAGCTGATCATTCCTGCCAATCTGCGTGACCGGCACCGACACGGGATGCGTCACTATCTGGCGACAGGGGAGGGACCGCTGCTTGGAAAGCGGATCGAGGTGCCGGCGATCCGGTCCGATAGTTCCGAGCTCCTTGTTGAGCTGGCGATTACGCCGTCCCGCGTGAACGGCAAGGCAGTCTTCACGGCCTACCTCCGCGACATCACTGCGCGGAAAGCCGGTGAAGAAGCAACCCAGCTCCTGGCCGCCATTGTTGAATCTTCCAGCGACGCGATCATCAGCAAGGATCTCAACGGAACGATCATGAGTTGGAATAAAGGGGCGCAACGGCTTTTCGGCTATACAGCTGAAGAAGCGATCGGAAAGCCGGTGACCATGCTCATTCCACCGGAACGACACGAGGAGGAACCGCAGATTCTCGCACGCATTCGGCGCGGAGAACGGATTGAGAAGTATGAGACGATTCGCCGCCGCAAGGACGGAAGTACGGTCAATGTATCTCTCACTGCCTCACCGATCAAGGACCGCGAGGGCAACGTGATCGGTGCATCAAAGATTGGTCACGACATTACCGAGCGCGTGCAACAAGAAGCCCGTCGCGCAGCTCAGTATGCAATTGCTGCGATGATCTCGGGTACCGCTTCGCTGGTGGAGACGGGCTCGCAGATCCTCGAGACGGTCGGTCGGAGCGGCCGTTGGATCTTCGGAGCTCTCTGGGTGGTTGGTGACGAGCGGAAGCTTTTCTGCCATTCGACCTGGCGAACTACGGGCCGCGAGCTTGAGCAATTCCAGGCGGACACGCAGTCGAAAACGTTTCCCGCTGGCGAAGGATTGGCTGCCCGCGCGATCGCCTCCGGTAGGCCGGCGTGGATTGCCGATGTGACGCTGGAACCGGAATTCCTGCGGAGGGAAACGGCACGGGCAAGTGGACTGCATGGCGCGCTGCTGTTTCCCCTTCTCGCTCCAAGCGGAGTAAACGGTGTGATCGAGCTGTTCAGCGACGCGGTGCTCGCTCCCGACGAAGACCTCCTTCGCCTTGTGGGGGCGCTCGGCATTGAGATCGGTCTCTATATAGAACGCAACCGAATCGAGGACGAGTTGCGCCAGCAGAAGGAAAAGGCCGAAGCAGCCAATCGGGCTAAGGACCGCTTTCTAGCAGCGCTCAGCCACGAATTGCGGACACCGTTGACCCCGGTGCTAATGTGGGCCTGCGCGACCCTGCACGATGAGACTCTCGGCGATAATATGCGGGAGGGTCTCGAGATGGTCTGCCGCAATGTCCAAATGGAAGCGCGGCTGATCGATGATTTGCTGGACCTGACGAGAATTTCTCACGGCAAACTCAAGCTCAATCTCCAGCCGTGCAGGGCTGATGCGCTTCTGCAGCATGCGCTGGAAATCGTACGCAGCCAGCTGGCCAGAAAGAAATTACATGTCTCGGTCGAGCTGAAGGCGAGTAACCACCAGCTGGTAGCTGACCCTACCCGGATAGAGCAGGTCTTTTGGAATCTGCTGGCGAACGCGCACAAATTTACCCCGGAAAACGGCGAGATTATCATTCGCTCCTACGACCTCCCGCCTGACATGGTCGCCTTCGAAATCGGCGATACCGGCCGCGGGATCGATCCCGAGTTGATGCCGAAACTCTTCACCGCCTTCGAGCAAGGCATCAACGGCAGGGAAGGACTAGGCCTAGGCCTTGCCATCTGTAAGGCCATTGTGCAGATGCACGGTGGGGAAATCACTGGCGCGAACAAGGAGGACGGCTCGGGCGCCGTTTTTACCGTCACATTAAGCAGTGTCGTAGGCCACGGAGTCGATGCACCGCTCGCAGACACGCCGACCGTTATTCCGAGGCGGAAATTGAACATTCTCCTCGTCGAAGACCACGTGCACACCGCTGCGGTCATGTCGATGCTGCTTAAACGTAGCGGGCACGATGTCGTGACCGCGGCGACCGTGCGTCAGGCTCTCGGCATCGTGCGCTCGACGCCCCTCGATGTGCTTGTTAGTGATCTTGGTCTTCCTGACGGGGATGGCTTCCAAGTCATGCGCGAGCTGGCAGAGGTCAGCGATGCGAAAGGGATAGCCGTGAGCGGCTACGGGATGGAGGACGATATTGAGCGAAGCACGGCGGCCGGGTTCTCGGCCCATCTAACGAAACCTATTGACGCGCAAGAACTGGAGGAAACGATCCAACGAGTAGGGAGGGAGAGTTAGGTTCGCGCTACGGGCGGCGGATACGCCAGTCGCACGGGCTCTAGCGTGCGAGGTGGCGATGTGAAAGCCTTTAACTATCGCTGCCAATTGCTGGGAGATATGAATATCAATGCGACGCAAGGTATCCGGCAGCCGATTGAGCGTGGCTTCCCCTCTACCTAACATTAGTGCGAGAGTACTCACGACGCCAACCGGAGTGATTTTGCGGATAGTGTTGTTACCATCGGGGGTAGCACCAGTAAAACAACGTAGCAGTCCCGACATCAGTTGTTAGTCTGATGGTATGTAGCGAAATGTGGTTCTGGGCGGCCCTTCATCGCGCGGCAGGGATCGCAGAGGATCACTCCTTTTGAGCGTTTCGTTGCGCTTTGACTCGCTCGTCCGCTGCCAAATGGCGGGATAAAAGATCGATTGCACGCTCGACTGATTCGCGGTTCGGCGAATCCGTGATTCCGTTGACGTTTCGCGACTCCGGCTCGCTCCTGGCAACTGCAACAACTGAGAGTCACTCATCGCGCGCGCGCACGCGCAGCTGTCCGGTGGCGGCCACGGTTTCTGGAAGCTCTGAGAATGTCCTGCAGCGTCATCTTCGCGTTCAAGGCAGCGGGGGGTGAGCTACAACACGTTCAAAGCACACCAGCGAAACGATCCCGAGTTCGCTGCACAGGTTCGCGAGGCCGAAGAGCAAGGAGCACAGCTACTGCACGACACGTGCTGGAAAGCTGCCGTCGAAGGGGAAGTCGAGCCCGTCTACTGGCAGGGCGAAATAGTCGGCCACGTCCGCAAGTTCGACTCCCGGCTGCGGATTGAGATGCTGCGAGGGCGGATGCCGGGCAAGTTCAAGCAGCCGGCCGCATCGGTGCAGATCAACGCCGGCCAAGGGGCGCAGGTGCTGGTGATCGGCGAGGCTGAGAAGGCGGAACTGTGCGCCAATCGACGCCGTTACCTTGAGGCGATCAAGGAACAGAGGGCGCAAGGGGTTTCGAACCCTGTGCTCATGCCCTGATGTCCCCAGTTGGGACATGCACCCCTTGTCGCTGAGGATGTTACGTCTCATGGTGGTGGTGGGCGCGTAGGCAGGAGGGGCGTGAGGGCAGGAGGGTTGGGTTAAGCCAATAGCGCCGATGCCCCAAAACAACCGCGGCGCGGATGTGGCTGTAATAGACGGTGGAACTTTCGCTGTTGATTTGCAATGGTTTACACAGCACGCCGCTCAATATCCTCATGGTGGTGGTGGTGAGCGCAGGGGGCTGGGCGTGGTGGCGCTACAGGATTTGTGCACGTTGGGTTAAGCCAATAGCGCCGACACCTCGGAAACTCTGCGGCGCGCGTGTGACTGTAATAGACCGCAGGCCGTCCGGCTCGGATCGCATGTCCGGCTCTTCGTGCACCCTGCTCGTTTTTATCCTCGGTCGTGACATACTTTGACCGCTAAGGTCGCAGCACAACCTAATGATGAACCCGCGCAACTTCTTCGCCGAGCTGAAGCGGCGCCATGTTTACAACGTCGCGGTCGCCTACGCCGTAGCGGCCTGGCTGATCATTCAAGTGGCCACGCAGGTCTTTCCCTTTTTCGACATGCCTAACTGGTCGGTGCGGCTGGTCGTTTTGCTGCTCATCCTCGGGTTTCCGGTAGCCCTGGTTCTTTCCTGGGCATTCGAGCTCACGCCGGAAGGAATCAAGCGCGAAGAGGATATCGATCGCCGCAAGTCGATCGTCCGCAAGACCGGGCGCAAGCTGACCGCCCTGATCGTAGTGCTCGCAGCCGTGGCGGCCGGGCTGATGATCTTTCGCTTCGTGCGCTCCCAGCAAGCCGTCGAAAAGGGGAAACCCGAGTCAATGGCCGTTGCAATCGACAGCAAGTCAATCGCCGTTCTTCCGTTCGACAACTTGAGCGATGACAAACAAAACGCCTACTTCACCGACGGCGTGCAGGATGAAATCCTGACCGACCTGGCCAAGATCGCGGATCTGAAAGTGATCAGCCGCACTTCGGTGATGCAATACAAAGCTGGAGCCGCGCGCAACCTGCGCGAGATCGGGCAGCAACTCGGCGTGGCGCACCTGCTCGCGGGCAGTGTGCAACGCGCTGGTGGAAAAGTGCGGGTCAGCGCGCAGCTGATCGACGCGCGCACCGACGGGCATCTTTGGGCGCAAATCTACGATCGCCCGCTCAATGATGTCTTCGCCATCCAAAGCGAGATCGCGAAGGCGATCGCCGATCAATTGCAGGCCAAACTTTCGCCGAGCGAGAAGAGGGCGATCGAGCGCCCGCCCACCGCAGATGTCGCCGCGTTCGATCTCTACAGCCGCGCCAGGACTCTTCAGCTG
>JBBSIA010000034.1:0-36304 GCA_038232335.1 Chthoniobacterales bacterium
ATTCCAACGCCTGCTCCTTGTATTCATTCGTGTAGCTCGCCCTCTCGCGAGCCGGTTTCCTTAACTGTATTTTCATGTGGGCTCCTTGGGTTTTTGACCCCAAGCCCACTGTCCGTCAAATCAGGGCAACCCCAAAGTGACTGCAACCGCCGTTTTGCTGCCGGATATGGCTTCCTGTATATAGCGGAAAAAAGAGCGTCGACCGTATCTATTACTCCTCGTAGAACCTTCTCAACGGAGTCGGGCGTAATGGTAACCGCGCTCTTCGGATGAGTAAGTTGGTTTCGGAGCCGCAGAGCCTCCTTCATTGATGGCCACCAACCCTTTGTCTTATCAACTGATCGATTCGCGAACCGTTTCATTAAGAATTCGACGCGTTCTGTGACCCGATAAATTCTAAGCCCATCTCCTAACAAGAATTCACCACCGTCAAGGCGGTATTCTTTCTCTGCCAAGATCGACCGTTCCAAAATTGTCAGGTCGTCGCGGACAAGAAAGTCTTCGCAAATCGAATTAATGTGAGCTTCGAGAGAAGAAGAGGCCAATGATAACGATGCATGGAGGTATGCCGTTTTCCCGACAGAGTCATTCGTATCTATAGCCTTTTCGAAGAATCGTTTTGATTCTTCGAAAAGTTGGGACGCAAAATCGTCAACCTCCATTTAAGCTTCAACCTCAGCACGCTGGACCTCTAAGACCGCCTGCTTCGCGGTATATTTTTTTATCGCGAGATCAATTAGCGGCTTGTCTATTCCTTGGCCCTTTTCTGCCTGAAGATAGAATAACTCTACAAACCTGCCGCGCTCTTTTGGATCAGTCCGGTAACCAAGGCCGCGGTAATTTTCCGGGTCAGTCTTGTGGCGACCGCGGGCAAGGGCCGCTGCGTTGAGGGGGTCGCGGCGCTTTGCGTCGGCTAAACCAAAATGACGCTTCAGCCGAACTTCATTTTCGTGTAGCAGTCCAGTGACATATGACCAACCGGCAATCACAGCAAAGTTGAACGCCTTTTCTACGAAATCGATGCTGGAATCAGCTCTGCCCTTAAAACTAACCCGCTGTGCTTCCACGAGTCTCGCGAACTCTTTACCAGCTTTGCGAAGTTTTTTATCCTTCCAGAAATTCGGCTTAGACTGGCGTAATTTTCCCCATTCCGGATCCGGGACACCTGTCTTGACTAGGATAGGCGTCGTATCGGTTTTATCAAATTTTTGTGAATCGATCTCTAATCCGCGAAAATAGTTAACTAGAAATGTTCTAGCTGCTCTTACGGTAATAGCTTGCCCGCGAGCGCGCTTATCTGCGAAGTCTGAGTTCTCTTCAAGTAACCCGCAATCTTGACACCAATCTCGTAATTCTGGACCCGATAAAGTCTCGTGCATCCGATCAAACAAGTCTGTAGAAGTTGCGATATTCGTGTTCGAAATGAGCTGAACGTCGAGTCTCTGGTCGGAATCGAGATCGAAATAGACTTTGAGACCATGGAGTTCATCTCGGCCTTTTTCGGCTGCAAACTCGATAGCCTTATATCGGTGTTGTCCCCCGATAATTTTTAGCGGGTGATCGGAATCGAAAGTAGTAGTGAATTCTGTCACAATGTTACTGAACGTCCTTCGCTCAGCCGCGTCAGTCTTCATCCGCTCGAAAGCAACGTGATCTTCGACAATCTCGCGGTTGGCTCGGTATTCGGGCTGTTCTTCGGGATCCAGTGGAACGTCAATCGTTCCGAGCGCTAAGATCGAGCTTCCTCGCAAGTGGCACTCGCAGTATCGAGCGTTAGTGCGAGCGTCCACGAAGATGCAAAGATTTGCATGCTCCTCAGGTTGACATTGCTTTATGAAATCACGAACGGCTTCGTCAACATCCTTTAACGAGTCCTTTAGATCAGCGGGTAAAACGTAGCGGATTGGCATTGGGGATTAGCATGCGTAGAAGGGTGAGTCCTGTCGAGCCACTTGGCGTGATATAAACATGAAAACGGTGTTTCGGAATTGGATTTTCTCCAGTTGAATCGAAGCTCGTAGAGACCGATAAAGCATCCTATGAATATTAAACGCCGCTCCCTAGCCTTTGCTACTGCAGCAGCCTTCTTGGGCGCTGTAACTCCAAACTATTATGCGGCCGAAAGTGACCACGCCAACGTCCAGGCGGCGATCACCAAGCGGCATGAGGAGGCGGTGAAGCGGTTGCAGGATTGGATCAAGCTGCCGTCGATCGCGGCGGAGGATCTGAATTATCCCGCGGGGGCGGAGTTGATGGCGAAGATGTTGAAGGAGGCCGGATTCCAGCAGGCGACGGTGGTGCCGACGGATGGGAAGCCGGGCGTGTTCGCGACGCTGGACGCGGGCGCGGCGAAGACGGTGGGTCTTTATTTCATGTACGATGTGAAGCAGTTCGATCCGAAGGAGTGGTCGTCGCCGCCGCTGGATGCGGCGCTGGTGGACAAGGAGGGTTTCGGGAAGGTGATCATGGGTCGCGGGGCGGTGAACCAGAAGGGGCCGGAGGCGGCGTTCCTGGCGGCGCTGAATGCGATCAAGGGCGCGGGGGAGAAGATGCCGGTGAACCTGGTGCTGGTGGCGGAGGGCGAGGAGGAGATTGGTTCGCCGCACATCGGCCAGATCGTGCAGAAGCCGGAGGTGGAAGCGGCGCTCTCGAAGTGCATCGGAATTTTCATGCCGTCGGCGTCGCAGGATCCGCAGGGGAACGTGGAGGTGAGCCTGGGGGCGAAGGGGGTGATCGAGCTGCAGTTGATCTCGAGCGGGGAGAAGTGGGGCCGCGGGCCGGCGAAGGATATTCATTCGTCGCTCAAGGCGATGGTGGACAGCCCGGTCTGGCGGCTGGTGCACGCGCTCAACACGCTGGTCTCGGAGGATGGAAACGAGATCACGATCGAGAATTATCCGAAGCCGCGGCCGTTGACCGCGGAAGAGAAGAAGATGATCGCGGATGTGTCGGCGAAACAGATTGAAGCGGAGCGGAAGAAGGTGCTGGGAGTGCAACATTGGATCGGCGATCTGCCCTACGAGCAGGCGCAGGAACGGCTGGAGTCGCAGCCGACGGTGAACATCGAGGGGCTCGTGGCTGGTTATACCGGACCGGGCGGGAAGACGGTGTTGCCGCACAAGGCGGAAGCGAAGCTCGATCTGCGGCTGGTGCCGGGAATGAAGGCGGACGCGGCGCTGGCGGCGCTGAAGGCGCATCTGGCGAAGCATGGATTCGGCGACATCGAGGTGAACATGAGCGGCGGTTACGATCCGACGACGACGCCGGCCGATGCGCCGTTCATCAAGGCGCAGGTGGACACTTACAAGCAGGCCGGGATCGACGCGTTGCTCTGGCCATGGAATGCGGGCTCGTATCCGGGTTACGTTTTTACCAACGCGCCGCTCAGCCTCGCTGCGGGACATTTCGGGCTGGGCTTCGGCACGGGCGCGCACGCGCCGGATGAATATTACGTCATCGAGTCGAGTAATCCGAAGGTGCAGGGCTACGATGGCGCGGTTATGTCGTTCGTCGAGTATCTCTACGAGTTGGCAAAGTAGCGGAGACTGCGATTCGAATCGACAGGCGTGACGCCCGTAGGCCGCACAGGCCGGAGGCCTATGTTCCAGAATTTGAGGCGCCGCAGCGATTGGCTGGTCACCTGTTGCCCAGAAAATAGCAGGCCTACCGGGCCGGCCAGGAGATCGGCCGCTCTACCGGTGCTGAGTTTTATGTGCTCGATGATGGGGCGCTCAGGCATGGAAACGGCTGTAATCTCCATACACCACACGCCTGGTTAGGAAGATGCGGAATCAATTTACTTTTTTGCGAAAAAACCTTGCGTGACTCACCCAAAGGGCTGATAGGGAGCGCTCCTGTGCGAAAAATCACTACGATAAGTGTTCTCTGCGCGTGCTCTTTCGCGGCCTCGCTCCATGCAGCTCAACCGGGCGTCGGAACGCCGTTCGTTTTCAGAGATGCCAACGGAACGATAAGCTCTGTGCCGCTGGTTGACGACTCCGCCAGGCGCAAAATCCTGACGCCGCTTGCGCGTTTTGACCCGGGCATCAGTCCGAAGTTGGCGCGTGCGGCGACGATTGCGCAGGAACGCGCGAACGCGCACTCGAAATCGCGTTGCTGGCATTACGTGAAGGAAGCGCTCGTAGCCGCTGGCGCGGTGACGTCGCGGCCAAAAACGGCGCTGGCAAAGCAGGCGGGTGAAGAACTGGTTCGCGACTACGGATTCAAGAAGCTTCTAGTAAGTGACCCATACGCGGCACCGGTCGGATCGGTGCTGGTTTACACGGCAAGCCGGGCGGCCGGCCACGTAGAGATCCGAACGAAAGATGGTTTCGTGAGCGATTTCCGCTCGAAAACGCCATCCCGTCGACCTCTGCTCGGCGTTTACGCAAAGGCGTAGATCTGCGGGACGGCTGGTGCGTAGTCGACGGCGTCAGTGTGGGGCAAGTTTACAACTTGCCTCCAAACTCATTCGCAAGTTGGAAACTTGCGCCACCAAGAAGCACAAGAGCTGCGGGGGAAGTTACGTATTTCTGGAAAAAACCACTTGCACGAAGGTGCTTTTGACGGCATTAAACCCGTCCCGTGCGAAAATTCATCCCACTCTCTATCCTTTGCGGCTTTGCCCTCACTCAAACGGTCTCTCTTCATCGAGGCAGCGACGTTCCGGCCGCGCCGGAGTTTGTCTATTTCGATGCGAGCGGGACGGCGGCTTCGGCACCGCTGGTTCAGAAATCAGAAGAGAAGAAAATCACGAGTCTGAATCCTGCCGATGTGCAGGTGGCACCGCAATTGGCGCGCGCGGCAACGATCGCGCAGGAACGCGCGAACGCGCATTCAAAAGCGCTCTGCTGGCGTTATGTAAAAGATGCGCTGCTTGCCGCGGGAGCGGTCACGACTCGGCCACAGACAGCGCTCGCCAAAGAAGCCGGCGACGAGCTCGTCCGTGAGTACGGATTCCAGAAACTCCCGATTAGCGATCCGTTCGCGGCTCCGGTCGGAGCGGTGCTCGTCTATAATGCCAAGGACGCGCCCGGCCACGTCGAGATTCGCACGAAGGAGGGATTCGTGAGTGATTTCCGGACGAAGACCCCATCGCACCGGCCCCTGATCGGTGTTTACGCGAAGGCGTAAAAAAACGCTTGCCGGTAAGAGCACGGCCTGTGCATAAGGGCGCGCGTGCGGAAGATCGTTCCTTTTACAATCCTCGCGGTCGCGTGTGTCGCGAGCTCTGCGACGCTGCGAGCTGACATCTCCGACGGTCCGAAATCGCGAGTATTCTTCTACAAGGATGCTTCAGGAAAGGAGAGATCAGCGGAGGTCGTAAACGGTTATCAGCCGAAGCAGATCATTCACCCATTCGCGAAGGTCGATCCAAAGATTGATCCGAAACTGCGGCGTGCCGCTTCGATCGCGGAAGAACGCGCGCACGCGCATTCGCGTTCACGCTGCTGGCATTACGTGAAAGATGCTCTCATGGCAAGCGGAGCGGTCACCTCGCGGCCGAAAAGCGAGTTTGCAAAAGAAGCCGGGCGCGAGCTTGTCCTCAGTTATGGATTCAAGAAGGTCGCGGTGTGGGATCCGTATGCAGCGCCAGTCGGCGCGGTCCTCGTTTACGGTGCCAGCCGTTCCGCGGGGCATGTTGAGATTCGCACGAAGAGCGGTTTCGTAAGTGATTTCCACTCGAAGACGCCGTCACGTCGTCCACTGATCGGCGTTTACACGAAGACATAGACTGCTCGAACTTAAGCTGGCGCGGCCGCGTCATCCCGCTCGGCGAAGCGATCCTGTCCGAGCGTGCTCTGTTTTCGGCCAAGCCAAAGAGCCATCACGCACCATGCAACGGCGAGTGACGCGGCGACGAAGCTGATCCCGGTTATGCCGAGTCCAAACCAGATAAGCAGGGGATACGACCACGCTCCGATCTGATCGCCCGCGCGATAGACGAACGTGTCGATGAAACTTTTCGCTTTATATTTGTCCTCGCGCCGCAGGACTGTGAAAAGGACTTCGCGCGCGGGGCGGGTGACCGCGAAGTTGCCGGCGCGACGCAGGGTTTGAAATGCCGCCAATAACCCGAGGGCAGGCGCGAAACCCATCGCGAGGAAACCAATGATGCTGACGACCGGAAGAAAGGCGAGGGTGATGCCAACCCCGAGCCATTTCAGCAGCCGGCCAGTGAGGAAAATCTGCACGAGAATCGTGAGCACGTTCACGGAGAGATCGACTTGGGCGAAAAAGGCAGTGCGCGCGGCGCGATCGTGAAACTGGTGTGCGGTGAGATCGGCCTGCTGAAAGTAAACGATCGTTGATGTGATCGAATGCAGCAGCATGAACCCGCAGATGCCGAGTAGATAGGGTGAACGGAATGCATGCGAGATCCCGGAAATGATTCCACCGCCGACGGGCTTCTCGGCGCTGTCATCCCGCGCCCCGAACGCTTTCGGAGTCGAGGAATGCAGGGAGAGCTTTCTTGAGGGTAGCGCCACCGCATCCCTCGACCCCGAAAGCGTTCGGGGCGCGGGATGACAAAAGCTCGTTGGAAAAAATTTTACGCACCGGGCGCCCGCTTCGAGCATCACAGCGGAGACAATCAGCAAGTTCAGGGTCCCGATCTTTTTCACGAGCGACGCCGTGACAAGAGCGCCGACAATTCCGCCGAGTGTGCCGCCCACGCTGATGAAGCCGAAGAGACGTTTGCCTTGTTCGCTATTGAACAGGTCGCTCATGAACGCCCAAAAGACAGAGACGACGAAAAGATTGAAAACACTGACCCAGACGAAAAACGCGAGGCCCACCTGAAACTGTTGCGCGGAAGGGAGGAAACGCATCGCAAGATAGAAGAGTGCGAGATTGAGAATAAAGAAACGGTAGGCGATCGGAATAAATCGCCGCCGCGACATGCGGGCGACGATGGCGGAGAAAAGCGCGTTCGCGATAATCATCGCAGTCAGCGTTCCCAGGTACATCCAGGAGAGATTCTCCAAGCCACCCGCTGCGCCGATGTCGTCGCGAATTGGTCGGAGAATGTAATAGCTGCCAAGAACGACGAAGTTGAAGAAGAACGCGAGTGCGAGCGCGCGCAGCTCGTCGGGCTGCACGTCGACAATTTTATCGCGCAGGCGCGAGAAGAAGGCGCTCATCGACGCGGATAGCGTGCGCTGTCCTTAGCGCATCAGCAATCGCGCATTCTGGTGAGGCATCGCCGCAAAGGGTAGAGCGCTGGATCACGAGGGCTGTTGTTTGTGCCAGTTCGCCAGCACTTCCGCCTCGCGTTCCGGCGTGAGGCCGGCGCGCAGTTTCTCCTGGCGCTCTTTCGCTTGGGCCTTGAACCACGCCAGTGTGTCGCGCGCCGTTTCCGCAAGCGGGCGAAAGGTCAGCCCTTTTCCGACTGCGCGCTGGACGTTCAAGAGCGCGAACCCCGCCATTTCGCCCTGCGGCGGAACCCACACCGGCATGTCGGACCACGGCTCGACTTTTTGCGCCTCCAGGAACCTGGCGTCGGCCCACGTGAACGTCGCCTTCGCGTTTAACGCGCCTTTAATTCCATCGAGCATACCGCCGATCGTCAACGGTGTTGCGGGTCCAGTCGCGTTGTATGTTCCAGTTTCCCGGTTCTCGGCCATCCGGATTGTCCATTCCGCAAGATCACGAGCGTCGATAATCTGCACGGGATCTTTCGGATCACCGGGCGCGAGAACTTCGCCGCCGCGATCAATTCGCACCGGCCAGTAAGTGAAGCGATCGGATTCGTCGCCGGGTCCAACGATCAAACCAGGTCGGATAATCAGCGTCTTGCCGGCAAAATGTTTCTCCGCTTCCTGCTCCGACAATGCTTTCAAGGGACCGTAAAGCTTAAAGCCGGAGGCAGCGACGCTGTCTCTCGTCTCCTTCATTGGATCGGCGCCCTCGTATTTCAGAAGGGGTCCGCTCTCATCGGCGCCTGGTTTGCTGTTGTCCGCAAAAACCGAAATCGTCGAATAAAAACATAACGATTGACGTTCCCCTTCAAAATTTCCGCGGCGTCGCGCACCCATGCCGGAAGCATCGTGGGATTGTCGATCGCCACGTCCCACGTCTTGCCCTTTAACGCGTCGAGCTGGCCGTTGCGATCACCGATCAGTTGTTCCACGCCTTCGGGCAGCTCGCCCTTGTGGGTTTTGCCGCGATTAAAAACGGTGACTTTGTGCCCCCGTGCGATCGCATAACGAACCTGTGCTGGCCCGGTGAATCCGGTCCCGCCTAGAATCAGAATGCGCAGTGGTTTCGGATTCTCGCTTGCGGCGAATAATTTCGACGCGAAACCGAAACTGACTGCGCCGCCGGCAGCGGCAGAAACTTTCATGAAATTGCGGCGGGTTGTGGAAATTTCCATGTGGGTTGCGCTCTGCTTAGCAACGGCTCTGCCATAATGATAGTCTGCACCTAAGCCATTCAGACTACGCTTCTTCCAAAGCCGGGATACTGAGGTTCCGATTGTGGAACGCGACATTTAATAATCTGGTCCCATTCGGTAATGAATGAAATTGAGTCCGTTACCCGGCGCGAAGCTGCGCGCATCATCGCTGCCACATCCGCGGGTATGATGCTACCGATGAACGCGTCGGGCGCGGAACGCACGCGCGAATTGGAAGCCACGATGCTGACGCGTCCGATTCCAGCGACTGGAGAAAAGCTTCCGGTGATCGGTCTCGGAACCTGGCAAACGTTTGACATCGGGTCTTCGGACGCGGAGCGAAAGCCACTCGAAGAAGTTCTTTCCAAATTCGTGAAACTCGGCGGGCGCGTGATGGATTCGTCGCCGATGTACGGACGCGCGGAGCAGGTCGCGGGCGACATCGCGATGAAGCTGGCGATTCGCGATTCGCTCTTTCTCGCCACCAAAGTTGGACCAGCGGCAAAGAGGCTGGCGTCGAGTCGATGGAGCGTTCTTTGGCACGGCTGCGAACGAAACGCATCGACCTCATGCAGGTGCACAACCTCGTTGATACCGCCACGCAGCTCGCCACGATCCGCGAGTGGAAAATTCAGGGCCGCGTCCGCTACATCGGCATCACGCATTACAACTCCGGCGGGTTTGTCGCGGTCGAGAAGATTCTGCGGAGCGAGAATCTTGATTTCCTTCAGATTAATTACTCGATCGACGAGCGGGAGGCAGAGCAACGCCTTTTGCCACTCGCACAAGAGCGGCGCGTGGCGGCGATCGTGAATCGTCCGTTCGGAGGTGGCGATCTGTTCCGCCGTTTGCGCGGAAAGCCGTTACCTGAATGGGCCGCTGAGTTCGACTGCACGTCATGGGCGCAGTTCTTGTTAAAGTGGATTGTCGCGCATCCGGCGGTGACCTGCACAATTCCAGCGACGAGCAACGCGCTCCATCTCGCAGATAACATGCAAGGCGGCGTCGGCCGTTTGCCCGACGCGGAAATGCGGGATCGGATGGCAAGGTTTGTGGCCGATCTCTCGCAGGTTTGACGCGGATCTCTAAAAAGCGTAGCCATCGGCGTTCACACGCTGATCCGCTCGCAAACAGATCAGTGCACGAGTGGCAAAGGCAAGACACGACCGTCGACGCACGCTAGGATTGAATCGACAGGTGCATCGTGCGGACGATGAAATGCGCGTGCGATCACCAGCTTTGCAGCTGCTCCTCGCCATTTTTTTCGTGCTCGCTGGCGTTCTTCATTTCGTTGTGCCGAGAGTCTATCTCACAATCATGCCGCCTTATCTGCCGTGGCATGCCCAGCTGGTTGCAGTTAGTGGCGTGGCGGAAATCCTCGGTGGAATCGGAGTTTTAATCGCGCGGACACGACGCTGCGCCGGCTGGGGTTTGATGGCGCTGCTCGTCGCGGTCTTTCCCGCGAACGTCCACGCGATTGCTGCCGGGTTGCAGATCGGTGACCGGGTGTTGCCGGTGGCATTGCTCTGGGCGCGACTGCCGCTTCAGCTGCTGCTGATCGCGTGGGTTTATCGGGTCTGCTTGCGCCCGGAGACCGATTAAATCGAACTCGCAATTTCAGCTCGCTGATTCAAAGCTGATCGAATGGCCGACGCGCTCACTCCGATGATGCAGCAGTATCAGCGGCTCCGCCGAAGCTTGCCTGCGGACGTCCTGCTGCTCTTTCGCCTTGGCGATTTCTACGAGTTGTTTTTCGAGGACGCAAAGAAGGCCTCCGCGCTCTTGAATGTGGCGCTCACCAAACGCAACGAGGTTCCGATGTGCGGAGTTCCGTACCACGCCGTGCCTGGTTACATCGCGAAGCTGATCCAAGCGGGAAGACGAGTCGCGATTTGCGACCAGACCAGCGCCCCGCAGCCTGGGAAAATTGTTTCACGCGAGATCACCCAGATCATCAGCGCGGGCACGATCAGTGAACTCGATCTGCTGCCGGCGAACCGCGCCAACTACCTCGGCGCGGTTTGCGCAACCGAAGGCGCAATCGGTTTTGCATATGCTGATCTGACGACCGGCGAGTTCCGGCTTTCTCAGGTCGCAAACAGCAGCGCGTTGCTCGACGAACTCGCGCGGGTCTCGCCTTCCGAGCTTTTGATCAGCGAAGATCAGCGGGCTCAGTTCGGCGAACTCGCGGGCGTGCTGCCATACGATGCTTACGCGTTTCTGCCGGAACAGGCGGCGTTCACATTGTGTCAACATTTCGCGGTGAAGTCGCTCGATGGCTTTGGTTGCGGACACCTTCTGGCCGCAGTCGCCGCTGCGGGCGCGATGCTGCATTATTTGAAGCATCAGCTCCGGCGCAATATCGATCATCTAACGTCACTGCGCTGCGACGCCGCGTCGGATCACGTCGTCCTCGATGCGGCGACGCAGACGAACCTGGAGCTAGTCTCGTCGCGCGGCGCGCGCGACACCAGTTTACTAGCGGCCCTGGATCGAACCGTCACCCCGATGGGCGGACGGAAACTGCGGACGTGGATTTTGCAACCTCTCCGTGATCTGCGCGAACTGGAGCGGCGGCAGCAGTGCATCGGCGATCTGCTGCAGGAAACCGACTTGCTGGCGTCCCTCCGCGCGGAGCTAAAATCGATGCGAGACCTGGAACGTGCGGCGGGACGGTTGAGCCAGGCGTCGGGGAATGCCCGCGATTTGGTCGCGCTGAAAACGTCGCTGCAGAAACTACCGGACTTGAAACGGGAATTGCAGAAGCTCCTCGGGCGCCTGGCGTTCGGCCGCGTCGCGGAAAATGGCAGTGCGAACTCGCTTGCTTCCGCCCTTCAGCGAGAGCTCCACGAGATGCCGGCACTGGCGGAGAAGTTGAATCGGGCGATCGCCGATGACGCACCGCTCGCGCTGAAAGATGGCGGCATTTTTCGCGATGCTTTCAGCGCGGAGTTGGATGAATTGCGGCAAGCCTCCCACGATGGAAAAATCTGGATTACCGAGTTGCAGGAGCGCGAGATCGCCGCAACTGGAATTAAATCGCTCAAGGTCCGGTTCAACTCCGTCTTCGGTTACTACATCGAAATCACGAAATCGAATCTCGCGAACGTGCCGCCGCATTATACCCGCAAGCAGACAACGATCGGAGGCGAACGTTACATCACGCCTGAGTTGAAAGAGGTCGAAGGCAAAATCATGGGCGCCGATGAGCGTGCGCGTCACCTCGAGTATCAACTCTTCCAAACTCTGCGCGAGGAAACGCTCAGGGAGCTTGCACCCATTCAGCAGACCGCCGGCGCGATCGCAACACTCGACGTGATCTGTGCCCTCACGGAAACGGCGCGGCTCTACGGCTATTGCCGTCCGATGTTGAACGAATCGATGCGTCTCTGCATCAAGGACGGCCGCCATCCGGTGCTCGATCAGAACCTCGCGGAAGAAAAGTTCGTGCCGAACGACACGACGCTCGATCAGGAGACGCGGCTCGCGATCATCACGGGACCTAATATGGCGGGAAAATCGACCTACATCCGGCAGGTCGCGTTGATCACGTTGCTGGCTCAGATCGGCAGCTTTGTGCCGGCCGCGAGCGCTGAGATTGGAATCGTGGATCGGATTTTCACGCGGGTGGGCGCGAACGACGATCTTTCGCGTGGGCAGTCCACCTTCATGGTGGAGATGAACGAGACCGCGAACATCGTCAACAATGCCACCGAACGCAGTCTGGTGATTTTGGATGAGATCGGGCGCGGGACTTCGACCTTCGACGGACTTTCGATCGCGTGGAGCGTGGCCGAGTTCCTCCATGACCAGACCAAAGCGCGGACGCTTTTCGCAACGCATTACCACGAGCTGACGAAGCTGGCAGAGGAACGGAGCAGCGTCGCGAATTTCAACGTCGCGGTTCGTGAATGGAATGAGCAGATCATTTTTCTGCGCAAGATTGTTCCCGGCGGCGCGGACCGGAGTTACGGGATCCAGGTCGCGCGGCTCGCAGGTTTGCCGAAGTCGATTCTGGAGCGGGCGAAAGAAATTTTGTCGCAATTGGAGAAACCCAGGGAGACCTCGGAGAAGCACGCGACTCGGCGTGGACCGAAGGCGACGGGAGCCGCCGCGCGCTCTGCGAAGCCGCAGATGGATTTGTTGTAGCCTGAGCTCTGCGGATGGCCGTTAAAACTGAAAGCGATCTGAGCGAGGCGCAGCGCGCACACTGGTTGAAAGCTGTAGCGGCAGTGGAAATGCGGAACTTTGGTTACGCGATTTCCCTCCTGCAGGCGGTCCTGAAACAGGAACCGCAATTCCTCACCGGCCGTCAGCTGATCCGGCGTGCGGCGGTCACGAAAGCGAAGGCAGCGAAAAAGCGTTTTTTCCAGATCTCGACCGCATCCGTGACAGTGATGAAGGCGCAGCGCGAAATAAAAAAGGATCCCAGGCGGGCGCTCGAAATGATCGAAAAGGTCCTGGAAGAGGAGCCCTATCACCGGCAGGCCAATCTTGCCCTGAAGGAAGCCGCCATAGCGGCCGGTTGGCCGGAGATCGGCATCTTCGCACTGCAAACCTTACTCGAGGAAAATGGTCGCGACACCAAGATCTTACGCCAGCTCGCGCGCGTTTACCACGATACCGGTGAGAACGAAAAGGAAGTCGGGATTTACAATCGAATTTCTGAGATCGATCCCACCGATGCGGAAGCGTTGCGCCTAGGGAAAGATGCGTCCGCGCGTGCGTCAATGACGACCGGCGGCTGGACCCAGGCGGAGAGCTATCGCGATTTGATCAAGAACAAGGAGGCTGCGGTATCGCTCGAGCAGCAGGGCCGCATTCAGCTCACCGGGGAGTCGCTCGATCAACAGATTGCGGAGAGTTATACGCGCCATCAGGCCGAACCGGACAGCGTGGATTGCGCGCGACAACTCGGAGCGCTTTACGAAGAGAAGGAGGATTTCGAGAACGCGGTGGCTTGGTTTCACTATGCCGCCGAGCTCACCCAGAACACCGACGCCGGACTGGTGCGAAAGGTCTCCGATTTGAGTATGAAACACTCGGAGCGGGAGATCGCAGACCACGAGGATTTCATCGGTTATCATCAGCCCGACCATCCGGATTATGTGCAGCGTGTGGAGGCTTTGCGTGCGGCGAAAAAGCAGCGCGCCGAAATTTTGATCAACGCGGCGCGCAAGCGAGCGGACCGTAATCCGACAGATCTTCAGCTCCGCTTCGAGCTCGGCGAGCATCTTTTAAATGCAGGCCGCTTCCGCGAGGCGCTTCCCGAGCTACAGCGGGCCCGGCAGAATCCAAATGCTCGGTTACGCGCCATGAACTTGCTGGGTCACTCTTATCGCGAACTCGGCATGTTTGATCTCGCGGCCAAACAACTGGAGGAAGCAGCGCGCGAGATTTTGTCGATGGATGCGATGAAAAAGGAGATCGTCTACAATCTCGGACTCGTTTACGAGCAGATGGCGGATGAGCCGAGATCGATCGACTGCATGAAGCAAATTTACGAGGCCGACTACGGGTACCGTGACGTCGCAAGCCGGGTGGAGAGTTCTTATCTGCGGGGGAAGCCCGATCCTTGATACAATCGCTCAGCCGGCGCTTCCGACTGTAGCCTCAGCGTTTGGTTCCAACCGATTCTGCTTACAGATCTTCGCGTAGAGCGTTAACGCCTGCGCTGCGACCTGGTCCATGTTGTAGTACTTGTAGGATGCGAGCCGGCCAACGAAATACAGCCCCGGCGTTTCCGTGACCAGCGCCTGATATTTGCTGTTTAACTCGGCGTTCTCCGGCCGCGGCACCGGATAATACGGGTCGCCCTCCGAGCGCGGAAATTCGTAGACGATGCTTGTTTTCGCGTGTTCCTGGCCGGTGAGATACTTGAACTCGGTCACGCGCGTGTAATCGAAATCGTTTGGGTAATTGATCACCGGAGCCGATTGAAAGACCGGCTGCGCGTAGGTCTCAAATTTAAACTCGAGCGACCGATACGGCAGCTTTCCAAAGCGATAATCGAAGAACTCATCGATCGGCCCGGTGTAAATCATTTCCCGGTAGCGCACGCTCGCTTTCAGCTCGCGATAGTCCGTGCTGAGCTGCACGTCGATGTTCTCGTGATCGAGCATGTTCTCGAACATCCGAGTGTAGCCGTACAGCGGCATCTGCTGATAAGTGTCGCTGAAATAGCGATCATCGCGGTTGGTCCGAGTAGGAATGCGTGCCGTGACCTGTGACCCAAGCTCCGACGGATCAAGCCCCCATTGTTTGCGCGTGTAACCGCGAAAAAACTTCTCGTAAAGGTCCCGGCCGACCGTGCTGACGACGACATCCTCGGAGGTGCGAATGTTTTCTACCTGTTCGTGTTTTTCCGCAAAATACCTTTCCAGCCCTTCGGAATCAAGTTGGAGATCGTAAAGGCGATTGACCGTGTCGAGGTTGATCGGAATTGGCAGTAACTGGCCGTCCACGAGGGCACGGACGCGGTGTTCGTAGGGTCGCCACTCTGTGAATTGGGAGAGGTAATCAAAGACCTCTTTCGAGTTCGTATGGAAGATGTGTGGCCCATATTTGTGGACGAGAATACCGGCCTCGTCGTAATGATCGAAGGCGTTGCCGCCAATGTGGGGGCGAAGATCGACGAGAAGAACCTTCTTCCCGGAGCCCCGACCCAATCGTTCTGCAAGGATGCTCCCGGAGAAGCCAGCACCCACAATAAAATAATCATACATACCGGTACAGCGTCACGCCCGATGGCGAAAAGGTTGCAAAAGTTAGCAGATGCGAGGCAACGCGATAGCGGAACTTCTCCCGCTTGCCGTTACAGGCTCGCAATCGATGAAGGAGCGGACGATTCTCACATCCAAGCGATTTAGAGTTTTCGAACTTTAAGGTGCCGGATAAGAGCCCCGGTGCTGACACAACCTGACGAACAATCCTATGAAATCAAAAACTCCATTATTCTCGGTGATCATCGCCGTCGCTGGCGGTGCGCTTTGCCTCGCGAACCACGCCTTCGCTCAAGAGACCCAACAAGAGATGAAAAACACGCAAAAGACAAACCCGAATGGTGTCCCTGATTCCACTGCGGATAATCCCCATCTGGCCAAAAAACCAGCGAACACCTCCGCGACGTCGAAGCTCGACCCAAAGGACAAGGAGTTTATCAGCAAAGCTGCCTTTGGTGGGATGATGGAAGTTGAAATGGGACAAATGGCCGAGAAGCAGGGGAAAAGCGAAGCCGTTAAAAACATCGGCAGAACCATGGTTACTGACCATACGAAAGCGAACAAAGAGCTGATGAGCATTGCCAAAAAGAAGGGCTTGGATCTCGGTAAGCCGACCTCGATGCCAAGTTTCGGTGGTGATCAGGAGTACCTCGCCCAGATGGTGAGCGATCACCAAACGGACGTTAAGCTGTTTCAGCAAGAGGCCAAGGGCGGCACGGATCCCGACTTGAAAGCCTTTGCATCCAATACGCTCCCCGTACTCGAGAAGCATCTGTCGATGATCAAGGCGGCTCGCGGCAAATCCAGGTAAGCGGGCAGTTTCTAAACGCGGCCTTCCACCCGGCAGGCCGCGTTTTCTTTAAGCCCGCGCCCGATCCGCAGTTGGTATTCGCGCGGAGACGCGGATTCGCATCTCCAAGCAATATCGGCAGAGGGAACCGCTAATTGGATGTGGCGGCAGGTAAAGCTGCGGATCCGAGCCGGTAACTTCGATGCGCAGGTACTCGCCATTTACAAGCCGTTTAGCGTCGCCCTTCACCGCGACTTGGGCGAAGGAGGATTCCCGCGCGGCCACGAAGACGGGCTGCTGCGCGCAGACAAGCCGAATGCTGGAGATTTCAATGACGGTAAAAGCGGTGACGAAATCGATTCGTAGCGGGGCGGCACCGGCGTCATCGGGGAGGAGAATGGAAACATCCTTCCATTCTCCGTGTCCGATTCTTGCGAAAACCGAATTTTCCTCCGAGTGCTGCCCATTCGTGCTGTGGAAAACCTGAATAATCGTTTGCCGCGCGAACGTGCTCGTAACAATTGAGCCATCACGCCATTGCTGCTCCATGCTTTGCAGCAACTCGTTGGCGCGGTCGCGATAAAACGTCGTTATCTTCTCGGTGCGTTCCGGGGCGGCACCGAGAAGATCTTCGAGCGGAAAGGGCAACTGCCGGGCGATACCCTTCCGCCAGACTCCAAGGCCCGGGCCTTCATGAAATGTGAAAGAGCGCCCGGTGCCGCGGAGTTCATCCCAGAGTTTCCAAACGCCGAAGTCCCGTTGTCTTACATCCACGTCGTGGAGCATCAAAATTCCACCGGTGCGCAATTTCGGCAGCCAAAACTCCAGGTCGTGTCGCACGGCCGATTCAGTGTGCAGCCCGTCGAGGTGCAGAACGTCGATGCTCTCGTCGGCGAAGCGAGGGAGTGCGGCATCGAAGTTCGCGCGGATCAGTGTCGAAAAAGCCGCGTAATGCTGAGCATTGTGTTCCGATACTTCGCGAAAAGTCGTCTCATCATAGCCACCGGTTTGCGCGTCGCCCCCCCAAGTATCGACGGCGAAGCAGCGAGTGCTGGTGTCGTTTTCCGCGGCTGACTGGCAAAATGCGAAATAGCTTTCGCCGCGGTCGGTGCCGAGCTCCAGCAGGACTCCTGGTCGTAGCGCCGCTACAAGATCGTAAGCAAAATGGAGGTGGCGCGTCCAGGCGCCGACCCCATAGACTCGTGGTTCAAATCTACGCGACCGAAGTTGCGCAACATTTTCCATCGGTGCCATGCGAAGAACCGTCATGCTACCTCGCCGCTGCGGACGAGCGAGATTGTGGCGCATGCGCTCCGCTTTGACCGGCGCCGGAGCTCCCGGCATCCTGGAGGAGAACAGCTTCGATTTGCCGGACCGAGTGACGCCAGCTCATTGTCCGGGTCCGATGATACGCGTTTTCGACAAGGCGTTCGCGCAGCTCGCGATCCAAGAGCAGACGCACGATTCCTGCGGCGATCTGCTCCGGAGCCGGTTCCACGAGCCAGGCATCCTGCCCATGCCGAAGAACGCCTTGCATTCGTTCACTCGCAATCTCGACCACTGCGCAGCGGCAGGCCATCATCTCCAGCGGAACAAAGGAAGGGTTCGTGAGCGAAAGGACCAAACCAATATCCGCACTCGAGAAAAGCGTGGCGAGTTCATTATCGGTCAGCAGCCCACGGTTCGAAAACGCATATGAGGGGTGCGACGTAAGCTCCTGCACTCCGAAGAACGCGATCTCAAGATCAGGCAATTGCGTTTTCACCAACTCGAGCGCAGCGAGGCCGAGGTCATACGCTCGCCGCGGTGTAGTCGGACGGGCGTAAAAACAGACACGTCCCGCAGCCAGACGTTCACTCGGCCGCGGCCAGTATATCGTCGAATCGACCGCGAAATCGAAGTGATCAGCCGTTGCGGAATACCGTTCGCGTAAGAGCTTCGCAAGCCAGGGCCCGAGAGTTATGCAATGCAGCCCCGCACGATAGGTATTCTCAGCCCTCGCATAATGATGAGGTTCATTTGGATAAAAGGAGGGTTCGAAATCCTGCACATAGTAGTAGCGCTGGCCGCCATTCTGCAGAGTCAGCAAATTCTCGACGGTCGGCCAGAAGGTGGCAAAGGTGCAGTCGGCGTCGCCGACGTACCCCATCCAGCGGTGGTACTGCGCAGGCGTGGGCCCGAAATGTTTGCTGATGTATTCGCGGATTCGTTCAGTGCTGTAGTCATTCATCAAGCTGTATGGCACCACATAAACGCGACACTCGTGACCGAACTCAGCGAGATAACGGATGGTTCTAAAGATGCCGGTATCTCCCCCGGCTCCGGGAAACGGCTCTGGTATAAGCCAATTGATCGCCAGACACGTTTTCATGGCAGTGTTTTCTGGCCGCGGATCATTCAGGAATAGTGATCGCAGGCCTCGCGATCCCGCACGAATTTACGACTTCAGGCAAAATGGCCGCTAGCTCGGTGGCGCGCGCTTGCGGACTGTAATTCTTCAGCACGTTTGCGCGTGCGCGTTGACCGAGGCGCCGGCGCTGCTCCGGGTCTTCGATTAACTCGCTCAGTGCTCGATGCCAATCCGTCTCGTCTCCGGCAAGAAACCCGTCGCTTCCATCGGTCACCACATCTCGGTAAGAATCGATGTCAGAGGCGACCACGGGTACTCCCAGTGCTCCAGCCTCGAGGAACTTGACTTCACTTTTAGCCCGGCAGAAGACGTTTCCCATTTCAAGCGGAGCAAGCGTTATATCCATCTGACTGGCCAAATCAAACCAGTCGCGCCAGCCAGTGAGGGGGAAACGCCGGACTCGTTCAGCAAAATGTACAAGTCCTGGGGAGAGTGATAATGGGCCTACGATCCACAGCTCCACCTCGGCAAAGTGTCCCAACACTTGCTCCAGTGCCCCGCTCACTTCGCGAAAATCGACATCGTGCGTCGGGGTGCCACTGCCGTAACCGATGACGACGCGATCAGTCACGGCACGTTCTTCACGCCGCTGGTATAAACGATTGGTCTCGGCGAACATCTCGTTTCCCAAGGCATTACGATGCACGAACGCTTTCTTCCCTCTGCATCTGGCGAGTTCGCTTAGCAGCGGAGTCGCCGTCAGCACCAGATCGCAAGCGAGAAGCGTCTCCTGATAACGCCGCACACCCTCGGCGTAGAGTGTTTGTTCCGCCGGGCTGAGTCTCGCAACTGCGCGGTGCTGCTCGATCATGTCTGGCTCGAAAATCAGGTCATCAGTATCGAAAATAATCGGCTTGCCTTGTCGGCGTGCTTCATCAATCAGATGCCGTAATCGCGGGCACATCGCCAGCCGGTATAAGACGATGACGTCATAATCCAGCGCCTCGCTGGAATTGATCTGATTCTCTTCAAACCATTCCGCGACCTCGGCATCGTGACCGAGATCCTGCAATTGCTCCTGGAGATGAACGCACCGATAGAGAGTTGTGGTCGCGATCGGGCAACCGCTGGCGATAAAAAAGCGAGTGGACGATCTTCTCACTGATTCATTTCCCGCGAAGAGACAAAGTCGCGGCGCAGCTCTGAATCTCGTCGTTTACACGAGGCGAGAGTCAGGTTTTTCGAGCTCACGAATGCTTTCTCTGGGCACCCCGAAAATTGTGGAGGAGGGATCAAACCGCTCCAGCAGTTCGCCGTAGTTCGCCATAAAATGCCGCACCAGTTCGGTCGAGAATAGATTCGTCGTATTAATCATGGAGGTGTCGTGATGACGGTAAAGACAGAGCACGTTTGGCACGAAGCCCACGGGATAATCCTTCTGCGCGAATCGCAACCAGAGATCGTAATCTTCCCAGCCGAACCATCCGATTTGACTGAGCTGGTTATCGTAGCCGGAGAGTTCGAGAAGCGCCTGGCGGCGAAACATCGCCATCGCGTCGATATACGGATGTTGCACGAGAATTTGAGGGTCCCAATCGAAATGGCTGAGGAGTCCGACTCGATTCACCGGCGTTCCGCGGAATCGGCAGAGTAAGCTGTAAGCGGCGGCGAAATTTCCCGTCTTGAGAAGGTCGAGCAATTGCGCGAGCGCATTCGGAAAGATCAGGTTATCGGCGTCCATGATGAACACGTAATCACCACGCGCGAGGTGCACGCCTTTGTTACGGGCATCCGCGAGGCCGGTATTCCATTTTTTGTCGGCGATCCGAACGGGCAAACGGCTGGCGGCGGCGGAACGGAGCGCTTCCCGCAGCGACTGATCGGTCGAGGCGTCGTTCACGATCACGATCTCGACCGCGTCGGCGAGTCGCTCAGCGGCTCGTTCGATGCTGGCAACGCAATCGCCGATGTAGCGCGCGTAATTGTACAATGTAATCATGACCGAGAGCTGCGGAACACGCGCGCCAGCGGCAGCGCGGTTCTCGTGCAGCTGAAAGATGGGCAGTCCCTCCGCTGCGGCTTGCTCCTGGGCTAGCCAGCGCTCACGGTAGCCTCTGCGTTTTTCGAGAACAGCTTCTCGCAGATCTGCGGACGAGACATCCTGCGCGAGGAGTGGGCGCTCGCGCGTTCGGCGCGGCGAAACGTCACTCCACAGATTTTGCAAATCTTGGCGCAGAGCGGTGCCGAAATGCCGAAACGACCCGGCTGACAATTGTTGCGTCAGCTCGCGGGGCAATGGCTCCGGATGGGAATCAAGCGAATCGCGCTCAAGTGCGTCGATTTCTCCTCCTCCATTCCGGGTGCTCCTTGCCAGATCGGTTTCCAATTCCTCGAGAAACGAGCGGCAAAGCTGCGCCTGTCGAAGTTTGGTTTGGATAAACGCCGTCGCCGAGTTCGCGATTGCTGCGCATTCGTTGGGATGCGCGAGGAAGTATTCGCAGGCTGGAATTAGATCCTCGGAATCCACCATCACGAAGTGCCTACCCGGCACCAAGGGACCATAGCCGAGGCATTTTTCGGTAATGATGCAGCATCCATTCGCGATCCCGACGAGCATCCGGTGCCACTCGAAATACTTCTGGTTTGAGTAATGGACGTTCAGCAGGATTTTGGACTGCGTTAAGACTTCGTTCCGCGCTCTCACTGACAAATAGCTGCGCGTGTCTTTCGTCTTTGCGAACCCCAGCGGGACGAGACGCAGGTGACAGCGGTGTTCCGAGAAGAATGGAGCATGGTCGGCAAAAAACCGCTCGCGACGCGGCGTCATCGAACCAAGGAACGCAATGTCGTGCTCGCGATCATTCTGCGGGAAATGGCTGCCGGTCCCGAGCAGCGGATGAAAACCAAGTGGGAGGTGAAATGCGCGCAGCCCGCGCGAGCGATACGCAGCGACTCCGAGTGGATTGATGTCGGCTACCGCTTGGGCATGAACTGCCCAGGCAAGGTTACTTTGAAACCATCCGGTCTCCGGTTGCTCCGTTGAAAGAAGCACGACATTCCGGGTCACCCGGCGCGCTTCGCTGCGTCGGAGCCGCTCGCTTAAGAACAAGTTATAATACTCGTGCGGTGTGAGAACGATTTGGACCGTATCTGAAGCGGGATTTTCCGCCGGAATTTCGTCCAACCGAACGCGCGCACCCCAGCCAGCTTCGCGAAAACCGGCGGCCACGAGCTCCCCGATTTCGAGGATAAACAGATTTGATTTTGATGTGGCAAACACATCCACACGCCCGGTTCGAAGAGTTGAGGTCAGCTTTGGCGGTAGCTTACTTTCGACTCGCCTCGCCATCGGTTCCTTTTGCCGGCTCGACGAGGCATGCTTCAGGGAGCGTGCAGCGACTTGTCGCACGCGCTCAAATCCGATCCGCGTCAGAAGATTCAGCGGAACCGCAGTCACTTCCGCGGTGTGGAACGTCCTCCAGACACGCTCATCGTCTTGCACCTCAAAGCTGAGGCTGTTCTTTCCATGTCCGAGACGCAGCTCGACAAGAAAGCCGCTCGCGATCGCATCAGGCAGCTGGGGAAAAGAAGCGGCCACGTCGGGTCGTCTACGCTTACGCCGGGCACGAAAGATCCGGCGTTTCGAAAATTTCCGCCGGACGATCGCGCGGATTCCCCGAATGAGTTTACCTTTGCGTTGCAGAAGCCACCCGGAAACTGGCAGCTGATTCTCAAACACGATCGGCTCGATCGGCCCGTCGAATCCAAAAGCGTAGTCGTTCAGCAGAGCCCCTTCCGGCGTCGGCGGCTGCGGGCCGGCACCCGAAAGTGTTTTCGTTCGACGCAACCAAGGCCGCTCAGCCCGCGGGGGAAATGCCAGAGTAAACAATTCCGTCCCGAGGGAAAGGTTTGGATTGTAAAAGGGGTCGCGGTCGAGCACTTCACCCCAATGCTCGCGCATGTAGGCGATTTCGCGATGAAAGCGGTCCTGTTTTTCAGCGGTGTCTTCCAAGCCGCGTGAACTCGATTCGTAGTGCACCAGATCCGCGTGCGGCGTCCAGATTACTTGAAGCCCAGCGGCGCGCACGCGCAGACAGAAATCAACGTCATTAAACGCGATCGCGAGTTCGCGTTCATTCAACCCGCCGACACGCTGATAGACTTCGCGTCGCGTCGCGAGACAGGCGGCCGTAACGGCTGAAAAATTCTGCGTCAGGTGCAGCTTCGAGAAGTACCCCAGGTCGGTCCTCCGCAGACCGAAATGAGCATACGATCCAATGTTGTGACGAGAGAGGAGAATTCCGCCGTGTTGCAGCCGTCCGTCTGGACCCCAGAGGCGCGCTCCCACCGCTCCAATGTCTGCGCGCACGGCGAGACTCACCATCTCTGTCAGCCAGCCTGGGTCGAGAATCTCGATATCGTTGTTGAGGAGAACGACGATCTCGCCGCGTGCGCGCTCCGTGCCGGCGTTGCAGAGGCGGCTGAAATTGAAATCCCCCGGATGCCGGAGCACTTCAATCCGGGCTTCATTTGCGAGGCTGGCGTAATAATCGTTCGTTGCCGCTTCGGTGCTGCCGTTGTCCACGAGGATGATTTCATACGCAGAGTAATCTGTCCGGCTCGCGAGGCTTGCCATGCATTTGCGTAGCAACTCCACTCGATCGCGGGTCGGGATGACGATCGATACGAGCGGGGGTTCCGCTGGCAGGCGGTATTTTACGTGCTGGTAAATCCCGCAGTCTTCCACCGCTTGCGCGGCAATTCCGCGCCGGTCGAGATGGTCTTGCACGGCGCGCAGCGCCGCGCCCTGCGCATATGGCTTCGCCGCGGTTGTTTCCGCCGTGCTGCCCTCTGCGCTCCGCCAGTGGTAGCCAATTCGGGGAATGTGCGCGACCTCTCCACGCCCGATTTGCTCGAGGCAACGCAGGACGAGATCGTAGTCCTGCGCGCCTTCGAAGCCAGTCCGGAATCCGCCCGCATTGCGCACAAGTTTTGCATCAATGATGCAAAAGTGAGCAAGATAATTTTGCGTGAGGAAAAACTCCGGGTCCCACGAGCTCTTGAAGTAAGGCGAAAACCGTTTGCCGTTGTCGTCCAGCTTATCTTCGTCCGTGTAGATGATGCGGGCGGCGGGAGTTCGATTTAGCTCGAGCGCAGCATAGTACAACGCGGTTGGTGCGAGCTCGTCGTCGTGGTCGAGAAAGCCGATCGAGGTGCCGGTTCCCATCTGCAGCGCCTGGTTGGAGGCGACTGAAATATTTCCGCGCTCTCTTCGGCGTGCGATTTTGATGCGCCGATCCCGGCGCGCGGCGCCTTGGAGAAGACGCCAGATTTCGGGATCGTTGGAAGCATCGTCAACCGCGCAGAGCTCCCAATTCACATAGAGTTGCGCGTGGAGCGACGCGATCGCACGGCGCAGAAACCGCGGGTTGGTGTTATACGCTGGAAGGAGAATCGAAAACTTCGGCTTGATCGGCAGTTGTCGAATGTGGCGCCCGATGGAGCGGCGATCACGCCACGTGAGGCGGTCGTAGAGTTTTACCCAAACGCTGTAGTCATCAGTGTCGCCGTAGGCGTTCTCGTGGCGACCCCAGAACAGCGGCCGATGCACACGGCGACGCATAAATGGCTCCCATTCACCTTCCCGGCTTCGCGCTTCCAGAACCAGTTCACTCGAGCCGAGTAACGGTTCCACGGTCACAAGAAAGCCGCTGTCCACCGCGCCCGGCACTTCTGGAAAGGCCGCCTTCACCTCGGGTCGCCTCAATCCACATCTCGCAAGAGATTCCTTGCCTCCCGCGATCGCGCGAATTTCCGCGATCGGAGAACCAGCGAGCGCCACACACCAGCCGGCGAGACGCTGCCGCTTCGGCATTCGGGACCAATTGCACCGAGGCTCGAGCCAGAAGGCGAAACGAGAAACCACGCTCCCGCCTGCAGCGCGAATAACGTCCCGCTCGTCTGCTCGAAGCGTTGCCGGAATCCGGCGCCGTCTTTCGATGTAATTGCGGCGGTCGAACAGGTGCCAGCCTTCATCAGGCCCGAGGACTTCAAGATCGATTGTGCCGGCGCCTCCCGGCAGAGTGGCTGCGATCGCGAATCCACTGCAATGCGCGAAGGGCAGGTCAGCAAAAATGCTTCGAACATCCCGGCGTTGAATACCGATTTGTGCCGGGAAAATCTTTCTCTCCCTTCTCGCTCGCAGGCCGCGAACAGGCGCGCCGGTTCGATCCACGCACCAGCCGGAAATGTAGAGCGGATTTGTGGAGGCTGGCCAATGATTGGGCCGATCGAACCACCATGCGTAACGCGCTGAGTTGTCGGAAAGCTCCCACCTTTCCTTCTCCGCGCGGTCTGCGGGTGAAGCGACTCTCGAGCCGCGCATCGAGGACGAGAAGATCAATGTCCATTCGTCAGAATCGGAGCGGGCGCTCAGCGATACCGGCGTCTCTGGCGTAACCGTCTCAATGATCAACGAGAAGCCGCAGCGAACGTCGCTGACGGTTCGATGAAAATAAGTCGCGACATCGGGTCGATCATAAATGCAACCCGCCTCGAATTGTTTGTCGCCGACGCGCAAGCGAAGGCCCGCGGGAGGCCGTGCATCCTCGTTTACGCACCAACCTACGATTCGTCGCCAGCGTCGCGGTGTGTCTACTTGGAGCGGCTCTTCGATCCAGTAAATAAACGGCGACGCCCGCATTGGGATGCTGGCGCAAATAGATTCGGGCTCGAACTTCTCATTCGAGTTTTGGGAACCGATTTCCTGTGGCTCACTTTGCACGGGTACGACCTCGAATTGCTGGCAGCAGGTGTCCAGCGGAAAGCTCTTCCGTTACAATTCTAAGCGGACGCTGATTCCGACTGCGCTGGTTTGCGCGCCAGGAGCTCGAAGCCCGCGCTGATTCGTGCCTGCGATTTTTGCGGCAGATTTTGCAGGTGGTCGAATCCCGGCGGTGGTCCAGTTCGGCTCGCCCAAAACTCTGCCCATTCGCCGATTGTGGTGTCAGCAATCCGCGTTTGTTCCACCCAATCGATCCCGCTTTCACCCAGTGCGTGCAGGACGTTCGAGAGCAAAAATGCAAGCATGACGCCGGGACCAAAGTTCGAGCTGACCCGGCAATCCTCGATTTCGAAATCCCGGAACCATTCCCGGACACCATACTCGGTGGCGTTGTAAAAGTGATCCGGCTCCTCGTGGACAGCCTGAAGAAATGCGGTGTGAATGGCCAGCGATCCTCCAGGTTTCAAGACCCGAAAGATTTCCGTGGCCGCCAACTTCGGGTCCCGAAGGTGCTCGAAGACGTTTAGCGCAAACACCTGATCGAAAACGCCTTCGCGAAATGGCAAATGATGTGCGTCCCCGACAACATCGGTGTGGCGAAAGATTTTGTGCTCAAATTCAACGCAATTTGGGAATCGTGTTGCCGTCCCGCCGGCGCCAATGTGCAAAACGAATTCTTTCCCTTCCTTCAGGACGGCTTCGAAGGCGGGTCCGATAGCATTGCTACTGTGATCGGCGACCATCTCTGCCGGTTCCGAGAGGAACACCGGAACTCCACCTTGGATAGTGAACGTAGTGGAGCAATCTTCACAAACGAGAGAGCTGCGTGCCTCCCTTAGAGGGCCATTGCAGGCTGGACACTGCAAAATTCCGATTAGTGGCTGGTTCATCACGTTCGGCAACTCAGCCCCCCTCGCGCCTTCAACTGAGAACGATCGGGACGATCTCCGGAGGCGTCGGACAATCGAGCTCTCCGCTTTTTTTCGATTTGCTCAGTCATGGAACCTTCCTCGTCGAGCAAGGATGATTTCTACAACGCAAAAGGAAGTTCTCGTCTCCGCGAATTGTGGCAAGGATTCCATGATCTGGATACTGCGAGGAGGTGCGCAATCCCAAAAATCCGCTGGTCATGCGAAGCTATACTAGCTACGCACGGCTTAATCGACCCTTATTTCTTTATCTCGTCCGCGCGTCTGCAGTAGTAATTCGCGTGATCGAATCAAATTCTCGCGTATGTGCTGGGACTTAGCGCTGCGAAACGAATGCTCACCTCCTTGCGCTACCCACCGTTCGCCATTCTTCTGGCGTTTGGCATCATCGTCCGCGTGTCGCTCATGGTGGCCTATTATCCGGCCGTCATGCTCATGTTTGATTCACCCCGATACGCACGTGCCGGTGGCATGGCGATCTTCGGCGATTTCTGGATGCCGGCCGGATACCCGATGCTGCTACAATTGCTCCACGCAATTTCACATCAGCTCTGGTTCACAATTGCGGTGCAGCACGCGACGGGTTTGGCAGTGGGTGTCTTCCTATTTCTTGCAGTGCAGCGCTTGGGTGTGGCGCGCTCGACAGCCTGTCTGCCGGCGTCCGTGCCATTACTCTCGGGTGATCACCTTTATCTCGAGCACGTGGTCATGGCCGATCATTTTCTGATCGTGCTAGCCGTCGCCGGATTAAGTGCTGCCGTTTGCGGTCTCGTTCCAACATTGAATCTGAAGTGGCTTTCGACCGGCAGCGCGTGTCTGGCGATGGCGGGATTGACCCGCAGCACCGGTGTGGTGTTGCTACCGGTCCTCGTCTTGTGCACTTTTCTCTTCGTTCACGGAGAACTGAGGCGGCGCAGCGCGGCGCTTGCCGCCGCGGTTCTACCTGGCGTCGGTGTCTATGGGTTGTACGTGGGCGCGTTCTTTTTGGCACATGGTCAGTATCTCGGGCTCGCTGACATGCGGGGCTGGAACTTATACTCGCGGGTTGCGCCATTCGCTGATTGCCAGAAATTCAAACCACCGCAAGGCACTGAGATTCTTTGCGAACAACGGCCACCCTGGAAGCGGCCGGGCCCTTTCGGTTACGTGTGGGATTTGAATTCGGTTCCCAGACGAAGTTTCCCACTTGGGCCGGAGACGGGTGCCAAACTTGAAGCTTTCTCCACACAAGCAATCCTGCACCAACCGCTCGATTATCTGAGAGCGATCGTGGTTGACCTCGCCCGCTACCTTGACCCTGCAATGGGTCCAGTTCGTCCCTACGCAGGGCAATCAAGAGAGCTGCTTTCCTTTGGCTGGCGTGACAAGTCAGTCGAGAACATGGTTGTGCGGGCGATGTCGAGAGTCTATCGCGGAACAAAGGTTCGCCTGCAGGCTCAAGGCTTGCTTGCCTTCTACCAGAATACCTTTCGCGTCAGCGGCTTTGCTATTTGTGTGCTCCTGGTGATGTCAGCTATCGGAGTGCTGAAAGCCAAAGGTGGAATTCGACTCGGAGTTGTTCTCTTTGGCCTTAGTGCCTGTGGTCTTTACTTACTTCCGGTCGTGACACTTTGTTATCAATTTCGCTATGGTATTCCTCCCGAAACACTCCTCGTGGTCTCAGGAGTTCTAGGCGCGGTTTCGCTTTGGCCACAGCCTACCGCCATTGCCGAATCGCCTGACAACCCGAGGCTACTCCAACCACCGGGTGCCGCTTAGCTTGCACAGCTTGAGCCGATCGAGGTCAAAAGCCCACGCCTCGATCTTAACCGGAGCTGTGCGGGAGACGAGTTCCCGGTTGTGAAAAGTCGCCTGCCAGCCTGAGGACAAGGCTGCCTTGTCCCGGTAGAACTTGGCCACTTCTCTGCGAGGGGAGCGATCAAGTCCAAGAGCGAACGCCATCGGACCATTGGGCGACTCGTAAGCGAGGATGACGGCATCGGCAGGCCGGCGAGAGTAAGGAAGCAGCGCCCACCCGGTTGCCACGTAGGAGTTCTTAGCGGACTGCCGGAGCGCCTCGAACTCGCCACACGCACCCACCAAGTGTCCCTGCGTCTTCACCAGGATCCGTCCCAAATCGGCAGGATGTAGTAGTGATGGATGTAACAGGTGCAAAGCATTAGCCCGTTCGGCGAAACCGGTCAGTTGTGGAAGACTCGGGTGAATCGTCCTCTGAAGAAAGTCTTCTTCCGGAACGCATTTAATCAAAGTGAGCGCAACATGACCTTTGGCGCGTGCGACTCCAGATTGGTTCATCATTTTCAGTCCGAGAGGTGTGATTATCGCGAATAAGACGATAACTGCGATAACAATGGCGGAATTGAGGCTTCGCATAAAAGTCTTGGCTTTCTTATGCAGGTTGATTTCCACCGCGGCCCCGAGCGGAATTAGACTCACCACGAGTAGGAGCGAGAAAGTTGTGTAGCGTGACTCGAGAGCTTGGGTTCGGCCAAACCCAATCCGGGTGAGACACGCCAGCGCCGCGCTAAGTATCGCGAATCCACCGAGGGATATCCATGGCGCCGCATCGCGGAGCAAGGCGGCATCCCATCGACGCCACACAATCGCTCCCGCAAGGAGCACGAAGAGCGCGAGCGCGACGGAGCCGACCGACACCGGCCCGATCAAGGATGCGCTTTTTTCATACTGGCCCAGGGAGGAGCCGAGAAAAGCCGAGATGTAGCAATAGTAATCGAGCAAGTAGCGGGAGGCGGCGAGCGGCGGGTGCCAGCGCGGCTTTTGATAATCGAAGAAGTAGAACCCAATGGCGCACGCCGCGATCAATATCCACCCCCCGGACCAGCGAACTGCTGCGGTGCGGTTATTCCTATCTACACGGAGCAGGAAGGTCAGCAGGAGCAAAGGCCAAAGGAGCATTCCACTCCCACCAGAGAAGGTGGCGACGACGGCGCATCCGCCGGCGAGCAGGAACTTGAGTGACGGCGGCAGCTCCGAACAAAGCACCGCCACACCCGCGAGAAGGCAGAAGGTTAACAAAAAACATGCGAGCTGATAACCCCAGAGCCAGTTCTCGTATTGGCAAGGCGAAAAGAGGAGCACGTTCAGCACAAGCATCAGGATCAGCATTCTCGGCCACGGCAGGCGGAGCGTGCGCCAAAGCACCCATTGCAAGCAGAGCGCGGTGAAGGCACACAGGACGACGGAGAAAAACATTTCGACGTGGGTATTCCAGCCGGTGAAGTGTGCGAGAGCCAGAAAGATGAGCTTCGGAAAGACGACGCGGTGCTCGTTATTTTGCGCGAAGAAGTCGGAAAATGAGAGCTGGTGAGCGTGCGCTTTCTCGAAGAAGTCCACCAGGCTCCATTCGTCCCAGAAAGGAACGTTCACGCCAAAACGTGAGACCAGGGCAACCATGATGCCAGCCGGCAACAGACAGGCGAGCAGAGCACCCACCAGAAACTCCCATCGTTTCAGTGGAATTGTTTGGTCGAAGTCGCTCCAGTGACCACTCGGTTCGGGCGCAGGTGGAGCTCCTCGTCGCATCGGCGCCCGGTTTTCGCCTTTCCCACCGTGGCCGGTCAACTTGTTTCCCTTGCGCCCGCCTTTCGCGAGCGTGAGTCCGAACTAAAACGACGCGCTACGGGACTGTTCTGCCCTGGCTGGCTGCCGATTCGCTCTTGCGTGCGATGAGCACAGAGTCATGCCACTTGTTGCTTTCGCTGTCGTATTCCGACAGATCTTCCCATTGCGTCCATGCTTCGAGCACATCCAGAACGGCGTAACGCGCAACCGCTCGCAATCCATCGGGATAGATGCGCCAGCAATCAACTGGGAAGCGATGCTCCGGTCCGCTAGACGGAACGATGATGCAGCAGATGCCTCCTGGCTTCAGAGCGCGCGTGATCTGACGCATTGTTTCCCACACGAACTCGGTGTGCTCGAAAGTTTGACCGGCAATTACGACATCGACAGAGGCCGGGCCTAACTCCTGCCAGTCATAGGGATCGCGGAGCACGACATCAACGTTCGCTCCCGGCGCCAAATCTACGCCGACGTATTTCCACGGTGGAGCATCGAAGAGCGCGCGATAAGAGCCGTTAATATCCTGACTTCCGAGATCGACAATCACGAGCGGTTCGTCTCTGCGTGCCGAGAGATAATCCCGGCGAAAGGCCGCCATTTTGTCGTAGGAGCTCGGGTGCATACCTGGAATGAGTCTGCCGGAAGACCTTAGCCGTGGCGGCAGAGGACCGGCACGCGAAAAGCACTTTGCTTTTTCTCAGGCCGCTCATCAATTCTCAAGCGCGATGCGCAAAACAAAAATCATCTGCACGCTCGGCCCGGCGACGGAAGATACGGAGACGTTACGGCAGTTGATTGTTGCGGGCGCGGACGTCTTCCGGTTGAACATGAGCCACGCGGCGCACGAATGGGTCCGAGACATTGTGCCGCGAATTCGTGCTCTTGCAGCCGAACTAGATCGTCCCGTCGCTCTTCTTCTAGACACGCAAGGCCCCGCGATTCGAACCGGCGATGTCAAAAATGACCTCCCCCTGAAACCCGGAGATGTGCTCGAATTCACCGTTCGCGGGGCAAAGAGCGAAGAAGCGTACTCGGTGGACGTGAATTATGACGAGCTGATCAACGACATCTCCGTGGGTGACACCGTGCTCGTCGACAACGGGGTGATTCGTCTCCGTGTCCTGGAAAAGAAAACAGATCGCATCCGCTGCGCGGTGTTGACGCCCGGCACGCTGGGGTCGCGACGTCACATCAATCTTCCGGGCGTGCGCGTGAACCTGCCGCCACTCACGCGCAAGGATTTGGAGGACATCGGACTTGGCGTGGAACTCGCGGTTGACTTCGTGGCGCTGAGTTTCGCGCGCGAGAAAGGCGACCTCGAGGAGCTGCGCCGCGTTTTGGCTGAACGAAAAAGTCTCGCGCGGATTGTTGCAAAAATTGAGGACCAATCCGCAGTCCGGCAGATCGACGACATGATCAAGGCGGCGGACGCGATCATGATAGCGCGGGGTGATCTAGGGATTGAATGTCCAATGGAAGAGCTGCCGATCATTCAGCGGCGAATCGTGAAGTTGTGTCTCCGGTATGGAAAACCGGTCGTGGTCGCGACGCACATGCTCGAATCGATGATCGAGAATCCAGTGCCGACGCGCGCGGAAATCACGGACGTGGCGAATGCGGTCTTCGAGCAGGCGGATGCCATCATGCTCAGCGGCGAAACCGCGACCGGTCGCTACCCCGTCGAATGCGTGAAAGTCTTCGACCGCGTTGCCCGGCGGATCGAACGGAGCGGGGGCGCCGGCTATGCGGCCGATGCCGTGCTCGAAGATAACCGGCAGAAGACGGTTGCCGCAGCCATCGTGCTCGCGAACTCTTTGGCGAGAGGGAAGCTGATTGTGTTCACCCGGCACGGCACGGTCGCGCGCCATGTGTCTAACTTGCGTCCGGCGCACGCGCCGATCTTCGCCTTTACGCCGGCAGAGCACGTTCGTCGCCAGTTGGCGTTATCATGGGGAACGCATCCGGTCCGGATCGAATTCACCGACGACCCGAATGCCACGATTGAGACCGCAACGCGCTATCTGCGGGCGGCGAATCTCGTCGCCGCTGGCGACAACCTCGTGATCATCAGCGATGTTCGCGCGGGGGAAACCCTCGTCGATACCGTGCAATTGCGAACTGTCCGTTAGGCGGGGCCTCGACCAAAAATGAAACGCGCGGACGTTTCCATCCGCGCGTTTGCAAAACTTACTGCTCGAAACCGCTTACGCTTCTACCGGCAACTCGACGTCGACCGGCCGCTCTTTTTTGCTGAGCGCACGGCGCAGCTTTGAGAGTGCAATATTCTGAAGCTGGCGAATACGCTCGCGCGTGACGCCGAATTTCTTGCCGACTTCTTCGAGCGTTTTCGGTTTCCCTCCGTCCAGACCGAAGCGCGAAAAGATAATTTTGCGTTCACGATCGTCGAGCACGTCGAGCAATCCGCCCACCTCGTTGCGCAGATTTTTGTCGCGCAGCAATTCAAAGGGAGTTTGCGCTTCTTCGTCGCCCACGATTTCACCGAATTCCGTCGAATCATCATCGCTGATCGGCGCATCGAGTGAAGCCGGACGAATCGACACGGTTTTGAGTTGCGAAACCTTGCCGGCGGCAATTCCAATCTCGTCGCCGAGTTCGTCATCAGTCGGCTCGCGTCCGAGTTCCTCGCTCATTTGGAGCGAAACGCGGCGCATTTTCGAGATTTTGTCGACGAGATGAACAGGCAAACGAATGGTCTTCGATTGGTTGGCCAGGGCGCGCTTGATCGATTGCTTGATCCACCACGCAGCGTAGGTGCTCAGCTTTCCGCCTTTCGCGGGATCAAAGCGCTCAACGGCCTTCATCAAACCGATGTTCCCTTCGGAAATGAGGTCCAGCAGGGGCAGACCAAGGTTCGCGTAATCGTGGGCGATCTTGACAACCAGGCGCAGGTTCGAACGAATCATAAGGGCGCGCGCTTCGCGATCGCCTTTCTTGATTTTCGCGGCTAATTCGATTTCCTGGCCCGGGGTGAGAAGCGGGATTTGCCCGATCTCGCGCAGGTAGATTTTTATTCCGGTATCACTATCTTCGGCGGCCATATAACTCTTCATGAAGTGGGGACGGGAGACGAGCCCACGAGACGCCAGCTAATACGTTTGCTGACCGCTCGTCGGTTTCGCGTTTAAGCATTCTGGAAAGTATTTAACAAGGTTAAATATTCGAAATAATGACAGCCCCCGGATGTGTTTCGTTCAAAGGTTTTTGTTCAATCCAGTAAGTTGTTGATTACGATGAATTTGAACGTCTTAATCAAAGCGACATTTGTTACGAAAAAAACGGGAGAGATTTTGGTATGTTTTCGTGCTACGGAGTTGCACTGGCGCTTTCTGGCGCCTTTTCCAAGCCGCTGCGCAAACTCTAGGGTTTTCCCTTACGCCTCTCCCCTTTATATGCTGACATCCGAATCAGGTAGCACGCGCGTTACCCTGCCGTAACGCTCCTCCCGATGCCCAAAAAAGTGCTAATTACAGGCGGAGCCGGTTTCGTCGGTTCGCACGTTGCCGATGAACTACTTAGGCGTGGTTACGACGTTCGTGCACTCGACGATTTGTCCCCTCAAGTCCACGGCGCGAACGCACGTCGACCGGATTATCTTGCGCCTGAAGTTGATCTGATCGTCGGAGACATCCGCGATCCGCAGGTCGTAGGGCGTGCGGTGAAAAGTGTGGACGCAGTATTTCACTTCGCGGCCACGGTCGGAGTCGGCCAGAGCATGTACGAGATCGCGAACTACACGAGCATTAATGGCGACGGGACCGCGGTGTTGCTGGAAGCTCTTGCGCGACGGCCGGTCGAGCGGCTCGTCGTCGCGTCCAGCATGAGTATCTATGGGGAAGGGCTCTATCGCACGGCTGATGGTGAGTTCGTTGAAGGCAGCGAGCGCAGCCTGGAGCAGCTCAAAGCCCACGACTGGCAAGTCCGCGGTCCCGATGGTGATGCGCTGACGCCAATTCCCACACCCGAGACAAAGTGCCCCGCGGTTCCCTCGGTTTATGCAATCTCAAAATATCAACAGGAACGCCTTTGCATGACGGTGGGCCGCGCCTATGAAATTGCGACGGTCGGCTTGCGCTTCTTCAATATTTTCGGCACTCGTCAGGCGCTTTCGAATCCGTACACCGGGGTGCTCGCGATCTTCGCCTCGCGCTTTCTGAACGACAATCCGCCGCTGATCAACGAGGATGGGGAACAGCGACGGGATTTTGTAAGCGTATACGATGTTGCCCAGGCGTGTTGCCTTGCGCTCGAAGTACCGGATGCCGCCAATCGGGTCTTCAACGTTGGCAGCGGCCGGCATTATTCGATCTTTGAAATCGCCAGGAAGATGGCGAGTGTGCTCGGGAAAGAACAGATCGAAGCGGAAATCGTCGGGAAGTGTCGCGTCGGCGACATTCGTAATTGCTTCGCCGACATGACACTGGCGCGCAAGGTTCTGGGTTACGAGCCGAAGGTCACGCTGGAGGAAGGACTGGCCGAACTGGCGGAATGGCTCGAGGGGCGGACTGCCGTTGATCGGGTCGCCGATGCTTCGCGGGAGCTGCTCGCGCGAGGACTAGCGGTATGACCGAGCACGCGCGGCCGCTTCTCGGCATTCTCGAGTGGTTTCGGCCGGGCGAGGAAGAGCGCGTCGAGCGATTGATCGAGGATCTGAAACGCATCGGTGTCACGGAGTTGCGCACGGGGGTTTCGTGGGCAGATTGGCACACGGAAGGTGGCCAGGAATGGTATGCCTGGCTAATGCCGCACCTCGCTCGCGAGGTCAACGTGCTGCCATGCTTTCACTACACGCCGCCCTGCCTCGGAATTACGCCTGAAAGCTCGTCGCCTCCCCGTGAGCCGAAGCAATATGCCGATTTTCTCGACGTTTTCATCACGCGCTTCGACGACTCCTTCGAGTGGGTCGAACTCTGGAATAAGCCCAAGAACCCGCTCGATTGGGACGCCACGCTTGATCCGAACTGGCTGATCTTCTGCGAGATGGTCGGAGGCGCCGCACATTGGGCGCAACGGCGCGGCAAGAAAACCGTGCTCGGTGCGAGTGGCCCCATGGATGCGCAGTGGGTCCGGCTGATGTGCGATCGCGGCGTCATAAAGTATATCGATGCCGTTGGCATCCACGGCTATCCCGGCACCTTCGAATTTTGGTGGGACGGCTGGAATGCGAAGATCGCGCGGGTTCGTAACGTTCTTCTCCAGCACAAATCGAACGCCGAAATCTGGATCACGGAGACTGGCTACTCGACCTGGCGGCACGATGAACGGGAGCAAATTTCTGCCTTCGTCAACGTCATGAGCGCTCCGGCCGAGCGCGTTTATTGGTATGGCGCCCACGATCTTGAGCCCGCGAAGGCGTTACCTGAAGCTTCTTACGTCGACGAACGCGAGCACCACTTTGGACTTCGCCGCCAGGACGGTTCGGAAAAATTACTTTCGCGTCTCCTGAATAACGGCGGCATCGAAGCGGTGGAGAATTCCTCGTGGTTGCACGCGCAAGGCAGCGAGGCCTGTGGCAAGAACCGCAAACGTCCGATCCTGATCACCGGCGGTTCAGGATTTCTTGGCTGCAACCTTGCCCACCGGCTGTGCTCCGCCGGTCAGCCGGTCTTGCTTTACGATAATCTTTCGCGCGCTAGCGTGGAACAAAATGCGTCATGGCTGCGCGAAAGGCACGGCAATCTCGTTCAGGTGCAGGTGGCTGATGTCCGGGATGCCAATGCGCTCGCGCACGCGGTGCAACGCGTCTCGGGCGTGTTCCACTTTGCGGCGCAGGTCGCGGTCACGAGCAGTCTCGCTTCGCCGATCTATGATTTCGACGTTAATGCGCGCGGCACCCTGAATCTGCTCGAAGCGTTGCGAACGCTGCGCAATCCGCCGCCGGTAATTTTCACCTCAACGAATAAAGTTTACGGGGCGCTGGGGGAGGTGGATTTGCGCCTGCGCGGCCATCGCTACGAGCCAAGTGACGAGACCATTCGTGCAGCCGGCATCGGGGAAAATCAGCCGCTCGATTTTTACAGCCCGTATGGCTGCTCAAAAGGTGCCGCGGACCAGTATATCGTCGATTATGCGCGGACGTTCGGTTTGCCGGCGGTCGTCTTCCGCATGAGCTGCATTTACGGGCCGCATCAATTCGGCACAGAGGATCAGGGCTGGGTCGCCCACTTCCTCATCCGCGCGATGGAAGACCGGCCGATCACGCTTTACGGCGATGGTAAACAGGTCCGCGACGTCCTCTTCGTTGACGATCTCGTGGATGCTTTCCTGCTCGCGCGCGAGAATATGCGCACACTCTCCGGACAGGTGTTCAATATCGGCGGCGGCCCGCAAAACACGACCAGCCTGCTGGAGCTACTCAATCGCATCGCCGAGCTCCGCACTAAACGGCCGCGCGTGAACTGGGACGCCTGGCGGCCCGGCGATCAGCGTTATTACGTGAGCGACGTGTCGAAATTTCAGACCGCGACCGGTTGGCTGCCAAAAGTCGGAATGCTCGAAGGCGTGGCGCGTCTTCACGATTGGCTGCAGGAGTCGCGCGGCGCGCGCGCAACAGCCGTCAGCGCGACTGCGTGAAGGCTGAAGAAGTGGCGCAAGTTTACAACATGCGCCGTGGAGGTGAAGGCAAGTTTGAAACATGCGCCCCTTATTCACCCGTCACGCACTCGCGCTGACGGCAGTTGCGCGCGCGCCGCGCGACACCTGCCGCCCAACGGGAATACGCGCCCCGCCAGACA
>JBBSIA010000035.1:0-34886 GCA_038232335.1 Chthoniobacterales bacterium
CATCGCAGTCTCGTCGTCCCCCAATCAGCCGGCTTTTTGCGAAAGCTATTCGCCTTTGCCGGGCCAGGATTTCTGGTCGCTGTCGGATACATGGATCCGGGCAACTGGGCGACGGATCTCGCAGGCGGCTCGAAATACAATTACTCGCTCCTGAGCGTCATCATGATCTCGAATCTGATGGCGATCTTGCTCCAGGCGCTTTCACTGAAGTTAGGTATCGCCACGGGCCGAGACCTAGCGCAGGCCTGCCGCGATCATTACAGCCGGCCGGTTTCATTCATGCTCTGGTTGATCTGCGAGTTGGCAATCGCAGCGTGTGACCTGGCGGAAATCATCGGCTCCGCGATCGCATTCAACCTGCTCTTTGGAATTCCGTTGCTGATCGGCGTCTGCATCACCGGGCTCGATGTGCTCATCGTTCTCTTTCTGCAAAACAAAGGGTTCCGCTACATCGAGGCTTTGGTCATCACGCTCATCGCCGTTGTCGGCGGCTGTTTCACTTGGGAGATCATCGCCTCCCATCCGAATCTGCTCGGAATTGCAGGTGGATTCATTCCTTTGCCGAAAATCGTCACCGACCCAGGAATGCTCTACATCGCGATCGGCATCCTGGGCGCGACGGTGATGCCGCATAACTTATATCTCCATTCCTCGATCGTGCAGACGCGGCGCTACGAACTTACCCCGGCCGGTAAACGCGAAGCGATCAAGTTCGCCACGATCGATTCCACCGTCGCGCTCATGTTCGCGCTCTTCATTAACGCCGCGATCTTGATCGTGGCGGCCGCGACCTTTTACACCCGGGGTCGCACCGATGTCGCGGAAATTCAGGACGCTTACAAACTCCTCTCGCCTTTGCTCGGCGTGACCGGCGCAAGCACTCTATTCGCGCTGGCGCTCCTCGCCTCCGGCCAGAATTCCACCCTTACCGGCACGCTCGCAGGTCAAATCGTGATGGAAGGTTTTCTGAATATCCGCCTGCGGCCGTGGCTACGACGTTTGCTTACCCGCGGGATCGCGATTGTGCCGGCGATTATTGTGACAGTTATCTCAGGCGAAAAAGGAACCACCAATCTCCTTGTGCTCAGCCAGGTAATCTTGAGTTTGCAGTTAAGCTTCGCGGTCTTTCCGCTCGTTATGTTCACGAGTGACAAAGTGAAGATGGGCGAATTCGTCAACGGTACCATGATCAAAACGCTCGGATGGGTGGTCGGCATTATCATCGCGCTGCTGAATGCGTGGCTGCTCGTCCAGACGTTCCGAGATTGGTTTTGAGTCCTATGTATCACGCGATTCTCGTCCCGGTGGAAAACCGCGAAAGCGATCAAACGATTCTCCGCCACATCCGCTCCCTCGCCCGCCTCACGGGCGCGAAGCTTGTGCTGGTCCACGTCGCTGACGGCTGGGTCGCGCGCAATTATGAACAGTTAAAGCTTCAAGAAAGCGAGGAGATGAAGCACGACCGTCAATATCTCGACGCCGTGGGAGAGGAAATGAGGGCCGAAGGCTTCGAGGTCAGGACGGTGTTAGCGATGGGCGATCCGGCGACCGAAATCATCAAGCTGGCGCGTGCCGAGCCGGTGGATTTGATTGCCATGACGACTCATGGCCATCGTCTCATCAGCGACCTGCTCTACGGCAGCACCGCCGACAAAGTGCGACATCAGGTCGAGATTCCCGTGCTCCTGCTAAAGGCGCAGAAATAACCCGCGTGCACGCACGACCCCGCAGTCAATGGGCGACGGTTCTGCTCAGTTTCTTACTGCTTGGTTCGCTGTCCGCCTTCGGTCAAAGCTCAGCCGCCAGCGGCCAGCTCGCCGAGAAGAGTGCTTATAATCTATTCAATCCCACACCGCTCTCATTGCTGCGTGCGTTAAACACCGATCGCCCGGACAAAACCGAAAGCCCGTACACGGTGGACGCGGGGCATTATCAGATCGAACTCGATCTGCTGAGTTACAGTTTCGACCGTTACAACGTCGAACGCGCCAATCGCACCGTGGATACGTTCGCGATCGCTCCGGTCAATTTCAAAGTCGGGTTGCTCAATAACATGGATCTCCAGGTTATCGTGGAGAGTTACAACATCCAGCGAACAAATGATCGCAGCGCGAAGAGCCGCGACTCGATCTCTGGCTTTGGCGATACACTCGTTAGGTTAAAGATAAATTTCTGGGGAAACGACGGCGGCGATACCGCTTTCGGCATGCTGCCGTTCGTGAAATTTCCGACTAATCAGCACGGGCTCGGCAACCGTGCTGTCGAAGGTGGAGTCATTTTTCCGTTTGCGATCAAACTACCGCGCGAGTTCGATCTCGGCGCCGAGACCGCGGTGGACTTTGCGCGAAACGAGAACAACTCTGATTACCATGCGGAATTCATCAACTCCATCACCGTCGGTCACGCAATTGTAGGCGAGTTTTCCGGCTACGTGGAATTTTTCACTGCCGTCAGCACTGAGCGCCAGTCGGAATGGGTTGGCACTTTCGACTTCGGCGTTACCTACAAACTGACGCCGAATATCCAGCTTGATACAGGCCTGAATGTCGGACTGACGCGATCGGCCGACGATCTGAATCCGTTCGTTGGATTTTCGGTGAGATATTGAGGTTCTAGGGCTGGGGCTGGTGGCGTCGAACCGGAAAAAGAAGCGTAGAACGTCAGACGGCCAGTGTCGAACACACTAACCAACAACAAAACCACAATAACGAACAGAAACCACACCTTTAAAAAAACAACATGTCATCCTGTCACTAGCCGCTGCTGCGATTTTCGCAACGGTTCCGGCCATCGCGCATGACCACAAAACCGGAGACGCTGCCAGCGAAGAAGCCAAAGACGTCACGGTTAAAGGCGAAGTGATCGCTGAACATGATCGAGAACGCAGAAATCCAGAAATAATCTCAGGGATAGCGTTGCTCTCAGGGGCGCGAAGAATGAAGACGCGTGCGACCGCTCACAACAGTCGCGCGCCATACCGACGATATGTGCGAAATGCCGGTGCGCATGACGACGCTGACGTGGGACACATCCAGGCGACAAGGGAATTCTGAATTGGGACGGCGAGCTTCGCGCCTATTTTCCGACTGCTCAACGTCCGCCGTCGTGCCTTCTAAAACTATCGCGCCACGGACCTCCGCCGCCGCGGAGCACGTGGATTGACCTCGATGCCCGTTAGCCGCGAGCGCGCACTCATCTCTTCGGGCATTAGACCGAAGAAGTGTCCGATGCCGAGAGCCGGTTCGAGCACTCGGCCGTGCTCAAGGCCGAAACGCTGCACGGCATGATAGATTGTAGTGATGACTGTTGCCTATGTGTAGTGCGCATTGAGCGTGGACGCGCGCGCGGCCTCATACTGACTGTCCGTCAGCAGCCGCTTCAGTTCTTCTCGCTCGTTTTGCCAATTGCTTCCGGGATGCTGCGCGAAAACCTGCGGGATTCCGCCCCAGCCGACATACCTGACTAGGATTTCGCTTCTCGGCCTCAGTAGCCGCCCGGTCTTCGGTGTCGAGTCGGTTCACCAGCTCGATCGCCGCAAAGTTATCGCGGCACTTCTGTTTGAGCGACCCTTCGCCGAGTCTGTCCTCGGCGCCGATGCGATAGTTGCCGTCGCTTAGCTCTCTTCGGGCGGGAGGAGAATGTATTTCTCCCGGACCATCTCCCACGCCCGATCGTGCGCCTGCTGCGGAGTCATCTGCTGTTCCGTTTCGAGTGGGCGGGTGAGAGCTTCCATTTCGTCGGTCGTCATCTCCTGCGCGTCGAAGGGGCTTCCATTAAGCTGCCCTTCGTCTCCATTTCGCGCACCATCTTGGGCCGGAACTCCCGCCAATGGCGCTCGGCCATTAGTCCGTACTGAGTCAGGTACATTTCTTCGGCCATTCGAGTTTCCAAAATCAAAGAGGCTGAGCTGATCGTCGCGAGTCGCGACTTTTCCATTGCACTTGAGCATACACGACGCGGAGGCAGTTTCGCCACCGCGCGTGCCGCGAATGCTCCGCTTACAGAGCAGCTTATTCTTCCTCTAGCCTCTCGGCCCCTAGGTGTAGGTAAGTCAGCTTATGGTAGGCGCAGACTGCAACCAGCAGACTAACATGCTCTAATTTTCAAGGGGCCAATTTTCGTACGGAAGACTACGAGTGAGGGTCCGAATACAGAAAAGAGGTTCGGCCAAGGAATAGTTGTCGTGTTCCTACTCCGAAGTCATCCCCATCGTGGCCAGCCACCTCTCCGCCAACTTAGGCCACTCCGTAATTGGAAACTTTGTGCGCCGCAGCGCAAACGCATGCCCTCCTTCCGCATACAAATGCATCTCCACGGGAACACCGGCGTTCTTCAACGCAACATAGTAAGCCAGCGATTCGTCTACCGAGTCCACGTCGTCATTCTCCGCCTGTACCAAAAAGGTAGGCGGCGTCTGGCGGGTGACATGAATATCCGGTCTCAACTCGAATTTTTCATCGTAAATAGTGGATGGATCTCGATCCTCATTGACCCACAGATGCCCTGGGAAAAGAACCATCGCAAAATCCGGGCGGCAGCTTTCTTTGTCGGCCGCATCGACCGCCGGATACAAACGCTGCTCGAAATGCGTGCTCACCCCTGCCGCCACATGCCCGCCTGCCGAAAACCCAAGCACTCCAATCTTGTGCGGATCGATATGCCACTCTGCGGCATGTAGGCGCACCAATCCCAGCGTCCTCTGCGCATCTTGCAACGCCGTAGGTGCTTTTGGATAGACGCGGCCACGTCGCTCGTCCATGTATGGCCCCGAAAACGGCACGCGATATTTCAACAGCACACACGTGATCCCCTTGGACGTTAGCCAGTCAGCCGCCTCCGTCCCTTCCAGATCGATGGCCAGAACTTTGTAGCCGCCGCCAGGAAACACGACAACCGCCACACCCGTATTTTTTCCCTTCGGCGAATAGACCGTCATGGTAGGCCGACAGACGTTGCTCACTTCAAGCCATGGTCTGCCTGCAACCAGCGAGTCTTTCACTCCGCCCACATGTAATTTGGCGTCCTCAACCGAGGAGGTTTTCATCTCCTCCGGTCCCGCGACCGGCTGAGGATCAGGCGGTTCCTTTGGCCATACCGGCACCTGCGTGTGTCCCGGTGATGGCTGCCATACAGGCGTCTCAGCGCTCAGAGCGCCACAAGCAAACACAGCCACGAAAAATGTTTGAATCAGCTTACACATATATTTTAACTTATTCATCAGTCAGCGCTAGGAACGCCTGACGAGACACAAAATCAGCGATCGCGGGCGAGGCTGCGGTGTTCTCATGTGTTTTCTACTTTTCCCAACCCACCTTCCTCACTCTTCCCGCATGAGTTTGGAAGGATCGACAGCAAGCGCTCGCAGGGCTGGAAGGGCGGAAGCTGCCATGCCCAGCAGCGCCATCGTTAACACGGCGCCGCCCACGACCACAGGATCCCGCGGATTCGCCTGATACACAATCGGCCCGAGTAACCGGCTGGCGAAGACGCCTAACAACAGCCCCACTAACGATCCGACTCCAAGCAGCACGATGGGCCGTCCCACCGCTGCGCTCATCAGGTGTTTCGTGCGCGCGCCTAACGCTACGCGGATGCCTAGCTCCCTCATCCGTCGACTTACGTTGTAGGCCGCCATGCCGAAGATGCCCGTCACCGCCAGCATCGCCGCGAGCATGCCCATGACGCCCAGTGTCATGGTGGACGCCCGGGCCGGGAAGAGCGCACCCGCTATCGTATCGGGCCAGCTTTGCACCGTGATCAGCGCATCCGGCTCGAGGCCGGTCAGAGTGCGTACGAGCGCCGCCGCCATCTCGTTTGGCGCCCTCTGCGACCGCACCACGAACGTCGGCCAGCTCTCCTCGTCCTGCGATAACGGCAGATACACCGCCGGCTGGGGCGACTCCGTCATTTCGTGATACTTGCCGTCCTCCACTACGCCAACGACTTCCCTCAATTCCTCGAAGAAAATAAAGCGTTGTCCAATCGCCGGCGTTTCGCCCCATATCTTCCGCGCGAAGGTTTCGTTCACGATCGCGACCCGCGGCGTTTTGGTGGTGTCACGCCATGAAACATCCCGGCCACGCAGGAGCCGAGTGCCGGCAGCCTCCAAGTAGCCGGGCGAGATCGTAAATCCGTAGGGCGCCAGCACAGAATTTTTGAGTGTGAATTCGGCTGTCCCGGGCGGGAAAACCGGAATACCACGAATCCCGCCGGTAAAGGGCGACTTGCTCAGTGTCCCCACCGCCGCCACCCCAGGAATGCTCCGAAGCGCTTCAAGCATCGCTTTCTTTCTTTCGAGCCCCACGTTGCCTCCCGGTTCCATGCTCAGGTCGACCTCGGCCAGCATCGCGCCCTGCGGCTGGAAGCCCAGCGGAGCGTGCAGCATGCGCACCATGCCGCGCACTGCGACGAGCGAGGACGTGACCAGAAGCATGCAGATGGCAATTTGTGCGCCTAACAACAAGTCGCGCAGCGTAAAGCGGCGCAGCGTCATTGAATCCGCCGGTCCGCTCTTCATCGCCTGCAACGGACTGCTCTGCCACACCTGCCGCGCCGCAACGATTCCAAAAAGCAGCGCGCTGACCAGGGTGAAGGCCAAGGCCGCGAGATATACACGCGTATCCACACTCACGGCCAGATGAGTAACGGGCGCGTTTCCCATGAAGGCTGGCGATTGCCACCGGCTAAGTGTACCCAACAACAGACCTGCGGTCACGAGCCCCGCGGCACCGCCCAGCACCGACAACACAACCGCCTCGGTTATCAATTGCCGCACCAGCCGCCAACGGCTCGCTCCCAGTGCCACGCGGAGCGCCAGTTCGCGGCTGCGATCGGCCGCGCGCGCGGCAAACAGGCTGGCCAGATTAGCGCACGCCGCCACCAGCACCAGCAGAGCCAGCCCGGTCACGCTATAAAGAAATCCGCGAATGACGTCACCGTCGTCCGCGTAGAGTCCTGGACGGACCAGCCGCAGCGGCACTCCGGTGTCGGTCTTCGGATACTCCTTCGCCAGCTGGGCCGCGATCGCACTCAGATTTTTCGCCGCCTGCTGGGGCGTCACACCCGGCTTGAGCCGGCCAAGCACGACCAAAGGTCTCCCCGTCCGATTTCCCAGGTATTCCGCGTCGAAGTAGTTCACGACGGGGATGAAGTAGTCCGGCCAGACAAATTGCTCCGTGCCGTGGAACCGCGCCGGTGCTACACCCACGACCGTGAAGGAATCTTTGTTAAGCCGCACGGTCGTTCCGATTACGCCCGGATCGGCGTTGAATGCGCTTCGCCAAAGACTATCGCTCAAGACCACATAGGGCGCTGAATTCGGACCATGCTCATCCGTCGCCTGGATGAGCCGCCCTATCTCTGGTTGCACCCCCAGCATTTCGAAATAATTGCCGGTGACCGCATAGCCGTAGACACTTTTCACCGAGTTACCCCAGCTCAGTCTCGCTTCAGACCATCCGTAATAACCGCCGAGCGCGCTGAAGGTGGTGTTCCGCTGCCGATAGTCTTGAAACGCAGGATACGACGTCGTCAGTAGTTTGAAGCTCGTCCACTGCCCGAGGCGAAGCTGGTAGAGATTCTGCGTGTCGCTCACATCCAGCGGGTGCAGCAGGACCGCATTCACGATTCCGAAGACGACGACGTTTGCCCCGATGGACAGCATCAGGGTGAGCAAGGCTACAAGCGTGAACGCGGGCGACTTCCGAAGCACGCGCAGCGCATAACGAATATCCAGCAGTAGGTCTTCGAACAACGGCAGGCCCTTTTCGGCGTGGTAGTCTTGCCGAATCGCCTCCATCGCTCCGAACTTCAGGCGGGCGTGGCGGCGGGCTTCTTCGGGAGTCATGCCCGCGCGGATGTTCTCTTCAGTCTGAGCCGCTATATGAGATTCAATCTCTTCTCTCAGGCGTTCGCCGCCGCCGCTCCTGGTCGTAAAGTTGAGAAGGCGTGTGAAGAACCGATTCAGAGCTCTCATACCAGCTCCCCCGCTTTCACGTCAAAGAAGCGCGCGATGATCGCTGCTGTCTGTTCCCAATCGCGCTTTTCGGCTCCCAGGAGTTTTCGTCCCGCGCGTGTCAGCCGATAAAAGCGCGCTCGACGGTTGTTTTCCGAGGGACCCCAATCCGATGCGATAGCACCTTCCTGCTCCAGTCTCAGCAGGACGGGATAAAGCGTGCCCTGGTTGACCGAAAGCAGGTCGCCACTGATCTGTTCGATGCGTCGGGCGATGCCATAGCCGTGCAGAGGTCCTAGCACATCGAGGGTCTTCAGGAGCATCAGGGCCAGCGTTCCTTGCTGGACATCCTTTTTCTGTTTCATGAGGCTTCGTTCCGTAGGTTCATTTGGTTTACCAACAAGAGAATGCCTCGGTTCTATTGGGAAAACAACAGGTAAAAGTGAAGTACGCGGTCAACATCGAAACCAACGGCAGACGGTCCCGTTCGGCTCAATCGGCGGCAAACACCTGCGCCGATGGCCGTGCTCGCAATGCACGACGACTGCCGTATGCTTCGGCGAGTTTCGCAGGAGGTGGGGCTTAATCTTATGCTCCTCCTGCTCGGAGAATTCCGCGACATCCTGCCGCCGGTGTAGCCCCACGATTTCTTGATCGTGCGCTGCTTACCGAGAAAGTCCGCGCTCTCGACGGCGCCTTCTTCATCGGCGGCTTTGAAGATGAGACGATTGCGCAGGTTGAGTGTGAAGACGCGCGCCTTGTCGCGACCGAGCGGCGGCACGAACGAAGTGGAAGATTGCGCGGCGGCGACGACGGTCGCTTGCGCTTCGCGGATCACGTCGATGCAGTTGTAGTCGCTCATTCCACCTTCGCTCGCGGAAACGAAGCGTTGCGCCTCGTCCGCCCAAAGGATGAGGAGATTGTCGCGACGGCGCTCTTCCGCGGGTTTGTCGAAACGACGGAGCGCGTGCGTGTAGAAAAGCATCTTCAGGAACGTGTTCACGTAGCGGCGCTCGAGTTGAAACTTCTGCGGCATCGCGACGCAGATGATTTTGCCGCGATCGATATCGGCGAAATCGAAGGTCTTGTGACCCGGACAGAACACCTGCGCGATGTCCGGGGTGATGAACGCCTGGAGGTAGTTGGCAATTGTTTCCTTCACGCCGCCGATCTGCTCAGGCGGTTGGGAGAGAAACCGATTCGAGAAATGCTCGGACAATTCTCGACGTCTGATCGTCGAGTGACTCGATGCGAGGTCCGTCATTGCTTCATCTAAGTCGCCTTGGTCCAGTAACAGGTGATAGGCGTTTTCCAACGTCACGTCCGCGCCGATCTCGCGCAGCGTTTCGAGCGCGGCGGCGATGTGAATTTGCGCCTGGTTCTTAAAGAAGCCTTTGTCGCCGGCCTGCCCGAGACTCGAGGCGGTGTCGACAACGGCTTTCGCAAAGGTGTTGTAAGGAATGCTGCGATCGGACGTGAGATTGTAGGTGTGGCGTGGAGACCACGCGGCAGCTGCGTAATCATCGGGCCGAACCTGTAACAGAATGAGGTCGTCTTCGCGGCCGAAGTGCTGCGCCATCTCGGAGAGTGTTTCCCAGTAGAGTCCTTTGTCATCGATGCAGAGACCGCCCCACGTGGGCTCGTTGCGGAAGATCTGAAAGAGGAGCGGCGTGATACCGGAGCGTGTCTTACCGGAACCAGTATCGCCAGTGATCAACCACCCGCGGCAGAAGTCCGCGCGTGTCCACCTGAAGCCCGCGAGTCGGACGATCGATCGCTGCTTTCGGCGTCCACGAACGTGCGCCACAAGTACGCAGACAGCGGCCAGCCAGAAAGCGGCGGCAACGGCGTAGCCGAACGAGGTGCTCATAACGAGCGCGCAAGCAGCATGCCTATCGCTGCGGCCAGCCCAATCAGCATCACGAACGTCGCAATCCGAACTCGGTTTAGGCGTTCAACGTTCTGCCCAAAGCGACGCAGCTCGGCGACGAGATCAGACGCTTGGTTGATGAACGATTTCGACCGCCGGTCAAGCAGCTCAATCGTTCCCCGAAAATCCTCGAAGCTCGGAATCTGCGCATCGTCAGCAGGACGGGCGTGCTGGATGTAGACGCGGACCAGCTCCAACGCGGCAATCATTGGATCGCCATCCGCGATCCTGTGCTTGCGCTGCCAATCAGCAACCGCATCCGCGAGTGGATCGTCTGAGTCCACTTACGCGTGCGGCCGCTCGACTGTGGCGTAGGAGGGCAAGAGCAGGTCGGCGGCGGTGTCGAGCTGCTGATAGAAGCGCGCTTGCCAGTGCTTCAATCTCTGCCGGTCCAGCAGGTTGAACGCAGGATCATTTAGCGCGCGAGTAATCGTGACGTTGTGCTCATTCAGCGCGGTGACAAGCCAGTCGTAGAGCCGCGGCATCGTAACCTCGCGCGCCTGCAAACTCTCGAGAAGATGGCGCCGCGTCTTGCTGTTCTCGTAGAGCTTGAAGGTGTCGCTGTGCGCTTCGTTCTTCACGACAAGCCAGCGGCAGCCGTCCCCGAGCGCATCGGACAAGATGCGAACCTGCTCGACGCTGTCGGCCTCGTGATTCACCGGACAGACGACAGTCAGCCGCGCATCGAGCGTGCGGAGAACTTCGGCCAGACCGACTTCATCGAAGAAGTCGATAAACAGATCCGTTGAAGCCGCGCGGCAATCAATCACCAGCAAGTCGCACGTCTCCGCAGTCGTGAACACCGCGTCGATTTCGCGGCGGTTTTCGAGATTGATGAAGTCTGCTTCCGGGTGAAACCGCTTCAGCGTCGAATTCTCATGGTCGCTGTCGATCGCGCGGTGAACGTGTCCGCGATCTTTGAGATACTGCACGAAATTCGTGGCGAAGAAGCTCTTTCCGACACCGCCTTTACCGTTGATGACGAGGTTGATCTGTTTGCTCATTGGAAGGTGGATGGATCAAAGGTTGCGCGGGTCGGCGATTCGCGGACCGCGTGTGCGTGGACGTTCAGCTGGCGGCTCGTTGTGCGCCGTCGGCACGGGTGCTTGTCTCTCGGCCGATGGCGTGATGATCACCGGTTCGCCCTCTGATTGATGATGGTTCACGCGCCTAACTGCCGTACGACGGCGACTAGAATGATGAGTTGGTTGTCGTGTCGTTGAATCGCCAGTTACCTCTGCGAGGAACCGCGCGATCGTGTCGGTGCCCACCGCCACGTCGACGGTTGCGAGCAGTTCTCGGATTAGTCGGAGCGACGCGCCCTTCTGCCGCAGTTCAACAATGCCGTCCTTGAGCGGCAGCAACTTTGCGTCACGGCTCGGTGACGGCGGCGTGAATGCGCGTGCAGCGTCATGGAAGCGCTGCGTGCGCGCGGCGATGTCGGCGGGATCACTCATTGGATCAGCAGCTGGTTAGCGACGAGCCGGAGATTCCTTAGCTGTGCGAAGGGGTAGGGCGCCAAAACTATCTAAGCCCACGGTTCCTTCCGTGGGCAAAACCTGTTGAAGCTGCCTTGTCATGCACACTTCATCTCAGCATTGCCCGACACGGCGGCTCCCGGGGTGGAGCAAGTTCGATCCGACTAGGTGTAAACGGTGCGCAACTGCTGTCGCCGAAAACGCAGACGAGTCTCAAGAACGCGAAGTCATACTTCGAAGAGCATCTGGCGGTCGGGGATTACTACTCTGAGGGAGAACAGGTGTCGGGAGAATGGATCGGCAGCGGTGCAGAGATGCTCGGCCTGAGCGGCTGTGTGGAGCGAGATCAGTTCGTCGCGCTTTGTGAAAATGCTCATCCCAAGACCGCCGAGCGGCTTACGCAACGGCTGAACGCGAATAGAACGGACAAGGCGGGAACTGAAAACGAACGCTACGCGGCCAATCGTCGGGTCTTCTTCGACTTTACGTTCTCGCCACCGAAGTCGGTCTCAATTGTCGCGCTCGTTGGCGGGGACCGGCGGGTCGTACAAGCACATCGCGAGGCCGTGAAGGTTGCGGTAAAAGAATTGGAACAGTTTGCCGCCACACGCATTCGGCAGGGCGGAAACAACTCCGACCGGACGACGGGAAATGTCATCGCCGCGCTTTTTCAGCACGACACATCACGCGCGCTCGATCCGCATCTGCATACCCACTGCATCGTTTTCAACGCGACCCATGACGCGACGGAGGAGAGATGGAAGGCCTTGCAGAACTCTCGAATGCTTGTCGCGCAAAAGTACGTCGAGAATGTCTACTATCACGAACTCGCCCGAGCCTTGCGAAGCTGTGGCTACACTGTCGAGAATTCGCGGCGCGGCGACTTCCAAGTGGTCGGAGTCAGCCGGGAAGTGTGCGAGCGGTTTTCAAAACGTCATCGCGAGATCGACGAGCAAACGCGGGAGTTTCTCGCGCGTAAGCCGCAGAAGAAGGATGCAAACGTGTTCGGTATTCGCGAACACCTGGCGCATACACTTCGGTCGCGGAAGATCCGCGATCTCGGTCCAGAGCGGCTAACGGCCCTGTGGAAAAAGCAGCTTTCGCCGGAGGATGAAGCGACCCTTCGACTGCCGGCCGCTACCGCGCAGTCCGTAGCGATTAGCAGCAACAACGCAACGTCCTGGGCAGAAGAGCATCTCTTCGAACGGCGTTCGGTGGTTTATGAGCATGAGCTTTGGCGACACGCACTGGAGTTCGCACGCGGCTCGACATTGACGGTGGCGGAGCTGAAACAGGAGACCACGTCCCGAGAGTACCTTCGCCAACCAGACGGCAAGCTAACGCGCAAGGATGTGCTCGGACGCGAGTGGCGGATCGTCCAAATGGCGAAGCAAGGTTCTGGTAGGTTTTCCGCTTTGTCCCCTTCGCCGGAAGTCACGAATGATCTGGCTGAGGATCAACGAAAGGCGCTTGAGCAGCTCGTCCGATCACGCGATTTCGTGACGCTCTTCCGGGGAGGTGCTGGCACCGGCAAGAGTTATGTGCTGCGCAGTGTTCAAGAAGCTCTGGTGTCGGACGGCAGAAACACGGTTGTGCTGGCGCCTCAACGCCAGCAAGTGCTCGATCTCGAACGAGACGGGCTCATGCACGGGCAGTCGCGGAGTTTCTACAGAAGAGGGCGATGCCCACCGGAGCGATCGTGATCGTCGATGAAGCCGGGCAACTCGGTGCGCGCCAGATGCTGGCACTTCTGGAGCTCGCGGAACTGCACGGCGGTCGGGTAATTCTGTCCGGCGACACGCGCCAGCACGGTCCGGTTCAAGCTTCCGACGCGCTGCGCGCCATCGAACGCTACTCCGGTCTTCGGGCCCGCGGAGTTGAACATCATCCGCCGGCAAGATCCCAAGCGCGCGAAAGAGGAGCACGAACGAGAAAGCATTCGGACCTATCGGACAGCTGTGAAAGCAGCGGCGGAGGGGAATGTCGAGGCCTCCTTCTCCGCTCTCGAAGCCATTGGAGCGATCATGGAAAGCGCTCGGGACGAAATCCACGAGAGCATCGTTCGCGCGTATCTCACGCTCTCTGCGCAAAACCAATCGGCCCTTGTCGTGTCGCAGACCCGCTCCGAAGTACGGGCGCTGAACGAGTCCATTCGCGCTGGTTTGAAATCAGCAGAGCGCATCGACGAAGATGAGCACCTGATCTCGGCTTTGGAATCGAGCGATCTGACTGCCGCCCAAAAGCTCGACCCGCGGTTTTATCCGGAGGATCACACGCTCATCTTCAACCGCCGCACCGCAGGATGCGACAGGGGCACACGCGGTCGGATGATTGCTGTCACCCGGTCTGGAATTGTTGTCGAAGCAGGCGGCAAGATTCGCGTTTTTGAAACCGAAACACGCCGATCACATCACGGTCTGCACGCCAGTTCCACTACAGCTCAGCAGAAATGATCGGCTGCAACTCAAAGCGAATGGAAAAGCGGTGGGTGGCGAATCGCTCGCCAACGGCGAGGTCGTGACGGTGCGGAAGATTTGTGCTTCAGGAGAAATTGTGATCGAGGACGGCCGAATCTTGCCCGCGAGCTATCGACAGTTTGCCCGCGGCTACGCGGTCACCTCCTACGGCTCGCCAGGAAAAACAATCGATCACGTCCTCTTGAGCGACTCGGCAGTCCGCGCTGCGACCAATTCGCAGCAGTGGTATGTGAGCATTTCGCGAGGCCGGCGGACGGTACGCATCTTCACGCCGGATAGAGCGGAACTAAGAAAACACATTGCTCGCAGCGGCGATCGCGCGCTTGCACTGAGCCTGGAAACGAAACGGAAAGAGCGGTTCGCAATCCGACGCGGGCTTCTGCACCGGCGCAAACGAGGTCGTTCTCTCGCAAAGGCAATCTGTCTGATGGCTGCTCGCCAAGGGCACCTCGTTCCCGCCAACAAAGAAAGTGTCACCATATGAGCCTCAAGCAGCCACCGATAAACTCCGCGAAGGAACATTTCCCTGATTGCTGGCATCGCGAGCGTGATCGCCACTGTCTGCGGGTCGAGTTGAATTCCGGGGAGATATTCCTCTTTCGGTACCAACAACTTGTCGGAGTTCACCACCTAAGCAGGCTGAATCCAGAGACGTTGAAGATTTCGTTCTCAACGCACCAGGTCGTCTTGTCAGGAAGGAATCTTTCCGAAATTACGGTGGCACTCGAGGAGTTGGCCATTGCGTGGATCAAGCCCGTGCCGGACCGATATCAAGAACTGGCTGAGTTAACCGGAGCGTTGATTACAGGCATCGAAGTTAGCGCCATCGAATAACAACAGTTCATCTGCATAAGCGGTTTGCGCGGGGTCTCTTCGGGACGAAGTCGGCAGAACCGCTCCCGCGCGAGAGCGAAAAGCGGCTCATTCGGCTTACGATGCGGTTACATTCATGGACACGCACATTTCTTCGTCGCCCTCACAAACAACAACCGCAGAAACAGACCGGCTCGCGTACTCGATTCAAGAGTCGGCCGATCTGCTCGGCGTGAATTACTTTAGCGTTTACCGACTGATCCAGCGGGGGAAACTGCGCGCTTGTCGTGCGCTTCGCGGAAAGCTGCTGGTGCCGCGGCGAGCTACTGCGGCTCCTGAACCGTTGAGTCGTCGTTTAGGCTGCCGCTCCGAAGCTGACTCGTTGCGCCTGAGCGAAGCTGTGGTCTTGGCGTAAATGACCATAGGTCTTCATGCATAACGCGCCGCCGTCTTTGTGTCCCAGCCAGCGCGACACGGTCGGAATGTCGACGCCACTCTCAATGCAAATCGTCGCGAACAGATGCCGGAGATCGTGGTGCGTGATGCGTTTCATTCCGATCTTCGCCGCTGCGTGCGTCATGCTGTTCTGACATTCGAAGACGCGCATCACGGTCGCAGTCAAAGGTTCAGTCACCCGCGCCGCACGCAGCGCCCCTAGCATCTGCTCGAGTTCTGGAATCATCGGGACGTAGCGCGTCTCACCATTCTTGGTAGCGGTTTCGGGATCGCCTCGCACGTGCAGTTGTCGGCGCGTAAAATCGGCGTCTGCCCATGTGACATACTTTGCCTCTCCGATGCGCACTCCGCTGTATGCGAGAAAGCGCACGAGATTCGCGCAATCCTTCGACTGTCCTGCGCCAGCCGTGCGGATTTCTTCAACGAATCTCAAGAACTCTTCGCGTGAAGGAAGCTCCAGTCGTTTCTGCCGCACCCGGACGCGCGAAAGTCTGGCAGCCGGAATTGTTGAATCTCGCTCCGGTGCTGATCGCCTCCTCGAACACTCCCCGTAAGGTGCCGATGCTATTATTCACGACAGTCGGCGCATATCGCTGCTGATACCGCGTCAGCCAATTCTCGCAATCGCGCTCGCTCACTTTGCGCACGTCCATTTCCAAGAGCGAGGGCCAGGAGCGCCGGATGAAATCCATCATCATTTCGCGGTACGCTTTCGAGCGCGGTTTGAGAGACACACTCGCTCGGACCTTGCGAAGGTAAACCTCCACGGCGTCGGCAACCGTCATCTTGCCGTCTGCAAATGCCCTAACCGATTCATGGCGCGAGCGGTAATCGCGAATTCTGTCGGGAAGCCGCTGTTTTGCGACTGAGAACACGCTCGTCTCCAGACCCTGGCGAATCGGTTTACCGCCGACTTTGAACCGAGCGAAATAGGTCCCAGACGGCCCGTACCGAAACAGGTTCTGAAGGGTCGTGCTTTCCCAGAGCGGTTCTTCGTCGTTCGGCATGGCGCAGTGCGTGGTGCCATCTTCCCAAGGGAAGGCGGACGCGCTGCTCCCTGCGCGGAGCGCTTGTTGGATATGCGATATTCTCACACGAGATCGCCGTGACGCAGAACTCGCGGGAAAACGGCATCCGGCAAATCGACTTGCCTGCGGAATCGTAAAGCGCACAGTGTGCGTCCTGCGGCGAGAATCCCGATCCGGCGTATTCTGTCTCGTGATTGCGCCGTTAGGGGGTACAATGGCCAGAAAAACCGAACGAAAACGAGCGATCTTCCCTCGTAAATGCCGACGTAGCTCAGTTGGTAGAGCAGCTGATTCGTAATCAGCAGGTCACGGGTTCGAGTCCCGTCGTCGGCTTTCCCTGGTATATTGGGGGAAATCGGGCCTGCTGGTACGGCAGGAAGCGGTCCAGTGGCCACTTTTTTCCTGTTTTTCCGGCCCTGAACACGAGAAGCTCAGGATGAAACGAATTGCAAAACCTTGTACTCTCATGAAAGCGGCACTCCGCCTTGCCGGGAGCCGTCCGATAAACAATCATTAGGAACAGAGGACAAGGTCCTCGCAAAGCAACTTCAGCGGTCAATCGAAGCTGCAACTCCCCGAAGCGGGAGAAAACTGTTTTTCTCTCGGTTGGCTGTACACGAATGACACCTAGGAAATTGTTTGGTCGTCCTAACTTCCGAGGTATCAGAGCGGTTAGGGGTAAAGCCGGGCTAGACTGTTGATACGGTGCAATCAAGTCATTTTTGTCTGCGAGGCAAAAGGTAAAGCATGATTCCAACCAGTCCGAGTACAATCAACCCCGTACCACCAGCGTAAGCTTGGAATGGCGCGACATAGAAGGCGGCTGTGTGTAGGCGCAGAGGCAGGAAGAACTCCCGAGCGCGGCCTCAGGTGCAAAGCGACTTCCAAACTATTCTAACTGACCGATCCCTTCTCGACAATCATCTGAAGATTTCGGGCAGGTGTTTCTCCAACTACCTCACTGCCTTCAGGTGTCTTCACTTTGAAGCGATAGGACGGGTTCTCTGAATCCGCTATGAGGGCAAACCAATCCGCTTGAATCTCTACAGGTTGTTCGCGCCCGAGCAAGTAAACTAAAAAAGCTTTCATTCTGAGACTACTTCGAGTTCGGGTCGACGGAGGCTGTTAACCTCTATTGGATTCAACAATCTGTGCAGACTTTTTTATAAAAGATTGCCACGGCATAGGCGATAAACTCGCACACCCCAACATGAAGAGCGGAGCCAGAACGTATTTCTCAAGGGAACTCGTGCTGCAGATTGATTTGGCGATGAAAGCGTTGTACAGAACCGATGCGATCGCGCGTGCGATGCAGGACCCAACTGTGGACACTCCGAAGTGCAGCGAATTCCGGGCCGATGGGCCGCGTGGAAGAATTGATTCAGGCGCTCGAGCAGTTACCGGATGAATATGCGCGCAGCCAGGCGCGGGAAATCGTACAGGTGCTGCTAGAACTGCACCGCACCGGCGTTAACCGGATGCTCGAGCTCGCCTATGAAGCGGATCGCGGCGGACAAGCGCTGATCGATCAGCTCGCGCAAGACGACCTTGTCTCGCATTTATTGCTCCTGCACGGATTCCATCCGCTCGATCTGGAGAAGCGGGTGCGGAATGCCATCGAGACGGTCGGTCCGCGGCTCGCGCAACACGGCGGCAGTGTCGAGTTTCTCGAGGTCAGTCGAGACGGTGCGCTCCGGCTGCGACTGGCGGGGAATTGTGATGGCTGTCCCTCTTCCATCTTCACGCTGAAATTTACGATCGAGGAAGCGATCTACGCGGCCGCGCCCGATATCACTTCACTGGAAGTGGAAGGCGCCGCGCCCTTGGAAGCGCATGGCGCCAACGGAACCAATGGCACTGCGCCTGCCGCTCCACAATTTACCGAGTGCCCCAGCACCTGATCACAGGAAGCGAGTCAACAAAAACAAGGAGACCAATGAGCAACGATCCGAGAAGAGAACGAACTGAATCCAGCCGCAGCGACGACAGCAATCAAACGCCGGTGTCGCACGTTTCTGGCATTCCCAAAGGCGAGGAACAAGCGCTGAAGACCAAAGAAGCCGGCCGCGATTTGGACCGAAAAAATTACCAGAGTGCGCGCGATTCTACCGGGATCAATGCGGAGAAGCGGCAGCCGATCTCACCAGCGATGCCGAATATTCCGCCAGCATAACGTGAAACGATGAATTAAGTTTGGCGCCGATCAGCGTTCGGCCATGGTTAGCTCGGGCCCGAGGATCTGCCGGGCAATTTCGAGGCCCTGGGATTCGACACGCTCGAATTGATCGTCAGCACGCGCTTCCAAGCGCGCGAAATCAATTCCCTGCAGCGGCCGCGAGTTCTCGCCCACGGTGCCCAGCGTGCGCCACAGCGAGCGTTTCCCCGTGATGCCGAGCGCGAGGGCTTCGAGCGATTGAATCAGCTCTAAATTCGGATCTCCCGAATTCCCGACATGCAGCTTTGCACGGGAAAGCTTTTCCATCATCCATGCGCCGGCTTTGCGCATTGTGCTTTCGTCGATCCCGAGACCCTTGATCAACTCTTTGAGTTCATTCTGATCCGACTCGATATCTTGTCGCACATTCTTGAGAAACGCTTCAAGCGGTTTGCCTTTGTGGCTTTCAATCATGTCATCCAGCATCTCCAACGCGCCGACGGAGCCGGCGAGATGATCGTTCAGATAAACAGGCAGATCCTTCATGACTGACTCATTTTGACGGCAGCCGCAGAGCACGTCGATCTTTTACTTTTCGGACCGCAGGCAACGACTTCGGTCTTTTGAGAAGTTTGGCGGCAGATCGACAGATTTTTCGCGAAGTTGCGCGCGTGAGCGGCAAGCCGCAAACCGGATGATGAAGGCGAAACCAATGTGCAGAGTCGAGCCGTGTTCGATAAGGCCGAGGTTGTGGTGGGCGCGCAATCGCCTGAATGTGCGTGAACATCAAAGTCCGCTTTCTCGTCCCGGTGCGCGCGAAGTCGACGTGTTAGCCGAGCCAATTCCGGAAATGCCGGTCACAGGCGAACCGCCCATTTCAGTTTGGTGAACGAACAAACAAATCGGCGAGAAGCATTGCCAAACCTGACAGAAGAGCGTCGAACGAAAGGTTGAGCTCGCTGCTTCGTCACCTGAACGAGCGCGTTGTGACAACGACGGACTTTCATTTCAATTCCTCGCGTGAGCTGGAGCGGATTCGCGCCAAGAAAAAATCGTGCCGCTGTGTGTCCGGCGGCGTGCGCCCGAGATAGCATCCCTCCGCATTAAATCGCCTCCTAGCGGACACGTTCACCACATGGAGGAAGTTTACAGTGCCGCGATCGCGCGGTCCGGTGCCGTCACGGAAACATTCACGCTTGGGCAACAGTCCTCAAGGTCTCGAAGGCAGGCAGACTTTCATCTTGTATTGTGCAGCCGGGCGGTCACGATTCGATCTCATGAAACAGCGAGCCTGTAATCAGCAAAAGGAAAGGGCGCTCATCCGGGGGAATCCGGGTCAAACCGCGAGAACCCAACCGTTCTCGAAATGTTTATTCCTAACGACCGCGTTGATGGCATTCGGACTCGGGCAGCTTCTCGAAGCCGGAGATGGTAAGTCGATCCCGATCGAAACGGCCCCGGCACCGGATTGGCGAGAGTTCGCGATCTCTCCGGTCTCGAACCCGATCTTTTTCGAAGATCCGCGGATTCGGACGGAAGTGCGACTCATCTACCTATACAACCGTGTCAGCGACGATCTTGCGCTCGAGCTTGGCGGCACCGAAGTGAATCTCGGCGGTGCTGACATTCATGCTTACGGTGCTCAGATCCGTTACGCCTTGACACCTCGTCTCGCCTTTATCGCGACCAACGATGTCGGGATTTATTTCGAGCCGGATCGTCCGCTCGAGGGCACGGCGTTTCAAAGGCAAACGGGTTACTCCGATCTGGATGTAGGGTTCAAGTATGCGCTCATCGATGATCCTGCACATCAGTTCCTCTTCACGCCTATCCTGACTTACGCCATTCCCACTGGCGCCCGACGTGTTTTTCAGGGCGATAACTCCGGCATTTTCGACGTGGCGTTTTCCACGGAGAAAGGCTTCGACAAGTTCCACCTCATTGGCAACGCCGGGGTCCGGATACCCGTCGACACCGACAGAAACAGCACGGAACTCCACTACAGCCTGCATGCGGACTACTACGTCTGCAGATATTTCATTCCCCTAGTGGAATTCAATGGATGGACCGTGCTCGATAGTCCGAGCGGGAAGAAAGGCCCGTTAGGCGGGTTCGATACCGCATTGAACACGGAAGGCGCGGACCTGATCAATTTCGGGGCCTCGAATCTCGAGGGAAATACCCAGGCCGCGATCGGCATTGGATTCCGTTCAAAACTTTGCCATTACGTGGATTTTGGCGTCGTCTATGAACATAGCGTGACGTCGCCCGAGGGCGCGTTTGAGCAGAGGGTTACGGTGGACGCGATTATCCACTTTTAGACGAAGCGACTTAACCCGGGAGTTGGGGTTCGGCCTCGCGGCATCGGGCTCGCAGGAGGTCTACGAAGCGATGCCAATTTTTGTGCCGCGCGAAAAGCATCCGGGAGAAACGCGCGCCGATCCCTCCTGCCACCGTGGTCAGGCTGGTAAAGTCGGGTGCGGAAATTGAGGTTGGGGCAGGACTAGGCGACTCAATCCACAAGGCGGACCCGGAATATCAGGAGGCGAGCGCAACAATTTCGTCGGATCGAAACCATTCGTTAGGTACTGCGGATCTGCTGATTCGACTGCGGAAGTCACCAGCCGAGGAAGTCGCGCTCCTAAAAAGGGCTGCGTCGACCTCCGCAAAATGAATTTCGAAACTGCCTCATCACTCCCGGCCAGCCCCATTTCGGCATGCCGATCTTGGAAGTGGACCGCGCGAAATCCGTGATCGTCCTCAAACGCGGCAAAGGGAAGGGATTTCGGGATTGGAAAACCCGCTTTTCTTTAGGGAGGTCACTGGCATGCTCTACGACGATGCGAAGGAATCGCTCACGCATTTAGCGCAGGCCGTGTACAAGGCGTGAGTCAACGCGGATGGGTCGCGTGCGTTCTCCGCAACCGGCACAAAAAAGCGACTGAAGAGACTCTGAACGACGATGATACCGGAAGATGACTTTTGTGCTTCTAAAGGAGGGGGGCTAAACAGATACAAAACGAATGATGGCCAGGCGGCTGATTCTAGATACGCTTAGTTTGTGAAGCGGAGATGCACAACCGGCTCAGGCCGCGAGCATCGCGTGAATTAGAAAAGGTTACCGATGGACAAACCTCAGAACCGGGAAATGCAGGGACGCTTGGCCCGGATCGAGGAGTTGATTCACGCCGTCGACGGAACTGCCGACCAGAAGGCGCAAACACATGCGCGCGAGCTGGTAGAGGCATTGCTGGAGATGCAGGGCGCCGGTCTGGAGCGGATGATGGAAATCATCTACGAGGCTGGGCCGATGGGACAATCGATGATCGATGAGCTTGGACGGGACGAATTGGTTTCCAGCCTGCTCCTCGTCCATGGACTTCATCCACTCGATCTTGAGTCGCGCGTGCGGAATGCGCTCGAGAAAGTCGGCCCGCGGCTGGCACAACATGGCGGTAGCGTGGACTTGTTAGGCGTGACGCGAGAAGGCGCGGTGAAACTGCGGTTGGCCGGAAATTGTCACGGCTGTCCCTCATCACTTTTGACGCTGAAATTCTCCATCGAAGAAGCGCTCTACGCCGCCGCGCCGGATGTAACTTCATTGGAAGTAGAAGGCGCGACGCCATTGGAACCGGCGAGCGCGAATGGGACGAATGGCGATGCGCCCATCGTCCCTCAGTATACCGAATGTCCGCTGCCCGCAGGCAGCTAGTAAGCAGAAACGAAGGAGGCAAAATGAGCATGACAGAAACTGAGCGCAGCGAACGGACGCACTTACCGAAGCCGAATCACGTCCCCGGCACGAACAAAGGGGAGGAACAGGCCCTGAAGAGCAAAGAAGACGGGCGGGAGCTGGGTCGGAAAAACTATCAGGACCAGCGCGATTCCACGGGGATCAATGCGGCCGCCCGGCAGCCGATTCATCCCGATATGCCGCAGCTTCCGCCGGCGTAGAAACGCGAGAGAGTTCGAGACTTCCCCTTCGCTGTGAGTTCGACTGGGTTCGCGGCGCTCCGGCGTTTTGCCAAAGCGCCGCAGCAGCCGGTGCTGGAGCGGTGCGAGTTGTGCAATCTCGTCCTGCCACCAGTTCATCGGCATCTGCTCGATATGACGTCGCGTCAGGTGGCGTGTTCGTGCGACCCGTGTGCGCTGCTTTTTCAGAATGCAGTCGGCGCGAAATTTAAAATCATCCCGCGTGACGCGCGCGCGCTTCCGGAATTCCAGATGACGGATGGCGAATGGGAAAGTCTCGCGCTGCCAATCGATCTCGCGTTTTTCTTCTACAGCACGCCGCAGGAAAAAATGACGGCGATGTATCCGAGTCCCGCCGGGCCGACCGAGTCGCTGCTGACGTTGACCTCGTGGGAAGCACTCGTTAGGCAAAACCAGGCGCTCCAGAACATGGAAGCGGACGTGGAGGCATTGCTGGTTAATCGGTCGAACGGCGCGCGCGAATATTTCATCGCGCCAATCGACGCGTGTTTTGAGCTGGTGGGCACGATTCGGATGCACTGGCGCGGGCTCTCGGGAGGTGATGCGGTCTGGCAGGAGATCGAGAGGTTTTTCGCGAAGCTGCGCGCACAATCGCCGGTTTGGAAAGCACCGAGGCCGGAGCAAAACGGTGCCTGATCTCGATTTCAAGGTCCTTGGTGTCGAGCACGCGGCCCATGGTTTGACGCCGCTTCTCCACTTCAAGCTCGCCGTCACGAACACGCCGGCAGACGAGACGATTCAGAGCGTGATTTTGCAGGCGCAGATTCAGATCGTGGCGCCGGGACGTTCATACAACGAGAATGAGAAACCGAAGTTGATCGACCTCTTCGGAACGCCGGATCAATGGGGGACGACGTTGCGCGCGCGGCTCTGGACCTTGTCGAGCACGACGGTGCGGACTTTCACCGGCAGCACGGAAGCGGTTCTGCCGGTGCCTTGCAGCTTTGATTTGAACGTCGCGGGAACGAAATACTTTTACGCGCTGGAAGGCGGCGAAGTTCCGCTGCTCTTTTTGTTCAGCGGCACGATTTTTTATGCCGGTCACAACGGCCATCTCCAGGTTCAGCAAATTTCCTGGAATAAGGAGTGCGCGTATCAAATGCCGGTCAGCACGTGGCAGAAGATGATGGACGAGCACTATCCGAGCAGCGCGTTCATCTCGCTACAGCGCGACGTCTTCAATCGGCTCCACGACTATAAACAAAGCGCGGGCGTTTCGAGTTGGGAGCAGGTGATCGAGAAGTTGCTCGCGGAGGAGAAGGCGCCTGCGCCGCTATGAATTCTCCACTGCTCGAGAAGATCGTGAACGCGGTTTTGTACGAGGGCTACATCCTTTATCCGTATCGCGCGTCGTCGAAGAAGAACCGGCAGCGTTTTACGTTCGGCCGCGTCTATCCGGAGGAATACAGCGTCGCGCAAAAAGGCGCCGAGCCGTGCTCGATGCAGACGGAGGTGCTCGTGCGCGCCCAATCGCCCAAATGCGCGCTGAATATCAGTGTGCGTTTTCTACATCCGATGTCGCGGGAGGTGGGCGTGCTCGATGAACCGCTCGGCGAACTTCCGAAGGCGGGCGAGCCGAGGTTTCGCTTGGTCCATGAGCAGTTGATTGGCGAGAAGCTCTGCCAGAGCTGGCAGGAAAGCGTCGAGCGGGTGGTTGAACTTCCGGCGCTGTCACTGGGGGATGCTGCTGCAGACACGACGGAGTTCCGTTTCGATGCGTCGCGCGAACTGGAACCAATTCTCGAGCGCGACAAGATTGCCGCGATTTTCCTGCGGCGTCAGCAGGCGCTTTCGGGAAGTGTGGAAACATCGGTCACGCAAATTGATGATCAGGTTTCGCGAGTCACCATCCGCATCTGGAACAAGACACCGGTCCCTGCCGCCGAGATCGAGAATCAGGATGCCGCCGTTATGCGGACGTTCGCCTCCACACACACGGTGCTGCACGTCAGTGGCGGTGAATTCATTTCGCTCCTCGAACCGCCGGCCGAATACACTGACGCAGCTGCTGGTTGCAAGAACATCAACACCTGGCCCGTGCTCGTCGGCGAAAAAAAGAACGAGACCGACACGATGCTATCGTCGCCAATCATTCTCTATGATTACCCCCAAATCGCGCCGGAGAGCGCGGGCGATCTCTTCGACGGCGGCGAGATCGATGAAATCCTCACGCTCCGAATCATGACGATGACGGATGAGGAGAAACGCGAGATGCGCAGCGGCGACGAGCACGCGCGCCGGATTCTCGAACGAACCGAGATGCTGCCCGAGGATCATCTCTTGAAGATGCACGGCGCGATGCGCGGTGTGCCACCGCCATCGACGCCGCAGTCTAACGAGGACTTCTTCAACCCAGCGGAAAAGGTCGAGAGCGCGGTCGTCAACGGAGTGGAATTAAGGGCCGGCGACAAGGTTCGCATCTGGCCAGCCAAGCGCGCCGATATTATGGACATGGCGCTGGAAGGGAAAGTCGCGACGATCGAAGCGCTCGAACATGATCTCGAGAACAAGGTCCATTTCGCGCTCGTGGTCGACGATGACCCCGGCCGCGACCTGGGATTGCTGCGACAATCCGGCCATCGTTTTTTCTATTCTGCGGATGAAGTGGAGCCGTTGGCGAAGAGCTGATACGCGGTGAAGAACATCCTCGTCGCCGGCATCGGTAATATTTTTTTAGGCGACGATGCCTTTGGTTGTGAAGTCGTTAAGCAACTGCTGGGGCGGCCACTGCCCGCGGGCGTGACGATAAAGGACTTCGGCATTCGCAGCTACGATCTCGCGTATGCAATGATGGACGGGCCGGACGTCACAATTTTTATCGACGCGACTCCACGCGGCCAACCGCCGGGAACAATTTATTTAATTGAGCCGGAAATAAATCATCTAGACAGCGCCTCCGACGAGGTGGTTAATGCTCATAGCATGAATCCAATCCGGGTTTTGCAGCTTATCCGCTCTTTGGGCGGTCAACCCGGACGTTTATATCTCGTCGGTTGCGAACCGGCCGTGCTCGAAAGGGATGATGGATCGATGGGCCTCAGCGAACCTGTGCAGGCCGCGATTCCAGGAGCGATCGAGATGATCGAGTCGCTAATTCGCGATCTTCTCGCTGAAACACCAACGCAGGTCGGCACCGGCGCGACCGGCACGTAGATACAGATTTATATGAGACACGAAGCGAAACCGGTGGCGAGCGTGCTTACGATCCTCGGAATCGTGGCCCTTCTTTTCAGCATGTCGATGATCCCCGAAATGCGGCGCTATTTGCGCATGCGCCGGATGTAAACAGATTGGTATCGGAGTTAATCATGAACATAAACCCCTGGCTCATCGCTCTCGCTGTCGTGGTGCTGATCGGTCTTATCATGATCATCTCGATGATCCCGGAAATGCGGCGTTATCTGCGGATGCGCAGGATGTGAAACGGCGGTTCTAATTTTCGAATTTCAAAACTTTCAATCAGTATGTAAGGAGTAAACAACAAGAGGCGATCGTTTAGCGATGCGGGTCGGGGGTGGTCGCCGGAAAGGAGTCAGCGTCATCATGGTTATGGAATCCCACAGAATGAAAGCTCCGGAGATGATCCAGATGGATCGTCCACCGGACGTGAAAGAAATTCATGTCATCTGGATGACGACCGGCCTCTCTTGCGACGGCGACTCGGTTTCGATCACGGCGGCCTCGCAACCGAGCATTGAGGATCTCGTCATGGGCAACATTCCCGGGTTGCCGAAGGTCATCGTGCACAACCCCGTCATCGCCTACGAAACCGGCGATGACTTCATGAAGTGGTGGTGGGACGCAGCGGCGGGTAGGCTCGACCCATTCGTGCTCGTGATGGAGGGCTCCATCCCGAACGAGAAGATTAAGAACGAAGGCTATTGGGCAGCAATGGGGACTGACCCTGATACCGGTCAGCCGATCACGACTAATGAGTGGATCGATCGTCTCGCGCCGAAAGCTCTCGGCATCGTCGCTTGCGGAACATGCGCCACATATGGCGGCATTCATGCCATGGAAGGGAATCCCACTGGGGCGATGGGACTGGCTGATTATCTCGGCTGGGATTGGCGCTCCAAAGCTGGGCTACCGATCGTGAATGTTCCGGGCTGCCCGGTGCAGCCCGACAACATGATGGAGACGCTGCTCTATCTCCTATACCAGGTGGCCGGTCTCGCCCCGCTGATTCCGCTGGATGATCAACTGCGGCCGACTTGGCTCTTCGGCAAAACGGTCCACGAAGGCTGCGATCGTGCGGGTTACTACGAGCAAGGGGATTTCGCGAAGGAATACGGCTCGCCGAAATGCCTCGTGAAGATCGGATGCTGGGGCCCAGTGGTTAACTGCAACGTCACCAAACGCGGATGGATGGCTGGCATTGGCGGTTGCCCGAACGTCGGTGGCATCTGTATTGGCTGCACCATGCCGGGCTTTCCGGACAAGTTCATGCCGTTTATGGATGCGCCACCGGGATCGGCGCTCTCGACCAAAGTCGTCGGGATCTGGGGCGCCGCTCTGCGCGGGCTCCGCTCGATGACAAACACGACCGTGAACAAAGAACCAAAATGGCGTCACCCGCGGGCGGAGTTAACCACGGGTTACAAACCAAAACATTACGCGCATAACGGCCGCAACTAACGGGAGACACTTATATGCCAACACTGCAAACCGCACCCGCCGCGATGAAACCCGTGGCCTCTGATAACCTCGTCGAGATGTCGTGGGATCCGATCACACGCATCGTCGGCAGCCTCGGCATTTACACGAAGATCGACTTCGACGCGCAGAAGGTCGTAGAGTGTTACAGCACGTCGTCCATCTTCCGCGGCTACAGCATCTTCATGCGGAACAAAGATCCGCGCGATGCGCACTTCATCACCAGTCGCATCTGCGGCATCTGCGGAGATAATCACGCCACCTGCTCCATCTACGCTCAGCAGATGGCTTACGGCATCAAACCGCCGCCGCTCGCGGAGATGATCGTCAATCTCGGCGAGGCCGCCGAATACATGTTCGATCACTGCATCTTCCAGGACAACCTGGTCGGGGTCGACTTCTGCGAGATGATGGTGAAGGAGACGAACCCTAGTGTCTGGGCGAAGGCGCAGACGACGCTTGCGCCGCACTCGGACGATCACGGCTACCGCACGATCGCGGATATTATGCACGCACTGAATCCGTTCGAGGGCGAGTTCTATCGCGAGACCCTGCAAATGAGCCGTGTCTGCCGCGAGATGTTCTGTTTGATGGAAGGTCGGCACGTTCATCCTTCTACGTTATATCCCGGCGGCGTTGGCACCGTGCCGTCGATCCAAACCTTCACCGACTACCAAGTGCGCCTAATGCGCTACGTGGAATTCATGAAGCGCTGCCTGCCGTTGCACGATGATCTCTTTGACTTCTTCTACGAGGCGCTCCCTGGCTACGAAATGGTCGGCAACCGCCGCATCCTTCTCGCGTGCTGGGGTTCGTTCCAGGATCCGGACGTTTGCGACTACGACTACAAGACCATGGATAAATGGGGTAAGGCGATGTACGTCACGCCCGGCATCGTCGTCGATGGCAAGCAGATCACGACGAACCTCGTCGACATCAACGTCAACATGCGCATCCTGCTCGGCTCTTCTTATTATGAGGACTGGGCGAGCGGTAACGGCAGCGATGAATACTTCGTCAAAAACGATCCCTTAGGTAACCCGATCGACATTCGGCATCCGTGGAACCAGCGCACCATTCCGAAACCGCAAAAGCGCGATTTCGGCGGCAATTATACCTGGGTTATGTCCCCGCGCTGGCTTGACCAACGCACCGGCGATCATCTGGCACTCGACACCGGCGGCGGTCCGCTCGCGCGTCTCTGGAATACCGCGCTCGCCAACATCGTCGACATTGGTTACGTCCAGGCGACTGGCCACAGTGTGAAAATTCGGCTGCCGAAAACGATGACGAAGCCGGAAAAGGAATTCGAATGGAAGGTGCCGCAGTGGTCTAACACGATCGAGCGCGACCGCGCGCGGACCTACTTCCAAGCTTACGCGGCGGGCTGCGCGCTCTATTTCCTGGAGAACGCGATGAAAGAAGTTTACGCCGGGCGCACGGCGACGTTCACGCCATTCAAGGTGCCGGACGAAGCAATCGGTTGCGGTTTTCACGAAGCAGTTCGTGGAGTGTTGTCGCACCACATGGTCATCCGCGATGGAAAGATCGCGAACTACCATCCGTATCCACCGACCCCGTGGAACGCGAATCCGCGCGATGTCTACGGAACGCCTGGGCCGTACGAAGATGCGGTGCAAGGTTGCCCGCTCTTCGAGGAGAACGGACCCGAGAACTTCAAGGGTATCGACATCATGCGCACCGTGCGCAGTTTCGATCCGTGTCTGCCCTGCGGCGTGCACATGTATCTCGGCAAAGGCAAAGTCGTAAAGCAACAGCATACTCCGACCGCATTCGCCGGCCTGGCACACTAACCAGTGGCTAACGAAGGTGCGGCGCAGGTGATGCTGGAGGCATCACCAGACGAGATCTACGACATCGAGCTGGAGCACAGTCTGCTCGAGGCGAACGCGAAACTCGCTGTCGACAACCGCGCCGTGCTCGACAAGCACGGCATCACGGCGATCGATTTCATGGGCGCGATCGGTTCGGGTAAGACAACGGTGATCACAAAAATGGTCGAACGTCTGAAAGACAGGATCGGGGTTGCCGTCTTCAACGGCGACGCCACCACGAGCAGCGACGCCGACGCGATCTCGAAGCAGAACGTGCCGGTCGTGCAGATCGCGACCATCAACGGTTGCCATCTCGACGCGAATCTGGTCGGGAAAGGTTTGAAGAGGATCGAGCTCGAAAACCTGAAGCTGATCTTCATCGAGAACATCGGGAACCTCATTTGCCCAGCGGAGTTTCCGCTTGGCTCAAAAGCGCGCGTCGTAGTCGTGAGCGTGACCGAAGGCCCTTGGATGGTGCGGAAACATCCGCACATGTTCCTCGGCGCCGAAATCGTCGTGATCAACAAGATCGATCTTGCCCAGGCGATGGAGGTCAGTGTCGAAGAATTGGTCAGCGACGTCCACAAACTCAAGCCCGACATCAAAGTCATTCCGACCAGCACCAAGACGGGGGTTGGCTTGGAGGACCTCGAGAAAGCCATTCTTGCGGTTTAATGACGAAGCTCGAATAACGAAGCCCGAAACAATGACGAATGACGAAGCCCCATGCTTCGGGCAGATTTTCGTCATTCGGATTTCAGAATTCCTTTGAGCTTCGCTATTCGGATTTCGTCATTTCCCTCGATGCATGAGCTTTCGATCGCATCAGGATTGGTCGAAAAGCTCCTGGAATTCTCGGGCCATAATCCCGAAAAAAAGATTGTTGAGGTGCGCCTTGCAATCGGCGAACTCAGTCACATCGAGGAAGAGCAGTTTCGCTTCTGCTATGAGGCCATTATCGCCGAGACGTCGCTCGAAGGCTCGACTTTGGAAATCGAGAAAATCGACGCACTGGTGAAATGCCCGCACTGTTTGTATCGCGGACGGCCAAAATATTGGGAGGGCGCATTGTCCGGTATTCCAGTCGCGACCCTGGAGTGTCCGGCTTGCGGAAAGACCACCGAAGCCACCGACGGACAAGAGTGCGCCATTAAAAGCATTAGATTCATGGAGGTGAACCCAATTGGAATCTGATCGATCTCTCCTCGCTATGAATCGCGAAGTGTCCGACGGTTGCTCGATGGATTGCGCGAGCGTATTCTTGCAGGGGATGAATATCGTGGAGGTTGAAAAGCTCGCGCTAAATCTACCGGAGCCACAGCGCGCGGTGCTCGCTGCAAATCTCCTCCGATCCCTTCCGGCAGTGCTATCGGATGGAGACGAGGGTGTAGTCGAGGCTTTACGAAGGGACGCCGAAATCGAGGCCGGCTCAAGTCCGACGTTGTCTCTCGACGAGGTAGACTCTGAGATCCGAAGCCGACGCAGTTGATGCGTTTGGAGTTTCACCGGCTGGTGACCTCCGACATATCACGGATAGTTCAATACTACGAAGAAGTCGCGGGACCGCAGCTCGCGGATGACTTCTATGCGGAATTGCGCGCTTGCTTCGAGAAGGCAGCCAACTCTCCTGAGTCATACAGCATTCGGAACGAGATCTGAGGCGAGCCAATCTTGAAAGATTCCCGTATCATTTTCTGTTCCGGATCGTCGATGATGGGGTCCGAATCTTAGTGGTTCGCCACCACAGCCGAGAACCTAGCGTGAGAAATCTTCGTCGTTAATGGCGGAGAAATCGCGAGCCAGAATCGTAGTGCGCGGCGCGGTTCAGGGAGTAGGCTTTCGGCCGTTCGTTTACCGTGTCGCGACCGAACTTCAGCTTGAGGGCTGGGTCTCAAACTCCGCTCAAGGCGTCTTCATCGAAATCGAAGGCGCGCGTGAATCGCTGAACCGCTTTCTTCTGCGCTTGGAAAAAGAAAAGCCGTCGTGCGCGGTGCTCCAGAGTTTCGAATCTTCTTTCCTCGATCCGGTTAATTACCGCGGGTTCGAGATTCGCGAGAGCGAAGAGAGTGGCGAGAAGACGGCGCTCATTCTGCCCGATATTGCTACTTGTGCCGACTGTCTCCGCGAGATTTTCGATCGCGATGATCGACGCTTTCAGTATCCATTCACGAACTGCACGAATTGCGGCCCGCGTTTCTCGATCATCGAAGCGCTGCCTTATGATCGGGCCCACACATCGATGAAGAGCTTCGCGATGTGCACCGAGTGCGCCCGCGAATATCACGATCCGCTCAACCGCCGTTTTCACGCGCAACCAAACGCATGTCCGCGCTGCGGTCCGCAGCTGCAGCTCTGGGAGGCCAGCGGCAAGATTTTGGCGTCCGCAGCAGAGGCGCTCCGCCAGGCGGTAGAATCCGTGGAAGCGGGAAAGGTCCTCGCCCTCAAAGGGCTCGGTGGGTTCCAGTTGATCGTCGATGCAGCGAACGAAGCGGCAGTCGTGGGATTGCGCGCGCGCAAGCATCGCGAAGAGAAACCGTTTGCGCTGATGGTTCCCTCGCTGGCCGCAGCACGAGAACTTTGCCGCATTTCCGAGCTGGAGGAGCGCCTCCTGCTTTCGCCGGAAGCGCCAATTGTCTTGCTCGAAAAAGAAAAAGACGCGCGCCTGGCGCCGACGATCACGGCGGGAAACCCAAACCTCGGCGTAATGTTGCCTTACACTCCGCTGCATCACCTGCTGATGCACTCGTTAGGCATTCCGGTCGTCGCCACGAGCGGCAATCTGAGCGATGAGCCGATCTGCATTAACGAACTCGAGGCGCTCGAGCGCCTGCGCGGGATCGCCGATGTCTTCCTCGTGCACGACCGCCCGATCGTCCGGCACGTGGATGATTCGATCGCGCGTGTCATGGCCGGGCGTGAATTGGTGCTGCGCCGTGCGCGCGGCTATGCGCCGCTGCCGATCAGCCTGAAATCAGAAATCAGAAATCAGAAATCAGAAATTATTTTGGCTCTTGGTGCACATCTGAAGAATACCGTCGCGCTCAGCATGGGCATGAATGTTTTTGTCAGCCAACACATCGGCGATTTGGAAACCGAGCAGGCTTACGCTGCCTTCGTCAGGTCTGCAGCCGATCTTCCGCACCTTTACGACGCGGTTCCGCAGCTCATCGCCTGCGACATGCATCCCGATTATCTTTCCACGAAATACGCACACGACTTAGCCGGGGCATCACCATTCACCAGTCACCGATCACCAATCACTCTCCGCTCGATCCAGCATCACTGGGCACACATCGCCGCCTGCATGGCGGAGAACGAACTGACTCCGCCGCTGCTCGGTGTCTCGTGGGATGGGACCGGCTATGGCGGGGACGGCACGATCTGGGGCGGAGAATTTCTCTCGATCGATGCGAAGGGATTCACCCGCATTGCACACCTGCGGCATTTTCGGCTGCCCGGCGGCGAAGCAGCCGTCAAAGAACCGCGTCGCAGTGCGCTCGGTTTGCTCTACGAAATCCTGGGGGACCAGCTTTGGGAACATGACGATCTGCTCATCGCCTTCGAGCGAAGCGAGCTGTCATTGATTCGCCAGATGCTCGAGAAGAACGTGAATGCGCCACTCACTTCCAGTGCAGGCCGCTTGTTCGATGCGGTCGCCGGTCTGATCGGCCTGCGATCACGCGCCAGCTTCGAAGGTCAGGCCGCGATGGAGTTGGAGTTCGCGGTTCAACCTGAAGTCGAAGATGTGTATTCTTTTGCGCTGACCGAGGAATCGCCGCTGGTGCTCGACTGGCAGCCAGCGATTTTGGAGATCATCGATGATCTCCGCTCTGGCGAGACGCGTGCAGTAATCTCCGCTAAGTTTCACAACACGCTTGCCGAGATGATCGTCGCTGTGGCTCAAACAACCGGCCAACAGAAAGTGATCTTAAGCGGAGGTTGTTTCCAGAATCGGTATCTTACCGAACGCACGATCAATCGCCTCTCCACGCAGAGATTCCATCCGTATTGGCACCAGCGGATCCCACCAAATGACGGCGGAATTTCGCTCGGCCAAATCTTCGCCACCACGATGTTTGAAAATCCTCAACCTGCTGGAACCTCTTGAATCTAGTCTATGCCCAGATCATCGGGATTTTCGTTGAGACGGGATGCGGATGGGGCGAATCAATGCCGGCAGAGCGGTCAAAAAAATTCCGCTGGAGTTGCTGACGGACGCGGAGTGCGGTGATACTGTTCTGTTGTGCGACGGCGTGGCGATCAGCAAGGTGAAGGCAATGACGAAGTTGGAATTACGAAGCCCGAAACAATGACGAATGGCGAAACCCCAACACGGTCGCAGCCCGCATACTTTTCGTCATTAGAATTTCGTCATTCCTTCGGATTGGAAAGCCCGGCCTCGCCAGCTCCGCAGGCTGCATTACGGCGTCATTCGAACTTCGTGATTTAACCATGTGCCTCGCGATCCCCGGTAAATTGGTTGAAATCGCGCTCGACCCGCAGGGCGTCCGCATGGGCAAAGCGAACTTCGGCGGGATCGTGAAACAGGTTTGCCTGGAATACACCCCGGAGGTCGTGCTTGGCGATTATGTGCTGGTGCATGTCGGCTTCGCGCTCAGCAAAGTGGATGAAGACGAAGCAGCGCGGACATATAAAGCGCTCGAGGAACTCCAGCAGTTGGGTGAGCTCGATGTCCCGGACGTGGATGATCCGGATGTGGATCCATTTTCGGAGTCGCCGCCTGACCGCGAGCGTATTCGACCCGCTGCCTGACGACCGATGAAATATCTCGACGAATATCGGAGCGAAGAGCTCGCAAACAAAATCGTCGCCGAGATTCACCGCACCGTCACCCGGCCCTGGGTGCTGATGGAAGTGTGCGGCGGACAGACTCACAGCATCGTGAAGTATGGGATCGATCGCTTACTACCCAATCAGGTCGAGCTCGTGCATGGTCCCGGTTGCCCGGTTTGCGTCACCTCGCTGGAGATGATCGATAAGGCGCATGCGATCGCGCAGCGACCCGATGTTATCTTTTGTTCTTTCGGCGACATGCTGCGTGTCCCCGGCTCAGACGGCGACCTGCTGGTGCTCAAATCACGCGGCGCCGACATCCGCATCGTCTACTCGCCGATCGACTGTTTGAAGATCGCGCGGGCGAATCCGGAGAAGAAGGTGGTTTTTTTCGCGATCGGGTTTGAGACGACCGCGCCGAGCAACGCGATGTCCGTTTGGCAGGCCAACAAACAGGGCGTGAAAAACTTTTCTGTGCTCGTCTCGCACGTGCTCGTGCCGCCGTCGATCGCTTCCATTCTGCAATCGCCGCAGAATCGGGTGCAGGGATTTCTCGGACCCGGTCACGTCTGCACCGTCATGGGGTATCGTGAATACGAGCCGCTCGCCGAACGCTTCCGCGTCCCGATCGTGATCACCGGGTTCGAGCCGATCGATATTTTACAGGGCACGCTCATGACATTGCGCCAGCTCGAAGTGGGTACCCACACGGTGGAGAATCAGTATCCACGCGTGGTGAATCGCGATGGAAACCGAGTCGCACAGGACCTTGTGAACAACGTCTTCGAAGTGTGCGACCGAAAATGGCGCGGGGTCGGATCGATCCCGAAGAGCGGCTACAAGCTTCGCTACGAATTTCGCGAGCACGACGCGGAACGGATCTTTGATGTGAAGGAGATCGACACGCAGGAGCCGGCGAATTGCATCAGCGGCCTGGTTCTCCGCGGCGTGAAGAAGCCGCATGACTGCGCCTGCTTTGGGAAACAATGCACGCCGGAGAATCCACTCGGCGCGACGATGGTTTCCGCGGAAGGCGCTTGCGCGGCCTACTTTGCCTACGGGCGGCACTTGGAACTGCATAAACAGCCGACAGATTCTACTGCCATCCTGAGCGCAGCTTGACCCTCTCGGGTCTGCCGACGTAATGTCGGACACGACTACTTTTACCGTGCGTGAACTAGTGTGCTGAAAGGGAAGAAAGGGGGACACGAAAACGCTTACGCGTGTCACGATAATTCCAGGTGAAAGGCGTAGCATTTTGATTGTAGCCTTTAATGTAGGCGTCGATCCGGTGGATGAGATCGCGCACCGAATGAA
>JBBSIA010000036.1:0-32647 GCA_038232335.1 Chthoniobacterales bacterium
TGCGCGATGAGTGCTTGAACCGTGAGCTCTTTGGCACGCTGGCCGAAGCACGCGTTATCCTGGAGAGCTGGCGCGTGGAATATAACGAGCGGCGACCGCACAGTGCGCTCGATTACCAGACACCAGGGGAGTTTGCGCGCCGCAGCAAATTTGGCCTCCTCCCGGCCTCCGGCCTCCTTCCGTCCAAACTTGCAAAGATCAATCGAACCAGATTTTATTCGATCAACCAACCAGCAGAACTACACTTATAACCTGTCCAGCCTTTGGGGTCAGGCCAGAATCCGGATCTACATGCGGTCGATCTTCAGACTGGATACCGCATGCAACGCATCCACAATTGCGATCCAAAGCCGACAAAAGCATTTCTCGCTCGGTTGGAAACATACAATCGCTGAATGAGAGAGTGGCACGACAAATCCAGGTAAAAGCAATGCCGCTGGTAACGAGGGACACGTCTGCGACGCTTTGGGAAGCAATCGCCGCCGAACGACAACGGATCAGTTCCGATCGCAAATCTCATAACCAATCGGTTTGAACCGATAGTTATTCGATATTTCGGCGGAGCAAGCAGTTAAACCAACAAGCAGATCCATCTCTGCTCGAAGGGTGAGCGCATCTCCTGCACGCGAACGCGGCGGGAGTATCTCCAATTCGCCGGTCGGTTTAACTTCAACGTTCATGAAAATGTTCAACGTGGTCGGAATTGAATCTGGCGCGATCCCGAAGGGAGCGAGCTGCGTCGACAGGTTTTCGAAGCAGCTCGGATGCGGGTTGTCGTTTTTGTAGATGATCTCGAACGTCTGAGGACTGCAGGGTGTGAGCAGGAAATCATGACGGCCGACGTCGTCGCCGACGATCGTTAACATTGGCCGGCTGCGGTTTGAATAAAGCTTATGGCCTGTCGTTAGGTAGATAGTATTTGCGTAATCGATGCTGCGCCCAGAGGAGAGCCATTCGGACTTGTCCGCGGCGCAAAACGCGGTCAGATCCGAGACCTGCTCGCCTTCCAGATCGATAACGCGGAGGAGCTGGCCTGCGCGCAGTGCAAACGCCGTCCCGGTCTGCGGCTCGAGGCGCTTGACGCCGGTATTAACACTCATTCGCGGAATCTCCTTCATAGCGGTGCACGGCCATATAAGTCATTTTCAAAAAGCTTCGCTTAGCCGGTGTTTCACGCGTGAGACGTTCTGCTCCGGGGAGCGCGCGCTGCCAGCCCGCAGTTTCCGGCAGCTTGCCGGAAACACTTTCAGCGCGGTTAACATGAAGAGCAACGCGAACACTGCCACGCGCGCGATTCCTCGCGGCAGACTGCCGCGACCGCAGGCTGGCAGCCTGCACTCCCCCAGCGGGGTGTGTGAACTCAGTGCCCGAACGGGCATTTGCCCGGCTTGGCGGCCGCTGGAGCGCGGGCATCGTTCACAGCACGAAATGGCGGCTGCCAGTCAGCATCAACCGCGCGGCCGGAGTATTGCCGCGCTTCTGAAGCTTCACCGAAATCACTCAGCATCGGATTGATGCTTCCTTGCAGCCGAACGTCGCGTACCCGGATTGTTTGCTGCATTCGCTTCCAATTTCCATCGGCACGCAAACGCTCGAACTGCTCGTGTGGATTGAACACAAGCACGGGCCAATCAAAGCGCCGCGCGAGGCGCGAGCTGTTGGCATGCATGCCGATGACGTAAAACGCTTGCCCCGCGAAGCTAAACGAAAAGTGCGGGTCGCCAGGATCGGATTGCACCAACGGATTCCAGGCGAACGACTGCGCGTCGGTTGCGTTGAGCTGTTGTAATTGCCGCCAGAAAGCACGCTCGAAGGTGGGTTCATCGGTGCGAAGGGGGCTGCTGAAAATGGCGATAAAGGTCGCGTATTCGCTTTCGTGTCGGATACCCGATTGTGCGAAGCGATAGAGATCCCGGCAGAGTTCTGCGGTGGCTGTCGTCGAGCTAAGTGCACCGTAGTTGCCAAATATCTGGGACGCCGAATTGAAGGCCGCTTTGCCGCCGACGCAGGGAAATTCCGCGTCCTCAACAAATCGGGCGAACGCCTCCCGCGAAACCCGCGCAAAGTCATCTTCCGTTTGGGCCCCACGGCAGCGGCCACTTTTCTCGTATTCTTGCTGTCCGGCGATCTGCTCCTGTTTCATCCCGTAGTTACGTGAAATACGACCGCAACTAACCGAGCGGTCGCAAAAATCCGCTCCTTGCGAGGAAAGCACCCATGGGTTGCTCTTTAGGCTCTTGGAAATAGATTAGCGCCTTCGTGGATGCGAACGTCCAGCCAGGCGCTGGTCGAGGCAGGGGGGGACTGCGCCGGGTGTGGGTGGTTCTTTGTGTTCTGCTGGCCGCGCTTCTCATCTTCCACCGGCCGTTGCTCCTGAGCATTGGGCGGGCGGTCGCGATTCATTACGCCGCAAAAGCGGGTCTGAAGGTCGATTTCCGCGCCGAGGGGACGGTTTTCACGAACCTTATTATTCGCAACCTGCACGTCCTCCCGACCGAGCCCACAACAGTCGAGTCGATCGATGTCGATTTCGTTCGCGCCGATTACAGCCTCATCGATTGGATCCGGTTCGGCGCATCCGAGATGCTCAAGAACGTCGAAGTGCGCTCGGCACGCATCGTTCTCAACACCGACAAAACGCCGGTAAAACCGAAGATTCCGAAGCCGGACGAGCGGATCACATTACCGACTCTTTTCCCGGAGCAGGTCAGGTTGTCCGACGTGAACCTAATAATACGAACGACGCCCCAGGATTTCGTGATCGAGCATCTCTATCTCGATCTGCTTCCGCGGGCGCCGGGCGAGCTGCGGATCGCAACCTTGAAGATCCCAAATGCGGAAGCGTGGAAGAACCTATCGGCGCAGACGTCCTACACGAACAAGAATTTGGTCCTGCGCGGGCTGGTGCTCGACGAGGCCAACCAGATTCGCCTTCTCGCGATCGATGCGTCGCACATTCGAACGAAATCGCTCGAAATGGCGTTCGACGCTTCGGTGGCTGGAGGGACGCTCGCGGGTTCTATCGGACTTTCCCAGACGCCGACATCGCTCGATACGAGAGTGCGAATGGTTTCGGAAAATATCTCTCTCGATACGCTCAGCGGATATATCGGCAAAGCGCCGGGAATTTTGGGCGGACGGATCGAACGTGTCGAGATGGAAGCCAGCGGCACCATCGACGTTCCGCGATCATGGCAGGGGGCTGCAACCGTGCACCTCGCCGACGTGCAGCATGGTAAATTCGTGATCGATCGTTGCGACGCCAGCGTGGCAGTCCGAAATGGCCGGGCAATTCTTGACGGGATCGATCTCACCCGCGGCCTGGACAAGATTCACCTGCAAGGTTCCGCGGAATTACCCGCTCACATTCGTCAATTCGGAAGAAGCCCGGCGACGTTGGATTTCTCGGGTGATTTCCCGGACCTCGCAGCGCTCACCAACAGCCTGCAGCCGCCAATCACGGGCGCGGCTTCCCTACGTGGGAGAGTCGATATTGTTGATGCAACTCTGCGAGCGAATATCGGCATCAACGGCAATCAGATTGCATCTGGTACGACGAAATTCGAGACGCTCAATGGCAGTCTCAAGCTCTCTAAGAAGATGCCGCCGACGGACGTGAAGAAGGCCTATTATGGCGATCTTCGCTCCGAGGTTCACCTCGACATCAACAACGTGCAATCCACCGAGTACCTCGCCGACTCCGTGCACGTGGATATCACCAGCGCTGATGAGCTGGTGGCGATCGAGCAGGTCGCGTTACAGAGGAAGCAAAACAGCCTCGTTCTCCGTGGAGAGTATCGTCTGCCAGAGGCTCCGGCCGAAGTCGAACGACAGCCCGCGAAAATCGAAGCCGTCGTGAAGGCGGCGCAGCTGGCGGATTTTTGGATCGCGGAATCGCCCGACAAAATCTCAGGATCACTCGAGGCGAGCGCGGCGATTGTTTTCAAGGATCGCCTCGCGGACGGGCAGCTTTCCCTGTACGGTTCGAATCTTGCCTTGCGCACGCTCATCGTTTCGCAGCTGAGTACGCAATGCTCGATCGCGAAGAGCGTCGTCTATGTAAACGATTTCACCGCGCGATTAAGTGAACGCGATTTCATCGCGGGCAGCGCGGTCGTTGCGTTGCAAGAGCCGTACCGATACACTGGCAGAATTTCCGCGAATATCTCTGATCTCGCGACCTTGAAGCCGCTCCTCGCGGCGACCGGCAACGACCAGGAACTAGGCGGCGCACTGACCGTGGATTGGCAGGGTAACGGGAACGCAGCGGAATTCAAAAACACCGGCACGCTCAAGCTGAAACTAGAGCACGGCAGTTACGGAAATCTGCAGTCACTGCAGGCGAACGTCGACGCCACTTACACGCCCGATGCTTTGGACGTGCCGATCGTCTTTCTCGCAAGCGACAAGATGGATTTCCAAGCCTCGGTGCAGGCGAAAGGTGCGACTCTCGAGATCTCGAAAATCCAAATCGATCAAGGGAAAGCAAAGTACGGCGTGGGCTATCTTTCCGTGCCTTTCGTTTGGAGCAATCTCGCAACTGAGCGCCCGCTTTTTCCTGCGAATGGCAAGGTCGCCGGCAGCTTTCAATCCGAGAATCTCGACCTCAAACGCCTCTTCCAGGATTTCGGTGTGGAACCTCCCCTATTCGGCTCGATGAATGTGAAGATCGATGCGCAGGGGACGCTGGAAAATTTGCAGGCGCGAATGGACCTGCAGATGCGCGAGCTCCGCTCAGAGAAATTCAAGGAGTTCGAGCCCGCCAGTCTTGATCTCGCCCTCCAGACGCAGAACAACCAGCTCGCGCTCACCGGCAAACTCCAGCAGGCCAGGATTCAGCCGCTCCAACTCCAGGCGAAGATGCCGCTGAATCTCGCGCAGATCGCGCACGACCGGCGGTTCGACGAGACCACGCCGATTACCGCGAAGCTGACGCTGCCGAGAAGTCCGGTGAATTTCCTCCGGCAAGTCGTGCCGCCGATTCAGGAACTTGATGGAAGCGTCGCTCTCGATGTCAACATCAACGGGACGATTGCGCAGCCGGTTTTTAGCGGAGCGGGGGACCTGACGATCAACGTTGCGCGGTTCAACAATCCAACGTTGCCGGCCCTGCATGACTTCAGGTCGCGTCTTCTTTTCAACCGCGACACGCTCACCTTCGAGCGCTTTGGCGGCGATCTCGCCGGAGGTCCTTTCACCCTCGGTGGCCGCGTGGTTTTTGAGAAGCTGACAAATCCGACTCTCGATTTTCAACTGAAGGCAAGAAGCGTGCTCGTGGCGCGCAATGACACGCTCACCGCGCGCGCGGACGCCGACCTCCGCGTGGATGGACCGCTCGGCAGCGCCACCGTCGCTGGCAATGTCGCCCTCACAAACAGCCAATTTCTGAAGAACATTGATTTGATTCCAATCGGCCTGCCCGGACGTCCGGCTCCGCAACCTCCCTCGGACCGTCCGAGTATTTCAATTACAACACCACCAATCCGGGACTGGAAGTTTGACGTCTCGATCAAAACAAAAGATCCGTTCCTGATCCGCGGAAATCTGGCAAATGGCGCCGCGCTCGTTGACCTGCACCTTGGCGGGACCGGTTTGCATCCGCTGCTGGAAGGTCAGGTGCGATTGAAAAACGTGGAGGCGACGCTGCCCTTCAGCCGTCTCGAAGTTCAAAGCGGCTTTCTCTTCTTCGATCCCAGCGACCCGTTGAATCCGAAGATCGATCTCCAAGGCACATCATTAATTCGTGACTACACCGTCCACGTTTACGTTTACGGAACCACGCTTTCGCCAGAAGCGATTTTCACGAGCGAGCCGCCGCTGCCGCAGGAGGAAATTATATCCCTGCTCGCGACCGGCACGACGCGCGAAGAGTTAACCGGTAACAGTAACGTCCTTGCCGGTCGCGCAGCAACGCTTCTCGTGCAGCAACTCTACCGGAAATTTTTCAAAAAAGGCGAGCCGGCAAAGAGCAACTCCGTCTTCGACCGCTTGCAAGTCGATGTCGGGACGGTCGATCCACGGACTGGACAGCAAACCGTGACCGCGCGCTACAAGATCAATCAGCAGTTTGTGTTGGTCGGCGACATCGGAGTGGGGGGAGAATTTCGCGGGTTGGTCAAGTACCTGATCCGATTCCGCTGAAATGCGCCGCGCATTTTTTCTCCTCGCTTGCAGTGGTCTCTGTGCCGGCATCGCGGCCGCGCAGAATGCGGCGCAAGTGCCACGGCCGGAGGAAAAGGATCGGCGCGAAAAAGCAGTCGCGCGCCAGGAGAACCGGATCGCCCAACACACGAGCGTGATCGAATTTCATGGCAATACCGCGTTCGGCGAAAAGGAGCTTCGTTCACAACTGAAAGAGCAAATTGCGACCATCGACCAATACGGGCTGACCGCCGCGCGCGCCGATGACGCCGCGTTTTTCCTCTCAGTCTTCTATCGGAAGCAGGGTTATTCGAAGGTGGACGTTCATTATGAAATTCAATCAGGTGATCGCCTGCGGCTCGATATTAGCGAAGGACCTCTCGTGACTCTGGGCGAAGTGCGATTTGTGGGGAATCGACACGAGCCGGCCGATAAACTTTTCGAATACGCCGTTGGCCCAACGCGTGAACGATATTCGAAGCTGCAGGCGAATTTGCCCTTTGTAGCGGCTGACGTTGAAGAGGGCGCTGATCTCGTGCATCGGCTCTACGTAGCCGATGGGTTTTTGAACTCGCTGGTGGAGACTCCAGTTTATCATTACCGCTCGGGTGCGCGAGTGGTCGATGTGACAATTCCGATTACCGAGGGCCAGCAATATTTTTTTGGTCAGGTCAACTTTGCGGGCGACACGATTTACGGGCCCGAGGCGTTGCGCGGGCAGATGCTTGATCTGTTAGGCCAGCCCTACACTGACAATCGCCTCGGAGATATTCCGCGGCGACTCGAGACCTATTTCAAGGCGCGCGGATATTACGCGGTGAAGGTGGATGCCACCGCCGATCCCTCGAGCGCGCGTGCGGGGCGGGTTCCGGTGCAGGTAAGTATCGCGCCGGGTCCGCTCTACCATTTTGATGGCATTACCGTGGATGGCCTGCGCCGGCTTCGTCCAAGCTACGTCCGGCGGCGGTTTACGAAGCTGAGCGGGCGAACCTATAGCCCCGATGTCATTGATGAAAGATTCCGCGAATTAATGCGTACCGGACTTTTTAACGTGCTCCAAATCAAACCCACGCCGATCGACGGCAATTTGCTGCGACTGGATATTTCCGCCGAGGAAGCCAAGAGCAAGGAGTTCGGGTTTTCGGTTGGTTACGGTTCATTCGTCGGCGGAATCTTTGGGGTTCAATATCGTGATCGCGATCTCTTCGGCTATGGTCGGCCGTTGACGACCTCAGTCGAGATTTCGCAGCGCAGCTATAAAGGCGATATCCTCTACGAAGACCCTTATTTTTTTGACACCGCTTTCGGCTTCAAATTCCGCCTCTCCGCGCTCACCTTCGAATTCGACGGCTACACGAAATTCGAGCTCGGCGGGCGCATCGATTTCACGCGTGAGATTGGAAAGCATTACAAAGCCGGGCTCGTCCTTTCCGAACGGCACGTGGAAATTACCACGAGCGACATTTTCCCGCCGATCCTGCTCGGCCCGACCTCCTATTTCGTCAGCAGTGTTGGCCTGACCCAAAGTCTCGACCTCCGAGACAACAAGGTAAATCCGAGCCGCGGTATTGTGCTCGATAATACTTTTGATGTTGCCTCGAGTGCGCTGGGCGGTGATGTCGATTTCGTGCGGAGCACATTCCGCGTCACCTATTTCATTCCATTCAGTCGCAAGACACCGGCGATCACCGACGTCAGCACCTTCGGGAGTCGGCCGCAGCCGAGCTGGTTCGAACGTTCCTCGCTCGCGCTTGGCGCGCGCGTCGGAATTATTCACTCCCTCAAGAACAGTGGCTCGGATGACGCGCTCGCGATCCCGATCGATGAACGCTTCTTTAACGGCGGCAGCACCACAGTGCGCAGTTTCAACGAGCGCGATCTTGGTCCGCACGATCGCCACGGCTATCCGGTCGGTGGCGAATTCTTCACGATCTTCAACATCGAGTACACGTTCCCGCTTTACGGCGAGCTGGAGGGTGCTGTCTTTGTGGACGCCGGAAACCTTCTCCCCAGTGCCGAGGATCCGGGCCTCCAGGATATGCGTTACGGGATCGGCGCCGGGCTGCGCTACAAACTGCCGATCGGCCCGATCCGGCTTGATTACGCCGTCAATCCCGATCCACATCTGCACGAAGATTTCGGCGCGTTTCATTTCAGCTTCGGCTTCGCGTTCTGATGCACAGATGAACACGCGCGTTTCTCGCCTGGGTCGGCAAGACGCGAGACGAGCGTGCGACCCAACAGAGTGAAACGCTGCACATATTTACTGCCGATCCGACGAACACCAAGCGCGCCGGAGAAGACGGCGGAATTCGCGGAATACTTCGCCGGGCTGAACGACGTCGGCTGCGAGATTCTCGTCATTGATGGATCGGCTCCCGAAGTTTTTCAGCGGAACGCTCAAGCCTGGGCGAAGCTCTGCGATCATTGTCCCGTGGATCGGCAATGGCGATATTTGAACGACAAAGTGAATGCCATTCACACCGGCGTTGCGATCGCTGGGAACGAGAAGATTATCCTCGCCGACGACGACATCCGTTACCGCGCAGATGACGTGCAGCAGGTGTGTGCGCTGCTCGATCGCTTTGAGGTCGTGCGTCCGCAAAATTTTCTCGCGCCGTTGCCGTGGTGGGCGCGGCTGGAGGCCGCCCGAATGCTGATCAATCGAGCGACTCTGCGGTCGGCAGATTATCCCGGAACCTGCGCGTTTCGTCGTTCCACCATGCTTCGCGTCGGGCATTACGACGGCGACGTCCTTTTCGACAATGAAGAGATCATTCGTCACTTCGCTCGCAGTGGGGCTTCGATCTGTTATGCTAACGATCTGTTCGTGCAAAAGCGGCCGCCCACTCTTGGCAAATGGAAGGAGCAACGCCCTCGACAGGCTTACGAGGATTTCGGACTCCGCACGAAAACGACGAGCTTCGGGCTCGTGTTACCGCTGGCAGCGACCGCGGCAATCTTTGGCGGCCCAGCGGGCCTCGCGATCTACGTCATTGCAATTGGAACGATTGGATCACTGCTCGCGTTCGGAGGCTGGATTCGGGGGGGCGCGCGCGACTTTTTTCCGTGGTGGATAGCGCTGTATGCACCGCTCTGGATTCTGGAGCGCGCGCTCAGCACCTATTGGGCATTTTGTTGGTTCCTGCGCCGGGGCGGCTTTCCATTTGGCGATCGTCTCCTGACGAAAGGCATCGGACGCGATTGGGTCGCCGGCCGACGCCGCGCGTTCGCTGCTCCTGGCCAAACAGCATCCAAACAGGATTGAAATCGCCCCAGCCGGCCTCACTGCTCGATTGGCCTTGAGATGATAGGGACGGATCGCGGGGCCGTCCTCTCTCGGCGCGCACCCGAACGCTGTCGCCCGACGCGCGTCCAGCGGTCGTGCGCCACCAAGACGTCGGCTTTGCAGAGGCTGTAGAACTTTGCGTCCTTTGTGCCCGTTGTGCGAGACCACTCGCAAACTCGAGGGACAACTTGCGAGGTTCGCCGCTTCGCTCACAATGAAAGCAGTGGAGCGCGAGGACGAAAATCGACCGCACCAATCCGGCGCTCACCGCGGCGATCTGCCCGATCAGGATTTTCGGAAACATCTGCACGAGGTCGCGGACTGGATCGCCGACTATCGCGAAAACATTGCGCAACGACGGATCTCTCCCACCGCTAATCCGGGTTCGATCGCCGCACAGCTGCCCTCGACGCCGCCGGAATCAGGCGAGAAGATGGACGCGATCCTGGCAGACTTTGAACGCTTGATCCTGCCCGGTGTCGTGCATTGGGGTCACCCACAGTTCATGGGATATTTTGGCTCGACTACGACCGCTCCCGGAATTCTCGCGGAAATGCTCAGCGCTGCCTTGAACGTGAACGCCATGACGTGGCGCACATCGCCGGCGGCAACGGAACTTGAGACCGTAGTCCTGGATTGGCTGCGGCAGTGGCTCGGTTTGCCTAACGAATTTGCTGGAGTGGTTTACGATACTGCGTCGATGGCTACGATGCATGCGCTGGCGGTTGCGCGTGAAGAAGCCAGCACCTCGGTGCGCACCCTCGGACTTTCGGGCCGCAGCGAGATGCCGATTTTCCGCATCTACACGTCGGATCAGGCCCATAGCTCGGTCGAGAAAGCTGCGATCGCCCTTGGCCTGGGAGAGCACAATGTCCGGCGCGTCCCGAGCGATTCGGAATTTCGGATGAACGTCTCCGCGCTGCGCGAAGCGGTCTCGGCCGACCTGCGGAAAGAATTTGTGCCGCTCGCCGTCGTCGCGACGGTTGGGACCACTTCCACCGCAAGCGTTGATCCGGTGCGCGAGATTGCGGTGGTTTGCCGCGAGCACCAGATGTGGCTGCACATTGACGGCGCTTACGGAGGCGGCCTCGCTCTGGTCCCGGAATGCAGATGGATCGCGGATGCATTCGAACAGGCGGATTCGATCGTCGTCAATCCGCATAAAATGTTGTTCGTGCCGTTCGACTTCAGCGCGCTTTATGTGCGCCAGATTGAGCGACTGCGGCGCGTCTTTACGCTTGTGCCCGAATACCTGCGCGGCGATGCCGCCGGAGCAGAAATCAACTACATGGATTATGGCGTCCAGCTTGGTCGCCGGTTTCGCGCGCTCAAAGCCTGGATGGTCTGGCGATGCTTCGGTCGCGAAGGAATCGCTGCGCGCATTCGCGAACATCTACGTCTCGCCGAACTTTTCGGGAGTTGGATCAAGGACGATCCGCGCTTTGAACTGGCCGCGCCGATCAAGATGGGAGTGGTTTGCTTCCGGGTTCGTCATTCGGACGCAGCAGGCTCAGATCGAATCAATCAGAGTCTCGTTGAAACCATAAACGCAGAAGGCAAAACGTATTTGATGCAAACAAGACTACGCGGACGCACGGTGATCCGACTCGGGTTGGGCAACATTCTCACGACTGAAGAACACCTTCGGAATGCTTGGCGGCTCATCCGCGCCGCAGCCGATTCCACCGCCTAGTAGCCGGGGTGCGCGGGCCGACGTGGCATCGGCATCTTGCCGATGAACTCCAGATACATCGGCTGGAAGCCGATGCCACTCTGAATTCTGCCCTCGGTTGCGCCTAAGGAACAAAATAGAGTTCGTTTCGAATGGCCGAGGAGCAAAAGGCGAAACTGCGCCTCGAAAAATCGCGCATGTCCTGTTCATCGACATCGTAGGTTATTCGAAGCTGCTGATTGACGAGCACTCCGAGGCTTTGCACGAGCTTAATCAAATCGTGCGCAACACCGACGCGGCGCGCGAAGCGCAAGGTGTTGGGCAGCTGATCCTGCCTCCGACCGGCGATGGCATGGCGCTGGTTTTCACTGGTTCCGTGGAAGAGCCGGTGGATTGCGCGCTCCAGATCAGCCAGGCTTTGCGCGCAAAACCGAGCCTGCCGTTGCGGATTGGCATTCACAGCGGACCGGTGCATCACGTGGCCGATGTGAACCAGCGCGAGAACATCGCCGGGGCCGGGATCAACATCGCGCAAAAGGTGATGGACTGCGGCGATGCCGGGCACATCCTCCTCTCCAAACGCGTGGCCGATGATCTCGCGCAATACCGCCGCTGGCAGCCTTATTTGCACGAGCTGGGCGACTTCGGAGTGAAACACGGCGTCGTCGTCTCCGTCGTGAACCTCAATGCCGAAATGCTGGGCAATCCTGAGCCGCCCGCCAGGTTTAAGCAGATCAAGAAAGAGACGATCTCGTCGCCGGGACGAGCAGGCGTTCGCCAATCTTCCTGGCGCTTCTGGTCATCGGTCTTCTGCTCTTCACGCTCGCGGTTCTGGGGATCATTTTCGCGCCAGCAATTCTTCACCAGACTCACTCGCGCGCAGCAGTCACTCCGGTGCCCGCTGCTTCCGCCACTCCTTCAGCGCTTCCTACGTCCGAGAAAAGCATTGCGGTCTTACCTTTCGAGAATCTCAGCAGCGACAAAGATAACGCCTTCTTCGCCGATGGGGTGCAGGACGAAATCCTGACTGACCTGGCGAAGATTGCGGACCTGAGAGTGATCAGCCGCACCAGTGTGATGCAATACAGGAACGCGGCGCAACGCAACCTGCGCGAGATCGGGCAGCAACTCGGCGTGGTGCACGTGCTCAAAGGCAGTGTGCAACGCGCATCGGGCAAAGTGCGGGTGACGGCGCAGCTGATCGACGCGCGCAACGACGCGCACGAGTGGGCGGAAAACTATGATCGGCCGATTGATGATGTCTTCGCCATTCAGACTGAGATCGCGAAAGCAACACCGAACAACTTCAGGTGCGCATTTCACCACGTGAAAAAGCCGCCATGTCACAGGTGCCAACCACGGACTTGATTGCTCGCAATCTCTATCTGAAAGCGAGAGAGCTTCGGACTCCGGGCCCTAATGATCCGAATGGAAAGCAAAACCTGCTGGAAGGCATACGGCTCGTTCATGAGGCGCTCGCGCGCGCCCCGAACTTTTTTCAAGCTTATTTCCTCCTGGCGCGGCTGCACGACGACTTCTACTGGGCTGGCTTTGACCACACACCCGAGCGGCTGGCTCTGGTCGACGCGGCGAATCAAAGCGCGGCCCGTTTGCAGCCGGACGCTGGGGAGCTTCACGTCAATCGTGCGGCTTATGCGTACCACGCCCATCGCGACTATGACGGGGCGCGCGCCGAACTGGACCTTGCACGAAAGACGCTGCCCAATGACGCCGAGGTTTATTATATTGCTGCGCTGCTCGACCGGCGCCAGGCGCGCTGGAACGAGGCGCTGCATAACTTCGGTCAGGCACTTGAGCTAGATCCGCGCAATTTCCTGCGCCTTGATGAGGCTGGCCTGCTTGATCAAGGCCTCCGCCGCTACGCCGAGTCGAACCGGCTGTGGGAGCGCGCGCTCGCGATCCGGCCGGATTACTATTTCGTTCGTTCGCAGCTGACGACGAACGCGTTCCTTGAGCGTGGAGACATTCGGCTGCTACACGATTTAACGAGCAAAGGATGCGCCCGAGCAGCCAGGACCGGCGGAAAAGAGTGCCGTGGACCTGTTCTTGTGCGCGATGGCGCAACGGGATCCCGTGATGGCGAGCCGCGCCGTCGCTGCCATTCCGGCCGAGGGCTTCCAAGATACGCAAGCACTTTCGCTTCTCGCGTTGATCGACGCGGGTTTGGGACGCAAAGACGACGCAATCGTTGAAGGGCGGCGCGCGATCGAGTTGCTCCCTGTATCGAAAGATGCAGTAGTGGGAGCCAATGCGCTTTTCTATCTCTCGGTCATCTACTCGCAATTGAAGGAAGACAATCTCGCGATCGAGCAGCTCGAGAAGACGGCGAAGCTTCCCTGTGCCTTCACCAGCTATGGATGGTTGAAGCTCCTGCCTATCTTCGACCCGCTGCGCGGCAATCCGCGCTTCGAAAAAATCGTCGTCTCGCTCGCGCCGAAAGAGTGACGGAAGCGAAAGCGCCTGCGACTCGCATCCAGCGACCTTGCGACCCGCGGCGCACGAACTATAGTTGAGTCGCGTCAACACTTCCCTTGTCGCGCAAACGAAAATCCTATGGAAACAACAATCGCCGCTCCGAAAACTGCCCCTTCCGCGGAAATTGATTTTCTCCCGCTTCAAGGCACTGATTATGTCGAGTTTTACGTCGGGAACGCCAAGCAGGCGGCGCACTATTACAAGACCGCTTTTGGTTTTCAAAGCCTCGCTTACGCCGGTCCAGAAACGGGGACGAAAGACCGCTCGAGTTACGTGATCCGTCAGAACAAACTGACCTTCATGTTAACGACTCCGCTGCGGCCTGACAACCCGATCGCGGATCACATCTATAAGCACGGCGACGGTGTCAAGATGCTTGCGTTGAAAGTGGAAAATGCAACCTCCGCGTGGGAGGAAACCACCAGGCGCGGCGGCAAAAGTTACCTGGAGCCGGTCACGCTCTCCGATGACGACGGCCGCGTCGTCATGAGCGGCATTCACACTTACGGAGATACCGTCCATCTGTTTATCGAGCGCGGTGACTACAACGGCGCTTTCATGCCCGGTTTCCGCAAGTGGGAGTCGCCTTACAACCCGCCGGAGACGGGATTATTGTATGTCGATCATTGCGTCGGGAATGTCGGTTGGAACCAGATGAATCCCTGGGTGCAGTTCTACGAGGAGGTGATGGGTTTCCGCAATATTCTGACGTTCGATGACAATGATATTTCGACCGAGTATTCGGCCCTAATGAGCAAAGTCATGAGCAACGGAAATGGGTTTGTAAAATTCCCGATCAACGAACCCGCGGAAGGCAAAAAGAAGTCGCAGGTCGAGGAATACCTCGATTTCTACGATGGCGAAGGCGTGCAACACGTCGCGATCGCGACGGCAAACATCGTCGAGACCGTGAGAGACCTTCAGAAACGCGGCGTCGAGTTCCTAAATATACCTGCCAGCTATTACGCTACGGTCCTGGATCGGGTCGGACATATCGATGAGGATCTGGCGCCGTTGCAGGAGCTCGGCATTCTGATCGATCGTGATGACGAAGGCTACCTGCTCCAGATTTTTTCGAAGCCGGTCGAGGATCGTCCCACCTTGTTTTTCGAAATCATTCAACGCAAAGGCGCCAAGAGTTTCGGCAAAGGAAACTTCAAAGCGCTCTTCGAGGCGCTCGAGCGAGAACAGGACGCACGAGGCAATCTGTAAGTCGAAAGAAAACCGTCATGCCTTACTATCAGAAGCTCGGTGAGATTCCGCGAAAGCATCACATTTGGTTTCAGCGCAACCATGGGGCGCCGACTTTCAAGAACGAGGGAATCGCTTACGAGCACGTCATTACGACCGAAGGCTTTAATGAAGCCTATTCCATCATTTACCATCTGCGCCCGCCGACACGGGTGCGCACAGTCGAGCTCCTGAAATATTGGGAGCCGAAGAAGGTCGCGGAGACGCCGCTGCGTCATCATCACATTAAGACCGCGAACATTCCGCGCCGTGGCGATCTCTACACCGGCCGGGTGCCGATGCTTTTCAACGCCGACATGATCGCCTATCGGGTGCGACCGGAAAAAGCATACGGGCAATTTGAATACTATAAGAACGGCGGCGGCGATGAAACGATCTTCGTCTTCCACGGCGCCGGCACGCTGGAAACAGTTTTCGGAAAGCTGCGTTATCGCGCGGAAGATTACATCGTGATCCCGCGCGGAATTACCTACCGCCTCGTCCCCGATAACATCGAGGAGGAGGATTACCTGATTCTCGAATCCAAAGGCCCGGTACGGATTCCCGAGCGCTATGTGAATCGAGAAGGACAGATTCGAATGGGCGCACCGTATTCCGAACGCGATTTCCATGGCCCGACGGAGCTGATCACGATTGACCGTGATGAGGATGTCGAAGTGCTCGTGAAAGACGGTTCGCGTCTTACGCGCGTGGTGCTCGCCCACCATCCTTTCGACGCGCTCGGTTGGGATGGTTATCTTTATCCCTTCACCTTCAACGCCGCGGATTTTGAACCGATCACCGGGACCGTCCATCAGCCGCCGCCCATTCATCAGACATTCGAGGTGCGCGGTTACGTTATCTGCACCTTCGCACCGCGGTTGCTCGACACTCATCCCGAAGCAGTCAAGATCCCCTGGGTCCACGACAACGTCGAAGCGGACGAGGTGCTATTTTACGTTCGGGGCAATTTCGGATCGCGGAAAGGAATCGAGAGCGGGTCGATCACTCTGCACCCGCAAGGCATCCCGCACGGACCGCATCCCGGCACCATTATGGCCAGCAAGGGCGCCGTGCGCACGGAAGAACTCGCGGTCATGTTCGACACCGCAAAATCGCTCGAGTTAACCGAAGAATCGGTCGCGTTGGACGATCCCAAATATCCTCTCAGTTGGCTCGACTGATTCGGGCGATCCGTTGAATAAGGTCGACATCAAGTTGAGGGGTCGGGTCCATGGTGAGGCGGAACGGTTGATTCGCGACCCAAATCAGCTGCCCGACAGCGACCTCGAGACGATGGAAGTTTGCTTTCGCAATCTTCTCGAATCCGTGGGCGAGGATCCCAATCGTCAGGGTCTCGCGAAAACTCCCGGCCGCGCGGCGCGCTCCCTCGAGTTTCTTACTCAGGGCTATCGGCAGAGCGTCGAGGATGTGGTCAACGACGCCATCTTCGATAGCGACGCGAGCGAGATTGTCCTCGTGAAAGACATCGAACTCTACTCAATGTGTGAGCATCATCTCCTGCCGTTCATCGGCAGAGCGCACGTCGCGTATATTCCCGATGGCAAAGTGATCGGTCTTTCGAAGGTGGCGCGCATCGTCGATATCTTTGCGCGCCGGCTCCAGATCCAGGAGCAGTTGACCACGCAAATCGCAGACGCGCTCATGCAGGTGCTCGATCCAAATGGAGTCGCGGTTGTGATCGAAGCAAAACATCTCTGCATGATGATGCGCGGTGTCGCAAAGCAGAATTCGGTCATGAAAACATCCTGCCTGCTCGGCAGCTTCAAAGAAGACGCGCGGACCCGCGGAGAGTTTCTGTCACTCCTCAGCTCGTAGGCGAACTGGCGGCCGCATGTTCCTGACGGTTAGCAAGCGGCTGGAATTCTCCGCTTCCCGGCGCCTGTTCGTGCCGGAGTGGAGCGCTGCCGAAAACATTGCTGCTTTCGGACCCGAGGCTGCTGCCCGTTATGGCACTGGCCGAAATTACGTCGCCTACTTCGTGTTCTCTGGCGAGGTGAACCAAGCGAATGGCATGCTCATGAACATCAGCGAGATCAAGCACCGGGTTGGGCGGATTTTGCACGCCGGTTTTGATCACAAATTCCTCAACGAAGACAATCCTGCGTTCGCGCATCAGCCGCCGACCGCGGAGAACATCGCGCGTCAGCTCTTCGCCGATGCCGCACCGCTCTTCGAAGACTCCGATGCGCAACTCATCGCGTGTCACCTGAGCGAGTCCGAAGCGGAGAGCGCGACTTATTACGCGAACGGCATTTCGGAAGCGAATGCGTGGTTCGAGTTTTCCGCTGCCCGGCAAACCATGTCCCCGCACTTAAGCGTCGCGGAAAACAACGCGCTTTTCGGGGTGGCCGCGTCACCCCACGGCCACGGCCATCATTATCGCGCCCGGCTGACGATGCGGAATCCGAGCGGCGCCGGCGCCGCTGCGCCACGCGCGGAGATTATCCAAAATTCCATCGAATCGCTGCGCACGGAGCTGGACCATAAAAACCTCAATCACGAAGTCGCCGGTCTGATCGATCGCCCGATTACGACGGAAAGTTTGTCTGCATACGTTTGCGAGCGAGCGCGCGCGAGGCTGCCGGTCCATCGGGTTCGTCTTTTCGAGCGCCGCGATTTTTTCGCGGAGCACTGGCAGAACGGAGATTACTTTCTGGGCATGCAGATGGCGTTCAGCGCCGCGCATCGTTTGCATTCAGCCGTTTTGTCGGACGAAGAAAACGTCGCGCTCTACGGGAAATGCAGCAATGCGAAGGGGCACGGTCACCGTTACGTGACCGAAGCCACTGTTGATGGTCGGTACGACGAACTCTCTGGAACGCTCGGCAATTTTTCGGAAATGCGGAATGCGGTCGACTCCGCTCTTGATTTGTGGCGCGACAAGCACCTCGATCTCGAAACGGAAGAATTTCGCTCCACGCCCTCGACCGGCGAAAACATCGTGCAGGCGCTTTGGCCCAAGTTCGATGCCGCCTTGCAAGGGAGACTCACTCGGCTCCGACTGTGGGAGACGCCGAATAACCGCTTTACCTTGCGACAGGCGTAGTTTTCTGGGGAGCACAGGCCGCTGGCCTGTCGCACCGGGCCGCTGCCCGGTGTTATGTGCCGCTGGCGCGGGTCTGGTAATCGCGCGCGCGCAAGTAAAGCAGATGCGCGTCGGAATTTTTGCCAGGCGGGGTGATGATCTCTCGAACTTCGCTCGATTACGACATCAAGCGGCTGTTTCCGGCGAGCCGCCGAAAACTACAGGCCAGCGGCCTGTGCTCCCCGGAGCCTTGCGCTACCTTTCGCGATGAAACGCTATCTCATCACGGGCGCGAGCCGCGGAATCGGGCGCGCAGTCGCGGAGAGCCTGGCAGCGCCTGATGTCACGCTGCTGTTGCACGGCCGGGATCGCCTCGCGCTCGAGGAAGCGTGTGAAGCGGTTGCAGCTAAAGGCGCGAAGCCGATCCCGTCCGTGCACGAATTGACGGAGCACGATGCAGTCATTGCCCTCGCCGAGGAGGCAGGAGCGCAGCCCCTGGATGCGCTGATTAACAACGCGGGCGTTGCAATCGTAAAGCCGTTCGAAGCGCTTTCGATCGAAGAATGGGAAAGAAGTTTTGCGGTCAACGTCACCGCGCCTTTTCTCCTGACACAGAGGTTAGCGCCGCGGATGGGCACCGGGAGCAGCATCGTCAACATCCTCTCAATTGCGGCGAAAACGGGCTTTGCCGGATGGAGCAGTTACTGCATGAGCAAGTTCGCGTTGGAAGGATTTTCGCAAGCCTTGCGCGAAGAGCTCAGACCGCGCGGCGTGCGCGTGATCAACATCTATCCCGGGGCGACGGGCACCGGGATGTGGAACTCGATCCAGGGGGATTGGCCGGGAGAGAAGATGATAGCGCCGGCTGAGATCGGAAGCGCGGTGGCTTACGTCCTTTCACGTCCGCCTGAGATCGCAATTGAGAATCTGGACCTGCTAAACGTGGCTGGCCGTTTGTAGGCGCAAAATCGCGCTCGCCGGCTTAACGATGAAACTGCCTTCCCTCCTGATGCGCCGCTCGCGATGATCCTCGCATGTTCTTTCGCCGTCCAGAACGCAAGCTTCTCAAGCTCGACTTTATCGTCTTAGGCGCACAAAAAGCCGGCACCACGGCCTTCCACTATTTTCTTGAGAAGCATCCGGGGATCACGATGTCGGAGGATCAGGAGCTGCATTTTTTCGATAATGACGAACTCTTCGCGAGCGCGGTCGATTACGACTCATTGCATCGGAAATTTTCTCCGACTTCGCGGACGGTAATCACCGGTGAAAACACGCCCATCTATCTTTACTGGAAGCCAGCGATCGAGCGCATCTGGAGCTACAACCGCGAGATCAAGCTCATTATTCTGCTGCGCAATCCGGTCCTGCGTGCGTTCTCACATTGGAACATGCAGCGCGATCGGAAGATCGAATCACTCGAATTCCTGGACGCATTAAAGGCTGAGCCGTCGCGGATGGCCGAGGTGCATCCCCTGCAATCGAGAAAATTCTCCTACCTTGATCGTGGCTTCTACAGCGAGCAGTTGGAGCGGGTTTACCGCTACTTTCCTCGGTCACAGGTGAAGGTGGTGAAGTACGAGACATTCCGCGATCAACAGAAAGAGACGCTCACTTCCATCTTCAAATTCGTTGGGGTGAAGCCGCTCTCTCGCATCGGGTTCAAAGAGCGGAATAAGATCAGCTACGGACGTCAGATCACGATCGACGAATACCGCGAGGTATTCGAAATATATCGGGACGAAACGACGAAAATCGAGCAGCTCCTGGGATGGGATTGCTCGGATTGGCGGGCGACGGTCGGCAACTAGTCGCCGACCGCAGTGCTCGCGACGATGTTAAACTCGGCTCTTCGCCTTGGGTCGGCCGCGAGTAATGCCTTCGAGCGAAAAATGCGCGCGCCACCTGCGACCAGGAGATCACGCAGTTTTGGTGTGAAGAAGGTGCATCCATCCGCGCGTGGATTAAAATCGAGGAGCAGCCGGCCGTCGCTCTTCAGTATCCGCGTGCGAACGTCGCGCAGGAAGAATTCCCAGTCGGATGGCGTCCATTCCTGCCACGCACCGTTTTCATCGCGGACCGTCTTTTGAAAGCAGATGCGATGTGCAGTCACAAGATCGAATTTTCCCGCCAATTCTGGCAACGGCCTCTGCGCCTCGATCCGGGAAATAATTCGCTGCACCCCGAGCAACGCAGTCGTCTCCCGGAAGAGCGGTTGTTCGTCGACATCAATCCCGATCCCGTCATGACCCAAGCATCGACAGACGTAGAGGAAGTAGCCCGGCCCGCAACCGAGATCGAGAATCCGCAGCGGCGGAGCCCGATCGAGCCAGAGATCCTGTGCCCGCTCGATATTGACTGGAATCCAGTGTTCCGCATCCACGAACCGGTTGATCCTGGGCGCGTCAGGTCGATGCGGAAAACGCTCGCGCAATCGTGACCACGCTTCACGATCGAGGCCGCGGAGGATGCGTCCGGCGTCCACCGGGTGGGTGCGCCGGCGGGCATGATCCCACAGACTTTCGAGCGCCTCCGCCGTAAACAATTTTTGGAACTTGCGCGAGAGTTTCATGCCAGCTGAAGTTGCGCGGCCGTGCGGCAACGCCGGACACACTCCGAATTGCCGAAAGATCATGGGCCGAACCGATTCGTCAACTCAGCCAGCACGCGGCGCCGCTAGATGATGGATGTCGCTGCCAATCTCGAAGGCGTCCACGCCGCGATTGCGGACGCCGCCGCTAGATCTGGCCGCGGCGCCGGTGATATTCAGCTCGTGGCGGCGTCAAAAAAACAGGACGCGGAAAAGGTCCGTGCCACGTTTGACGCTGGGCAGGAGATTTTTGGCGAAAGCCGCGTCCAGGAAGCGCGGGCAAAAATTCCGCTGCTTCCTTCCGCGATCCAGTGGCATTTTATTGGCCGGCTGCAGAAGAATAAAGTTCGGCCCGCGCTTGCGCTCTTCGCGTTGTTTCAAAGCATCGACTCGATTGGACTCGCGATCGAGTTGGACCGGATTGCGGCAGAGGAGGGTGTGCGGCCCGATGTGCTTTTGGAGATCAATGTCGCAGGCGAGGGTAGTAAGATCGGGTTCTCTCCAGAGGATTTGCGCATGCATTTCGAAGCGATTTTGCAGCTCAATCGGCTCGCCGTGCACGGCTTGATGACGATTCCACCGCTGGCGTCGGAAGCGGAGGAATCGCGACGCCACTTCGTTCGCTTGCGCGAGTTCCGAGACGCGCTCGAAGAAGAGTTTGCAGTGAAATTGCCGCAGTTGTCGATGGGAATGAGCAATGACTTCGGCGTCGCGATTGAAGAAGGCGCCACGATCGTGCGGGTGGGCACCGCGATTTTCGGCGAGCGACGTCCCTAAGATAATCCCGGTTGAATCGAGGTTCGGCGATCGCGCGCAACTTTCAAAGTCGCGATTTTTCGATCAGTAAGTTGGAAACTTGCTCTATCTCTCGGGGGCCTGTTAGGCTCGAACTCTAATGCGAATTGAGCCTCGTAACATTCAGCAGATTGGGAACGAACTCGCGATTGATTGGAACGATGGGACCGAGTCTTATCTGCCGCTCGAATTTCTCCGACGCGCCTGCCCTTGTGCGCTCTGCGGCGGCGAACCCGACGTGCTGGGAAATATCATCCGGCCGGAAGTCAAATACGCGCCGGACAGCTTTTCGCTCGAACGTTTCGATCTGGTGGGCGGCTATGCGCTCCAACTTCGCTGGGGCGATGGTCACAGCACCGGACTTTATAGTTTCACGTTTCTGAGGCGGCTCGCTCCGGCGGCAGCTCAGCCCCACTCGTGATGAGCAGGCCGGCGAAAACGTCACTGATGGTTTTCTTGTTTTCGCTTTGCGTTTCCGCCGCGCTGCTCACTCATCGAATGGGCGAGCCCACGCCGGCGCCACAGCCGCGCGATCTTTATTCGGTGGTCACCAAACAGCTCGCAGCTTTTCGGGCCGCCGATTTTTCAAGCGCGTATCATTACGCAGCCAGCGACGTGCAGCAGAAATTTTCACCTCCACAGTTCGAGAGGATGGTCCGCAGTCAACACATTGAAATGACCCGGAACGCGCGGGTGGAATTTGGGCTCGTGAAAATTGCAGGCGCCACTGCGACCGCGCAGGTCTTTCTCGTGCGCGACGATGGGAGCGCGCGAGCCCTTCTCTACAGCTTCGTCGCTGAAGATGGCGCGTGGAAGATCAACGGCGTGGAAGCGACGAGCGTCTTGCAACGACGAACGCAACTGGCGGGTTTGCATGTTTAATTTCAGGCCGCTGCCCGGGTTGCGCGTCAAGTTGTGATCGTGATCCGTAGAAGTTCGGAGCGGCCGCTGGCACGGATCGTCGTACCTGACAGGGACGCCGGCAGGAGGAAAAATTGCCCCGCCTGGAATGCGCGCCCGCAGCATTCGACCGGGCCGATAAGACAGCAGAAAATCGCAAAGGAATTCGCAAGGGTTGCTTTGCGCTCACCATCGAGATGCCACTTGTCGACATTGAAAAATTCTTCTCTGACAAGTGATTCCCCATCCGGCCGGGCGAGCTCTGGCCGGAGATCGTCAAAGTCGATACAGCGAAGCGATTCCTGCACATGCAACTCGCGTTGTGTTCCTGATGATGAGCGACGATTCCAGTCGAAAACCCGATACGTGGTATCGCTGTTTTGCTGGATTTCTACGATTACGTTGCCCGCCCCAATTGCGTGAAGGCGGCCGCTCGGCAAGAACATCGCGTCACCAGCTGCGGCCTTGATGCGGTGCACCTGCTGTTCCACCGTGCCGTCGGCGATCGCACTCTCGAATGCGCTCCTGGAAGATGCGCCCGCAAGACCGGCAAAGAGTTCAGCAGCCGGGCTGGCGTCGGCGATATACCAAAACTCGCTTTTCGATTCCCCGCCGAGCGCGCGGACCGCATCGGGCGGAGGATGGACCTGGAGTGACAGCTTGTCTTGTGCGTCGAGGAGTTTAACCAGCAGTGGAAAACGCGGGTGATCCGGCACGTCGCCGAAAATCTCCGCGCGATGGTTCGCCCAGAGATCGTGCAACGTGCTTCCTCGCAGCGGCCCGGTCTCGACCACGCTTTGCGCTTCGGGCCGATCGACAATTTCCCAGGATTCACCAATGCGAACGCCGGATGGCAGGTGTTTTCCATAAAGCGCCTCGAGACGGCGACCGCCCCAAACGCGCTCCATAAAAATAGGCTGAAATACGAGCGGCTGCGCAAGCTTTAGTGCGGGCATTGATTACTGTAGTTGCAGCCGTTCGCTCGCAAAACCTTTCGGTTATCGTTTTCATATCCGTGTGGGCAGGTGGCGCGCCCGCTGAAATTGTGTAGCGCCAGCGGTTGCTTGCGACGACGACAAACTCCGCGGCCGGCGATTGGATCGAAACTCGGATTCCGGAGCGGCTCGACAGGCTGCCTTGGAGTCGCTGGCATTGGCTCATCGTTTCCGCCCTTGGCGCAACATGGATACTCGACGGCTTGGAAGTCACTTTAGCCGGCGCGGTCGGTGGAATGCTCACGCGAGCAGATACACTGGCGTTGAGCGACACGCAGGTCGGTGCGAGCGCAACTTGTTATCTCGCAGGCGCAGTCATCGGGGCGCTGCTCTTCGGCTATGGAACGGATCGTTTTGGCCGGAAGAAGTTATTTTTTATTACGGTCGCCGTTTATCTGACTGGAACCGCACTGACAGCATTCTCGTGGAATTTTACGAGCTACGCGATTTTTCGCGCGCTCACTGGCGCCGGCATTGGAGGCGAATACGCAGCCGTAAACTCGGCGATTGATGAGTTAATTCCAGCACGCGTCCGCGGTCGCGTGGATGATAATCAACAGTTCCTATTGGATCGGCGCGGCGATGGCTTCAGCGGCGAGCGTGCTACTCTTGGATTCGACGCACTTCGCGCCGTGGCTCGGCTGGCGATTAGTCTTCGGCATCGGCGCCGCTCTTGGACTCGTCGTCATCTTTTTCCGCAGATGGATTCCGGAAAGTCCGCGCTGGCTCGTCATCCATGGTCGTCCCGAAGAAGCGGAACGGATTGTCGCGAGCGTAGAGTCACTGATTCGACCGGTGATCGGAGCGGAGCATGTGGATCTCTCGCCAACACGGATTCGCATGCGTAGCCACACGCCGTGGCGCCAGATCTGGCACGCCATGCCATGAATATCGCAGGCGCTCGCTGCTTGGTTTTGTTCTAATGGTGTCCCAGGCGTTTTTCTACAACGCGATCTTCTTCACCTACGCGTTGGTGCTTATGCGCTTCTACGACGTGCCAGCAGAACGGGTGAGCGCGTATCTGTTGCCGTTCGCGCTCGGAAACGTCCTCGGGCCGGTGCTGATCGGACACCTCTTCGATAGCGTCGGTCGCAAACCGATGATTGTTGTCACTTACGGACTCTCCGGCCTGCTGCTCGCGGTAACAGGCATGCTGTTTCGCGCAGGGCTGCTGACTGCGCAGACGCAAACAATCGCGTGGACAATCATTTTCTTCGTCGCGTCTGCCGCGGCGAGTTCTGCGTACCTGACGGTCAGCGAAATCTTTCCGATCGAGATTCGCGCGCTGGCGATCGCAATTTTCTATTGCATCGGCACATTCGTCGGGGGGGTGTTCGCACCGCTTCTCTTTGGAGTGCTAATTGGCACCGGTTCTGTAGAAGCGCTGTTCGTTAGATATCTCATCGGGGCGGTGTTAATGCTTGTCGCTGCGGGCGTCGAAGCGTGGATCGGAGTCAAAGCGGAACGCCGGTCGCTCGAGGACATCGCGGCGCCATTATCGAGTCGCGCGTGAGACGCTAAGATGAACGGCTTAAAGAACGGAGAGACCTCGTTGGTTTGCTTTACCAATGTCGGCTCTTTCCGCGGTCAGCGGTGCGGACGCTTGCACCAGGCGCTTACACCGCGATCGTGCGCGGAAATGTAGAGGCCTATAACGTTCAGTGAGGTGCCGATGCTGCGAAGAGTCGGCCTCAATTCCAATGTTTTTCGCAAATTGTTTCGAGAATTCGGTAGTTTCACGCTTCGTTAACGTCGAGCGGAACGCTCAGCCATTTGGCTTGTTGTGATGGCTATGATTCCCGACGGTCGGGATGTCACATCCTCTCTGCAAGCGAGCTTTTTCCCGGGAGCGCCACCGGATAAACGCTTCGAACCGGTGCGACGTTTCCGGAGCGGGTGACATTATGCCCGCAATTTTCAAAAGATGGGGCCGAATAGGTGTTCAAGTCCGTTTCAACTATGCCGCCAGTCGGCACCTCACAAACACTATGAAACGAATCACTGTATCTCTACTTTGTCTCTCGGCTCTCACCTGCGCCGCGCTTGCGCAGGACACGCCGGCTGATAACACTGCCAAAAACAAGCGCGACCGCTCGGGCGAGACCAAAACTCCCGGCGATCAGTCTAACAGTCCCGAGGATATCAAAACTACGGCGGCGATCCGTCGTGCGATCGTGGGCGACGGCTCACTCACGATGACGGCAAAGAACGTCAAAATCATCACCGAAAACGGGATGGTGACGTTGCGTGGACCCGTAAAAAGCGCTGATGAAAAGACAAAGATCGGACAGCTCGCGCACGAGGCGGCCGGCAGCGCAAAGATCGATAACCAGCTCGAAATCAAAGAATCGAAATAACCGCAACCAACCAACCAACTCGAACAAACACAAACACAACATGTCAAAATCATCTGTTTTCTGTATCGCCAAGTCGCATTCCGCAGCGGAGCAAATCGTTGAGCGCCTGCAAGACTCCGGTTTCGCCGCCTCGGAGATCTCCGTCCTGCTGCCAGACACCGAAGGCAAGCATGACATCGGTCACGTGAAAGCGACGAAAGCACCCGAAGGCGCGACGACCGGCGCCGCGGCCGGCGGGGCTACCGGGGGCGTGCTCGGCCTCTTGGCTGGCATTGGAGCCCTTGCCATACCGGGAATCGGCCCTTTCATCGCGGCGGGTCCAATCATGGCCGCACTGAGCGGCGCAGCGATCGGGGCAACGACCGGCGGAATCGTGGGCGGATTGATCGGGATGGGAATTCCCGAGATCGAAGCAAAACGCTATGAAGAGAAGCTTAAATCCGGCAATTTCCTGATCGCCGTCCACACACACGATGGCGACGAGACCGACCGCGCGAAGGATATCTTCAAGAACGCGGGCGCTGAGGACATCACGAGCTCGTCCATGTCGAAGGCACCGGACGCATAATCGGGCGCCAGTCTGCTGATTCAAGATGCCCCGCCGCCTTGGAGGCGCGGGGCGTTTGTGTACGGACCGAGCTCGTCCACTTGCCACCCTCTGACAGCTTAGCGTCGCAAACGGCCAAATGACGGAAAGCAGCCCGCCTCAAGCGCGCCTGATGAGTGAGCGCACTCGACTCGCGGTGCGAACTCGGCCAGGTTACAGTTTCGTTCGATTTGAACACGAAGGCCCGCTCGGTAGTCAGTTGCTGGATGCCAGTGCTAGCTTGGATGTTGGTGATCTTCGCCGCTTCGACTGATCTCGGATCGGCGGAGCATACCTCGCGATTCCTGATTCCATTCTTGCGCTGGATCAGCCCTGAAATCTCCATCGCTACGATTGCGGCAGTTGAGTTCCTGATCCGAAAAGGCGCGCACCTGACTGAATACGCTATCCTGGCAATTCTTCTCTTCCGTGCTCTCCGAAGTCGCGGCCGATACGTATTCGCTCGCCAGGCAGCCTTGGTCTTGACCGTTGCCGCGCTTTATGCCGCGACGGATGAATATCACCAGACCTTTACGCCTTCCCGGACGGCGTCAGCGCGTGACGTCATGATCGATTGCTGCGGGGCGGCGGTCGGTCTCGCCATCTACTGGAGTTTGCGTCGGCCGCCGGTGGCGACGGCGTCCGCGGCCGTTTGAATGGCCGAGCGCAAAGGTGGGCCTGACTGGGCTCGAACCAGTGACCCTGCGCTTATCAAGCGCATGCTCTAACCAACTGAGCTACAGGCCCGTGTGCGGGGCGCCCGAAAGGTGAATAGTGATTGGTGATTGATGATTGGTCAAGGATGACGCGCGAAGCCGAGGGTCGTTCACCGATCAGTTCATCGCATTCACCACGCGGCAGATGGTCGGCATGGAGGCAACGAAACGGGGAACAGTGATTGGTGATTGGCGAAGAAATGACGGCCTGATCCATTCACCATTCACTCCGGCGCCGGGGGGCATGGAGGGGATTGGCTTCCCAGCCCATCCCGGAGTGCGGCCCTGTTGCCTGATTTGCTCCACGCCCCGTGGGCTTTGGAGGCAAGGGGATTCGAACCCCTGACATCCAGCTTGCAAAGCTGGCGCTCTACCAACTGAGCTATGCCCCCGGGTGGTTGCGGATTGTAAATTGCGGAGTGTGAATTGCAAACGGAACACAGGTTTTCCAACCTGTGCAACCGACGGGCTTTTAGCCCGTCGAATGGGAGCAACAGGCGAGACGCCCGCTGGCCACACAGCCGAGACGGCCGTGCTCCAACAAAAACGCCGGACAGCATCAGCCGTCCGGCGGTTCCAAATTGTCACCAATCAAACAAAAACTGAATTGTGCGTTACCGTTTGCCTCAAGCCTTGCAGCTTGTGGACAACCCCGAAAACGTTCGGGGTCGTTTTTCTCTGAGCTCTGGTTTCTTTCGATTCCAAAGGCTTAACGGCATGCTCAGCTACTCAACCGATCATGTAGCAACCGCTTTGCGAGCGACCTCAACGGTGCGCTCACAGAGCGCACGCTACAACGTGTCGCTGTTTAGCGACGCGAAATCAACTGAAGTAGCTGGCTTTAGCCTTCGACCTGGTGCTGACGCAATTCGACTTCCGAATTTCGCTTTCTCGAGCTCGAATCACGATTGCGTGTCATGATGTTTTCACTCACGTTTCGGGATTGAATATGCAGGCTCAAACCGCCGGCATGCGCACGTTTAAATCGCTGTTTGAGAACGAGCTGAAAGAAGCCGGAATCGTAGGCGGAAGCTTTGTTTTCCTGCGGGACAATAAAATCGCCGCGAACAGTTATTACGGCTCCGCGAACCTGGCGAAACATCAGCCGGTCGGTGAGAATACGACCTACCACTGGGCCTCGAATACAAAACTGCTTACGGGAATCGCGATCATGCAGCTCCGCGATCGCGGGCTGTTGAAGCTGGATGATCCGGTCACGAACTACCTGCCGGAATTGCGCGAGGTCCATAACCAGTATGGCTCGATGGACGAGATCACGATTCGGCATCTGATGACGCACTCGGCCGGTTTCAGAAATCCCACATGGCCGTGGCGTCAGGGCAAAGATTGGGGGCCGTTCGAGCCGACCGAATATTCGCAGCTTGTCGCTATGCTTCCGTTTACGGAGATACTCTTCAAACCCGGCAACCGTTTTAGCTACTCGAATCCGGGAATTATTTTTCTCGGCCGGATCATCGAGAAACTGACAGGCGACAACTACGAAGTTTACATCGACAAAAACATCTTCAAACCACTCGAGATGTACCGGTCCTATTTCGACGCCACACCCTATCATTTACTGAAATACCGTTCGCATTCCTACTGCGTCGAAAATGGAAAGCGGACTGAGGGGAGATTTGATCTCAACACCGGGATCACCGTCTCGAACAGTGGATTGAACTCACCGCTGCCGGATATGATCAAGTATCTTAATTTCCTTGTCGGCGAGCCGAAAAAGCAGGAAGTTCATAGCGACGTTTTAAAACGCTTGTCACTCGAGGAAATGTGGCAGCCGCAGATAAAGACCGACGAAGACGCGAACGGCAATCGAGGTTTTACAACCGATATCGGATTAATATTCTTTCTCAACCGCACTGAAAAACAAACTCTCCTCGGTCACGGCGGCGATCAAAACGGCTTTATCAGTTATGTCGACCTCGATCCAAAAAGAAGGACGGCTTCGATACTGGTTTTTAATACGAAAGTTATTCTTCCCGAAAATGCTTCGGCTAAGAACGACGTAGTCGGAAACCTAAGAAGAGCGGTTCGCCATCTTCATGAAACGGCTGTTCAGCCGTGATCTACAGAGCCGGCAGCCTTTGCAAGGTCCAGCATGTACCATAATAGTGGAGGCCACGACCGCCACGCAAAACTTCGAGGAAATTACGAGAATCGGCGCTCTTTCGATTCACGTTTCAACCGTTTAACGAATCACGGATGCTAAAGTTGTTGCGCTCGTTGCGGGACTTAACCCAACATCTCACGCTTCGTTACGTTGACGCACTTAAAGCTGAGCCGCTTTGTTCATCGACACTTTATGATGATGCCTCGCTCGCGTCGAAAAAAGATGGAGGCGCTTGCGGCGAGCGCTTAGAATTGCGATTCGATGGATGACGAGCAAAAACCCAAGCTCGAGAAAATCTTCCCCTCGCTCGCGCCAAAGGGCAGGAAGGGATAAAACAATCGGATGGCTACTGGCCGAGAGCGCGATCTGCAACTCGAAATCGGCCATGTGCTGTTCATCGACATCGTCGGCTACTCCAAGCTGCTGATTAACGAGCAGAGCGAAGTACTGCACGAGTTGAACGATCTCGTGCGCGGGACAGAGTGCGTCCGGGCCGCGGATGCAGCCGATAAACTTATCCGCCTGCCCTCGGGCGATGGGATGGCGTTGGTTTTTCGCGATAGTCCCGAAGCGCCGGCGGAGTGCGCGTTGGAGATTGCCCAGGCGCTGAAGAGTCATCCGGAAGTGCAGGTGCGGATGGGAGTTCACAGCGGTCCAGTGAGTGAAGTGGTGGACGTTAACGAACGCTCGAACATCGCCGGTGCCGGCATCAACATTGCGCAGCGCGTGATGGATTGCGGCGATGCCGGCCACATTCTGCTTTCGAAACGCGTGTCGAACGATCTCGCGCAATATCGCCATTGGCAACCGCTCTTGCACGACCTTGGCGAGTGTGAGGTGAAGCACGGGACAGTCATCGCAGTGGCGAATCTCTACACGGAGGAACTCGGCAATCGCGAAGTGCCCGCAAAATTTCGGCCGGCGAAACAGAAGAAAGAGATATCGGCGCCTTCGCCCACGCGCCGGAAACCGCTGCTGATCGCGCTGGCAATTGTTATCTGCCTGCTGAGCGGCCTCGCCATCGTCCGCGTCATTTTCGCGCCCACGGGGACAAAAATTTCCTCTCATCAGCACGCGACGGCGCCCTCTGCTTCGCCGGCTGCAACCGCGCCCGCGATTCCGGAAAAATCGATCGCCGTCCTGCCCTTCGAAAATCGGAGCGAAGAAAAAGCTAACACCTACTTTGCCGACGGCGTGCAGGACGAAATCCTGACCGACCTCGCGAAGATCGCGGACTTAAAAGTGATCAGCCGCACTTCGGTCATGCTTTACAAGAGTGGTAACGCACGGAATCTGCGCGAGATCGGCCAGCAACTCGGAGTCGCACACGTCCTGGAGGGAAGCGTGCAGCGCGCCGGCAATCGAGTCCGCGTCAACGCGCAGTTGGTCGATGCGCGTACTGATGCGCATCTTTGGGCGCAGACTTACGATCGCGATCTGGCCGATGTTTTCGCCATTCAAAGCGAGATCGCCAAAGCCATTGCCGACCAGCTGCAAGCGAAGCTTTCTCCGAGTGAAAAAGCGGCGATCGAGCAAGCCCCCACGGCGGACGTGGCGGCTTTCGATCTTTATAGTCGCGCCAAGACATTGCTTCTCAATTCCGTCTTTAGTGCAGGCGCGAAGAACAATCTCTTGCAAGCAGTTGAGTTGCTTAACCAGGCAGTAACTCGCGATCCCACGTTCATGCTTGGCTATTGCCAATTGGCCGCCGCGCATAGCCAGCTTTATTTTATTAATTTGGACCACACGCCCGCCCGGCTGGCGGCGGCCGACGCGGCTGTGCAGATGGCCCTGCACTTACGCCCGGAAGCGGGTGAAGCGCACCTTGCCCTCGCGCAGCATTTTTATCGCTGCTTTTTGGATTACGATCGCGCTCGCGCGGAGCTCTCCATTGCCCAACGCACGTTGCCCAATGACTCGGTCGCCCTGGCCGGTTACATCGACCGACGCCAGGGACGTTGGGAAGAATCCATGCGCAACCTGACCCGAGCCGCCGAACTGGACCCGCGCAACGTTTTTGTCTTTCAACAAATTTCCTTCAGCTATCAGTTGCTCCGACGCTACCCCGAGAGTGGCGCTGCTCTGGATCGGGCGTTGGGGATTGGAGCGAAAAACGTCGATACCAGGGTGCAACAAGCCGAGGTCGCTTTCTATTGGAAAGCTGATCTCCGGCCGTTGCACACCACGATCGACGCGATTCTTGCGGAAGATCCTGGCGCCGCCCCCAGCCTCGCCGACAGTTGGGTGAATCTTGCGCTCTGTGAACGCGACCTCCCAGGCATCAGTCGAGCTCTCGGAGCTCTAGCTGGCGATAGTCTTCGGTTAGTGAATTTCGTGCGCGTTAATCGTGCCTTTGTTGCGGGTATGCAGGCTCGTATTCGCGGCGACACCGCCGCAGCGCGGAGCGCGTTTACCGTCGCTCGAACGCAGCAGGAAGAATTAATTTCCGCCCAGCCCGATTATGCTCCCGCAGTCTGCGTCCTCGGGCTCATTGACGCTGGACTCGGTCGCAGAGAGGAAGCGCTGCGGGAGGGACGACGGGGCGTGGACCTAATGCCCGTAGCGCAGGACACGATCACCGGCTCTGACATGCTGGCTCTCTTCGCGGTCATTTGCGCGTGGGTCGGGGATGAGGACCTCGCGTTTGAGCAATTGGCGATCGCGACACGAATTCCGGGGACGCTAAGTTACGGCCAACTGAAATTGCACCCGTTCTGGGACCCGCTGCGCGGCGATCCGCGCTTCGAGAAGATCGTCGGCGATCTCGCGCCAAAGGAAGAAACGTCAAAATAAGAAGCTCATCCTGACACAAACGTAATCAGCGCCGAGTGATGAACTTCTCGTCTGTTACATTTGACGAGGAGGAAGGCTCCGCGCGCAGTTGTAGCGTCCGCTGTCTCAGCGGACGGAGCGGCGTAGCTACTTCGGGCGCCGGTGCGCTGAGGACAGCGCACGCCGCAAACCGAATGCTGCGCATTCGCGTATAAGAAAAATGCCGGACAGCAAAAGCCGTCCGGCATTTTCAAAGTGTCAGCAATCAAACAAAAACTGAATTGTGCGTTACCGTTTCGTGCTTCTCTGAGCCTCGATTGCTTTCGCTTTCGAGGTCTTCACGGCATATCCAAGCTCCGAAGAACTCAGGCTTAGCCGTCGACCTGTCCTTACGGAAATTCAAACTTCCGAAGGCTTTCTCCTTAGAAAGGAGGTGATCCAGCCGCAGGTTCCCCTACGGCTACCTTGTTACGACTTCATCCCAGTTACCGCTCATAGCGTAGGACGCTGCTTCCCTTGCGGGTTGGCGCGCGCACTTCGGCTACAAGTGACTTCCATGATGTGACGGGCGGTGTGTACAAGGCCCGGGAACGTATTCACGGCGCCGTAGCTGATGCGCCATTACTAGCGATTCCGGCTTCATGGAGTCGAGTTGCAGACTCCAATCCGAACTGAGCCCAGTTTTAGAGATTTCCTCCACCTCGCGGTCTCGGATCCTTCTGTGCTGGGCATTGTAGTACGTGTGCAGCCCAGGCCGTAAGGGCCATACTGACTTGACGTCGTCCCCACCTTCCTCCCCGTTTCACAGGGCAGTCTGAACAGAGTGCTCCTCAATAAAGAGGGTGGCAACAGTTCACAGGGGTTGCGCTCGTTGCGGGACTTAACCCAACATCTCACGACACGAGCTGACGACAGCCATGCAGCACCTGTGCAA
>JBBSIA010000037.1:0-26385 GCA_038232335.1 Chthoniobacterales bacterium
CGCTTCTGAAATGACTTCACTTCCGGTCACCCAGGCTCGCTCGAAGCTCTACCAGCTGCTGGATGAGGCCGCTGATTCTCACGTACCCATCCAAATAACGGGCAAACGGTCCAATGCCGTGCTTGTGTCGGAGGATGATTGGCGCAGCATTCAAGAGACGCTTTACCTCGTCTCCATTCCCGGTATGCGCGACTCAATCCGTAAAGGTATGGGCGAGCCGCTTCGCAAAGCCTCTTCCAATCCGGGCTGGTGAGTTGGTCGATCGTGTACACCAGGCAAGCCCAGAAGGACGCCAGAAAGATCGTCCTCAGAGCTCAAACCGCGGGTGCAACGTCTTCTCGACGTCCTCGCCAAGAACCCGTTTCAGAACCCTCCGCCCTACGAAAAGCTCGTTGGAGATTTGGCCGGCGCTTATTCTCGCCGCATCAACATTCAACATCGATTGGTATATCAGGTCTATGACGGCGAGCGTACCGTCAAGGTACTTCGAATGTGGACTCACTACGATTGAATCCAACGCGCGTCTTAATTGTGCCGTTTTTCGTGTAAGAGGGGACGGATGCGAGACCTCGACCATGGAAGATCCGAGGTCTGTTGTTTATAAGAGCTTCGAACCTCCGACTGGGCGCGACTACTCCGGATTCTTCTTCGCGAGTGATTCATCGCGTTTCGGCTTGAACTCGGTATCGGGTTTCCATTCGGGGAACCTCTCGCCGTTTGCGATTTGATAGCCAACTTCGAAAAGTAGCTGAACGTCTTCCGCCCCACCGGATACGTCCCAGGTGGGATTCACCTCGTCGGACGGCTGATGGTAATGTTCGGCAACGAACTCGTCTTTCTTCCCCTGACCGAACCCAGCGGGCTTTCCGATCACGTCTTTGCCTGCGCCAATGTAAAGCGAAGGAACACCAACCTTCGAGAACTCGAATTGATCGGCCCGATAGAACGATCCTTTCTCTGGTTGCGTGTTCGGATTCATGATCCGGCCGTGACGCGTTGTGGCGGCGACCAGCATGTCGTCGAGGTCGGAGTTACCGAAACTAATGTCCTCGAGGTCGCGCGTTTTACCCCAAACGCTAAGTCCGTCCATGTTGATGTCAGCAAGCGTCTTCTCCAGTGGATACAGGGAATGTTCGGAGTAGTATTTTGCACCCAGGAGTCCGGCTTCTTCCGCGGTGGTGGCGAGGAATAACACCGAACGCCTGGTAGTTGGCCTTAGCTTGCTATAGGCGGTAGCGAGCTCAATCAATCCAGCGACGCCGGAAGCATTATCGACCGCGCCATTAAAAATCTGGTCACCCTGAATGTCGGTATGCCGTCCCAGGTGATCCCAGTGCGCACTGTAGATGATCCATTCGTTCTTCAGCTTTGAATCGCTGCCTTCGACCTTGGCGACAACGTTGTGCGATTTGAATGAGCGAACGGTCTGCTTCACGTCGAAGTTAGCTCTCGATTTCAGCGTGATCGGTCGAAAGTCTTTGCTGATCGCCGCTTTCTTGAGGGATTCAAAATCGTGGCCGTTGTCGGAGAGCAGCTTCCTGGCGACATCCAATGTTACCCAGGAACGAACAGGCACCTGGTCCATATTCTTGTTTGGGGCCTCGATCTCGAAATTCTCCTTTGCCCAGCTCGTCATCACGACTGAGTACGGGTAAGCCGCGGGCTCGGTCTCGTGGATGATCACGGCGGCAACGGCTCCTTTTTGCGCTGCGATTTCATACTTGTAGGTCCAGCGTCCGTAGTAGGTCATAGCGCGACCCTTGAACATTTTGTCATCGAGTTTGGCTGGGTCATTCGGGTCGGGAATTGCGGGATCATTGATCAGCATCAGGATCGTCTTCCCGCGCACATCGACTCCTTTGTAGTCGTCCCAATTGTATTCTGGCGCCACGACCCCATAACCGACGAAAACGATCTCCGAATTTTCGACCTTCACTTCTTCCTGCAGCCGCGCCGAGGAGGCGACGTAATCATCGGGGAACTTGAGCTGAGTGGGCTTGCCGTCAGTGACGAAAGTAGCGGTGGGAGCACTGGTGATGCCGGCGAGTGGAACTTCCTGCGTATAGGTGCCATTCGGATTGCCGGGCTTCAGCCCGAGCGCCTTGAATTGCTCGCTAATATATTTGACCGACAACTCTTCCCCCTTGGAACCAGGAGCACGTCCTTCGAACTCGTCGGACGCGAGTATTTTGATGTGCTTGAGAAGGTCGTTAGGCGTGATCGCTTCGCGCGCCGGTGGCGGCGGGAATAAACCTTTGTCGTCGGCGAAAGATGGCGTCGCGATCGCAAGGAGCGCGGCGAATAGAAAATGACGGGGTGTTTTCACTGGTAAGTATTGGAGTCGAAGAACGAGGCGGCGATGGACGATGGCGGCTGAGACAGCCGCCCTGCACTGGCCAAAGCAGCACGTGCAGGCCTCTGGAAAAGTACCGCCTATTCCAGGTGAACGTATTTGTATGGGTGATGATCTAGAATCGTGGGAAACCAGCCTTTCACGTTTGGCTGGATCAGAAACGCATGCGTAAAAAAGTAAATGGGCAGAATAGGCGCGTCGTCGAGCAGGATCACTTCCGCTTTCTGGAAGGCCGCCAGGCGCGCCGTTTGATCGGTCGTCGCGCCAGCTTCGGCAATCAGGCGATCGTATTCGGCGTTTGACCAGCCAGTCTGGTTATTACCGCTGCCCGTGACCCAGATGTTGAGGAACGAATTCGGGTCCACGTAATCGCCGATCCAAGTGGAGCGAATGATCTGATAATTCATCTGCCGCCGCGAATCGAAGTAAACCTTTTCCTCTTGGTTCACAAGCGAAACGGAGACGTTCAGGTTCTTTCGCCACATCTGCTGGATCGCTTCCGCGGTGAGCTTGTGGTTCTCGGAGCTGTTAAACAAGATCTCGATCGGCGGGAGTCGGCGGCCATCTGGAAAACCAGCTTCCGCGAGTGCGCGGCGCGCCGCTTCAACGTCGTAAGGAATCGCGCTCGAGCAGGTATAGCCCGCGGTGTTCGGCGGCGTGAAACTGTCAGCCGGCAGCTGACCGCCGCGCCAGATGTTTTCCACAATGGATTTGCGATCCACCGCCATCGCGAGCGCGCGCCGCACAAGCCGATTGTTCAATGCCGGCCGGGTGACATTGACGCGAAAGAAATAAGTTCCGAGATACGGATCGATGCGGAGTAGCTCCGGGTGATCGCGCCGATAACGATCAATCCGATTGACCGGAATCGTGTCAGTGAGATGGAGCTGGCCCGAGCGAAAGGCGCGTTCTTCGACGTCGTTACTGTCGATTGTGTGAAAGAAAATCTCCTGCAGCGCGACGTGTTCCGCATCCCAATAAGTGGTGCTTTTCTTCACGCGGATGCGGTCGTTGATCCGCCAGTCTTCCAAAGCAAATGGCCCGTTCCCGACAAACCTGCCGGGCCGAGTCCAACGGCTGCCGCGCTCGAAAACGGGCCCATATTTTTTGATTGTCGGGATGTGAACGGGAAACCAGGAGTAGTGGTTCAGTAGAGATAGGAAATAGGAGGTGGGGTGCGCGAGCGTGATCTCGAGGGTGTGAGGATCGAGCGCGCGGAAACCGACCTGCGCGAAATCAGTGATTCTCGCCTTCTGGAATGCTTCTGCGTTGACGACATCGTAGAGCATGTATGCGACGTCGGATGCGAGCGCGGGCGTGAGAATGCGCTGGTAGGACCCGAGGAAATCCGCGGCGGTGATCGGCTCGCCGTTCGACCAGCGAGCATTCGCGCGAAGGTGGAACGTGTAAACTTTCGCGTCGGACGAAATGTCCCAGCTTTTGGCGACACCTGGAATTGGGTGCAAATCGTGCGGGTCCTCGCTCACCAGTCCTTCGAAAAGCGCGGCGATGACGTTGAAGGAGCTGACGCTGTTGACAAGGTGAGGGTCGAGATCCTGGACTTCCTTGCCGTTACCCTTGTGCAGAATCTGGAGTCGGTTCCCGCTCTCCACGTTTGACTCCGGGCGATGGCAAGCGGTGGTGCTCAGGGCAAAGAGTATCAGCCACAGATAAACACGGATTTTCACAGATTAGCTTCTCGCTGCGCGCGGATTCACGCGACGGAAGGAAAATCGCAGGCGCTTAAAGTAGAGCAAGCCTCTGGCTTGCTTTTGTAATGGAACGTTCGGACGCGCGCCTCCGGCGAGCTTATCTGTCCGTCTCGAGCCCCGAACGCGTTGGGGGTCAGACTGGACTTTCAGGCACGGAAGACAGAGGGCTGCAAATCCCGCCGCGTCACCCTGGCTCATTTCGTTAGTGCTGTCATTCTAAGCGCAGCCGAAGCCGTAACGCAGCCGACGCAGTCGGCGAGGCCGGGCTTCAATTTCGTGGCGAACCTCTAGACAGTCCCACGGGGTCCCTCGACTCCGCTCGGGATGACAGCGCTATTTATCATGGCTTCGGTTGATCGTGCTGCCAGGATTGTGTAGAAGCGCGCAGCGGTAACATCATTGCCGCTGTCGATCAATGCGCCCCCTTGCCGAAAAATTCCTCGTCGCCTTCATTCCGATTTTCGTCGCCGTCGACCCGATCGGGCTGATCGCGTGTTTCATGGGTTTTGCGCCCAACGCAACGCGCGAGCATCGGCAACGACAGGGTTTACTCGGTATTCTCACGGGACTCGCAGTTGCGGTCGGTTTCATTTTCCTCGGCAAGTTCATTTTTCAGGCGCTCGGAATTTCCGTCGCGGATTTTCAAGTGGCCGGCGGGCTCATTCTGCTCGGGCTCGCCGGTCGTGATCTGCTCGGCGCGGGACAGGCGCCCCGGAGCGGAAGCGAAGATTTTGGCGTCGTTCCCCTCGGGATGCCGCTCATCGCCGGACCAGCCCTCCTGACCGCGCTGCTTGTCTTGATCGACGGTGTCGGGATTTTGTTCACGCTCGTTGCGCTGCTCGTAAACTTGCTGCTGGTCGAGATCGGCTTTCGCTACGCACGCCACGTGGAGCGGTTGCTCAGCAAGCAGGGTCTGAACGGCGTGTCGAAGCTGATTGCGCTATTGCTCGCCGCGATCGCTGTGAGCTTGATCCGGCGCGGCTGGCAGGCGCAGTGAAGGAGCGGCCGGGATGAATCGCCGGCAGGAGGGTCATCCTGAGCCCTGAACGCTTTCGGGGAAGGGATCGGGTGAACTTACCGTGATTTTTCTTCACGGGTTTGTCGCGTCGCGAATCCGAGCTAAACCTCGTAGGTGGTAATCTCGAGTTCGTTCCCGTCCGGATCCTGGAAATAGATCGAGTGCGAAATCTCGTGATCCTGGAACTCGAATGAAATCCCGAGCGCGTAGAGCTGTCGTTGTGCCGCAAGGAAGTTCCGGCGGTCCGCCCGTAACGCAACATGTTGGATCGCAGTCCGGCCCTCATTGCCCTGGGCGCCGGCAGCTTTCCGTTTCGGAAAAAGAGCAATCGCGGTGGCTCCTTTGCCGACAAAAACGGGGACGCCGTTCCACATTCCTTCGTGCCGAGGTTCGAAACCGAGCACCTCGACATACCATTTCGCGGAGCGTCCAACATCGGCAGCCGTGAGCGCGACGTGATCCAGTCCCTCCAGATCGAACATCGTCTCAGGCATGGGATTTAACGATTGCCGATGTGAATCGCGCTTTTATTGACCGCGAGTGCCGCTTCTTTGACCGCTTCACTGAAGGTCGGATGCGCGTGCACGGTGCGGCCAAGATCCTCAGCGCTGCCGCCAAATTCCATCAACGCCACGCACTCGGCGATGAGATCAGAAGCGACGTGCGACATGATATGCGCGCCGATGATCCGATCTGTCTCGCCGTCGGCAACAAACTTGACGAAGCCTTCTACATCTTCCGCGGCCAAGGCGCGCCCATTTGCACGGAACGGGAATTTGCCGACGCGCACATTTATTCCGTTCTCCTTTGCAAAATCTTCCGTAATTCCGACACCTGCGATTTCGGGATTGGTGTAGATGATTCCCGGAATGACGTCGTAATTCACATGACCGGCTTTGCCCGCGATCAGCTCTACGCAGGCGATGCCCTCTTCTTCCGCTTTGTGCGCGAGCATGGGACCGGCAATGACATCTCCAATCGCGTAAACGCCCTCGATATTTGTCCGAAAATGCGCGTCCACCTTTATGCGCTTCCGATCGTCTAGTTCGACACCGATCTGGTCCGCGCCCACTCCCTCAGCGAAAGCGCGACGGCCTACAGAGACGAGGACTTTGTCTGCGTCGAAGGTGAGCTCTTCGCCATCTTTGGTAGCAATGGCCGTGGCGCGGACACCTTCAACTTTTACTGAACTGACTTTGGTGCCGAGATGAAATTTCATTCCCTGCGCGGTGAGAACTTTTTGCAGTGCGTTCGCGAGTTCGAGATCGAACCCAAGTGCGATCCGCGACAGAAATTCGACGACCGTAACTTCCGATCCTAACCGACTCCAGACGGATCCGAGCTCGAGACCAATCGCGCCAGCGCCGATCACGAGCAACTTCTTCGGCACCTCGGGAAACGAAAGTCCTTCAGTGCTGCTAACGATCACATTGCCATCGAACTTCATGCCCGGCAGCTCCATCGGCACGCTCCCGGTCGCGATGATGATGTGCTGCGCTTCAATTTCCATCACATCGCCTTCAGCTGGTTTAACGCTGACTCGGTCGGGTGCAGAAATCGTCCCGACACCTTGGAAAGTCGTTACTTTATTCAATTTCATCAGAGCGCGCACGCCGCCCGTGAGCGTGTTCACGACCTTGTCCTTGCGCTTCAACATCGTGGAGAGATCGAGCACGACGTTGGGTAGGATGATGCCGTGTTTGGCGGCTTCCTTTTTCGCGAAGACAAAATGGTCGCTGGAAGAGAGCAGCGCCTTGCTCGGGATGCAGCCGATGTTCAGGCAGGTGCCACCGAGTTCCGGATCCTTTTCGACAATTGCGGTTTTCAATCCCAGTTGCGCGGCCCGGATCGCGGCAACATATCCGCCCGGGCCGGAACCGATAATTACGACATCAAATTTGTCCATATCTCAGGTCATTCCGAGTCCAGAACACTTTCGGGGTCGAGCCGTAACACAGCCGACGCAGTCGGCGAGGCCGGGCTTTCAATCCGTTGAGTTGCCTAAAGCTAGCGCCACGGGATGTCTCGACTTCGCTCGACATGACAAAAACACCCCGTTAGAAATCGAGGGGCAGCTTTGTGGGATCCTCGATGCAATCTTTGACGCGGATCAGGAAGGTGACCGCTTCCTTCCCGTCCACCGCGCGGTGATCGTAACTGAGCGCGAGATACATCATCGGGCGGATTTCAATTTTGCCATCGCGCACAACCGGTCGCTGCTGAATCGTGTGCATTCCGAGGATGCCGCTCTGCGGCGGGTTCAAAATCGGTGTGCCGAAGAGCGAGCCGTAAACCCCGCCGTTCGAAATTGTAAAGGTGCCGCCCTGCAGGTCTTCAATCTTGATCTTGCCTTCGCGGGCTTTGAGCGCGTAGGCGGCTATATCGCGTTCGATATCAGCGAAGCTTTTTTTGTCAGCATCTCGCACGACCGGAACAACGAGGCCGCGCTCCGTCGCCACCGCCACGCCGACGTCGAAGAAATGGTTTTGAATCTGATCGTCTCCTTCGATACGACTGTTGATTGGTGGGACTGTCTTCAGCGCTTCGACGGTAGCCTTAACGAAAAAAGACATGAACCCCAGCTTAAGGCCGTGTTTTTTTGAAAACGCATCCTGCTTCTCTTTCCGCAACGTTTGCACAGCCGACATATCGCACTCGTTGAAGGTCGTGAGGATGGCGGCGTTGTGTTGCGCCATCACAAGCTGCGCGGCGATTTTTCGACGCAAGGGAGACATTTTTTTGCGCGTAAAACGACCATCCGAGGGCGTTTTTCCCGCATCAGCCGGAGGTGCACCGTCATCTGCCGGTGCGGCGGGAGCTTGCTCCACACCGCGATTTTGCGCTGCCGTCAGGACGTCACCTTTGGTGAGCCGCCCTCCTTTGCCCGTGCCGCTCAATTCGGCGGGATTGAGCTTCTCTTCTTCAACAATGCGTCGAACGGCGGGCGAGAGAACATCAGCGTTGGGCGAGGTTTTTTGACCGGAAATCGGCGCGCCCGCCCGATTCGGATCGGGCTTCGCTTCGACGCTTGCTGAAGTCGCGGGACCGGAAACGGATTCTTCAATCGTGGCGACGACTTCGCCGATTTTCACTTCCTGTCCTTCGGCGGCAATCGTGTTCAAGGTGCCGGCTTTTTCGGCTGCGATTTCCGTGGAAACTTTGTCGGTCTCGAGGGTGAAAAGCGGATCGCCGGCTTTGACGGCTTCGCCGGATTTCTTGTGCCAGACGGAAACGATCCCGCTCGAAATTGATTCACCGACCGCGGGAACTTTGACTTCGATGCTCATGTTCGGGCTACACTATGCGCAATCACATTGCGTGGTCGAATTGAACGTGCGGAAACGGCGACTGGCGGACTGCTTTTGGTAAGGGCAAGACTCTTCGGGGACTGTAGCGCGAGCGTCTCGCTTGCGACCCGATGAACGCAAGCCGGAGACTCGCGCTACACTCCCCGAAGAACGCAGCTACCGAAACAGCTCTGCGAAAGCAAGCCGGGCGAGCAACGGAGCGTTGGTCTAGATTACGTACCGGAGGCGATCATCGCCGTCCAGCCAGCGGCGGCAGACGTCAGACCGAGAACGCTTCGGCGATGAGCTGCGCCTGCTCGCGTTTATGCAGGACGAGCGCCCCGACCGCGGGACTCGCGCTTGCATTCCTGCCCGCGTAAGTCACTTCGCGATGGAATAGGGCGCGCAGCCGTGGTTCGATGAAACTCCAGGCGCCCATATTCTGCGATTCTTCCTGGCACCAGACAAGCTTCGCTTCCGTCGGGAATGCTCCCAGGATTTTCTCGAGCTTCTTGTCACAGAGGGGGTAGAGCTGCTCGAAGCGGATGATCGCTGCGGTCGTGATCTTCTGCGCGGTCCGATGATTGACGAGATCGTAATAAACTTTCCCGGAGCAAAGGATCACGCGCTCGACTTCGTTTGGATCGAGGCCGGAGACATCGCCGATAATTTCCTCGAACGAACCGGTCGTGAAGTCTTCCGCGCGTGACGCCGCGTACTCCGCGCGCAGCAAGCTTTTCGGAGTCATGATGATGAGCGGCTTGACGAAATCCCGCTTCATCTGCCGGCGCAGGACGTGAAAGTACTGCGCGGGCGTGGTCAGATTACAGACCTGGATGTTGTCCTCGGCGCAAAGCTGAAGGAAACGTTCGAGGCGCGCGCTCGAATGCTCCGGGCCCTGACCTTCGTAACCGTGAGGAAGAAGCAGGACGATGCCACTGGGCCGCTGCCATTTCGACTCCGCGGAAACGATGAACTGATCGATGATCGTCTGCGCGCCGTTGGCGAAATCGCCGAATTGCGCTTCCCAGAGGCAGAGCATATTTGGGTAATCAAGCGCGTAGCCGTAATCGAATCCCAGCACGGCGGCTTCGGAAAGAAGGCTGTTGTAGATGCAGATGCGCGCCTGTTTGTCCACCAAATGCAGCAACGGAATGTACGGCTTGCCCGTTTTTGCGTCGTAAAGCACGGCATGCCGGTGACTGAAAGTGCCGCGCCGGCTGTCCTGGCCGGAGAGGCGAATCGGCACGCCCTCAAGCAGAAGCGAACCGAAGGCGAGCGCTTCACCAAAACCCCAATCGTAAGGGCCGCCGGCTCCGAAAATCTCGCGTCGTCGATCGAGCAGCATGCGTTTGATCTTAGGCAGGACGTTGAAGTCTTCCGGCACCCGGGTGAGGCCGTCGACGATCCGTTTCAGACACTCTGGGCTGATCGCGGTCGGCGGCGAATCAGTCGAATAGCTGGGTTGAAAGACCGCGGTCGATTCCTGAAATCGATCTTTGCGGTCCAGCCGCTGATCGTTTACCGCCTTTACCTCGTCGAGAACGCTTTGCAGCTTGTTCTCAAACTCGCGCTCGAGGCTGGTTGCTTCCTCTTCAGTGAGTATCCCGGCATCAATCAATTGCTTGCGGTAGAGCTGGCCGATTGAACGCCGCCGATCGATTTTCGCGTAAAGGTCCGGCTGCGTGAAGGAGGGTTCGTCGCCTTCATTATGCCCGTAGCGCCGGTAGCAGTACATGTCGATCACGACGTCGCGGCCGAATTCCTGCCGAAAATCGAGCGCGAGTTCCGTGACGAATTTCACCGCCAGCGGATCGTCGCCGTTCACGTGCAAGATCGGCACCTCGATCATTTTGGCGATGTCGGTTGCGTACATCGACGAACGCGCATCTTCGGGCAGGGTCGTAAAGCCGATCTGGTTGTTGACGACCACGTGGATCGTTCCGCCGGTGCTGTAGCCCGGCAATTGCGACATGTTGAGCGTTTCGGCCACGATTCCCTGTCCCGCGAAGGCGGCGTCACCGTGGATTAGCAATGGCAAAACTTTTCGACGGTGCTCAGTATCGCAACGGATTCTTTGGCGCGCGCGCGCGGTGCCCTCGACGACCGGATCGACCGCTTCGAGGTGGCTGGGATTTGCCGCGAGCCTGATCTCCACCTCCGCGCCGGAAGGAAGCTTGCGCACGGTGCGATACCCGAGATGATACTTCACATCTCCGTCCCCGGCCACGAGGTCCGGCACGTAGTTCTCGGTGAACTCGGCGAAAATCACACGCAACGATTTTTGCAGAAAATTCGCGAGGACATTGAGCCGCCCGCGATGCGCCATGCCCATGCAGATTTCTTCCACGCCGTCGCGCGGACATTTGTTGAGAATCGTGTCGAGAATGATCATGAGCGACTCCGCCCCCTGAAGCGAAAAGCGCTTCTGCCCGACGTAACGAGTATGGAGGAAGGCCTCGAATTGCTCCGACTCGAGCAGCGAACGCAGCAGCGAAATTTGCACTTCCCGTGAGGCGCTCTCTTTCGGCGGACGCGACTCAAGACGGTAGAGCACCCAGTTCCGGATCCGCGTATTCTGGATGTGCATGAACTCCGCGCCGATGGCATCCGCGTAAATGCACTCGAGCGCCGCGATCATTTCACGGAGCGTGATCTTTTTGCCGTCGAGGAAGAATTTTGACGAGACTTGCAAATCCAGATCTTTGTCGCTGAATCCGAGTTCCCGAAGTGTGAGCAGCGGATTTTCCGGCCGCTTGTCCGCGAGTGGGTTTAACTCCGCGATCGTGTGGCCGAGCGTCCGATAGGCGTAGACCAGTCCGTCGATCCGAGTTTGGAGCGGGCTCTCGGTGGCGGGGGCGGCTGCCGGAGTGGCGCCGTTGCGTAGCTGCAGGTCGCCAAGTTCAAACCCTTCGAAGAATGCGGACCAGCCTGGGTCAACTGACTCCGGATTGTTCTGCCAGCGCGCATAATTCTCCTCGATCAAATCGAGATTCCCGCGAGTCGCAAACGAGGGCCGCATTCTCCTCTAATCTGGCGGCGTTCGACCGCTCGGCAAGTTGACACCGCGGGAGCAGCTTCGATACTCGACGCTGCACTGACACCCGGCGGTATGACGGCGACTGAGGTTTACGAATCTGTCACGAATGGCGGGGTGAACGATTTTGCCGATGTGGTTGCGATTTTACAACGACATGGACCCTGGTGCCTGATCGGCGGACTGGCCGTGAATTGCTTCGTCGAACCGGTTTACACGATGGATGCCGATCTCGTCGTGGTGGCGGAAAATCTCGAGACCATCAGCACGGAACTGGTCGCAAAAGGATTCTTGATCCGGCGCTTCGCTCATTCCCTCAACGCGCAACGGGCAAACAGTAAACTGAACATTCGGTTTACCACGGATGGCGGCCACCAGGAGTTCTTGCGCGATCCGACAGACGCGGAGGTGCTCGGCCTGAAAATCCCGGTGGCGAGTTTGGAAAACATTGTGCGCGCCAAAGTCTGGGCTTGGAGGAATCGCGAACGCCGGCTGAGCAAACGCAAGAAAGACGAGCTCGACTTGATCCGCATCGCCGAGAGTTATCCGAAGCTCCGCGCATTGATGCCTGCTGAAATCACATCACAACAGTAACGCAGGTGAAACCGACGCTGACATTTATCGTTCTGGTCGCTGCGATATCAGCGGCATTGGGTCAGGCGGATCCGGCATCCGAGCCCGCGGTCATCGCGGTCGCGAAGGCGCTGCCGGCGGTTGTGAACATCAACACTGAGCGCGTGGTCAAGCGGCAGGTACGCGATCCATTCGAAGATTTCGCGGCCCAGTTTTTTGGCGGCAATTATCGGGGTCGCCCGCGTGAAATCCGGCAGACGCTGCAAAGCCTCGGCTCCGGGTTCATTGTCGATCCAACCGGCTACATCGTGACAAACGAGCACGTTGTCGCGCGCGCGGCGGATCTCAAGATCGAGGTGACGATGAACGACGGCAAGACCTACAACGCGCACTACATTACCGGAGACGAAAAGAAGGACCTGGCGTTCATCAAGATCGACGCGAAGGAGGCGTTTCCCTTCATCAGCCTGGATAACATTTCGCCGAACCTGCTCGGCGAAACCGTGATCGTGGTTGGCAATGCGCTCGGTTACGGCAGCTCGATCAGCCGCGGTGTCTTGAGCGGAACCAAGCGCGACATCACGATCGACCAGATCGAATACAAGGACCTTTTGCAGACGGATGCCGCGATCAATCCGGGCAACAGCGGCGGGCCCGTGATCGATTTATCGGCGCGCCTGGTTGGAATTAGTTCGGCGAAGATGGCGTTCACGCCGCAGGGCGTCCCGACGCAGGGACTCGGTTTCGCGATTCCGGCCGAGACGGTGCGAAATAGTGTCGCTGAGTTCAAGAAGATCGCCGTGAATCAGACGGTGGCGAAACCGAAGGCGCCGAGCAGTGAGACCGCGCGATCAAATGCGGAGCGGCTCTTCGGGATACAGCTGCAAGACTTGACGCGGGATTTGACGGATGCGCTGGGTTTCGTACCGGGAAAAGGGGTGCTTGTAACCGCAGTCGAGCCGGAGAGTCCGGCAGATCAGGCCGGGATCGAACGCGGACTGGTTCTTTATCGTGTCGGCCGGCGGGACGTTAGTTCGGTGAAACAGGTGGAAACGTATCTCAGTCGGGCGACGAGCGGAATGACCGTTGATTTCACGGTTGGGATTGTGCGAAACGACGGTCAGGATCCGCGCGTCGCCACCGTCCGCCTGCCCGCTCGCTGAACTTTTCAACGTGGACGCGACTTAGTTGTCTGACTGCTACTGAACCATGATCAAGGTCGAGAATCTGACAAAACGATACGCGGGACAAACCGCGATTCAGGACCTGAATTTCGAGGTCGGCAAAGGTGAAATCATGGGTTTCCTGGGGCCGAACGGCGCTGGGAAAAGCACAACCATGCGGATCTTGTCGAGCTTCATGCCAGCAACTTCGGGTCGCGCTTCGGTCGCTGGATTTGATATTTTCGAGCAATCGCTCCAGGCCCGGTCGCATCTCGGTTACATGCCCGAAAACGTGCGTCTCTACGCCGAAATGCGTGTGAATGAGTACCTCGATTATCGCGCCGCCCTGAAGGGCGTGCCGCACCGACGGATCGCGGAACGCGTGGGCGATGTGAAGGAGCTTTGCGGACTCAAGGAAGTTGAAAGGAAGCTGATCAGCACGCTTTCAAAAGGTTATCGGCAGCGCGTGGGGCTTGCCGATGCGCTCGTCCATGAGCCCGATTTGCTGATCCTTGATGAGCCAACCAGCGGACTCGATCCCAACCAAATCCGGCAAGTTCGCGACCTCATCAAAAATCTCGGCAAACAGCATACGATCTTGCTTTCGACGCACATTCTTCCGGAAGTCGAGATGACTTGCAGCCGCGTCATCATTATCAATCGCGGCCGGATCGAGGCGTGCGACACGCCGGAGAATCTGCTGGGGCAGATCCGCACCGCTGGCGGCATTCTCCTCGAGGCGAAGGTCGGCGCGGACAATGGCGCGGAAGAGCTCCGAAAGATTCCCGGCGTCCGCGACGTCACGACAACCGATGACGGGGACTGGAAAATATTTTCGCTGCGGGTCGAATCAGGCGCTGATGTGCGTGAAGAAGTCTTTCGTTTGGCGACGGAACGGCGTTGGACAGTCCGCGAGCTGTCGCAGCGAAAAGCCACGCTCGAGGACGTGTTCGTAGAGATCACGCAGGCGGAGTGAAGGCCCCGGCTAAGTGGAGTAACGGGTAAGGGAGTAATGAAGTAACAGAGTCATGAAATGATGGAGTACTACGAGACGGAGCTGAGAAACAAGAACGCGGCTATATGAAGCTCATCGTTTGGCAAAGGGCGATGCAGCTCTTCGAACTCGCCTGGAAAACTGCTTACGTTGAATCGCAAATCGATTTCAAGCTTCGCGACCAATTTGCCTACGCGACGCAATCCGTTTCGGCTAATATCGCGGAGGGCTACGGCCGCCGCTCAGTCAACGAATACATTCAGTTTCTCTATGTATCACTTGGCTCGTTAGCTGAAACATTAACTCGAGCCATTGGTCTCCAGCGGACTTGTCAAATTCCTCAGACGCGGTTTGAGGAGTTTAATCAACTCCACTATGAAGTGGAGAATCGATTATTCCGTCTGATCGAAAAGTTGAAGAAAAGCGCGAGATCGGAAACTGGACGACCCGCATCGCCGAGGATGCAACTGACTGCGAACCATTACTCCAGGACTCCACCACTCCAGCTCCGCATCACTCCACCACTCTAGGGAACCGGCATGCGTAAGTTCTTTGTCCTCCTCTCCCGCGAAGTGCGGAGCTACTTCTACTCGCCGATCGCCTACATCGTGCTTGTCTTCTTTTTGCTCGTCAGCGGGGCCGACTTCTACTTCCAGATTTCGTTCATGAACCAGCGCCCGGTGCCGTACTCGGTGCAGGAAGCATTCTTTAACTCGGTCTTCTTCTGGTTCGCCTTTGTCTTGATCTTTCCGCTGATCACGATGCGGCTATTTTCCGAAGAGTTTAAGCTCGGCACGATTGAGCCACTCATGACCGCACCAGTCCGTGACTGGCAGGTCGTGCTCTCGAAGTTTTTCGGCGCCCTCATCTTCTACGTGATTCTCTGGATCCCGACACTCCTCTATTTCGCGATCTTCCAGGCAATCACGCATCAGCCGGCGGCCAATTCCGCCGGCGCTTACCTAGGCGCCTATTTGATGCTGCTGCTGCTCGGGATGTTCTATCTCTCGGTCGGCTGTCTCGCATCGGTGCTAACAAAGAATCAGATCGTGGCGGCGGTGATTTCGTTTTGCGTGATTACGCTGCTTTTCTTCCTCGGCTTGGTCTCCTTTATCTTGCTCGACATCAGCTCAACGACGCGGCAACTCCTTGGCTACTTCTCTGCCATCGAGCAGATGGGCACGCTTTCGCGCGGAGAGATCGACACCCGTCCGATGGTTCTTTATCTCAGCATGACGATCGTGATGCTGGTGCTGACGCATCAGGCATTTCAATCGCGCAAGTGGAGGTTGTAATGGTGGAGGAGACTGCGAAACGCGCGCCGAAGAGAATCCGCCGGGTCCAGATCGGGCTCAACGTTTTGATCCAGGTCGGGCTGATTCTGTTCCTGGCCATCATGGTGAATTACCTCGGCTTCGAGCACTACCGCCGTTGGGATTTATCCCGTGACAAAAAGTATGCGCTCTCAGACAAAACGAAGCGCTTTCTCGATAGCGTGAAGGGCAAGATGCGGGTGACGGTGTTCTTTTCGCCTAATAACCCGATCGCCCAGGATGTACAGAGCTTGCTCACGGAGTACCAATATGCAGGGAAGGGGAAACTCGACATCGAGAACATCGATCCGGAGCGGAGCCTTTCGCGGGCTAAGGAGCTGTTCGACAAATACAAGGTAGTTAGTGACGAAAGCCTGCTGATTATCGACTACGACGGGCGGAACAAAACCGTCAAGGCATCAGAGATGGCGGAGATCGATCCCGGAAATCAAATGTTAGGTGAAGGTCCGAAGGTCGCGGCATTTAAGGGCGAACAGGCGATCACGAGTGCGATGATCGATGTGGTAGAAGGCAAAAAGAACGTCGTCGGTTACGTGCTGGGTCATCGCGAGCCTCCGCTGAGCGACACCGCCCCGGCACCGCCGCCGATGATGGCTGCCGAACAGAAGACGAGCCCGATTTCCGTTCTCAAGACCTTCATCGAAAACGAGAACGTCAAGTTCCAAGAGCTGAATCTTTCCGATGTGAGCGCGATCTCCCCCGAGGTGAAAGCAATCATGATCGTCAGTCCGGAATACGATCTCTCGGACCGGGAAATGAAAATAGTGCGCGACTTCTGGGACAAGCAGGGGCGAATCCTGTTGCTCCTGGATCCAGCGGCGAAAACGCCGAAGCTGACGGCCTTTGTTAACGAAATGGGCGTGCACGTGAACGACGATCGTTTGATGGGCATGATGCAAACCGGCATCCAGGAAGTGGCATTGTTGCGCGACGTGCAGGCGCGTTTTCTGCCGGACAGTCCGATCACGAAACGAATCGCCGATGTGCGCGGATTATTTCCCGGCGGCACTTCTTCAATCACGCTCGAACCGGACCGCGTTCGGGCTGCGAACATCCGGCTGCAGCCGTTAGCTCAAGCGGATAAAGGCTACTGGGCGGAGAAGGATTACAACTCCGATGATCAGCCCAAGTTTCAGGCTGACGCGCTCGCCAACCAAGGCGCAATCCATACGATCGCGGTCTCGATCGAAAAGGGCGGGAGCGGTGATGAGCGGGTGCAGGTCAATTCGGCGCGAATGGTGGTCGTAACGAACGCGACTTTTGTGCAGGACAACGCGTTGACGCAGGGACAGCAGGCGCTCGACTTCGTATCTGGAAGCCTCAACTGGCTGCTTAGCCGCGAACAACTCATCGGGATCGCGCCGAAGGTTCCGAAGACGCTCACTTTCAGTCTAGACGAGACCGCGCTGCGGAATTTGCGCTGGTTGATTCTTGTCCTCCTCCCGCTAATCCCCGCGGTTATTGGTTTCGCGGTCTGGTGGCAGCGGCGTGCCTGATTCACCTGCGCGATGAAAACGAAAACGACGCTTGCGCTCTTCTTGCTGGTGATTGTGGTCGCGGTTTACATCAAGTTTTTTGAAAGCAAGGGTCCGAACACCGCTGAAGCGAAACGTCAGGCGCAGAATGTAGTCAATTTCGACCGCGCCAAAATTGACGGACTGAACATCCAAAACGGCGACGATCGGATTGAGCTGCGGCGGACCGACAACAAATGGCGGATCGAAGCGCCGTTCAAGGACCACGCCGACAGTGCCGTCGTCGAGACCGTCCTCTCGGACCTGGATGGTTGGCAGCGGGAGAATGCAATCCCAGCGAAGGAGATCGAGGCGAATAAGGATCAAATGATCGAGTTCGGTCTCTCGAAAGCAAAGCTCCGCCTGAAACTGCTCGGCCAAAATGCGCCACCGGAAATTCTCTTTGGCAAAGACGCCGCCCTTGAAGGCAGGATGTATGTCCGGTTTGAGAACTCGAAAGAGGCTTTGATCGTGCCGCAGTCGGTGCGCAACGACATCGCCAAAAAACCGGAGGAATTTCGCGACAAGAAGCTCACCGATGTTACGACTGCGCAGGTTTCGCGGGTGGTGTTGAAAACGCCCGCTGGCGAAATGGAACTGCAGAAGGAGGGCGAAACCTGGAATATCGTAAAGCCGTTGCGCGCCCGCGGTGATGGACAAAAGATCGGCGATCTCATCGCGCAGGTAACGACCGCACGCATCCAGCAATTTATCGCGGACGATCATGGCGATCTCCATCCGTACGGTCTGGCAGAACCGCGAGGCTCGATCACCCTCTTCACGCCCGACGATAAGCAAGGTCAGACGCTGCAAGTCGGGACTGTGCCAGAGAAAGAAAAAGAGCAAGTCTATGTGCGGTTCACGGCGCGCAGTTCCGTTTACACACTCCCGAAGAAGATCGAGGAAATTCTAAATACGAAACCGGCCGACTTGCGCGATCGACACCTCGTCCGGATCGACACGAATAACCTCGACCGCATCACGATCGATGCACCGAGGAAAGGAAAGACGGTGCTCGCGCGCAAAAACGAGACCTGGACGATTGCAAATCGCAATAATCAGCCGGCGAACGCCACGGAAGTGAACCGGCTGCTGGAAGCACTGAAGAACGAGCAGGTCACGCGCTTTGTGGACGACGTCGCCTCGGACCTCCCGAAGTACGGATTGGACAAGCCGCAGCTACAGATTGCGTTCAGTTCTTTCGCGTCAGAAAACACCGCCGAAACAGGGGCAGGCGAACATCCATTTGCGACGATCGCGTTCGGCAAAACTGAAGGCGATATCGTTTACGCGAAGCTCGGCGAAGAGCCGTTTGTTGTGGCGGTGCGACGAAGACTTATCGACGACATTTTCGCCGAGCCGCTGCAGTGGCAGGAGCTGGCGATCTTCAAGTTCAAGCCGGAACAGGTGCATCGTTTCAGCCTTGTGACCGATCACGAATCCGCCTTGATCCGAGGGCCCGACAACACGTGGAAATGGTTGCAAGGCAACGAGCCAATCAACCAGGTGAACGTGCAATCGTTGTTGAACACGTTGACTGCATTGCGCGCGGTCCGATGGGTCGGAGCGACCTCGCCCGCTCAAGGCTTCGAGAAACCGCAGATCACCGTGACGTTTACGACCTCCCCAGATGACAAGACACCGCACAAGCTGCTCGTCGGTGGCCCGGCGGGTGAGGGCATGTGGTTCGCCCGAACCGACGAACGCGAAGGCGCGTTCGTAATCAGTAATCCTGACTTCAACGCCTTGCGTTTGCCTCTTGTCGGCGCGCCGGTGTCCGCGAAATCGCCGACCTCTCCGGCACCGTCAGCGTCAGCTTTGCCACAGGCTACGACGTCGCCAGTGCCGCGTTGACGCTCGGTCGTTTTCGCACACTTCTAATCATCGGGTCGTTTTTTCCGCTGTGTAGATTGTCGCGATCCCGCCGGAAATTGAATGCGCGGCAGCAGCACGAAAACCGTTTGCCTCCATCAGCCGCGTCATCTCAACGCCACTCGGAAATCCTTCGATCGACGCGCCAAGATAATCGTACGCGTCTTTTTGTCCGGTCACCGCGGAGGCGAGAAATGGGAGGCATCGATGCAGGTAAAACCGATAGGCGCCACGCCACCACAATGTGGGTAAGGAGAAATCCAAGACCAGGACGTGTCCGCCCGGGCCAAGAACGCGGCTCATTTCGCACAGCGCTCTGCCCCAGTCCACCATGTTGCGCAAGCCGAACGCAACCGTAATGCAATCGAACGCGCCCTTATCGAAGGACAACTGCATCGCATCCGCGAGGACGGTGCGCGGCACGCCTTTGCGCCGCGCAATTTGCAGCATTTCCGACGAGAAATCTGCGGCCGTGATTTCGCTCTTTGGCAAGGCCCGAGCGATAGCCAGCGCGAGATCGCCGCTGCCGGTGGCGAGATCTAGAATTCGATGCGGCCGCCACTGTGCCACTACCCTGGCGGCGCGGGCGCGCCAGAGAAAATCGAGGCCGCCGCTGAGCAGATGATTCGCAAGGTCATAGCGCCGCGCGATCCGGTCAAACATCGCGCGGACGCGTCTGGGATCGCGTGAGATAGAATCCGGCGGTTCGGCACGCCTGGTGTATTCAGACACGCTGGTTTTGTCGTCTCTCGGCAGCCGCTTGCCAAACTCCGATCTCATTTCCGATTTTCGAAGAAACTCTCAACTCGTGAAGTCTGTGAATGAAAGTATCTTCGGCCTGATTCCGTCCGACTCGCTGATCCGTAGCGACAGGATTCGAGCCGCCTGGGTGGATCGGGCTGTCTCAGCACCCGTCATCTCGAGCGCAGTCGCGAGATCCCGTCGCGCCACCTAAAGCTCCGGTCACGAGATCCCTCGACTTCGCTGCGCTCCGCTCGGAATGACCCCAATTTCTCTCACCATCCTAAAACGTTGCGTTGTGAAAGCGTTGGTGCGGCGTCAGGCGTCCATGTAGCCGGACATAAATGTTGAGGCATCTGAGCGTGTCCTATGTCCAAAACAGCCGGGCGCACCTCGAATATGCGTGCTTTGGAGCTCGCTTGCAAGAATCGGCCTCTGATCGGAAGATCAGAAGCCGGCGTCAGTGAGAGTTCGAGTTTAGTGCTGCTGGTTCGTGCGGATCGGAAGAGGTAACGGAGTTGCCGGCGCGGCTGCTACCGGCGGCCGTGAATGGGGCTTGCAAAGGCGATGCATCTTCATTGCGGCGCCTTTGCACAGGTGGGCGTACCGAAGCACCGGAGACGGATTTTCCTTCGAGCTTATCGGGGGGGAAGGCGTGCTTCATCGCCTGGTCGCTCGGGATCTGGTACTGCATCATGCCGTCCTTAAGGTCGGTTTCGCTAACCGCTGAGCGGCCGTTAATGCGCGCTTGAATGCGCCCTTCGTCGACGAAGTTTTTAACGGTGGGCAACTGCGGCGGCTTCGACGTCAGCGCATAACCGAGAACCATCTTCACTAAGTCGGGGTGCGGGGCTGTCTTCGCGGGGATAGTCCAAGCCTCTTGCACGGAATCCCATTCAAGGCTCAGGAGTTTCGACGCGACCGCCTGAAGATCTTCTTTCGTCGGAATCTCCGGCAGCTTGACGTAACGCTTTACGCGGTGCTCCAGCTGTTCGCTTGTCCAGCCGGTCCGCTTCTCGATGCGCGACTTCAGCTTCACGAATTGATCGGTGCAAATCAGAGCTACCGGGACGCCTTGATTCACAAGCGCAGTGTTCACCCAATCCACCAGCTCGGGATTCGAGTTGCTGCGCTGGTGTTGCGGAAAGAGATAGTGGGCCTCATCGATCACCAACATGAGGCGCGTTCTTCGAAAGAAATCCTCCACCTTCACCTGCATGTCAGTGGCTTTGCGGTTGGATGATGCCAGACCGATCGCTGCGGCAAGCTTTTGAAAGAACCCGGTCTTGTGCGTGATGCCGCTAAGTGTGACAAAGCGGGTTTGTCCCTGGTGAGCAGCGCACCAGGCTTCCGCAGCCGTAGTTTTGCCGCTGCCGGACAAGCCTTCGATGATCGTCATTTTCCGGATCGACAGCGCGTGATCTAGCGTTTCGAAAGCAGCCGTCGCAATCGTGGTCATCACAAACTCAGACCTGACTCTTGCGGCGTAGCGATCCTGGAATTCAGCCAACGCATCCATGATGCCTTTGAAGTAGTGCACGGAAGCGCTGCGCGGTTCGATCGCTTCGAAGTTTGTGCACTTTTCCGAAGCTCTTTCAGCTTCTAACTCGGCGAGCCATTCTTGATCGGTCGAAAACCTGATCGGCAACCGCGGATTGATGCACACATCGACGAGAAAGCGGGACAGATGCTCATCGCGATCGCGGCAATTCTTGAGGAATACCTCAGCGTCGACCCTGCTGCGCAGCGCTCTTTTGTAGTCGGAGCTAAAACGCTTCGGCTTGCTTGGATCGATTAGTTCGCCATCGACAAACACCGGCGTATCCCACTCCTCGGCACTTTCATCGTCGCAAAGCCAGATGTCCCAGTGATCGATTCCCAGTTCGTCTGCTATCTTCACTGCTGTCGGATAGTCGTAAGATTTGGCGCTCTTAGCGTGCATGGTGGCGCTCCCGATCCGCTCCGGGAATTCTTTGAAGAGTTCGCGCGCGAGCTGACGCAGGCCGCCGTCTTTCAGTGACATGGATTGGAGAAAGAACAGTAGACTGCGTTTGCGGGCGCTCAGATAAAGCTGGGCTTTGGCAGCGACCGCAGTGCCTGGTATGCCGCGCAGCTCCGCGTATTCGGGGCTGCTCATGTATCTCTCGTACGAGATCGGAGCGCCTTCAGATGCTCTGCGAGTGCTGCTCATCTTTCCCCTTTCGCTGATCCGTTCGCTTCGGAGAGCAATCCAAGATTCGCCATGGCTTCGGCCATTAGGTCGAGGCCTTCTTCCGCATCCGGCCGGCTGCTCATAATGCCGGGCGCGATGCCCAACCTGCCCGCTTTGCGGTCAATGGCAGCCGCGCGTTTGCGCTGATCCACGCGGCGTTCTTTAAGGCGACGCTCTTGATCGCGCATTGCAGTACCAGCTTCGAAGGTCTTTCGATCGACGAGATTCCCTCGAAACATGCGACCGGCAAAGCCAGTGCAAAAATTCTGAGATACCGTGCGGTAGAGAGCGCGGCGGTACGAGTCGTGTGCTTCGTTCTGCGCCAGCGCAGCCGAGAGCACTTCGGTCGTTGCGTCCATTGCGGGAACGGAAATCTCCCGCTCGACAGTGAAGAGGCTCGACGGCTCTTCCTTCAGGTTTGTGACAGAGAGAGTCGAAGGATCTTCGACGTTAAACCACGCGATCGCATCCTGGCCGCGCAGCTCTCCCGTTTCTCGACTCTTGTATGTGAACCGCTTGCGTCCGAAGCGGAAGCTGATGCCGTTGCGCCCGGAGCGCACTCGCATCTTGTGAGATGCCAGCAAATATCGGCTACAGGGATGTAATCGTGTGCAAGGTTCACTGCCGTAAAACGTCTGGAACGCTTCGCGCGGTGAAAGGTCCGGGCAGTGTTTCCCCTGCTGGCGCTCGTCGTTATACTTGTCGACGATCACATTCAGACGATCGAACCAATCGGCTTCTGAAAGGAAGAATTCGGACGGGTGCGCCTTCCCGTTTTCGACGAGTCGTTTGTGCTGCTGGACGCGCTCGAATTTATCGGCTCGCTCATCACGACCGCAATACCCTGGCTCGCTCTCGATGTAGTTTTGAAGCAGGCCTAAGACGCGCTCGATTACCTTCCCACGTGGCAATTTGGCATGCTTGAACTGCAGTCCAAGGCCGCGCAATCCCATTTCGGTCTGGTGCCAGTGGACCTGATCTTTTCGTCCGTGGAGCAACGCCGCAGTTTTCCAAATGCCTTTCTCGTAATAGAAGCCCTTCCGAGGCAGCCCATAGGTGTCAGCGACGATCGTCGTAAGATTCCTGATGTGGTGCGCAGTATAGTTGGGCTGCGGGATTAACACGAAACCCATTATGAAGGTCGTTCGCACGTCGACCATTGCCAGGCATTGGCCACGCATCAGATGAGGACCGTCCGGATCTTCTGTGTACCAGTAGGCTGGAAGCGTCGTGTCGTCGGCTTGCCACCAGTCGCCGGCGTGAAACGTGTTCGGATCGCGGTTAATGAAAGCGCCGTTCAGCTTCGTTGCACGAGGTCCGTGGTGCGGGTCGTCCAGCATCGCGATCTGCGGACTGAGCTGCTTTCGGATGCGCGCCGGCACATAAGATTTGTCCCGAGGATCGCGGCGGTAGTGTTCAGCGATCGAGGCATCTAGCACCCCGTCATCTCGACACGCTCTCCAAGCCTGGCTAAGTCCGCCGCCCGATTGCAGGGTCTTCGCGATGATCGCGTTCTCGGAAGCCTTTGAAAGCTTCGGCGAGGGCCGCCCTACATTAAATTTCCGGCGATCTTGGATCGCAGACGGTCTCCGATCGTCACTGATCCAGAGATCGAATTTCCGATTGAACTGCAGCTTGATGCCTTTACGCGATCTGGCCAAAAAACACGCGTGTTGATGCAGGAAGTTGAGGATCTCGCCTTTCGCAACTTTCGGCTTCTTGCCGCTTTCGAGATCCCGCTCGTGGTGCTCGAACGCGTAAGTCCACAGATAATCTTTCTCTTCATTCGAAGGCGTCGCTGCATTCTTGAAAGCTGCGATCACATCATGCAGCTGCCTAAATGCGACCTGACTGCTTCGCAGCCCTCTCGTGCCGTCACATTTCCGAGGCGGCGACTCGGCCAGGTAAATTTCTAATCTGCCCCAATTCTCCGCGCAGGCGTCTCGATCTAACGTTCTGCGAAACAGCCGACGCCAGTGTCGTGTTGAGATCGGATGGCCGAAGCTTCTGCGATAATCGTCGACGCCCAATCGCTCGAACTCGGTTTCGCTGAGATTCAAGTCGTGAAGTCGATTCCAAGTGGGGGCGAGAGCGCGTTGGAGTGCCGACGCTCTATCAACCGCTGCAGGTGCGCACTGGCTCAGAGGAACTGATGGGAGCCACGCTTTAGAGCGTGCGGATAATACCGCCTCAACGCTTCGACAACCCCGCTTCACCTTCTCCTGCTCCAGACGTTCTTTAAGTCGTTGGGGAAGCTGATCGAAGTTCCAGGCTTGGGCGGCATTGCCGCTCACGATCTTAGCGTGAACAGAAGGGATGCTTTTTAGAACATCGAGGACGCTCCGCTTTGATCGTCGGGCCGCCTGCTCAATCTCTGCGGCAGTGAATGTCTCGCTGCTCATTGTTTCGGGTTTGCTAAATCCTTGTTCACAAACTTTTTTTGCAACGCGGCGCGAGCTTGCACGGCATGTGCGTCGGCTTCGAAAAACCTGCGCTGGAGTGCCTCCCGCTGTCGAAGAATGCGGGCCCGCAGCTTTCTATCTTCTTCGAGAAATCGCCGTTGAAATTCCGCGCGTTGCTTCAACCACTGGCGGCGAAAACCAGCATCGTCTCTCAAAAACTTTTGTTCGCGCCGCGCACGTTTCTGCAGCAACCGCTTGTGCGAACGCGAGAGCGAATCGAGCGCCTGTTTCGGAAACGCGCTGTAAATCTGTTTAATCGTCAGTTTGGCATAGCGTGGCCGAATAGCTTCGATCGCTTCCTCTACGGACGAGCCGGTCTGGAGCGCGTGCGCGACGATCATCCGCAGCAACAGCGGATCGATCATCGCTCTAGTACCTGGACCTTTGTATTTCAGCTCGAAGACCGCAGGGTCTTCCGTTCGTTTCCACTCATAGTAGAAGCGCTCCATTGAATTTTCGGAGAGCTGCAGGCGCCGGCCGTCGCCGAGATCGCTGTTGCCGAATTTCGCAGCGGCCGATTTGATCGCGAGACCTATGCGGATGCCTTGCTGCCGCTGGTCTGCAACTTCATTGCAGGCCGACTGCAGAAGCGCTTTCCGCTGATCTCTCCAGCGCTTCATCGCCGTTCTCGTTTGTGCGTTCATCCGATTCCGAGGTCGAGGCGCCGGCCGCGTACGGCGTCGAAGATGATTTTGTGCGCGGCGTCAGAGTTCATCACCGTCTTGCGAAGGGAGTCGGTGTCATAGAGGGCGAAGATGTGGATCTCCGGAGCTTCGGACCCGGCGCCGGACGATCTTGATTGAGACGCGAACGAAGTCGGCGCTACGTAGCCGCCGGCTACATAGGACGGGCCGTTGACGGTTGCTTTGTGGAGCCAGTCGAGATTCTGAGCGCCAATCGTCCGCGTTGCCGGCGCCGAAAAGACAAACTCCTCACCGTGAACAACGCCAGCCGCGCGGCCCTCGAGGCCGCCGGTGAAACCGCCTTCGCGGAAGCCGCCACCTCCCCCAGCGCCAGCCATGCCAGTCGCAAGCGCGGTGCCGGCGACGAGAGCGGCGGCGTAGGCGGTGGCTCCGAATCCAGCGGCGGCTCCATAGCTCGCGACGGAAGCGGAAGTCGCGGCGGGCGCCCAAGCGGCCGCGGACGCGACCGCTTCCTGATTGATCGCGGCAGTTTCGGTCTTCCCGAACGCAAGATTGAGCGCGGCCATGACCGCGCGGCCGACCGTCCATTGCAGGACGATCTGAATGATGTTCTGGACGATTGATTGCGCGGCGGAAGCAAACGCCTGTTTCCAGTTGCCGGTCTTGAAAATGACCGAGGTCAAGGCCGCGGAGGTGGACGCGATCGCGGTGTTGAGGGTGTTCTTGATCAGCCCGGAGATTTGAGAGACCGCGTTCGTCATCTGACTGACCCACTGCGTGAGATCGGCGCGCAGACCTCCACTAAAGCTGAGCGTCGAAATCTTCTGTTGCAGTGATTGGACGGTGAAACTGGCCTGCTGAACTTTGGCGGCGACCTGCTCGTAGGTGGCGGGATCGAGCGTGCCACCGGCGAGCTTGGCTTTGCCCTCGGCGATGACCGCGTTTTGCTGCGCGATCTCCTGCGTGATCAACGGAAGCAGCTGCGCGTTTTTTTGCTGATCGGTGAGGAATGGATTGCCGGTGACGAGCGATTGCTGCTGGCGGATGCCGGCAAGAAGCGCGGATTCTTCGCGCATGTAGGCGGTGACCTCGCGATGAGCATCGCGCGAGCCTTGCGCTGATGACTTCGCGCTCGCTTCGTGCTCGGCTTTGTCGCGAGTGGCGGCGGCGAGAGTCTCGGCTTCGCGCGCGGCGGTCAACGGATCGACACCTTTTTCCATGAGGCTGCGCTGGGTCGCGAGACGGACCTCCTCCTGCTTCGCGCTCAGAATTTTGGATTGATTGCCGGATGCCTCAGCCTGAATAACCGCGATCTTCGATTCCACGGTTTGCACGGCTTCGGCCGCTTTAATGAGTTTTTCCGCTTGCTCGGCGGACGTTGCCATCGCATGAGCGGTTTGCTCGGCTGATCCGACAATCGATGGAAAGAGCGACGCGATCTGTTGGAGGCTGTGCAGGAATTGCTCGGC
>JBBSIA010000038.1:0-24941 GCA_038232335.1 Chthoniobacterales bacterium
AGCCGCTGGAATCCAAAACCAACGAGCAATCGGAAGAGGAAGCGCTCCAAAGCACCAATCACTCCACCAACCACCTAAACCGATGAACTAAAACCACACCAATCCCGCATTCACGCTTGACTACCTACATAGGGGTTAGGTGTTAGCGTCGCAAAACAGCTACAACATGGAAAGGAAAACTTCTGCATCGGCGGGCGCACGAGTGCAACGAATGTCTGCGCGCGTGCGCCGTCGGCAGCCTTCTCCTCGCCCCAAGCCCGAGAGCGCGCTTTCACCAGGGAACGCCTCCAACTCATCCTCGGTGCCGCCGACCTATCGGAAGTCAGTATCGCAGCGCCGCGTCGCTCGCCGGTCCCGTCGCCGCACATCGCGCCGAGAGAAAGCTCTCGCCGCAGGCGCGTCCGAGCCAGTGCAGACACGAACAGCAACTCTAGCGGCGCTGCTCGTACGCAGCGCGTCCTCTCTGCCAGACGTGGCCTCGCCTGGACACTTTCGGACGGAACAAAGCCAGCGCTATCCTGTGCCGAACGACTATCAGCGTTCGTCATAACGTGAGATGCAGAAGTCAACTAACGAGAACAAGATCAGCTGCCGGGACCGAGGGCAAGGGTTGATCGGAGTGGAAGGGTTCGGGCCATCGCAAATGTGGCGCGTACGCTAGTCCCAGTCAGCTGCATCGCATGGTTAGGTGTTGAGGTTGCCAGCAGGGAAGACGCTGAACAACAGGCCCCTGAAGAGAGACGGCGTGGCTGCACGCCAAACATCGGACCAGAACTCTGGGAAAAGCGCGAGGAAAAACTGCCAAGGCGCTGCGCAAAGCGAACTGGAAACCGGGCGGCAGAACCAGAAGCGCCCTCCGCGGCCGAGATAACCCGCGAGCGGAAGAAACTGGGCCGAAGAAAGCCAGGGAGGAAAGCGGAGGAGGACGCGGTGACACGATAAGCCGCCGAAGCCGAAAAGAGAACAAACTGTCGGGCACTGTCGCTACCGGTGTGGCGAATAAAGGAACGCGCTGTTATCATGCGAAGCCACCAACACACCTAACGAGAAGTGGATGGCGTTTCTGCGCTTTGTTTTGCGCAGTTTCTCCGTCTATTTTGCTGGGGGTGCGGGGCGACCGCCCGGGTAAGACGGAGTCATGCCGCACGTCTTGACCGATTTGCGGCCCGAAGGCAAGCGCGATCAGCACTTGATGGCGCAGGTGCGCGACGTGACGGGCTTCAAGCAATTATTCGCTGCGGACAGAAACGGACGTGTCGGGGCCGGATTTAACGTTTGTCCGCTTTGACGGGATGTGCCATCCAAGGGGAATGGCTCGACCAGCCAGAGCGTGACGAGTGGTGGGGCTGTAAAGGCTCGTCGCGAGCAGGGGACGAACGCAGAAAGGGAGCGAAACAATGGCTTCCCCCTTTCTTTTCGCCCGGGGTACTGTGGTACAGCGTCTTTAGATTCGTTTTGGTCGAGTACTGCGGTACAACGTCTACCCGAAACTCTTTTTGATCGTATGACGAAGATCGTTAGTGCCACGCTGCCGCGGGGCATCGGGGCGTCCGGCGGCTTGCTGCATCGCACGGTTAGCGGGAAAGCACGTTTATCGGGAAAGATCAGCTATCCACCGCGAGCGAAGAGCCTACACCAGATCGCAGGCGTCGTCGGGCATCCAATGTGCGGCCTGGCCTTCCCATTTTACGTTACAACCGATCGGGTTTGTCACTGGAACCGATATCTCTCGCCCTTCGAGATGCTCCTCCAAAGCCTGTGTCAGTTCGTGCGTCTTCGATTTCTCGGCCTGCCGCGGATTATCGACTGCGCGCCCTGTGTAAATCAGACGCCGGTTGCGATCGAAGACAAAGAAGTGCGGCGTGCGCAGTGCGCCGTAGGCACGCGCGGTCTCCTGGCTTTCGTCGTGCAGGTAAATCCACGGAAACCGGTGCTGCTTCATCCGTTCGATCATGTGCGGAAAATCGTCTTCGGCGTAGGTGTTCGGGCTGTTCGAATTCACAGCGACGAAGCGGACTCCACGCGGCGCGAACTGGTCCGCGATTCTCCTAGTGTCTTCGTCCGAGCCAATGACGAAAGGACAATGATTGCAGGTGAAGAAGACGACGAGCGCGTCGTCTTTAAAGTCCGCGAGGGAGTAGGTTTTCCCGTCGGTCCCTGGCAGACGGAAGTCCGGTGCGCGTTCCCCGATTTGCAGCGTAAAGCTCATGCCTTCGTTTACTGAAGGAATTGCGCTCGCGCAAATGTCACAATCGTTCGTCGCCTGTTTCTGTCTGATTTCAGCGACATCCGGGAGTAAGAGGAGAGCTTGTGGGTGTTGCCTCGGGGTTCCTCGACTGCGCTCGGAATGACCGGAGTGTGCATCGAAATTCCGGCCTCGATATCACTCGGAATGAGGGGTGCTGGATCGCCCAGCGATGCGCTCGGAATGACCGGGCGGGACGAATTCGCTGCAAACGCGCGGCTCCGTGCTAAATTGCTGGCAATGGAAACGCCTCAAATCACTGCCTATCTCAAAACTCACTGCGGCTGGAGCGCCGGCGTGCGTGCTGTGCTTGCCAAATACAACCTGCCTTTCACCGAAAAAGACATCATCCAAAACCCAGCTTTTCGGTGGGAAATGGAGACGAAGAGCGGTCAGCCGCTTTCCCCAAGCGTCGAGATCAACGGCAAAATGCTGGCGGACGTCAGCGGCGAAGAAGTGGAAGAATATCTGATCGACAATAAAGTCGTGCAGCCGAGCAACGCCGAGGCCGGCGTGCCTATCAATGCGCCATGCCCGCCAGAGCAGCATGAAGCGGCAGCGGTAAAGATGCGCTTTTAACTCCGCGTTTCATTCACGAAATTTCGAAGACCTTCCTCGTCGCGGGGAAGGTCTTTTTCTTTGTGGCCGACGAATGGGAAGAGAGCACATTTGTGTCACATTGCCGATGAGCATCGGCTCTCGACCAGGTGTCTAAGTTGAACCTCGTGAAACTTTTTGCCCGCCAGAGATCAGCAAAAAAAGCGGACGCTTCCACAAAGAAGCGCGGCTGGCGCATCGGATGGAAGCTCGGGCTTCTCGCGATTCCGGTCGCGGGAATCTTCGGCGTGACCGCGTTCTATGGGATCTGGGCGCAGACCTTCGACATGAAGAGGGTCGGTGAAATGCCAGAGCGGAACACCGTCTTCGATGTTGACGGCAAGATTTACAGTCGTCTCGCGGGCGCGAACCGACTCAAGGTCTCCTTGAACGAAGTCTCGCCTTATTTTATCGACGCGCTCCTCGCGCGCGAAGACACGCGCTTTTTCCAGCACGGCGGAATCGATTGGCGCGGCGTCATGCGTGCGCTCGCGCGCGATATCGCGAGCGGCTCCGCGAAAGAGGGAGCGAGCAGTCTGACGCAGCAACTGGCGCGCAATAGTCTTCCGCTCGGCGGCCACACAATCAGCCGTAAAATTCTGGAGGCGATGGTGGCGTTGCGGATCGAGCGTGAATTCACCAAACCGCAGATTCTCGAGCTCTACGTCAACCGCATCTACTTCGGCTCGGGTTGTTATGGGATCGAAACCGCATCGCAAGCGTATTTCGGGAAAGACGCGAAGAAGCTGAACCTGTCGGAAGCGGCCGTGCTGGCGGGATTAATCCGCAGTCCCAATCGTTTTTCGCCGCTCAAAAATCCTGAGGGCGCCGCGACCGAACGCGACGTCGTGCTCGATCGCATGCGCGAGCTGAAAAAGATCAGTGCTGCGCAGGCCGAGCAGGCCAAGCTCACAAAGGTGACCTCGCATCCGAAGCGGTTGCCGAGCATCCAGGAGAACTACGCGATGGACGCGGTGCAGCGCGATCTCAACGTGCTGCTGACGCAGGATCAAATCGATAACGGTGGCCTCTATATTTACACCACGCTCGACACGTCCGTGCAGACGGCGGCGACACAGGCGCTCGAAACGCAGCTCGCGAAGATCGAGCATCAGGGAAATTTTCACCACCCGATCAAGGCCAGCTATCAGCCGCCAGACACCGGTGAAGATTCATCGATGCCGTATCTCGAAGGCGCGGTTGTTGCGATTGACAATGCCAGCGGCGGAATCCGCGCGCTTGTCGGCGGACGCGACTATGGCCAGAGCAAGTTCAATCGCGCGCTTTCACCGGCGAACCGGCAGGTTGGCTCGTCGTTCAAGCCGTTCGTTTACGCGCTCGCCTTTACGCACGGGCTTCTGCCCGGCGCCGCGATCAGCGACGGGCCGATTCAGCCGGGTGAGATTCCAGGCGCGGAAGGTTGGTCGCCGGGGAATTCGGATGGCAAATATGGCGGCGTCCAGCCGGTCTCGTACGGACTGATTCATTCGCGCAACACCATGAGCGTGCGCGTTGGGCAGTTCGCCGGCCTCGACGACGTACAGGAAGTAGCGACGACTCTCGGCCTCGGCGAAAACATCCCGCGTGGCCCCGCGCTCTATATTGGTTCGTTCGAGACCAACTTAAAAGATCTTACCGCTGCCTACACGGTTTTTCCAAATGCCGGCATGCGGAAGCAGGCCTACATCATCGAGCGAATCGACGACGAGGACCACAATCCCATTTACCGCGCATCGCATGTCTCGATTCCGGTCCTCGATTCCGGATCGGCCTGGATGACTTCGGAATTGATGGAGCAGGTGCTGACGCGTGGGACCGCGGCGAGCGCAAAGTCGTTAGGTTTTAAACTCCCGGCCGCCGGCAAGACCGGGACCACGAACGATTACAAAGATGCCTGGTTTCTTGGTTACACGAATGCACTGACCTGCGGCGTGTGGGTCGGTTTCGATCAACCTGTTACGATCGTCTCGCGTGGCTACGGCGCGGCCCTGGCGCTGCCGGTTTGGACGCAAACCATGACGAGAGCAGCGCAGCGTTATCCCGCGCATGCGCTCGAGCCGCCGATGCCGGTGCAAACGGTCGCGGTTTGTTCGTATTCGAATCAACTCGCCACCAGCGGTTGCGTAGCCGCCGGCACGGAATACGAAATTTCGCTGCCGATTTCCAAAATTCCGGACCGGCCATGCCAGGATCACGCGGGTACCCAGACGCAGCTCGTGCAGAAGTTCGAGGATTTGGGGCAGAAGGCGGCGACATTCCCGAATCGCGTGATTGAGTCGTTCCGAAAATTTTTCGGCGGGAGGTAATCGGCGTTGGCGTTCCTAAACGAGAACTATCTCAAGCTTCAGGCTGGCTACCTGTTTCCCGAGATCGCGCGGCGCGTCGCCGAATTTCGCGCAACGCATCCGGAAGCGGCGGAACGCATGATCCGGTGCGGCGTTGGCGACGTAACCGAGCCTCTTCCGCAAGCCGCGATCGCGGCGATGCACAAGGCAGTGGATGAATTGGGGCGCCGGGAGACATTTCGCGGCTATGGGCACGAGCAGGGTTACGAGTTCATCCGGAGCAAGATTGCGCAGCACGATTACCGCGATCGCGGAATCGAGATCGCCAATGACGAGATCTTTTTATCCGACGGATCGAAGTGCGATTGCGGCCACATCCTCGACATTCTGGGGCATCAAAATCGAATCGCAATCCCTGACCCGGTTTACCCGGTCTATGTGGACACGAACGTGATGGCAGGCCATACCGGAACAGCAAACGCGAGCGGCGCCTACGAAGGGATCACGTACCTGCCGTGCCGCGCGGAGAACGATTTCGTTCCAGAGCCGCCCGCGGAACACGTCGATCTCGTTTATCTCTGCTTTCCAAATAACCCGACCGGCGCCGTCGCGTCGCGTGCGCAACTGACACGCTGGGTCGAGTACGCGCAGGAGCATCAGGCGATCCTGCTCTACGACGCAGCTTACGAGGTCTACATCAGCGATTCCGAAATTCCGCATTCGATCTTCGAGATTCCCGGCGCTCGCGAGTGCGCAATCGAGTTTCGCAGCTTCTCGAAAACAGGAGGCTTCACCGGTGTGCGGTGTGGATTCACGGCGATGTCGAAAACTCTGCTCGCGCAGGCAGATGATGGACGTCGCCTGCCGCTGCATCCGCTCTGGCATCGCCGCTGGAGCACGAAGTCGAATAGCGTCAGCTATCCGGTGCAACGCGGGGCGGAAGCGCTTTACAGCCCAGAAGGTCGCGAACAGGTCCGCGCTTTGATCGGCCATTACATGGGCAACGCGCGGATTCTCAGCGCAGCCGCTCGGAGCGCGGGTCTCAAAGTTTTCGGCGGCGTGAACGCGCCCTACATCTGGGTTCGGACGCCGGCTGGCCTAACGAGTTGGCAAATGTTCGATCGGATGCTCCAGGAACTAAACGTCGTCGTTACGCCCGGCAGCGGCTTTGGCGCGGAAGGCGAAGGCTACTTCCGTATCTCGGCCTTCAACAGCCGCGAGAACGCGGAGGAAGTGACGCGCCGTCTGCAATCACTCGCCAACAATTGAACCGGGGCGGTTTGGCTGCAACGCTGGCTTGTCGCGCAAGCCGAGGCGCGTAAGATTCGACCTCCAGATACCTCAGCGTGGCCGTCTCGAATCGAAATCTTCCGCAGCTTTATCGTTTTTGCTTTCTGATGACGGGCGATGCGCTCAAAGCGCAGGAGGCGTTTCAGGCAACCGTGCGCGAGGCCGCGATGCGCTCCGCTCAGAGGGAAGCACCCGCAGATCGGCTTTGGTTTTTTCGCGACGCCCGCTGGCGTTGCCTCGAGGCGATGAAGCGGGATCTTCAGGCGGAGGCGACCGAATTGGAAGAACACGATGTCTCGCCAGCCGCTCCAGCCCAGATCAGGCAGCTCAACGCCGAGCAACTCGCGATTTGGATTTCCTCCGCGCCGGAACCGCAGCGAAGTGCGCTCGCGCTTTATTACATCGACGAGTTTGTGCCAAAAGAGATGCTCTCTCTCCTGGAGATGAAGCCATCGGTGTTAGGCCGGCTAATCCGAAGCGCACGCCGCCAGTTCCAGGCGTGGCTGGATGCGACCACGCCGCACGAGGAGGAGGGATGAGCCTTTTCGCGACCTCCCGCAAACAGCACGGGCTTGCGCAATGTGCGCCGATTACCGACAAACCCTCGCTGGATCGCGCGACTCGGATGGCGGTGCAGCGGGTGCGGCGCGGAGAATTCGCGGCGCGTTTTGCGCGACAAGAGGCGTTCGACCGTGCGGTCGCGGCCCTGGTGCAGAAGATTCCGGTGGGGTCGGAAATCGCGGAGTGGTTTGCGAATGAGAGCCTCGTGCCAGTCAAAAAACGGACGTGGAGATCGGTGGCGTTCAATCCCGCAGTGCTGGCGATTGCGCTGGCCATCTGCGTGATCACGGGAATTTTCGCTTATCGCGTGCACGAGCACATGAGCGACTTTCCAGGTGCGGCGCGCGCGCGCAAACTGCTCGCGATTGCTGGTTCCACCCGTTCGGTGTTGCTGGACCCGGTGAAGACAGAGGCGGGCGCGCTTGGTGACTTATTTTTCATGAAGCACCGGCTCGAGCATTACGACGTGGCGCCGGAATTCGCTGAGTTCCAAACCGTCGGCTGCCGTGTTTTTGACGACGAAGAAGTGCAGCGTGTCGCGCAAATATATCTCGTTGAAAAACACATGCAGCTCTTCCTCTTTCCAGCCGAGAAGGATCCGAAGACCGGCATCGCGAAAGACTTCTCTGATTGGCGTTACGTGGAGCAGGAAGGTTGGAGCGGAGCCGTGAGGCAGGAGAACGGGATTTGTTTCATGGCGGCGATCAATGGGGACGAGCAAGACCTGCGGCCGTATTTAGTTAAAGAGCAGCCGTGACATGGTGGCGGTCCGGTTGACACAACCGTGCGAGCCATTGAATCATGTCGTCCGGGCCAGGGTAGCTCAGCGGTAGAGCAGCCCCGAAAGCGTTCGGGGTTGGTCGCCAGCCAACGGAGTTGTGTGCAAGAACACGTCAATTACGCCAGGGTAGCTCAGCGGTAGAGCAGGGGACTCATAAGCCCTTGGTCGGGAGTTCAATTCTCCCCCCTGGCATCAATCTCATGCCTCACGTCTACATTCTCAAAGGAGAGAAGGGCAGACATTACATCGGTCGACGTGCGATTTGCACGCCCGCCTCGCGCAGCATCGTCGAGGACACACGCATACGACACCTCGTCTTGGTGAGATGGAACTGCTCGGAATCAAGGCATTTCAAACAGCGGCACAAGCGCGCCAGTTCGAGCGGTTTTTAAAAGCGAAGAAGAATCCTCAACCGCGCTCTTTTCATCTGTGCAACAGCTAGAGCAGCCCCAACCCCGTAAGGGTTGACCGCAATTCATTCGCCCGCCATTCCATCCCCGCAATGCACGAGCGTTATCTCGAAGACCTAAAGGTTGGCGATCGATTTGAATCGGGAACCTACGACGTCACCGAGACTGCCATCGTTGACTTCGCGCACAAATTCGATCCGCAACCGTTTCACCTCGATCTTGATGCTGCGCGACGGAGCGTCTTCGAAGGACTCGCCGCCAGCGGATGGCACACCGCCGCCATCAGCATGCGTTTGTTTGTGACGAACGGATTGAACCTGGCGGGCGGTTCTGTCGGACTCGGTGTGGATGAGTTGCGCTGGCCGCGCCCGGTTCGTCCGGGAGATATTCTTCAGCTCGAAACAGAGATCCTCGAAGTGCGACCGTCGCGCTCGAAGCCGGACCGGGGCGTGATCCGCATCCGGAACGTGACCCGGAACCAGAAGAGCGAAATCGTGCAGAGTTTTATCGCGTCGGTCCTGGTGCGCCGGCGTCCGCCGCAGTAGGGGAAACTCCGCCGCTCAAGGCGATTACCTTGCATTTCGCAAGATCGAGCTTGCCGGACGCAAGCACCGGGATCGCCGGAACAATTCGCGCAATGCGCGGAATCCACAGGTTCGGAACGCCTGCTTCGCTCAGCTGCGTACGCAGCGCGCCGAGATCAAGATCGATGCTGCTGATGAGGACGAGCGCTTCGCCCTTTGATGGATCGGGAATGCCGATAATGCAGATTACGCGATCAGCGTGCGCGTCGAGTGCCAACGCCGCGGCGATCTTCTGCTCGATTGCCTCATGCGGAACCATCTCGCCTGCGATTTTGGAGAAGCGCGACACCCGCCCATCGATGTAGAGAAATCCGTCTTCATCGAAACGGCCGAGGTCTCCCGTCTTGAACCAGCCGTCGCGCAGAACCTCGGCGGAACGGATCGCATCGCCGAGGTAACCATCGAAGATATTCGGCCCCCGCAGCCACACCATGCCGGTATCGTGGAGACTAAGCTTCTCGTCGGTCTCGGGTGAGCGAATTTCCGCGGCGATGCCGGGCGCGAGTTTTCCAGTTGAACCAAGCCGGCTCGAGGGCTGCACCGCCTCTCCGCGTTTCGCGCTCGGTTCGGGCAGATTTACGCTCACGACTGGGGAAGTCTCGGTCAGTCCGTAGCCTTCGAGCACGCGTTTTCCGAACCGCTCCTGAAAGAGCTTTGCGAGCTCGACCGGCAACTTCTCAGCGCCCGTGATCACGAGCCGCAGAGTGCGCAGCTGCGCCGGCTCCGCCTTGCGCAAATAGGCGCGCAGGAAAGTGGGCGTCGCGAGCATAATTGTGATCGCGTATTTCTGCACGAGCACCGCGATTTTTGAGGCCTCGAGCGGATTTGGATATGTGACCGTCCGCACACCTTCGATCAACGGATACCAGAGCGTAACCGTGCAGCCGAAGCTGTGGAAAAATGGCAGGGAAGCCAGCATGCGATCGTCTTGGCGCGCATCGAGCATGACCGCGAATTGTGAGACGTTGCCGAGAATATTGCGGTGACTGAGCGAGACCCCTTTTGGTGCGGCGGAGCTTCCGCTAGTGAAAAGTAGAATCGCCTCCGCCCGATCGCCGATATCTGGAATTCCGAACCGGCGCGCCAGCGATCGCCACGGGAGTGCGAGGCAGGTCAGCCACCAGCGGATGATCGCCGATTTTAATGGCGGCAGGGCGACGTCCAGATAAATCACCGCCGGAGTCCAGGGAAATTCTTTGAGCCTTTTCGCAAGCTGCCGCGCGGAAAGGATCGTGCGCAGCTCCGCCTGCTGCGTGGCCGATTCGATTGCTTCGCGTCCGCTCGTGAAGTTCAGATTCACGGGCACTTTTCCTGCCAGGAGCACTGCCAGATTCGCGATGATGGCGCCTTTTCCTGGCGGGAGCACGATGCCGATGCGCCGTTCCGGACATTTCCGAATTAGCTCCCGACTCAAGGCCGCAGAGATGCCGAGGAGCTTGCCGCGCGATAGGGTCGTGTCATCGAGTCCATCCACGACCGCGGTGCGGAATGGCTTGCGCTTTAATCCACGTAAACAAACGCGCCCGAGATGCTGCCGCAGAATCGGGCGTTCGCCATAGCAAAATTCCCCGAGCTTCAGGAGTTCTTCGCGCACGGTTGCGAGGTCCGCTTTCTCCGCGGCGAACGGTTTGGCGAATGCGACCAGGACGCGGTATGGAATTCGCCGTGGCAGCTTCGTGAAGAAGCGGCCGCCTTGAAAAGAAAAGATCGAGCCCCAGAGCTGGTCCAGCCACACCGGAACGACCGGTGCGTCTGCGGCGCGCGCGATTAATTCATAGCCGCGCCGCAGACCGAGCAGCGTGCCTGAGCGGCTGAGCTGGCCTTCTGGAAACAAACACACGATCTCGCCGGCGCGGATTTGTTCGGCCGCAAATTCGATCGCGCGCTTTGCCTGACGGGGTGTGATCGGAATGCAACCAGCGGTGCGCAGGAACGGATGCAGAATGCGATTCCGGTAAAATGATTCGTCGATCACGAAGCGGATGTGACGCGGACAGGCCAACTGGAGAACGATCGCATCCACCCAGGTAATGTGATTGGGCAGGAGTAGAAATCCGCCGGGCGGAAGATGTTCGCGACCGATGGTGCGGATCCGATAGATCAGGCGACCGATCGTCAGCCCGACAAAATAGAGCACGCGTTCAGCGACTGGGAGAGACGCCATCGTTTAGGGTTTACAATCTGCGCGTCGCCTACTGCAATCGGCAATTCGATGGCGTTCACGATCCCAGACCGGAAGCCCGGCGCGCGGGCGGCGCTCGCTCTCCTGCTTGGAATAAACGTTTTTAATTACATCGACCGGCAGATTTTGTCCGCGGTCGAGCCGCAGATCCGGCACGCCTTCCTCTCGCCTAACGACTTGAATGCGATGACGAAAACGGGCGCCCTTGGCATGGTTTTCCTTGTCACCTACATGCTCTCCGCACCGGCGCTCGGCTGGCTTTCGGATCGATTCTCGAGATGGCTGATCATCGGCGTCTGCGCAATTTTGTGGAGCCTTGCCAGTGGTGCGTCGGGATTGGCGCCGACGTTTGAAATTCTGATCGCAACTCGCATCTTCGTCGGGATCGGCGAAGGCGGCTACGGACCGGCTGCGCCGACCATCCTGGCCGATCTCTACCCCTTGGAAAATCGGGGACGGATTCTCGCCATTTTTTGCGCCGCGATCCCGGTCGGCAGCGCCCTCGGTTACGTGCTCGGCGGGCTGATCAATGTCCATCTGGGGTGGCGATGGGCCTTCTATCTGATGACGCCGCCAGGTCTTTTGCTGGGCTTACTTTGTTTCACCCAACGAGATCCGCGCCGGCTGACTTCGCCAGTGGCAGCGCGGCGAAAGTGGAGACGGGAGGATTTTCTGACCCTCTTTCGGACGCGTTCTTATGTGATCAACACGTTCGCGACCACGGCAATGACATTTGCACTTGGCGGGCTCGCCTTCTGGACACCTGCTTACCTGCAGTTTCGAGGGCAGCCGGCATCATCGACAATCGTTTTCGGCGGGATCACAGTGGTCGCGGGTCTCTTCTCTACGCTTCTCGGCGGCTGGCTTGCCGATCGTCTTCGGGGGCGCTATCCCGGCGCCTACTTCCTGGTCTCCGCTGTCGGAATGTTGCTCGCCTTCCCGCTCTTCCTCGTGATGCTCTACACGCCATTTCCATTAGCATGGGTGTTCATGTTCGGCGCGGTCTTCCTCGTTTTTCTGAACACGGGACCATCCAACACCGCACTCGCGAACGTGGCGATGCCTTCGGTTCGTGCCACTGCTTTCGCGCTCAACATCTTTGTTATTCATTTGTTCGGAGACGCGGCCGCGTTCCCGACCATTGGTTACATCGCGGGGCACACGAACATGAACGTCGCGTTCCTCGTGGTCTCCGGGATGATGTTCCTCGCCGGGCTTCTCTGGCTCGCGGGCATGAAATATCTCCCAGCCGATACGGCGGCGGTGGAAGCGGCGACCAACGTCTAAGAGTCTGTCAGGAGAGCTGCGTCCGAATTTATGTGTAGGGTAAGCGCTCCCGTTTGCCACCGCTTTGCCCCTTGGAAGTCGAGAGCGCCTGCCCTGCAATATCTTCCCCAGATGGGTATCCTTAAAGAGTCTGCAACAATCCGAGCGAACGAAAACAGCAGGAGCAGCGCGAGCCACTCCTGCTGTCGTTGGTAGTTTCTGATGCGGAGAACCGCGAGCTTCTCGTTAGGGCTCGGTCGGGGACGGGCTTGCGGAGGTATCGGAAGTCGAACCCGAGGATTTTTCGACGTTTTCTCCCTGGCTGCCTTCGTGCCTGTGTCCTTTACCTTTCCTGCCACTTTCGGTAGCGTCACGCTTGCGCGAAGTGGTCGTGCTCGACTCGGTCGTGCTGCTATCGGACGAGGAGCTGCTGCCCTTCGGGCTCGCTTCCGTGGACGAGTCGCTTGAGAGGCTCGAAACGGTTGCGCTGGCCGAGGGCCGTGCGACTGAACGAGTGGTTGCGCTTGGACTTGGCTTTGAAGGCGTCGAGGTGGGAGATACGCTCGCGCTCGCAGTGGGTGATGCCGAAGGACTCATCATCGGAGTCGCGGTGACGGAGGCGGTCGCCATTGGAGAAGGGCTCATAGCCGGCGAGAAGCCGGGGGCCGCGGTGGCATTGGTCGAAGCACCGTAACCCGTGGAGGTGTTTGATCTGGTATTGTAACCCGGCGATCCGACACCGACGTTGATATTGGCGCCGACTCCGACGCCAGGTTGCACACCATAGTATCCATAAACATTGTTGAGGTAATCAGTGCGGCTGTATTCGTCCAGGTGCCCTGCTTCCCAGACCGGAGCGTTATAAATACGGTCGCGGTCTACGCGCACTGTGTAGGTGTGCGCATCGCTCCCGGGTGTGAAGACGCTCCACGGGACTGCCACGGTCTTGGTCGTGCGGGTGGTGCGGCTGCTCGTGCCGCCGCTCGAACTCACGCCGCCGCTTCCGCCGGTCGAAAGCACGGTGTAGGCCATGCAACCGGTGTTACGATCGAGCACGACGTCTCTAATCTCGCCCACTTCATCACCGTTGCCGGTGCGGACTTTGGAACCGATGATTGTGCTCGTCGGCATATACTCAGTCGTAGTCGTGGTGGTGGACGATTGGGTCTGGGCGTTGGCTGGAGCAATGGCGAGACCCGCGAGCGCCAAAGTTGCTCCCAATAGGATGGATTTTTTCATAGGTGTGTGAGAACTGACGGATGCAACGCACTGTTATTCAGCGGTCGCCTCCATGGTTCGTTAGCCGAGCCGGTGGCGGACGTGGATGCGCATGGGAGTCAGCCGCAGTGTCGAAGATGGGCACTCCCGACTTGTGACTGAACAGTTAGTTCCGCAAGTTAGCTGGTAATGACTGCGCACGAAGTGCTGGAGAAATATTTCGGCTTTCGCGAGTTCCTCGATGCCCAGGAAGAAGTGATTCAGGCGATCGCTGCCGGCAACGATGCGCTTGTGGTGATGCCCACCGGCGGCGGCAAATCGCTTTGCTATCAACTGCCGGCCCTGATGCTGGAAGGGGTGACGATTGTGGTGTCTCCGCTGATCGCTTTAATGAAAGACCAGGTCGATGCGCTGCAACGTCGCGGCATCCCCGCCACCTTAATCAACAGCTCGTTAGGCTTGAAGGAACAGCGGGAACGCATTCACGCCCTCGCGCGCGGCGAGTTCAAGCTTGTTTACGTCGCTCCAGAGCGGTTTCGGAGCGCGTCCTTCGTGACTGCACTTGGCGAAACCACGATCGCCTTGTTCGCGGTCGATGAAGCGCATTGCTTGTCGATGTGGGGGCACGATTTCCGGCCCGATTATTTCAGGCTCAATCTGGTTTTGGAAAAACTCGGTCGGCCGCAGGTGGCGGCTTTTACCGCGACCGCGACCCCGGAAGTGCGCCGCGACATTCTCCAGCACCTGGATTTGCGTCACCCACGTGAATTCGTCGCGGGGTTTGCGCGCCCAAATTTGAAGTTTGTCGTTAGGCACACAGCCAATGAAGCGGAGAAGTTCGCGCGGCTGCACGAGATGATCCGGGAACACAAAACCGGCATCATTTATTGCGCAACGCGGAAGCGAGTTGAGGCAGTCGCGGAAACGCTCAAGCTCGCGAGCATCTCGAGTGTCCTTTACCACGGCGGCATGGGAGAAGAAGAGCGCGGCCAGGCGCAGGACACCTTTATGTCGCGGCGCCATGACGTGGTCGTGGCGACAAATGCATTCGGGATGGGGATCGACCGCGCCGACATCCGCTTCGTCGTTCATTTCGAAGTTCCCGGAAGCGTGGAAGCGTACTATCAGGAAGCCGGGCGTGCCGGCCGTGACGGCGAAGCCGCCACCTGTGAGATCTTCTTCAATCACGCCGATACGCGGGTGCAGGAATTTTTTATCGAAGGCAGCAACCCGCCGCCCAAAGTAATCGCGGAGATCTACGAGTTTATTCGGCGCGAAGCGAACGCGCAGCACGAGGTGCAGATTTCACTGCGCGAGATGGCGGCCCAGCTCGATGGCAACACAAACGACATAATGCTCGGCGCCGCGCTCCACATTCTGGATCGCGAAGGATACATCGACCGCTTCGACATTCCCGGCCGTCGGGTTCGGGGCACGCGGTTGCTGCGGCCGGAACTGCGCGGCGACGAATTGAAAATTGATGTCGCCAAGCTTGCGGAAAAAGAGCGCCGCGATCGCGCAAAGCTGAAGCTGATGGTCGATTTCGCTTATGCGCGGCAGTGCCGGCAGCAGGCTATTCTGCGCTACTTTGGTGAATTGCAGCCTCCGGTCTGCGGCAATTGTGATGTCTGTCTCGACACCGCTGCGCCCGCACGAGGACCGACGGAACCCGAAGCCTTGATCGTGCGGAAAGCGCTCAGCGGTGTGGCGCGGATGTCGGCCCGGAGCAGCGCTGGCTGGGAAGCGCGTTTCGGCCGTGGCCGGATCGTGCAAACCTTGGTCGGCAGCCGTTCACGCGAAGTCCTGGATGCGCGTCTCGACCAACTTTCGACCTACAGTTTATTGAAATCGCAAGGTGTCGGTTACCTGAATCAACTCTTTCGCGAGCTTCAAAATGCGGATCTGCTCGTCACTACGGGAGGTGATTATCCGATGGTGACACTGACCGCGCTGGGAGAAAAGGTGATGAAAGGCGATGGTGATTACGAACTGCGTTGGCCGGAAGAAGGGAGCGACGTTTCGGCCGAGCGCCTCACATCTCGTAAAACCAGAACCCGCAACGCGGCTGTCGATGAACTCGTGCCTTTGGATCATACCTTGTTCCAACGGCTTAAGGATGTTCGGCTCGAGCTTGCCCGCGAAAATGGAAACGTGCCCGCTTACGTTATCTTTTCGGACGAAACGCTCCGCGCGTTCGCTCGCCTGAGGCCGCGGAGCACCGAAGCGGGGCGCAAAATCCGCGGGGTTGGTGAAATCAAAGCGCGACGCTATCTGCCGCGTTTCATCGAAGAGATCGCCGGCGCAAAGAGCTGATTCAATCGCGGTTTCATCAGAGGACTTTGCGCCGCTCCTCCAAATGAACATCAAACGCGCGCGCCTGCGCGCAGGCCTGGGCGGCCCCGTTGCTGCGACCGGCTCCGGCGAGCAGCTCGCTCAGCAACTGCCATGACTCCGCGCGATACCACTGCATCTTCAGACATGATTGCAGCTCCTCGACGGCGCGTTCCGAGTGACCGGATTCGGCGAGCACTTTGATATACCGTTTTTCGATCGCCCAATTCGGCGGGCCCGTGCGGGCCGCGAGCCGCAAACGGAGAAGATCGACCTGGCCCTTCTCCTTGTTCAATAACACGGCGGTGAGCTCATGCGCTTCGGCGCTGACGAGCGGCATCGCGACGGCGCGAGCGAGAAGTTGATGTGCCGCGTTAAAATCCTTCTCCTTGATCGCCACGGTCGCGAGATTGATCACTGCGAGCGGCTGTTCCGGTGCTTTGCCAAGCGCTTCCCTGAGGTCTTTTTTTGCGTTCTCGAAACGTCCTTCGTTTAGCTCAACGCCAGCAAGATTAATCCGCATGCGCGCGGAATCGCCGCCGTCAGCGATTGTCCGTTCGAGAAAAGTACGCTGGTCCTTCCAATCGGAGGTGCGAACAAATGTGCGGCCAGCGAGAAACAAGCTCCAAAGCGGAATTACAACCACGAGCGCTCGAGTTAAAAGGAGTTGCGGCTGTTTGGAGGAGCGCGTGAGTCGCGCGACTGCGGTGCTGAGCGCGAGAAACAGAAATGCAGTCGGAAGATAGATCCAATGCTCCGCGATCGTGGCGTTCAATTCCACGAGACCGCTGATCGGCAAGTACGCGATTCCCGCGAGCGCGAGGCATCCGAAAACTGCGGGATCTCGGGTGCGCGCGCGGATCAACCACCAAACCCAGGTCGCGATTACCAGGATACCGAGAAGCGTTTGCAATTCGCGCCAGGCTGCGGACGTAATGCTGGCATCGCTCAAACCGGTTGGATGTGTTTCAACATCGCGATCCATGTGCAGGTTCCGAGGAAACACGATCAGCACTGCGTATTCAGCGACGGCGCGAGCCGCGACCACCGGACGAACCAGGAGCGGCATCGGCGTGCGCGCGATCGGTGGAGAGATGTGCTCGGCAGCCAGACGCAGGCTCGCGTAAATCAATCCGACTGCCACGGAAACGGCGACCGCGAGCATGAGCAGCTTCGGCTTCCTTTGCATGACGAGCACGGCGCACCAGAGCAGCGGAAAGAGAAGGCCGAGTTCTTTGCTCAACGCGCTCAGAAGGAACAAGACGCCGGCGCCAGAAGCGAACAGCCAACGTCGGCGGCCTTCGAGTTGCGCACAGCGCAGGCCGCAATACAGACCTGCAAATCCGAATGCGCCTGCGAGGGGATCAGCGCGACCTGAGATGTAAATCACGGCCGCTGATTGCACCGGATGGATCGCCCAAATCAAGGTGGCGCCAAACGCCGCCGGTCGCCTAATTCCTTCTTCGACGCCGAATGCTTTGAGTAGTTCGTTCGCAGCCGCGAGCAATGCCATCGCCGCGGCGATGTGGCACAAAATGCTGGTGACGTGATAAGGCGCGGCCTGCGCGCCGAACGCCCAATACTCCAGCGTGTACGTCAGCCGCTGAAGCGGACGGTAAAAGTCGGAAGCAGTCGCGTCCGTAAACAGAAAGTGCTGAAACCCTTCCGGGATCAGGCGCCAGCTGCGGATCAGGGGGTCGCGCAGAATCAGTGCGGTATCATCCCAGACGAAGCCGTCGCGAATCGCCGGCGCGTAACTCGCAAAAACGGCCAGCGCAATTAGCAATGGAAGGAAGAACTTTTTCACCCGGCGGAAATGAAGTTGGACAAGCTGACTAAGTTGCGCGTCTAGGTTTGGGATGTTGATTGGGGGATTTCACCGTTGGACGATCCTGCTGCTTCTCCTCGCGAGCAGCGCCTGTGCCGCGGGCGTTCCGCAAGACTGCACCCAGCTGATTGTCGGAATCGCCCCGGACTGGAACTCGATGCGCGGACGCTTGCAGCTCTTCGAGCGGCGCGGGGCCGAGTGGGTAGCCGAAGGTCCGGCCTGGCCGGTTTTATTCGGCAAAAACGGACTCGCCTGGGGCAGCGGTCTCGCGGGACAGAACGAAGACGGCTCGCGCAAGAGAGAACGCGATGGTCGCGCGCCGGCCGGAATTTTTCGAATCGGCAAGATTTACACCTATGACGAGCAGCTCCCCAGCGGCGGAGATTTTCCTTTTCATCAGGTAACGGAGGCCGACGCGTGGATCGATGATCCGCGGCTTCCGGAATACAACCGCTTCGTCACGATCGACGACCCCGCGCATCCGCCGGCGTGGTTCGAGAAGCAAAAGATGCGGCACAACGATTTCGCTTATCGCTGGCTCGTGGAAATCCGCCACAACTCCGATCCGCCAGTTCCTGGCGAAGGGAGCGCGATTTTCTTTCACATTCGCCGCGGCGTTGATCGCCCGAGCGCCGGTTGCACGACCATGGCCGAATCGGATCTTGTGCGGTTGGTCACCCGTCTGCGTGGGCCGTGGCATCCTTGTTACGCCCTTCTGCCGGCCGCTGAATATCAAAAAAAATGGCAGGAATGGGGTTTGCCGTCGCCAGAGCGAGCCAGCGCGCACGACTGAATTTACTGACAGGTTGCGTCCATTGCGCATTTGCCCTAACGTCGAATATTCGTCTGGAGTATGAAAAAACGAGCTAATCCCGACTCGGAAACAAACATTCGCCGCATCGACACAAAGCCGCGCGCGAGCAAGCAAACGCACGGCTTTCAGGTGCACTTCCTGCGCGGTGACGAAACAGTTACCCGCATGTTCAGCGATGCGATCTGCGGCGGAAAAGAAGCGGCACGGCGCGCGGCTCGGAAATTCAGACGCGCAGTTTTCGGGGATCTGCCAGAGCGCGCGAAGCGTGGGGCGCCGTCAGCGGGCCAGAAGAAAACTGGTCGTGTGAGTTCGGCGAAATCCAAGGGGCCGCGCTCACCGAAGCGCAACTCCAGTCGCCAGCGATAACGGTCACAAGTCCCGGGCGCGCGGCTTCTGCGTCGCCCGCCAGGCGTTCCAGCATTCCACAAATCCAGGCGCGAACTCGCAGGGTTTGGCACCGATCCAGCGTTCGACGATGTCCGGCGGGAAAAATCCGCCCGTGTCGATTTCGATCGCGTTCAGTTGGAGTGGACCGTCGTGCTGCCCGCGATAGAGCCAGATGAATTCCTGGCCGGTCTCTTCTGAGGGCGGCAGTTTCAGGATTCGCTCGAGGCTGGCGACGACTCCGAGTTCCTCCTCGAGTTCCCGGGCCGCCGCTTCGTCGTACTCCTCGCGGCCCTCCAGATGCCCGGCAGCACTGGAATCCCACATTCCCGGATGGCGGTCCTTACTGGCAGAGCGTTTCTGCAAAAATAGCTCCCCGCCGGTATTGAAAAGGAAGATATGAACTGCTCGATGACGCAAGTTATCCCCATGCACTTCAGACCTGGCCGCAAGCTTAACGAGTTGGTCCTCCGCGTCCACCACGGGAAACATCTCGGTTTCGACGCGAGCAGCGGCGAGCGGCGCGAAAGCCCTGCCCCAATTCGAGAGCGCGATCCATTGCTCAAGGCCCAGTTCCTCAGCACGCGCTTGGGGAGCGAAGTGGCAGCTCTCCGCCGCCTCTGACCAGTTCGAGACCTCCGTCCTCAGCAATTTCTGGAGCTGTTTTCGACGCTGCGAAAAGCCAAGACGCACCAGTCGTTTGAAGCGTCCTCGGTCGTGTTCAGGCAGCTCCCCGCTTCGCCGGGGAACCACGCGGACGAGCGCGGAATCGACATCTGGTTCTGGCAGAAATACAGTCGCCGGCACGCTTCGCAAATACTCTATCCGGTAATCCAATTGGACCAGCAGAGTCAGCGCACCGTATGCCGCGCTCCGTGGTGCCGCGGAGAGCCTGCGCGCCATCTCGTTCTGTAACATCAACAAAGCTAGCGAGATGGGACTAGGACGATCGAGAAATTTCAACAGCAACTGACTCGCAACATAATAGGGCAGATTGCCGAGCACCTTCACGTGTGACTCGGTAAATAACCTGCGGAGATCAAAATCCAATGCGTCGCCGTGCCAGACTTCGAGCCCCTCGTTTTTGAATCTCTCGCGCACAAACTCAGCGAGCCGCGCGTCTTTTTCGATCGCCAGCACCCGTCCTCCGGAAGCGAGTGCGAACTCCGTCAGAGCGCCCAATCCCGGCCCGATCTCGACCACGAAATCCTCAGTGGTGAGCTGCGCCGCATCGACAATCCAGCGGGCGAGATTTCGGTCGTGCAGAAAATTTTGTCCGAGAGTCTTGACGGGCGAGACGCGAATCTCACGCAGAGTCGAACTGATTTCAGAAAGGTTCATTGCCGGCGCACTGCGTGGCTGGTACGGCGGCAGGAGGCCTGCTTTTATTCACAAAATCGTGTGAACAAAAAGCGCCGGAGCGAGCACGTTATTCACGAGTTATTCACACCCATGCAGCCGAGGTCAATTTTCGCAGTTGAATAAGCGGCAAGCTCACCTGAAGCTATTATCTCAGCACCGTTCGTGAGTTCTGGAATAAGCCGGCGACCACCCGTTGCCCGCCATCGGCGTTAGGGCTTTGTAGAACTCATTTCGCCTAACGGAAGGCTTGCGCGCGGTGGCCTTTTCTTCCTGCTGGCTAGATAGGTGCGACGCGCGTCCTGGAGCGAGACGCCCTCGATGAAGTAAACAGTCGCGGCCTTGCCCACGGCGTAGGTGCCGGCGCCCGCAACCATTCCGCAAACCACATTACCCCATCCCGGAAAAAACTTCAGGACTGCGCGCGTTCCTTCTCGCAGGAGCATGCCGGCGCCGATATTCGCCCCGAGGGCCGCCAGAAACTCGGTCGCAGCTCGAAGGCTTCGCTCGCGCCCGCTGATGTGCATGATGCCGGAAACCATCACGAGTTGGAGCGTCGTCAGAATCGGCAGATCAGCGAGCGGGATCGGTTGCGCGCCGATCGCAGTGCAGATCGCGCTCGTGGATTTTACCAAAACTTGCGCCATCCGCGCCTGCGCCTGCCGGTCACGCGAAATTCGAATCATCTCGACCCGCGCCTCATTCGGTAACTCGGCGGCCAGCAACGCCATCAGCGCATGAGACTCCGCGGACGAAATCGCGCTGCCATCAATCGCAATTTCGAACACCTGCAGAAGCCGCGTCCGCAGCTCCGGCTTCTCCTTCAATGCAGCCGCGAGCTTCGATTCCTCGAAGGACCCAGTTTGTCCCCGCGGCCCGTTACCATCCGCGCCCTCACCCCGCGCAGACTTGGTCAGCGTGATCCCAATTAATTTCGCGCCGGACTGTCGCTGTAAAAGTTCCGCAAGCGCATTCCCCTCCCGCGCTCGCGTCACACTCTTGGTTCCGCTCTCCTCGAGGTGAATAAAGATGTCCGCCTCCTGGCGTTTCAATTCCTCCTCCACGATCGGCCGCGAAGTGGCGTCCGTCCCTCGCGCGTCGAGCAGACTGATTTTCCCCGCGCCAGCGATCTCGATTTCCTGCCATCGATAAACCTCGGTCAGCACGTCTCGGAAATCGCCGGGATCGGTCGATGCGAAAAGCGTCGCCACGATTTCCTGCACCGGTGATTTGCTCGATCCGGTGAGCACGAAGCGCGGCGCACGCTGTTGCAGGAATAGCTCTTTCAGCGGCGTCAGCTCGTGCAAGACCGGCCTTCGGATCGACTCCGGCAACTTGCTAAGGAAGCCCTCCAGCCGTTCGGCGATGTGCAGAAAAAGGGACTGATTCATTCTCAAACTGGTCTCATCACTGTCGGTGTTTTTCGCGCTTTGCAACAGCCGCGCGCGATCTCGAAATCGTTTTCCTTGCCGGCGGGAGGACATTATATGGAGCGCATGAGTTTGAATCTCGAAATCCTGGCGCAAGCCGCAAACGAAGCCCGCGGGCTGGCGATGGATGCGGTCCAAGCCTCGAAATCCGGCCATCTCGGCTTGCCGCTCGGCTGCGCCGAAATGGGCGCGGTCCTTTATGGTCACGTGCTTAAGCACAATCCCGACAAGCCGCGCTGGATTGGCCGGGATTATTTCATTCTCTCGGCGGGTCACGGCAGCATGTTTCTCTACGCCTGGCTGCACATCAGCGGCTACGATCTGCCGATGGAGGAGATCAAAAGATTCCGTCAGCTTCACAGCAAGACGCCCGGGCATCCGGAATTTTTTGAAACCCCGGGAGTCGAATGCACGACCGGACCGCTCGGTCAGGGAGTCGGTAATGCCGTCGGCGTGGCGATGGCGGCAAAGATGGCAGCGGCACGTTTCAACACCTCCGAGCACAGGACATTTGACCAGCACGTTTTCTGTCTCGCGGGCGACGGTTGTTTGCAGGAGGGCGTCTCTGCCGAAGCCAGCGCTTTCGCCGGGCATTTCGGTCTGGATAATTTGATTCTGATTTACGATTCCAACGCCGTCACCCTCGATGCGATGGCCAAGGTCACCCAGAGCGAGGACACCGGGAAACGATTCGAAGCCTACGGGTTTGATGTTCAACAGATCGAGGGCAGCGATATGCGTGCGTTCCTCGACGCCGTGAACGTCGCAAAGGAGCGTGACAACGGAAAACCACAGATGATCATCGCCCACACCCTGATCGGAAAAGGTATTCCCGAGATCGCGGGGACGGCGAAGGCGCATGGGGAAGCGGGCGCGAAGTTCGTGGATGAAGATCGCAAAAAGCTCGGCCTTCCACCTGAGCACTATTTTGTCTCGGAGGAAGTCAGAGCGTATTTCGCCGAGCAAAAAAAGCGTCTCCTTTCGGATTACGAACGCTGGGAAAGTTCTTACGAGGAATGGAGACAGAAGCACCCCGACCAGGCACAGCAACTCGACGACGCGATCGAAAAAAAAGTCCCGTCCGATCTCTTCGCCAGAATGCCGCCGTTCCCCGCCGATGCAAAACTCGCGACCCGAAAAGCGGGCAGTGAAGTTCTGCAGCCGCTCGCACAAGCGATGCCGTTTCTGATCAGCGGCAGCGCCGACCTGCACGGCTCGACCTTGAACTACATCGAAGGCGGCGAGGATTTCACACGTGATAACTCGTTAGGCCGAAACGTTCATTACGGGATTCGCGAACACGGCATGTGCGCGATCATGAATGGCGTCGGTTACCACGGAATCTTCCGGGCTTCGGGCGCGACCTTTCTGGTTTTCGCCGATTATTGTCGCGCCGCCATCCGCCTAGCTGCGCTTTCAAAGCTTCCGAATATTTACATCTTCACGCACGACTCGATCGGCGTCGGCGAAGACGGCCCCACCCATGAACCGATCGAGACCGTGAGCGGACTTCGTTTGATCCCGCAACTGGATGTCATTCGTCCCGCCGATCCGGAGGAGACCGCCGGCGCTTTCGTCGCCGCAGCGCAACGGAATGACGGCGCCACCTTGCTCGCGCTTACCCGGCAATCCGTTCCGATATTGAATGAAATCGAAGTGCGTGCTCGCCGTGAAGGCGTGCTTCGCGGCGGCTACATTGCGAAGCGCGAAACGGAAAAGCTTGATTTGATCCTCTTGTCGTGCGGAAGCGAATTGCAGCACGCCCTTGCCGCCGCGAAGCAGCTCGGCGCCGGCACGCGCGTGGTCTCGATGCCCTGTTTCGAGCGCTTCGAGCGCGAGTCAGGCGAATATCGCGAAGAAGTCCTGCCAAGTTCCTGCCGGCGTCGCGTCGCGATCGAAGCGGGCGTCGTGAACCTTTGGTATCGTTACGTCGGCTTGGACGGGAAAGTCATCGGCCTCCACCGCTACGGTCTCAGCGCTCCTGGCGATCAGGTAATGAAAGAGTTCGGGATTGACGCCGAGCACGTCGTGGCCGCGGCGCGCTCTTTGAAGTAGCGCAAGTCTCTGGCTGGCGTCCCCCTCGAAATCGCAAGCTGGAACCTTGCGCTACTTTCAAACCCGCCTATTTCGCAAACGCGCTTTTAAGCTGCGTCGATGCGATAGAACATTGGCCTATAAGTTGCTGCCCAGAGGCTCACTTCTGACGAGGTCGAGCTAACCTCTCCCGGAATCAGTTACGTTCTCCCATGGCCACCACTTCGAATCCCTCGCGGCGCTCTCATCGCACGGTCTCGCGCTCACGCCCCTCTCCTGGGCGCTCATCGCTTCCAAACCGGAACGCCCACTTCGGCTGGATCCCCGATCGCCCCGACCAGCGCGATTTCCTCTACTCCGCGCCCCCGGCATTCCTCCGCGCGCTTCCGCCGAAGGTTGATCTGCGCAGCCAGTGCCCGCCCGTTTATGATCAGGGCCAGCTCGGCAGTTGCACCGCGAACGCCGTCGGCGGAGCCATCGAGTTCGACCAGATCAAGGAGCACCTCCCAGGTTTTCATCCCGTCCCGCCTCTTCATCTATTACAACGAGCGCCTCCTCGAAGGCAGCGTCAGCTCCGATGCTGGCGCCATGCTCCGCGATGGCATCAAGACCGTCGCCAAACAAGGAGCCTGTCCCGAGCCGATGTGGCCTTACCAGATCGCGAAGTTCAGGACCAGGCCTTCACAGGCTTGTTACACCGAGGCCGCCAGGCACACCGCCGTCAGCTATCAGCGCCTCGTCCAGTCACTCGGGCAGATGCAGGGCTGCCTCGCGAGCGGTTACCCATTCGTCTTCGGCTTTACCGTCTATGAGAGCTTCGAGACTGCGGCCGTCGCGCGCAGCGGCCACGCTCCCATGCCTTCCACCCGCGAACACGTCCTCGGCGGCCACGCCGTCTGCGCCGTCGGTTACAACGACGCTAACCGCACTTTCCTCTGCCGCAATTCCTGGGGCACAGGGTGGGGAATGAAAGGTTACTTCACCATTCCTTACGCCTACCTCACTGACACGGATTTGGCCGCCGATTTTTGGACCATCCGCGTCGTCCAATAAGTCCGGGGAGCGCCCGCGGCCGCGTGCTGGCGACCCGAAAGCTTTCGGGGTCGCGACCTTCTCTCTGCAGAGATCTTGTGTCATCTGCGAAGAACAACTTCGCTGTCGCAGGCGCGATCTCAGCGGCGCCTCTGAATTCCACCTTTTCAACTGTCGGCCTGGTCCAGAGGACTCTTCACCCCGATGCCCGGCTTATTGAGCACGTGCAGGTAGATCATCGTCGTGCTCACATCCTTATGTCCCAGGAGTTCCTGCACCGTCCTGATGTCCGTCCCGCCCCTCAGCAGAT
>JBBSIA010000039.1:0-23952 GCA_038232335.1 Chthoniobacterales bacterium
ATTCCAACGCCTGCTCCTTGTATTCATTCGTGTAGCTCGCCCTCTCGCGAGCCGGTTTCCTTAACTGTATTTTCATGTGGGCTCCTTGGGTTTTTGACCCCAAGCCCACTGTCCGTCAAATCAGGGCAACCCCAAAGTGACCCCTTCCCCGCCTTTTTTGACCCCTTCCCCGCCTTTTAGACGCGACCCGCGCCCTTCCTTCAATGTCAAAATATTTTAAATGCGGATAATGCATAATATAGACAACACTATTCGAGTGATGGTCAGATACTTTTGATAAGGAGTTATACGAGGAATGAATTCCAAGCCGGGTAACCAAATGATGCCGAGAACCAGAAATGTCCAAGATCCCGGCTTTTCGTCGCGAATCCCAGCGAGACCGGTACAAAATGATGCGAAGGACGCAATGCCAAAAGCAAATTTAGTGGCGGCGTAAACGACTACTGTCTGCCGTAAACAACTCTCGCGAGCGAAGATAAAAGAACATACAAAAACTACGACGAATACTGGCCCCAGATCAGAACTGACTAACTCATGACGGAAGTATAGGATCGCCGCTGCTATGCCTGCAGAGAATCGTGCCACCCGGGCAATGGGTATTCTTCGCGAAAGAGGACCGAAAACTAAATGAGTCTCGACCTGTCGAAGCAGCCAGCGAGAGATAGGCTGCTGGTCCCTCGCGGTCTCCGTTTCCAACTGTACGCGCCCGCAAAAAATTGGGTTGCTATAATCGAAACACCGCGGTCAGGCCGAGAGCAATACTACCTAGCAATAACCAAACCCAATTCCTTGAACCGGTGTCGTTTCTGAATTGAAACATTGCCAAAACAAGCCCTGCAAGTGCGCCGGCCAGTCTACCGTAGATATCAAGCCATTGCATTGCCGTTAAAGTTCTAATCAAAATGAATGAGACCAAAAAATGTCAGAGTCGCAAAGGTCAGTATAACAAGACCACAGTAAGTCAGAACGAGAGAATTAAATTTACGACCTCGTATACGTTGTATTGCCGCGATTGCAATTAGTATTGGCAACCCGATTACTACCTGTGCCAGGGCTTGACCGGTCTGTAGTTGCATTACGACTTGTGGTTTATTAGCGCTGCTGTCGTCTTTGCCATTTGCTAGCCAAGGTTCCCGTAAAGTAGTTTGCAGTCATCGAATGTTCTTTCTTCGCTATCCGCTATGCGCTTTCCTGTAAGCCTCCCAACCTAAGTCGACATTTCCGGTAGGAACAGTTGCACCCCACACTTCTCCGCCCCAAATGTTAGTCATCCCCCATCCGTCCGGAGCTGACCCATGGAAACCACCGAACAATCCTCCGTCTTCTCCACCGACGTGCACGTGTGCAAACGGGTCACGATCGTCAATCGGTGGCGACGCCGGGGCAGGTGGGAAAAGTCTATCTTTGAGGTCATTGGCTACGGCGAAAGCATCGGAAAAGAAAGGCAAACTTTTGTCGCCAGTCATAGCGGCCTGAATCACAGTATTTGCGGTATATGCTGTCTCAAGGTCTTGCAGAGCTGTACCGACTGCTTCCGGGACTATCAGTGCCAATGCGCTGGATAGATTGCTCGGTATCTGATCTGCGCCCTGCTGCTGCGCCGGTGTACCTGCGAATGACGCAACAATCTGCGCGGCCCCTCTCGATATTCCAAAAGCCGCGGCCGTTCCAAATACAACCGCCGCAGGGGCAGCGACGCCGTAAGTCACACCCGTCAGGCCTGCTAGACCAACAATGCTTATGCCACCGGCCGTGACATTTCCAAGCCCCCTCACGAACTGTCCGCGGTTGAATAGCCCCAATGGGTCAACGTAGTTGACGGGGTTATTGCCGCAGTAGCGATAGAGATTGGTCGGGTCGCCACCAAATCCGATCGGATCAGCCTGCAAAAACCTGCCGATATCGGGCGAGTAGAATCTGTTCCTAAGATCGTAGAGCCCGATTTCCTTGTACCATTGCTGGCCGGTAAAGAGACACCGGACGCCGTAGGCCGAGGCGCCGGTCGGCGCGTTGGAAGCGTTATAGAAGATCGGTGTGCCTCGCAAGTCGTAGCGGTACCACTCAACCAGAGAGCCGGTGTCGCTCGCCAGGTGCGAGGTGCTGCCGCTCGCGTCCTGGTAGTAGTAAAACGTGCCGAAGCTGTTCAGGCCTGCGATCAGGCCGCTCGCTCCATACAAATAGGCGGCGGTTGGGGATGTTGCCCCTGAACCGTATTCGCCGATCAAGTCCCAGCCGTCATACACCCGGTAGAAGAGCGCTTGCGTGCCGATCTTCTTCCCGATCTGCCGGTTCAGCCCGTCATACGTAAATGTGTCGGTGGTGCCAGATTTCGTCGCGCTCAGCAACCGGTTCTGCGCGTCATACGTATAAGCAGAGCCATCCAGTCCCGCGGTCATGTTTCCTTTCAAATCGTAAACTGCCTGACTCGAGTTGCGGCTGCCGTACTGATTCAGGGCATTTGTCGTGTAGGTTTCGGTAGGACCATACGCAGCAAAGGACGCACGGTTGCCATTGGCATCGTAGCTGATGGTCGGGCCGCCGGGGGCCGTGGTGTCGGGATTGGCGATGTTGAGCTTGGTCGCGGTGACCTGGTCGTTCAGGTCATAATCATAAACGTCACCATTAGCGCCGTCGCGTTTCACCCAGTTGCGGTTTCCCACCGAATCGTAATTATAGCTCAAGGTGCGGGTGGCGCCACTCAAGGCGTGCGAAATGTTGGTGACGCGGTCCATCGGGTCGTAACCAAAAGTGCTGCTGGTCGAGTTCGCCAGACCCCGGCTCGTGAGGTTGCCGTTTAGGTCATAGCCATAATTGGCGGCGCGCCTCCGCTGGCACTATTGATCACGTTATCGAGCTGGCCGCGCCCGGTGTAGGTGTAATTATAGGAATAGGCGCCATTTGGGTATTGGAGCGAGGCGCGTCTGCCGTCGGCGTCATAGGCGTAAGTGACGGTGCGGTTGACCGCATCCGCAGGGCGCGTCGTCTCAGACTTCAGCAGATTATCATTGAAGTAGGTGCGTGTGATGGTGGCATTGCCATTGGTAATGCCGGTGACGCGGGCAGCGGCGTCGTATGTGGTCGTGACGCTGGGCGTGACGCCAGCATCATTCCATTGGGAAAGCGTGGCGCGGTTGAGCGCGTCATAGGTGAGGGTTTGAACGTTGCCAGCACGGTTGGTGAAGGTTTTAAGGCAATCAGCCACGTCGTAGGTCCATGATTCTCTGCGCCGAACGCCCGCCGTATCGAGCGGATAAGTAACCGTCGTTTTTCGGCCCATAAGGTCGTAATCATAGGAATAGGTTTCGGCGCTGCTGGTCGCGACGAGCCGGGGATCCTGCATCGTTTGCAGGAGTCCGGTCGCATCGTAAGTATATTTGGTGACCGCGTCGGGAGTCGGTGCCTGCTTGGCAGTCTGCTGCAAAAGGTGGTTCATTGAATCGTAATTGTCGTAAGTAATGACCTGGTTGTTCGCGCGCCGTTCCGAGGTCTTGTTCCCCGCGGGGTCGTAACCGTAGGTTACCGTGTCGCCCAGGCTGTTGCGGTCGGTCGCGATCGGATCGTCAATGCTCGTCAGCCGATCGCGCTTGTCGTAGCCGTAGGTAGTGGTGTAACCACGCGGATTCTTGGTACTGCTCAAGTTGCCAACGGCATCGTAGTTGAAGTAGGTCCACGCGTCGTCGGCGGTGTAAGGCGCCTGGCGCAAGATCGCTTTGCGAAAATTATTGTCGCAATCGAGGTGAGTCACTCTTCCGCTGGGAGCGGTGACGATGAAGACGAAAGACGAAGTGTGCAGGTACGGACTGTTGGTTCCCCAACGCTGGTAATTGAAAGTGGTCGTTCGCGGCGTGGTGTCGCCGGAGAATCGTTGCGGTGTCGTGACGCTGGTCAGCCGCCGGTAATTGTCATAGATATAGCTCGTGACATGCCCGAGTTCGTCCGTGACGCTTTGGAGCGTGCCATCGGGGTTGTAGCCGTTGAGGATCGTGTGCCGCAAGTTGTCGGTTGGATCGGTCGGGTGCGTGGTGGTCTTGACCTGTCCGCGCGTGTTGTAGGCATAATTCGTAGTGTGATTCACATCCCCGAGCGCGGTGCCGAGCGCATCGGTGACGCCGCTTACTCTGCCGAGGGCATCATACTGGTAGCGCGCGGTTGGGTTGCCGCCCGTGTGATACGGATCGCGGTACTCGGTTTTCAAGCCGCGCCCGTCGTATGCAAACGATTCGGTCCCGCCCGCCTTCAATCTGTGGCTGGTGATTTGATCGAAAGGGTTGTAAAGATAACTCTCATAACCAGCATCGGGGTAGTCGATGCGATAGACGCGGTCATTCGCGTCGCGCCGATAGTAGGTGGTAAAATTCCGTTCGTTCGCCACGTGATCGAGATAGTAAGGGTTGGCCGGATCGGTGTAACCGTAGGTGACGCTGTAACGCACCCCATTGTTGTCAGGAGGATGCGTTAGGGTGGTGATCCGCCCCGTGATCGCTTCCCGAGTCATATTGGTGGTATGCAAATTAGCGTCGGTAAAGCTGTTGAGGTAACCGTTGGCATCACGGGTTTGTGACATGCTGAAACCTTCGAAATCTCTCCAGCTCGTGAGCATGCCAGCGGCATAGGTGAAGGTTCTCGCTGGCCCGTCGCCGCGCGCCTCGGTGCGAGTGCCGGCATTGTTGATCGTGAGAGTTGAGACGGCCTGGCCGGTGGTGAAATTGTTCTCGCTCCGGATCTGGCCGTAAACCGGCACAGTGCCGTCCGGGTTATTGGCCGTGGCATAGATGTATTTGATCTGGCGCATCGGGCCGCCGTACATGGCGTCATCGCAAGTCTTGAGCAGGGGCACGCCATTGTAATCGGGAAGATTGGGCGCCTGGTAAGTGTAGTAAGCTTTTAAAGTGTTATCTCCGTAATAGGTAATGCTCGACAAATAAGGCCAAACCCGGGTGCCGGGCGAAAACGCCGCCTGCGAGTACGTGTACAGAACAACCCTGCCATCGCTGCCCCGAACCGACGTGATCACGTTATAACCGTTAAAGACTCCGTAAAAAACCTTCAGCCACCGACCGGCCGGTTCGGTGATGGTCAGGCTGCCATCGGCAGGGTAAGAAAAATTCGTGCGCAGGCCGAACGGGTCAATGATCGCCTGAGGCGCGTAGGTGTAGTAGTAGGAGTGCTGTTGGGTTTCGGGATCCACCCCATCGTCGACCAGAGTGGCCCTGAATTCCACCTTCCCGCCATCGGACATGACGAGGTAACAGAGCATCGTCGACCTATTCAAGGGCATGAAACGCTCGCCGATTCCCCCTCGAGCGGAACGAAAAAGAGTATCGGTGCTGCTTTGGACGAAGGTAATCGAGCGCCCGTCCGGATAAAAAACCGAGTAGCTGAGGGGATTGAAACCCGGCACAAAGTGCGTTTCACTGAGGTTCAAACTCCAGCCATAATTATGCCTCCATCCGCCGGAATAGCCGAACCACGCGCCCCCGCCCAGCCGGGAATTGGCCGTCCGCGTGAAGGCCAACGGGTATGTCCCGGCGGCGTTTGGAATGGCAATATCTGTGACCGATCGAGTGGCGTTGCCGGTATAGGGATCGTAGGAACCGCCGGTAGCAACATTGCCGTTGAAGAATCCAGCCGGGCCAGTGGGATTATCATTTCCTGCCTGTCCATGGAGGTAATCAGCGGAGAGGGCAACGAACATCGCTGCCAGGGTGAGCGAGAGAAGGGGCGTCTTCATGTGTGAGCCTTATCTACGGGATGAGCACGGGCGGATTATCGTCCGGCGTCGGCACCCAGAACTGGAGCGTAGCGGAGAGGTTGCCGAAACTGACCAGGATACGATACAGGCCGGGCTGTGTGCCGGGCTGAAACTGCCAGTCGACTGTGCCGTCGGCTGCCACCGACGAAGGGGTCGAGATGGTCCCGCCATCCAGCGACTGGATCACCAGCCTGGAGGCAATGGCCGCCGGGATACGGCACTGGATAATCATGTTTTGACCCGCGTAGCCGATGACGAGCGGGAAGTCGCCGCCATGGCTGCGAATTGGCAGTGACCGGCCGTCAGCGAATAGAATGGAGGCGGTCGGGCTTTGATCCGCAAGCAATGGCGGCGGCGAAGTAGCAGGGAGCTGACCATTGACTCTTGCGGCGGTGAGCCACAGCCCAGCGCAGGCCACCAGTGCGGCAGAAACGAATTTCATACAAAACCTCCTTTGGCTTGGTCGCGCGAAGGTCCTGAGTCCGGCATCGGAAACAGGCGAGGGCCAATGTGTGACGAAACGCTTTTTAGCACCGCGCCGAAATTGGAGTCAACAAAAAGGTGCAGGTTTCAAAAATATTTTTGCGCCGCGAAATCCTTCGATTCCGAATGGCTATCCGATAGCGTGGTCTGGGGTGATGATGGGCGCCGGCAGGCTGATCTCGTAACAACAGCTCCGTTGCGCTTTCGAATAGAACCGATCTGCTCGATGGGCAGCTCGAGGAGAGCCCGCGCCATGGCTCACTGCGCTAACGGAAGATTGTACATTTCGACGAGGCCGATCCCTGCGGCCGCATTCGCGCCGTGGACGATGGCGGTGTAGTTACCGCTGTTCAGAGTAGCGGCGAGGATCGAAGAATTGCTCCGAGTATCCGGTCAGGAGTGCAATGTGTCATTGCCAAAGCTGCTGCTTTTCAACAGAGCTATGTTCGCTAAAATCGCTCCGTCGCGATGCGGAAGAAGGTCGCGAGTATGCGCGCGCCCGCGACAAAGGTCCCACGCAGAGTGCCGGAGACTTTCGATTCCCCGCCGGCGCGGCAACGATGGTTTACCGGGATTTCGAGAATGCGAAGGCCGGTACGTGCCGCGCGCATCTGCATCTCAAGATTCCATCCATACGTTTGCTCTTTCATTCCCAACTGCGTAAGCGACTCCCGTTTGATGGCGCGGAATGGACACATGTCCGTGTATTTCACGCGGTAAAGCAGACCGATTAACCAGCCTGCGAGGTAGCCGGCGAAGACTTGTTGTGCGTTCATGCTGCCAGGCTCGCGTTCGCCACGGGTGCGGGAACCAATCACGAAATCATGGGTGCCACCGATAATCGGACGGATGAGCTGGTCCATGAGCTCCGGGCAATCGCTGCCGTCGCCGTCGAGAAATACGACGATCTCGCATTTCGGCGATAACGCCGCGACACCGGCGGCACAGGCACGTCCGTAGCCACGCGGTGCCGGCACGACCCGCGCTCCGGCTTCGCGGGCACGAGCCGCCGTGCGATCGCTGCTCTCGTTATCGACTACAATCACTTCATCCGGCAAGCCAGTGGCGAGGCATTCCCGGACCACTTCCGCGATCGGCTCCTCTTCATTGAGCGCCGGAATCACAACCGAGAGGTGGCATGACGCCTTCGCGCTCATCCAAGCACCAGCCACGCGAGTGAAAAGTAAAACGTCAGCGCGCAGAAATCGGTCACCGCCAAAGTCACGGGCCCGGCGGCGATCTTTGGATCCAGTTTCAACCAATGAAGAAGGGCCGGTACGCTCAGACCAAGCAAGCAGGCCGTGACCAGGGAGACGGCAATACTGCTGCCGACGACCACCGCACCATTCGCATCGCGCCGCCATCCCCACACGATCGCGCCCACGAGAGAGCCGCAGGCGAGACCAAGCAGCAGCGCGGCCACAGCTTCGCGGCGGAGGTTGTCAACGAACCAGCGCCGTGTCGGTCTGTTCACGCGGAGCGCTTGAATAGTGAGCGTCATCGACTGCATGCTGACGCTCTCATTCAGCCCCAGCACCATCGTCAGGAAGAATGCGATCACGAGGCTGCCGGCAAGCGTTACCTCGAATGCACCTGCCAGCATCGCGCAGGCGGTCCCGGCGGCGATCGTCGTCAGCAACCACGGGAAGCGATAGCGGAAGACACGCCACGGCGACGCACCCCGAATCTGCTCGAGCCGAAAACCGAGTGCTTCAAAAACATCGTCACTCCGATCGCCCGCCTCCAACATCTCTTCCGCAAAGAGACTGACGTCGACGACGCCGACGACGCGCCGCTGATCATCCACAACGGGGAAGGCGAAAAACTTGTAGAGCACGAAAAATTCGCATGCTTCCAGAACGCTCGCGCTCGCCGGAATCGCGATCACGCGACGCACCATGATCTCGTCGAGTCTTTTCTCGAGCGCCGCCGTCAGCAGCCGCCGCGTCGGCAAAACTCCGACAAGACGTGTTTCGGCATCGGTCGCGAAAAAATAGATCACGCGTTCGCCGATTCCTTCACGGCGAATCCGATCGAGCGCGTCCGCCACACTCATGGAGGCGTCGAGCAACGGAAAATCTTTGCGGGCGTGATCGACGACCCGTGACTCGAGGTTCGGAATGCCGAGCGCGTCGCTCATTCACCCACTTTGGACGCGATGGACGATCCCTTTGCTGCGCAAAATGTCGGCCGCTTCGCTGAAGTAATCGCGCACGTTCGTCTGCCCGCGAATCCAATCGAGATAGCGTCCGATTCCCGCGGCCAGATCAACCTGGGGCTCATAACCGGCCGCGCGAATGCGGTCGGTTCCGCTCGTCAGATGTCGCATCTCGCCGGGTCGGAATTCACCCTTCGCTTGCGGGGTGATGTGAATGCCGAGCGCTTCCGAAATTTGCTCCGCGACTTCACGAATCGCGACCCCGCGCGAGCTGCCGACGTTCACGGGGAGGCCGTCGAGTTTGTCAGATTCCGCGGCGAGCAGGTTGGCGCGCGCGATGTCTTCCACGAATGAAAAGTCGCGCGTCTGTTCCCCGTCTTCGTAGAGGATCGGCGGCAGCTCGTTCAATAAGCGCGTGCAGAAAATCGCGATCACCCCGGTGTAAGGATTGAAGATCGATTGCCGCGGCCCAAACGTGCACGAATAGCGGAGCGCGACCGTCGGAATTCCGATCTGTTTACCCCATAGAAGGACGAGTTTTTCCTGGTCGACTTTCGTCAAACCATAAACCGTTTCGCCTCCCACAGGTGCATTCTCGGGAGTGGGCACACTCGCTGTCACCATTCCGCACACCGGACAATGCACCGACCAATCGCCGGCGCGTAATTGTTCGACCGGGCGCACGTCTGGAAAGACGAGACCGTGAGCCGGGCAGTTTCCCGCTCCTTCGCTATAAACGGCCTGCGAAGAGGCCACGACGATTTTTTTGATTGGCAGGTTCTTTTCGCGGATCAGCTCCAGCATTTGCGCGGTGCCGAACGAATTCACATGCACATATTTTGCGATTTCCGGCATGTAACCGCCATAGGCCGCCTCGTGAAAAACGACATCAATGTCGGCCAGGGCCGCCGCCATCGTCTCGCGATCGCGCAAATCACCCTCCACAAATTCCGCTTCCTCGTTAACCCATGCCGGTTTGCCGTGGCGATGCGTCTGCGGTTCCAAGTTGTCCAGAATCCGAACGGCCCAACCTTCTCGCACCAGCAGGTCCGCGAGATGCGAACCAATCAGACCCGCTGCACCAGTGACGAGCGCTCTTTTCCCATTTCGACTCGGTCTCATAGTGTCAACTCGTTAGGTCAGATTCGGCCCCGCCCCTTCTCGTCGATTATTTTTGTAAGATAATCCCGTGTGCCCGGTGCGGGAAATCCCGCATTATTCCCACGGCCTGGTCCCAGCAGCTCGTCGCACAGACGAATTAACGTCGTGCGATCGTCGACGTCGTACCAGACCGGCAGCAGGTGGACTTCCAGATTGAGTTCGGCGGCCCGAGCCAGGGTCTGTTCCGCGACTCGTTCCGTGCTCCAGTCCACGTCTTCAAAGAGCCGCCGGTGCAAGTTTTTCATTCCAATCATGTAGTAACCACCATCGTCGGATGGACCCAGGACGATTTGGTCGCCGGGCCGTGCGAGGATCGCGACCGCGTCCGAGTAGGCTCGCTGCGGAACGGTCGGGCTGTCCGAGTCGATCAGGCAAACCGCTTCGAATCCAATCCCGAGAAGATCCTGGGTCGCGAAAATCAGACGATCGCCGAAATTATGACCGCGCTGCGGCACCAGTTCGAACTCAGCCGGCAATACTCCCGCCCAAACCGTTTCCTGCCCGACGGGCGTGTAGATGCCGATGCCGCGCGCCGGCAAGCCAGCAATCGCATCCAAAATCGCCGCGCTGGTATCGCGGAGAAAACAAATGTTTAACGCTGCTGCCTCTTCGGGCGTCAGTGGCGGAGTCAGCCGCGTCTTAACTTTTCCAGCGAGCGGCGCCTTGGTCATCACGCCGAGCGCGCAGAGACCATCCGCGAGCTGCGGAGGCGCCTCCGGATTGAGAATGCGATGGACAGCATTCATGACTGGCGTGCTGTCTGCGTTTGAACGCGAAATGCGTCAATCCTTTTCGCAAAGAGCGTATTGATAGCGCCCATCCAGCCAGACGCGACAGCGCTTCCACGGCTCTTTTCGGAACAGAGATGCGAATTCCGCGTGCGGTAGCACGTTCGCGGTTCGCGGCTCGCGGTATCCGCTTTGCAAGCGGCTGAACCCGGCGAGAAACCACATCGCGAAGAGCGGAATCGAGGCCCAAAAGGCGTAACGGGGCTCGGCGATCAAACACTTTCCCCCGGATCGGAGAACGCGAAACATCTCCGACACCGCCCGCTCACGATCCGGCAAAACGGTGAACAGCCGAGACGCGATCAGGACATCGAAACTCTCGTCGGGTCGCGACGGCTCGAGCACGTCCACCTGCGCGAATTTGCAGTTCGCGAGCCCGAGTGATTCTGCTTTTCGCCGGGCCCACTTCAATTGCTCGTCGCATTGATCGAGGCCGGTGACCGTGATCAGTGGAAAACGCTTTGCGAATTCGCATGAGTAGAAGCCCGGGCCGCAGCCGAGCTCGATCAATTGCGTCTGCGCGGGCGGCAGACCGGTCGACCATAAAGCGCGGATCATTCGGTCGGTATCGTCGCGGAACAATTTCTCGCGGCAAAAAATATAGAGCCACGCGAAGCGCTCGAACAAGCTCTCCTCGTAATCGATGAGGGTGGCTTCGCTCTCGGGCAATCTCACCGTCGTCTGGGCGGCGGCCAGGCCAGGCATGGTTTCATCGATCATGGTCTCACGAGACATACTCAACAACGCTTCGGCGGTCGCGCTGTTTGCGGATGCGCTTGTCTTGGCTGCGTCGTTCATGGAAAGAGGAAGCGCATTCGGTGCTGAATCCATAGAGAATGGACGGGCCGGAAACCGAAGATGTTCACAAGCCCTCTTTGAATTTTTATCTGCGCGGCAAACAATTCTTAATCTTCTAGATTCCAATAACCGTGGCGGAGTATGGGGTCCGCCTCACAAATCCACCAGGAAACAGGTGTGGATAACGGCACGAGATCATCGGGCAAACCGGGTTCCGGGGAGATGAAGAGGCGACGCTTACCCATTTATTAGAACTTGTTGGCTTCTTATTGCGCGATGCGTTAACAACGCGAAATGAACATGCTTCGAGTGCTCGTTTGCGTGATGCTTTTATCCGCCGGCCTGGTCCTTGGCGAGTCCGTCGATGAGCAGTCGCTAGCCCCAACCTTACGCCTGCTTCAGACCAAAAAGTTCGTCGATCTGACGCACGAATTCGCGCCCGGAATCCCTCGTTGGCCGGGTTTCCCGGATGAGACCCGGAAAACAATTTATTGGTATGACAAGCGTCCCGATATCATGGGAACGGGATTCTTCAGTGAAGTTTACACACACGTCGGACAATGGGGCACCCACGTCGATCCTCCCGCCCATTTCGTAAAAGGACTGCGAACGGTGGATCAAATCGATCTGAAGGAAATGATTCTGCCGCTCGTGGTGGTGGATGTGCATGAGGACGTCGCCGCAAATCCTGATTACACGCTCACAGTCGAGCGCCTAAAAAAATGGGAGGATCAGCATGGCGAAATTCCGGTGGGCGCTTTCGTCGCCATGCGGACGGATTGGTCGAAGCGCTGGCCCAATGCCACCAAGTTGGAGAACAAAGACGCAAAAGGTGTCGCCCACTATCCTGGGTGGAGCCTGCCTGCGCTGAAGTATCTCTACGAGGAACGCAAGATCACCGCTTCCGGTCATGAAACCACTGACACCGATCCGGGAGTCGCCACAAGCAAAGAGGATTACTCGCTCGAAACCTACATCCTGGGGACGAACCACTACCAGATTGAGCTGCTCACAAACCTCGATCAAGTCCCCGAAGCAGGAGCGATCGCAGTGGCAACCTTTCCGAAACCGAAAGGCGGCTCCGGATTCCCGGCACGGGTTTTTGCGATTTTGCCATAGCGAATTTAAGTCAGCAGGACCGCAACGGCCCTCGCTTCAACTTCCAATGCGGCGAAGAAATAACCGTCAGTCATGCACTCGTGCAGGTATTGACGCAAAAAAGGGCGGATCCCGCCCAGCTCTTCGTACTGGCGCGTGTGCGCGAGTTCATGGAGGATCAAGTGCCGGTCATTCCATCGATCGGCGCGGACGAAAATCCCGTATTGCGCCGTCAAACCCGCAGTTTCGCCCGGAAACACGTCTGTGAGTGAGGCGAAGGCCCGCGCGAATGCCCCACCCGGCAGCGGCACACGCTTCACGCGAAGGAGGCGCACTCGCGCCACATTCGATAAGCCGAGAGCACGCGCATCGGCCATTTGCGCAGAGTCGAGCGGAACTCCACTTGTGAGAATTCGTCGCTCCTGCTGTGCGATCCACCCGCTCGCAATCGGCAGAATGATCGGCAGAAGCAAACGCGTGTTCACATTCATCGCTATTTTAGATCGGGAGAGCGTGCAATGGCCGCACGCGTTTGACCCGCAGCCGGCGCCACGCTAATCGCATCGACGATGGCTCTGCTCGACGAACTCCAGACAGATCTCGTCTGCGGTGACGGAGCAATGGGAACTTTGCTCCTCGCTCGTGGCGTTCCGCTGGAGCGGTGCTTCGAAGAATTGTGCATCAGTGAGCCAGATCGCGTCCGCGCGATCCACGAAGAATATGTCGCGGCTGGTGCACGCGTCATTGAAACAAATACGTTCGGCGCAAACGCTGTCAGGCTAGAGCGGTTTGGGTTTCAGGAACGTCTCGCGGAAATTAACCACGCCGGAGCACAACTCGCGCGGGAGGTCGCGTCTGGCAAAAATGTCTTCGTGGCGGGCAGCATCGGCCCGCTCGGCATCAGCGCAGATGAAGCGTCGGCTCGTGGAATCGATCGGGGAGCCTGTTTCAGAGAACAAATTGCAGCGCTCGTGGATGGCGGCGTAGACATCCTGTTTTTCGAGACGTTCATGGATTTCGATGAGATGGCGATTGCGCTCAAGGCCAAAAGCGAGTTCGGCAAGATCACGAGCATTTCCTCATTCGCCTGCGCTCCAGAAGGCCGCCTCGCCTCCGGGATTGTGATCGCAGAGGCGTTTGCGCGGGCGCGGCAACTCGGCGCCGACATCGTCGGCGTGAACTGCATGAACGGTCCACACGGAACAGTGCAATTACTTGAGCAGGTACCCGCGGACGGCCCGATCGCCGCTTATGCGAATGCCGGCTACCCAAAATACCGTGAGGGCCGCTTCATTTATCACACCGCCCCGGAATACTTTGCGCAGTCTGCACGCGAAATGGTTGCGCAGGGCGCTCGACTAATCGGGGGATGCTGCGGGACGAACCCGAAACACATCGCCGCGATTGCGGCAGCCATTGCTCAGCTTCAGCCGGTTAAGAGCAAAACCGTGCGCGTGGCCGTCGAGCCCGCGCCGGTCCGCTCCTCGAAGCCGGCAACCCCGGCGGAAGAGAGCTTGCTCGACCGGATTGCTGCGGGAAAGCGCGTGATTATTTGCGAGCTCGATCCGCCGAAGACCCTGGCGCTGGGCAAATTCTTCGCGGGTGCCCAAGCCCTGGTCCGCGCGGGTTGCGACGCGATCACGCTGGCGGATAATTCGCTCGCGATTCTGCGTGTCAGCAATCTGGCGATCGGCGCGATGTTAAAGGAGCGCTATGGGATCACGCCGCTGCTCCATCTCAGTTGCCGCGATCGTAATGTGCTCGGTCTGCAAAGCGATCTTTTGGGAATGGCGGCACTTGGTATGCGCCATGTGCTTCCGGTGACTGGTGATCCTGCGCGCGTTGGCGATCACCCCGGCGCCGCCTCCGTTTTCGACGTCAACTCCATTGAACTGATCGCAATCATCAACCGGTTGAATGAAGGATTCAGTCAAGCTGGGAAGTCGATTCGAAGCGGGACTGGTTTCGTGATCGGATGTACCTTTAATCCGAACGCCAAAAATCTCGACTCACAGATAAATCGCCTTGAACGCAAAGTGGCGGCAGGCGCCCAGTACGTAATGACCCAGCCGGTCTTTGATGTTCGCCTGCTCGATGAAATGCAGCGTCGCACCGCTCATCTTTCGATTCCGATTTTCACCGGCGTCTGGCCGCTGCTGAGCGGCCGGCAGGCGGAGTTTTTGCACAATGAAGTTCCTGGAATCGTTGTGCCCGATTCCGTCCGGGCCGAGATGGCCGGGCGCGAAGGACCGGAAGGCGTCGCGTGCGGGATCAAACTCGCGAGAAAGATCGCCTGTGAAACGGTGGCGCGATTTGCCGGCGTTTACTTTATCACTCCGTTTCTGCGATACGAGACCACGGTCGAGCTGGCGGAATTTGCACGCAGCCTCTGAACTGCCGACTGTTCCGCGATGGTCGAAATACGCCGGGCGATCACAATTCAAGTCACCGGGTTGATTCTGGTTACGTTCGCGGTGGCGCTTCTCTCCCGCGTTTTTCCGCTCGCCGATATTCTGGCGGATGTGCAGCAGCGTGTCATGCATCTCGGGGCGTGGAGCGCGATTTTTTATCCGTTGCTCTATGCCTGTTGCAACGTGCTGCTGTTGCCGGGCGGTGTTTTGAGCATCGGTGGCGGATTTTTCTTTGGTCTCTGGTGGGGTTTTCTGATCGTGCTGCTCGGGAATGTCATGGGCGCGGCGATCTCGTTCTACATCAGTCGTTGGCTTGGGCGTCGCGCGCTTCTGCGTCGGTTGCTGCGCAACAAAACGATGGACGCGCTCGAGCCAGCGGTCGAACGCGAGGGCTGGAAGATCATTCTACTGAGCCAATTGCACCCTCTGTTCCCAACGAGCTTGCTTAATTACCTTTACGGGCTGACGCGGATCCGTTTTCGGACCTGCATGCTCTGGGTGGCTATTGGACAGGCGCCGGGCCTCTTCCTTTACGCATATCTTGGCACACTCGGTCAATTAGGGTTGAATCTGCTTCGTGGTAAAACGCATCCCCGCTCGGTTGAATACCTGATCTGGGGTGGCGGACTCGCCATCGCCGTCGTTATCCTTGTGGCGCTCGGCAGAATTGCAATGCGATTACTCCAACAGGCCGAATCAGCTCCCTCTAAGAAATCAAACCCCATTACGTTACAGCAAATACCTAATAATGAACATCTTACCTATCACGGTCTATAACGATTGTCTTTATTTCGCGAGAGTATTGATTCCGAATTATAATGTTTGTCGGCTGCCATTGGTAATCTGCCGGGTATGATTCCACGTGGAACAATGTAATCTAGGGAAATATGACGTGATCGTGGTCGGCAGTGGCCACGCTGGAATCGAAGCGTCGTTGGCTGCCGCGCGGCTGGGCGCAGCCACGCTGATGTTAACGCAGAATTTAGACACCGTTGGCCAGATGTCCTGCAATCCTGCCATTGGCGGGCTTGGTAAGGGTCAGATCGTCAGAGAAGTCGACGCTTTAGGCGGAGCCATGGCGATCAATACAGACGCAACCGGAATTCAGTTTCGCATGCTTAACCGCTCCAAGGGGCCCAGCGTCTGGGCTCCGCGAACGCAATGCGATAAGAAGGCGTATCAATTTAGGATCAAGGCCGAAATTGAGCGCACCGTTGGGCTCGACATTAAGCAAGCGACGGTCTCGAAGGTTCTGGTGAGAAATGGCGAAGCTTGTGGAGTCGAAACTGACGTAGGAATCTCCTTCGCGTCAAAATGCATCGTGATCACGTCCGGCACGTTTTTGCGAGGTCTGCTCCACATCGGAGACACATCCAAAGCCGGCGGCCGAATGGCCGATTCTCACTCCACATTGAGTGACTCGCTCAGGGAGCTGGGATTTGAAACCCGGCGTTTCAAAACCGGGACCCCCTGTCGGGTGAGTCGACGATCGATCGACTTTTCGCAGTGTGAGATTCAAACTGGGGACGAGCCTCCACCGCGCTTCAGTTTCATGGAGCCCCCTGCTGCCGATCCCCAGGAGATTTTCACACTAAATTCGGGAACGTTCCACGTGGAACAAGTACCCTGCTGGATCACGCACACCACTGCCGAGACTCACGGGATCGTCAGGCACAACTTGCATCGCTCGCCCCTTTACGCGGGCAGGATATCGGGGACTGGACCCCGATATTGCCCTTCTATTGAAGACAAAGTCGTTAAGTTCTCGGAGAAAACATCACACCAGATTTTCCTGGAGCCCGAGGGCCGTCATACCGACGAATTTTATGTTAACGGTGTCTCTACAAGCCTGCCGTTTCAGGTTCAGCTCGAATTCATCCGCTCGATTCCCGGATTGCAAGAAGCCGAGATCATGCGCCCGGGATATGCAGTTGAGTACGATTATTTTCCACCCGTTCAATTGGAACCGACTCTCGAAACCAAGCGAGTTCGGAGTTTATATTTCGCCGGCCAAATTAATGGCACATCTGGCTACGAAGAGGCCGCCGCACAGGGTGTAATGGCAGGTGCGAATGCCGCCCTCCAATCTCTAGATCGGCCTGAGTTCACGCTGCCGCGAAGCAGTTCCTACATTGGTGTGCTGATCGACGATCTTGTAACAAAGGGGACCGACGAGCCATACCGGATGTTTACCAGTCGCGCGGAGGATCGGCTATCCCTGCGGCAAGACAATGCGGACCAGCGCTTGACCCCGATGGGACGAAAAGCCGGTCTTATTCCCGACGCACGCTGGAACGCGTTCTCTAAAAAGATTCAGGCGCTATGTGACTTGGTGGATTCTCTCCAGCACCTCCGCATCAATGGCGAATCGATATTGCATCTCTTACGACGACCGGGCTTTGATATTCAACAACTACCTTCTGAAATACGAAATAATGGTACGTCCGACCTATGGCATCTCGTGCAGACAGATATCAGGTACGAAGGATATCAGCGTCGCCAGGCAGACCACAATCGACAGCTTACCCGCAGTTCGAATCAGACGATCCCTCATGACTTTAACTTTCAGGAAGTTCCTGGTCTGCGGGCCGAAACCAGGCAACAGCTCCATAGCGTCAGACCACACTCATTAGGTGACGCTGCACGGATCAGCGGCATCACTCCTGCGGATGTATCCGTATTGTGCGTCTATCTCAAAAGCAAGAGCTACCATTCGTCGCATATCTAGTGAGTTTCGTTGTGCTCTTTTCCGGAATAGCTGCACTCCTGATTGGTTACTTTTTCGGATCTCTGCCCAGCGGATATCTTGCGGGGCAAATTGCTGGGATTGATGTTCGCGAGAAGGGCAGCGGCAACATTGGGGCAACTAATGTATTGCGCGTTCTTGGAAAAACATATGGCTATGCCGTTTTTGCGGCTGACCTGCTGAAAGGCTTCGCCGCCGTGACCCTAACTCACCTGATTGCAATGCGGATACCGGCTGCTCGAGATTACGCCATCTACTTCGCCACGATCGCCGCGGTAATGTGTATCGCGGGGCACGCCTTTCCCGTTTGGCTGCGCTTCAAAGGAGGCAAAGGCGTTGCGACCTCAGGCGGCGCGATGTTCGGTCTGATGCCGCTCGCGGCCACGATTGTCCTCCTTATCTGGATCGCGACTTTTGAGCTCACCCGATATGTCTCGATGGCGTCGGTCGCTGCGGCGATCGGCCTGCCGGTTACGGTCGCCGTCCTGCTACGCCTTGGCTTCATGCACGGCACATTTTTGTTCTACATCACGTTGGCGCTCGCGGCGCTCGTGGTGTGGCGGCATCGTTCGAATTTTGCTCGTCTTCGCGCGGGAACAGAACAACGTTTCCAGCGCAAGTGAAGATGAAACGAACAGCAATCCTCGGCGCCGGCAGCTGGGGCACCGCACTCGCGGTCCTTTGGGCAAAGCAGGGGAGGCAGATAACATTATGGGGCCACAATCCCGAGCGGATCGCGCAGCTCGCCAGCTCGCGGAAGAATCTAGAATACCTGCCTGGCGTGTTCTTGCCGCCAGCAATCGAAGTCACCGATAAGCTGACGGATTGTGCGGATGCGGATCTCGTTGTGTTTGTTACTCCTTCGGTGGCGTTGCGAGCGATCGCCACGCAATTCAAGGCGATCGCTGCAAACGAGGCTGCCGTGTTTCTGAGTTGCACGAAGGGAATCGAGCACCAGACCGGAAAACGCATGAGCGAGATTTTGGCGGAGCAGTTTCCCGATCAAACCGTCGCGGTCCTTTCCGGGCCGAATCTCGCGGTGGAAGTCTCGCGCGAACTCCCCACCGCCACCGTCCTGGGATGCCGCGATGCCGAATGTGCGGAAACTCTGCAACAGCATCTCGGAAGCGCTCGCTTCCGAATTTACACGAGCGATGAGATCACCGGCATTGAACTCGGCGGAGCCTTGAAAAATGTCTTCGCTATTCCAGCCGGCGTCAGCGATGGATTCGGCCTCGGCGACAATTCAAAGGCCGCCTTGGTGACGCGCTCGCTTGCTGAATTGCTCCGGCTGGGCACCGCGATGGGCGGGCATCCGCGAACGTTTTACGGACTGAGCGGCGCCGGCGATCTCATCGCTACCTGTTTCAGTCAGCACAGCCGCAATCGCCGCGTTGGCGAAAAGCTGGGACAAGGTGAATCGCTTGATCAAATTGTTGCCGGAACGCAAATGATCGCAGAAGGAATCCCGACGGCACGCGGTGCTTACGAATGCGCGCGCAAGTTCAACATCGAGACGCCGATCATCGACCAGGTTTACGCTGTTCTCTACGAGCATAAGGCGCCGTTCCAGGGACTTCAGGAACTCCTCGGGCGTGATCCGAAGTCTGAGCGGAGCTAAGCGCGTCTCGTGGCCGCCAGTTGGTTGAGGACCTGTGGGTAAAGGTCGCGCTCGGCGATCTGGATGCGAGCGTGCAAACCTTCCGGCGTGTCGTCAGGTAAAATCGGCACTTCCCGCTGCGCAAGAATCTCGCCGCTATCGATTCCGGCATCGACATAGTGCACGGTGCAGCCTGTCACCGTCTCCCCAGCTTCGAGCGCCTGTTGCCATGCATTAATCCCGGGAAATTTGGGAAGCAGCGAAGGATGGATGTTGATGATGCGCCTCGCGAAGGCGTCCAACATTGGCTCTTTCAGCACCCGCATAAAACCGGCGAGCACGACAATCTCAACTTTCGCAACGCGCAGCATTTCCACCAATGCCTGTTCGCTTTCGCGGTCCAGCTTCGTCCGCAACGCCCCCGGTGGGAGAAACGCATGCGGGACCTCAAATTCCCGCGCGATTCCAAGAATCCTGGCATCAAGGACATCCGAAATAATCAACACAATCTCGGCGTTCAAGGTTCCGGCACGAATCTGCTCGATGATCGCGCGGCAATTGCTGCCTTTGCCGGAGCCGAGAATCGCGACTCGCAGCGGAGTCACGGCTTTCGCTGCTTTAACGCGCCAAGCAGCCGCGACGTCGAATACCCGGCAGTGAATGGAATGATCACGATCCTGACACCGATTTCGTCGAGAAGGCTACGTTCTTCAGCGTTTAGTGTCTCTGGCGTGTAGTCACCGCCTTTCACATAGATTGGCGCGCGTAACGCAGCCAAAAAATCCGTCGCTCGCAATTCGTGAAAAATCGCCACGAAATCTACGCACGCGAGCGCGGACAAAACCTCAGCGCGATCGCCTTCGTTGTTCACTGGCCGGCCTTCGCCTTTGAGTTGGCGCACACATACGTCGCCGTTCACGCCGATCGCGAGCGCATCGCCGAGTGCACGCGCCGCCTGCAGATAACGCACATGCCCAACGTGGAGAAGATCGAAACAGCCGTTCGTGACCACGAGGTTACGTCCCTCGGCGCGGAGGAACGCCGCCTTGTCTGCGAGTTCCGCAACCGTCAAGATCATTCCTTTGCGGGCATGATAAAACGGAGTGCCCGCGGCATGACCTCGAATAGAGCCGGCTCATTTCCAACCAGCTCACCATCGACATTGAACCACATGCCAGGAGTCGAATGCACCGCCACCTTGGCCGCGCGCCGGAAGACCACCGACTCACTCGTGAGATGTTTTCCCGCAAGAATTTGCGCCAGAACCAGTGCGATCCCGCCGGCGGATGCCTGCGGGATCAAGACGACATCGAGCTGGCCATCATCGAGCGAAGCGTCGGGTGCAATCAAAGTTCCGCCACCGACATAGCGGCCGTTCGCGATGATCACATTGTAGAGATCGAGCGGCAGAGTCGTTGAATCGTCGAGCGTGATTTCGGTGCGATAAGCGCGCAGCTCGGGAAGCGCTTCAGCCGCGCAGCGCAGATAGGCGAGCGGCCCCCAGGTTTGTTTGATCTCGGGAGTTAACTTCTCGCCAACCGTTCCGCTGAAGCCGCCGGCAGAGACGTTGACGAAATAACGCACTTCGTCGCTAGTTACCCGAACCATGTCGATGGCCTGGGTAACTCCAGCTCGCAGAAGTTCGAGGCAGGCATCGATCCCATCCGGCAAGCCAAGGGTGCGTGCAAAATCGTTTCCGGTGCCCAAGGGAATCAGGCCGATCTGCAGACGTTCGACATCTTCCGCAACACCGTTAATGACCTGGTTGAGGGTGCCGTCACCGCCGGCTGCGACAATGAGTTCGGCGCCATCGGCAATGGCTGCGCGCGCCAGCTGAGTAGCGCCGGTATTTGCATCGGTGACAAGGAGAGTGGCGTTGGGAAAGGACCGCAGCTTGGTCGCGATCGCATCGTCTTCGTCAGTTCCACCCGCTTTCGGATTTAAAATGATAGAGGTCTTCACGGAAATTTCAGTGCGTTCATTGTCGCAGGCCACCGGCGGACGGCAACGCGGTTCTCAGCCGATCAGCACTTGCCCCGCCTTTCGACTCGTTTCCTTTACGCTTGATTGCTGGTCGCCTTTCAACGCCTGGTTGTGTAAACTCCCGCCCGGCGAGCGCGAGACCGCGTGTCCATGATGAACGACTCACCCGGATCTCCATTTGTAGTCTCAAGTCTTCCGATCGTGCCGGAAGAGGCGAAGCCCGCGCTTGGCGGCGGCCATGGCATGTTAAAGCTGGGCGAGCTTCCGCGCTCCTACGGTCAGCCCGTCCTCTTCGTGATCGCCCGCGATCCGGCAACGCTCTTCGTCTACTGGGACATCGATTGGGCGACCGCATTCGAGGATGCTCGGCCCGCTGACAAAAAAGTGTATCTGCGAATCTACGACGCAAACGGGATCGAAGAGAACAGTGTCGTCGTTGAACCATTCGCCGGGCAGTGTTACTTCACGGTCCAAAAGAGCGGCGCCAGCTATCGAGTCGAGCTCGGCTATTTTCAGCCTGACCTGAATTGGAACATCGTCGCGCATTCAGAATTGGTGTTAACTCCAACGGAGGACTTATCCGCGGCTCGCTCCTTCGAAGTGGCGTCGATTCCGTTTCATCTTGGATTCCAACGGATGATCGACCTGCTCGGGATGCCGAATTTTGATCGCGGATCGCTCACGGAACTGATCGCGCACTTGCAAAAGAGAAGCGCGTCTTCAGAGGAGCCGCTTTCCCTGGCACCGGAGGAAAGCGCCTTACTGTTCGCTTTGGATTCGCACATCGGCTTGGCTGCGAGCGCGGCTGCTGTCACACTCCCGACCGAGAATTGGCTCGAACAGAAGCTGGAGGAATTCCTCGGGTTGCAACGGGATTCCGCGACTTCGCTCGGAATTACCAACCGAGAACATCGCGGGGTCGGCGGGAGCAGTCCTAGCTAAGCGATTCAGCGGGGCGGCATCTCGGGGCGCTGTCTTCTGGGGTCATGCAACCGCCTTTTGATATTGAGCCAGCAGTTCAGGATCATCTATCGAGCCGTGGTGATGGACTTGCCGCCACTGCCCATCGATGAGCTTGAAAATTCTGCTTGTTCGGATCTCTAGGGCGATAGTTACTTCTTTACTTCTCAGCTCACCACGTTCCCGGCCCACGACATAGAATATCTCTCCACATTCGTGGAGCGTGTAGTCGTAGAATTCCACTTGAATCGTGGCCGGTGAGTGGAAGATTTGCGCGTAACGGATTTGATTTCCTTCCATCCGCGTTTGATTCCGCCGACCGGATTGTCCATCACGACTTCATCAGTCTGCGCCCAGTTCCTCGACATTATTTCCAAGTCTTTCCCATTGAAGGCAGCATAGAACTCCGACAGAGTTTGAAGTGGTTTCGATAAACTCTTCCTATCCTCTTTCCCTGTGATTGGTGATTGCTCGGGTTTCATTTTTTATTGCTCCCTTCAGCAACTGGCAACATTGCGATCAATTCCATCTGCCTACTTACGCGGCCCGACCGAGCAGGATACCACAGCCCCAGGACCGCGGGCCCCCGTCATGGGGCGTCCGCGAACAGGTAGAAGTCGTAGATGGCGCGGCCGATGTCGGCGATCACTCGCTCGCGCGCTTCGAACGGTAGGTCGCTCTTCTTGATGAAGACCGCGATAACAACCTCCCCTTCGTTCTGCGGAAGGGTGATCACGCCGGCATCGTTGACCGAGCCGCCCAAGGTGCCGGTCTTGTCCGCCACAGTGGTTTTTTCAGGTAACCGTGCTCTAAGTCGCCTGTCGCCGGTGTGACAACGCTGCATCGTCGCGATCAAAAGGGCGGTGTTACTCGGTGAGAGCGCGCGGCCGGCGAAGATCCGCGTTAGCAGCGCGGCCATCGCCTCTGGCGTGGAGGTATCGCGCGGATCATCGTCGAAGGCGTGATTCGGATGCGCTCCTCGCTCGTCCAGCTTTGGATCGGTCTTGCGGGCGGCCGCCAACGCTTCGCTAAATGTTGCTTCAGCGACTTCGTTCCGATTCTCCTCTGACCGAATTATTCATCACTCTCGCTTTTTGGACGACGCCAGATCAGGTAGGCGGGAGCTCCGAGCAGGACGATGCCGAGTCCGATGCCTGCGCGCGCGGGCTGGGTAGCGATGGTGTTCACGACGAGGGCGGCGGCAGCCGCGATGAACAGCAGCGGCGTCCACGGATAGCCGGGCACGCGGTAAGGCCGCATGGCTTCTGGCACGCGCCCGCGATAGACGAAGACGCTGGCCGCCGCGAGCGCGTAGAAAATCCAGCCAATGAAGATTACATAGGTTAGCAGTTGTTCAAAGGTGCCGGTGATGGCGAGGATGGCCGACCAGACGGCGCCGGCAATCACGGCGAATGCCGGCGTCTGATAACGCGGATGCACTTCGGCCAGGCGTTGAAAGAAGAGGCCGTCGCGCGCCATCGCATAATAGACGCGCGGTGAAGAAAGCATCGTCCCGTTCGCTGCGCTGAAGATCGAGATCAGGATCATGAGCGCAACCAACTTCGCCGCCGCCGGACTCACTACACTTGAAACGGCTGTGGCCGCGAGACGATCCGAGCCCGCAACGCCCGTCCCGCCCAAGGCGGCGAGATAACCGAGGTTAGCGATCAGGTAAATGCCGACGAGCGCCGCTGTGCCAATCACCAAGCCGAGCGGGAAGTTTCGTTTCGCATCGATCACTTCCCCCGCGTTGTAGGTGACAAACTGCCAGCCTTCGTAAGCCCACAAGACACCGATCATCGCCAGCCCGAATCCGGAAGCTAGCGAGCCGTCGCCGTGTGTAGGTCTAAGAGTTAGTCCTGCTCCGTGAAAACCTCGCCCGAGCCAGAGCAGGACGACACTCATGAGCAGGATGCCGAATACTTTCGCGGCCGTCGTCCAGTTTTGCAGATCGGCGCTCGTCCGCGTGCCGATGACATTGACCGCAGTCACTACGGCAATCATCAAAACCGCG
>JBBSIA010000040.1:0-22857 GCA_038232335.1 Chthoniobacterales bacterium
CACCGCGGCACCGCCCGACGAACCTCCCGGGATGAATTTGTGCTTCCCGTCCAGCCGATTCACCGGTGTGCCGAAGTAACGGTTCTTCCCGGAAACCGTCACCGCAAATTCCGTCAGATTCGTTTTCCCGACGATCTGCACACCGCGCGCCCGTGCCAGGGCGAGGCACTCCGCATCCTCCGTGGCCGGCGGATTGGTCTTGGACAAATACGCCGAGCCGGCACTGGTCACCTGGCCCTTCATGTCGATGAGATCTTTCACAGCCAGGCGCAGCTGGGTGCTGTTCTCCGGCGGCGCGTATGAAATGAAGGCGCGATCGCGAGTCACCGCGTGCGAGGGCGTCGGGATGATGGAACAACTGCTCAGCAAAGGCAGCAACAGCAGTCCGGACAGGAAGGACGGGGCGATGCTGTAGCGGCGATTCTTCATCGCGCTCACTGCATCATGTCGCCGCCCCTCGTCAATCCCTGATCTCGCGAAGAATCTCTTTCCAACTCCGCCTTTTCCATTGATGACATGGTTGATCTGTTTGTTCATAGGAATGTGCGTTGATCAGAGGTTGCGCGGATCGGCGACACGCGGTCACGCGTACGCGAGCGTTCAGGTGGCTGTTCGGTGCGTGCGGAAAGAACGGGCGACGGCAGGTTGGATGGCGGCGGCGTGATTGTCGCGACGGTCTCGCGTCGGCGGCTAGATCGTTTCGAAATTCGCCGTGGCGGTGACTCACCGGTCACTCGGCTAGAAAGCGCGCGATAGTATCGGTTCCGACCGCGACGCCGACGGTTGCGCGTAGTTCGCGGATGAGGCGAATCGATGCATCTCTCTGTCGCAGCTCGACGATGCCGTCTTTCATCGGCAGCAATTTTGCGTGACGCTTCGGTGACGGCGGCGTGAATACGCGGACGGCTTCATTAAAGCGTTGCGTGCGAGGTGGCGATGTCGGCTGGGTCGCTCATGGTTCGGCAGCGATTCAGCGACGAGCCACAAAGTCCTTAGAAATGCTAAGGAATAGGCGTCCCCAAACTCAAGGTCCCACGGACTTTGCCGTGGGCAAGAACAAATTGGGTCGCTAATGCGGCCTGAATTAGCGGCAACTCGCCACCGTAGTTGCGCGCGTGTGTTTACCTCACATTGCGGAACTGGCAGGAGCGCACTTCGGCTAATAATCAAACGCCCAGGTGTGACTCGCTGTATGATGTGGAGCGAAGAACGTTGCTCCCGATTTGGTGCTCGGAACATCTTTCGTCCAGGCAGTATGCGAGTCATGCCGACCCGCATGAACGCCTTACTTTAGCCACAGCACTAGGAGTGCGATGGCCCATAGTGGTGAAACTCCCCAGTCACCCTGTTCGTCTTGCTCGTAGAACTTCATTGTAGTGTGGGTGTCTTAGTTTTTCATTTATTTCATCGCTTCGGCCGCGCGACACACCATTTCCGCCCGCGACTGCGGGTCCGTTCCCTCCATCGCGAACGCCTTTTGAAATGCTATCGCTTCCGCATGCATCAGACGTGATGCCTCAAGCGCATTCGCGGCTTCCTTCTCATGCGCCTGCCTCTGCAAACGGACCGCTTGCGCATGTAGTGATTTCTCCGCCCCCGCGCAGGCTGCCGCCGTCGCCCGCGTTAATGCCTGATACGTCTGCGGGTCCGTCGGTAACGCTTGCGCCCGCGAAAGCGCCGCTTGAAATTTAGCGTATGTCGTTTTCTCGCGCTCGAAAACCTGATCTACAAGCGCTTGCGCCTCGCGCGGTTCCCCTTCCCTTGTCCATTTGTTCCGGCGCGCGGCAGGGTAGTCATATTTGTCCTTGGCGGCATAGTCGCGACGCACCGACACCAAATGTATACCCGGAAGCCGCAGTAATACTTTTGTTAAATGGAAATCACCGTAAGCAATCGGGTGATTGCCGCCAGAATTGTCGGCGATTGTGTCCAGCGCAAGCGCCTTGTAGTCGCGTTTGTCGGATGAAGGATAAAAAACGCAAAAGATGGTGTCCTCGTTCTTAAATAACTCTAATCCATCAGAAACTACCACAAAAAAACCACGCTGGCTGCTCATAACTAAGACTGTGAAATCGCGCGAATCTGTTTGTTTTATGTCCAGTGGTTTTTGTGTTGAAGCTTTTGCGGTCTCGAAATCGTCTGACGATGTGATATAGGTCGGAACGATCACCTTACCGCCTTTCTGAATTATATCTTTCAGATTGCCCTGCCCGTGCGCGGCACCGGCCCAAGCGATTGCGATCAGAAGGGCGATTGCGGCCCGTATTGTTTTGTTTGTTTTCATATTTGTCAGTCGCGATGCAGATGCGCCACGTAGTAGCCTTGTATAAAATCGTCTATAACTACAGTAAAGTGACCCGCAGCGATTAGCTTGTTTGGCCCTAAGTTTAGGGCGGTAAGCGCAACTTTTCGACAATTAAGCAGATTGCAATCCCTGTCGCCCCGAGCGCAAAGCGGTCGCCAAGCCGTGCGACTAAAGAGAACTTTATGGCCAGAGTCCAGCACAGTTACGCTCACTTTTCCCCGATCGTTCATTGGTTTCTCACGAACGGCGAAGTTTTGAGACTCCGGTTGCCCGTGCGCAGCACCGGCCCACGCTATTGCAATCAGTAGGGAGGTTGCGGCCCGTCTAATGTTTGTAGGGCCCACCGCCCATTTTGTCATCTGTAAGTCCCTCATAATCAGTGCTCCAAAAAATGCTTAACTCTTGCATCCTCAATCGTTAACGCAGTTTCCGTGCCTTACCCTGTTATTATGAGGCGCCGGTTACCGGGGCTAGCAGGCATACAGCCAAATTACCCCAAAAACTTGGATTTTGTGAGGGGCCATATTCTCTCCTCTGTCCTGAGCGCGGGGGGGTGCCCCCGTGCCCCCGGGGGGTGGGCCTCAGTCGCCAGCCCTCTACCAGCCCTGCCCGACGCTGCCGTTGTAGAGCGCAAGACCGTTCCCGATCTACTCGGCTGCATTGGCAGTAACCGTCAGCGATTCGAGCGTGAGTTGAAGCGCGGACGATACGTAGGCCGCTTCATGGTCATTATTGAAGGAACACTTGCCGATGTCATTGAGAAGGCCCAAGAGATGATCCATCCTGCCTCAATCATCGGCACTCTGGCAGCATGGCAGCGTCGCTATTGCCCGATCTTGTTTGCGGGCACACCAGAGTTAGCGGCCCGAGTAGCGGAATCTTTTCTGTGCTCGCAGATTCGCGAGGTAGAACGCCAAGCAAAAGCACTGGCGAAGTTGTCAGCATAGAATATAACTGACGACATGAGCAATGACTCAGCGGCGAGTATCCATGACATGGGGAAGATCGCCGAACAAATGCGCGGGGCATTTATAAACGAAACTGCATGGATTGAAGTCCTGCTTACGGACATCATTTCGCACTACTTCTGCGCGGAGAAACACCGGCGAATGCTGTTCTTTACGGATGTTGCCGATTCAATGAGCTTTCATCACAAAACAGCGTTGCTGCGGAAACTTCTTGAACACGAGTCTTCGGACTTGTTAACTCAGAATCCGAAGTTACCAGACCGGTTGGACAAGTTTCGTGACTTCCGAAATATCTTAGCTCACAAACACCTAGACACCTCCGCGACTGCGATAACAAGACGAAAACCAGATGAGGTCTTGTTTTTCGGATCAGTCACAGAAATTTGTCTGGGTGATCGGCGCGGATAATAAAGCCGAGTACCGCAAGGTTAAACCGGGGCCGATGATCGACAGTTTGCGCGTCATTCGCGAAGGCTTGCAGTCTAACGACCGGGTAGTTGTGCTCGGCTTGCAAAGTGTGCGGCCCGGAATCGAAGTGAAGCCGGAGGAAGCGGACCCGCAAAAGTTCGTTGGCGGTAGCGGCGAGAAAGTCGTGACAACACAAGGCGCTAAGTGAAGTTTTCCTATTTCTTCATCGAGCGGCCGATCTTCGCAGCGGTCATTTCGATCGTCGTCATGATCGTGGGCGGGCTGGCGTTTTTCAGTTTGCCGATCGCGCAGTATCCGGAAGTCGCGCCGCCCACGGTGGTGGTAACGACGAGTTATCCTGGTGCAAATCCGGAAGTCATTTCCGAGACCGTAGCTACTCCTCTCGAGCAGGCGATCAACGGCGTCGAAGACATGCTCTACCTCACCTCGCAGTGCACGACCGACGGCGCGATGACCTTGACCATCACCTTTAAGCTCGGCACCGATCTCGATAAGGCGCAGGTGCTCGTGCAAAACAGAGTAGCCACCGCTGTGCCGCGGCTACCTGAGCAAGTGCAGCGCATCGGTGTCACCACGGACAAGAGTTCTCCCGATCTCCTGCTCGTCGTGCATTTGCTTTCGCCCGATCATCGCTACGACCAGCTTTACATTAGTAACTACGCCAGCCTGCACGTGATCGATGTCCTGCGGCGACTCGAAGGCGTGGGTTCGGTGAACGCCTTCGGCGGCCGCGAATACAGCATGCGCATCTGGCTCGATCCCGAGAAACTTTCGTCGGTCAACCTAACCGCGAGCGATGTGGTGGCGGCGTTGCGCGAACAGAATGTGCAGGTCGCGGCGGGCGTCATCGGCCAGCAACCGGTCGGACCTGGGCATGCCTTTCAGCTTTCAGTGAACACGCTCGGTCGTCTGGTCGATCCGACGCAGTTCGGCGAGATCGTGATCAAGACTGGCGATCAAGGGCGCATCGTCCGGGTGCGCGACATCGCGCGGGTCGAGCTCGGCGGGCTCGATTACTCGGTCAATAGCTATCTCGGTTTTCCCGAGGTTAAAGATGCGCAACAAGCGGTCGCGCTTGCCATCCAGCAACGTCCCGGATCCAACGCCATCGCCACCGCGCACGCCGTCCGTGCGACCATGGCGGAGCTAAGCAAGGACTTTCCGAAAGGTCTCGAATACAAGGTTATCTACGATCCGACTGTCTTCGTGGAAGAATCGATCAGCGCGGTTTACCACACGATCTTCGAAGCGGTCTTGCTCGTCGTGCTCGTGGTCATGATTTTTCTCCAGTCATGGCGCGCCACACTTATCCCGCTCGTCGCGATTCCGGTCTCATTGATCGGCACTTTCGCCGCCATGTCAGCGCTGGGATTCTCGCTGAATAACCTGTCTCTTTTCGGGCTTGTCCTTGCCATCGGCATCGTGGTCGATGACGCCATCGTCGTGGTCGAGAACATCGAGCGAAATATCGAAGAAGGATTGTCGCCTTTCGATGCCGCGCACAAGGCGATGGATGAAGTAGGCGGCCCAGTTGTCTCAGTCGCGCTGGTCTTAGGCGCGGTCTTCGTGCCGACTGCATTCATCGGCGGCATCTCGGGCCAATTCTATCGGCAGTTCGCGCTCACGATTGCGATCTCGACCATGATCTCGGCTTTCGTCTCGCTGACGTTAAGTCCAGCACTCGGCGCGCTTCTGCTCCAGCCGCGCGGCGCGAAGAAAAATTGGTTCGGACGCTCGATCGATTTCACCCTCGGCTGGCTTTTTCGCGGCTTCAATCTTGGCTTCGGGAAGACGGTCGGTATCTACGTGCCGACGGTCAGCCGTCTCATTCGCCGCACTGGACTTGCGCTTGTCGTCTATGCGGTCCTTCTTGTCCTGACCTTCTTGGCTTTCAAGCGTGTGCCAACCGGTTTTATCCCGGCCCTTGATCAAGGCTACGCCATCATCGCCGTGCAACTGCCCGATGGCGCTGCGCTCGAACGGACCGACGCGGTTGTGAAACAGATCATTCAGATCGCGCTACAAAGTCCAGGGATCAATCGCGTCGTTGCCTTCGCTGGTTTTTCCGGCGCGACCCGCGCGAATAGCTCTAATGCCGCCGCGCTCTTCCCCGGCTTTGCGCCCTTCGATGAGCGCGGTCGCAAACTCGACGGCCCGGCGGTCATCGCCGGCCTGCGCCAGCGACTCGCCGCGGTGCAAGGCGCGCAAATCGCCGTCATTCCACCACCGCCAGTGCGCGGACTCGGTACCGGCGGCGGATTCAAGATGCAAGTGCAGGATCGCTCCGGCGCCGGACTGCGCGCGCTCCAAGCCGCGACCGACAAAGTAATTCAGGCGGCGCGTGGCGATGCGGGCTTGGTCCAGGTCTTCACCCAATTCCGAGCCTCTACGCCGCAGCTTTTCGCCGAGGTCGATCGCACGAAAGCGAAAATGCTAAACGTGCCGTTAGGCAACATCTTCGACACCCTCCAGATCTATCTCGGCTCGACTTTTGTGAACGAGTTCAACCTTTTCGGCCGCACTTATCGCGTGACAGCGCAGGCCGACTCCCAGTTCCGCGACGACGTATACGACATCGCCCGTTTAAAGACGCGCAATGCCTCCGGCGGAATCGTACCGCTCGGTTCGGTCATGAACATCAAAGAAACGACCGGGCCGGATCGCGTCGTGCGCTACAACCTTTATCCCGCCGCCGAGATAAATGGCGATACCGCGAAGGGGTTAAGTTCCGGCCAATCGCTCGATACGATGGAGAAGCTCGCGCACGAAAACCTGCCGGCCGGGATGAACTTCGAGTGGACCGATCTCGCCTATCAACAGCGGGCCGCGGGCAACACCGCGCTCTACATTTTCCCGCTCTGCGTGCTCTTCGTTTTCCTCACTTTGGCCGCGCAATATGAAAGCTGGTCGCTCCCGCTCGCCGTCATCCTGATCGTGCCGATGTGTCTGCTCAGCGCGATTGCCGGCGTGATGCTGCGCGGCTTCGACAACAACATCCTTACCCAGATCGGCTTCGTCGTTCTTGTAGGATTGGCGTGCAAAAACGCCATCCTCATCGTCGAGTTCGCCCGGCAACAGGAGCACGCGGGCAAGAATCGTTTCGAAGCGGCGGTCGAGGCCTGCCGGCTGCGTTTGCGCCCGATTCTCATGACGTCATTCGCCTTCATCCTCGGTGTCATTCCGCTCGTCATCGCCAGCGGCGCGGGAGCGGAAATGCGGCAGTCGTTAGGCACAGCCGTCTTTCTTCGGCATGCTCGGCGTCACCTTCTTCGGTCTGCTGCTCACCCCTGTCTTCTATGTCGTCATTCGCGGCTTCGCTTCCGATCGGCCGCGCGAGAAAAAGCGATCCGCTACGATCGCTTTAGATAAACCCATACCAGTCACTTAATCATATGAATCAACCACGCGGCGAAATTAACCCTGCTCCTCAACCAAGCCTCGGCGGCACCTTCACGCTTCCCGGCACTTCCATGACCGTGCACCGGCTCGGCTACGGCGCGATGCAGCTCGCCGGGCCGGGGGTTTACGGCCCACCGCGTGATCGCGCAGCCGCGCTGGCCGTATTGCGCGAGGCAGTGGCAGCCGGCGTAAACCACATCGATACGAGTGACTTCTACGGGCCACACGTCACCAACCAGATCATCAAAGAAGCGCTGCATCCTTACCGGGATGGGCTGGTAATAGTAACTAAATTCGGCGCCCGGCGCGGGCGAAGATAAGTCATGGATTCCTGACGTGTCGCGTCAGGGCTCATCGATTTGGTCTACGATAACCCCGTCTTGCTGGGTTTGCTCGTGATCGCCTATCGCCTGGAAAGCAAACGGCTGAGCGTCCTAATGATTTGCGATCAACTAACCATGAAAATCGGTGGCGCATGAGAGCGCAGTCGTCACTGCCGACACATGTGGGCAAACCGAAGGCTTTGCCTGCGAGGACAGTCGCTGTTACCGAATTGCAGCGTCTCACTGCAGTACTTCAATTCTGGGATAAAGATGACCCGGGCCAGATGTGTGTCAGCAGCCGCTGCAGCCACGCTGATAGTTTCATGGCACCCCGTTTCTGCACATCCGGTTTTGGCGCGGTATGACGCTGCCGTTCACGGGCTGCCTCAGCGCCGAGATCTCGTCCGTGCAGGTGGAAGTAGCGGTCTCCTTGCGCAACCAACGCCTCGATGTCGCAATGTTTTTTGCACGTTCTTTCCACGTCGCATTCAACGTGCCCCACATTGTAGCGATATCGCTGGATCCCGAAGTTATGTATCCCTCCGATGCCAGTCGCGAGTTCGATGAATTGAAGGATCTCGAGCGAGGCAAGGTTAGCGCTAAATGGAAAAACGTTTTCGTTACGCTTGAACCGATGATCAGCGGGTAAGTCTTTCAAATAGGAAGGGTCGTCGAGCATGCCTGCTTCTTCCGTAGATGCGTCGTCTGACGTAAATGCGCCGATGCATTCGAGGCAAGGACGCGTCGGCGCGATGGTCTGCAACTGCCAATCGACCCCGGCGAATTCGCCGTGCTTGAAGCGGACTTCAATCCCGCCATCAACGACCGGGATCAGATGAGCGTACGCGAAGTGGTTCAGGATCTTTCGGGCGCGTGGACGGTCGACGCAGCTAAAGATTACGTCGCAATCGAGTGCCGCCCCGTAGCCCGGCTGCTCAGCAACGCTGTAGGGCACTTCAGTAATCGTTTGCATCGATGCTGTGGAGGATCTGCGAATCTGCCGGGCTGCAACGCCAATCTTGAGCTTGCCAATGTCACCCAGAGTGGCCCCAAGCAGACGGTCTAGGTTGTGTGGCTGAACCTCGTCGAAATCGATAAGGGTGAAGCGCGTCATACCCATCCTGGCAAGTGTCTCCGCGACGATACTCCCCACGCTGCCAAGTCCGACGATTCCAATTCGCAACCGCGCAATATTCCTGTGGTTGGCTTCGCCCCACACCGTCGCCGTCCGCTTGAACAGTTCTCTGAATTCGCGCGGTGGTATGATCTCGTCTGCGAATGCCGTTCGGAGCTGCTGGCCCACACTTCGGACAGCCTCGCACCAAGAACGGGTGAAACGCTTTCCTGCGCTATGACGCCACATTCGAGCACTCCACGTTCCGTCGTCACCAACCGTCATCCCAAGAAGGGGCAATTCCGTCAGAGCTTCCGTGGAGCCAGCGACCTTCGTCTCCGCTTCGATATCGTCCTCACTCATGCCCTGCCAACCCGGACCGGGGTGGCTGTGCAGAAATGCGATACCGCACTCCGCCTTTATGGCCTCTGAGCACGCCCGCTCAAAATACTGTGGATTGAAGCTAGCGTTTCCGTGTCTCTGACGATCGCCCTTACGGGTAGAGGATCGTGTGGACCAAGCCTGTTAGGCGCTGGGCCCCGCGCGATGGATTCCACAATGCAAACAGCAGATCCTCCTCTCGATCCTGGCGAATCAGGAACTGCTGAAGTTCAGCATCCACCGCGTTTGTGAACGCGGCTCCAAAAATTGTCTCAGGCGCGCTCAAAGATGGTGTTGATCTGCGACATAGGCCGCCGCGCTGTTCGTTCTTCGCCGGCCCAGCCGAAGTTGTGACTCCAATACCGCCAATCAGATCCAAGCTGACTCGCCATAACCGTCCTCACGTTGGGCACGCTGTGGATTTCGTACAAATGCGGATCAGCTTGCACGTGGATTGCGGCATGTACGCTGCGCGGGAAGTCCGGAGTCGCCTGAATTCCGAGGTCGATAATGCGGCCGGCGAATTGCCCTATGGCAACTTCATACCCCGGAAGCACCGCAAACACCGCGCCATTGGGGATTCTTGTCTCGACGGTATATCCCAGCAATTCGAGTTCGGCGACAAGACGGTCTGGGCCGTAAGTCATGAAACGGTCGGCGGCGTATTATGCAAAACGATGAACTTCATTCCGTTCTCGATGTGAACGATTTCGTCCGTCGTGTACCTTTTCAGCTCGTCGCCGTGCCTGGTCGCGAGCGTTGTCAGCGTCGGATCTTCCTTGGCAAAATCGGCCAGGAGCGTTCGTGCTGGCAGATCAGCCTGATCGGATTCGAATTTCTCTTTGTCGATAAAGAACACGACGTGTTTCTTCGGTTTGTCCTCTGGTTTGCTCATAACGGTTGAAGCGAGGCGGGGTTGTCCGCGCTCACCCTCTTCCGCTCCGCACTTGGGGATTCCTGGAAATTATTTCCAAAAAACTTGCAACTGGAGCGGAAGCTAGAGAAGCATGACTCCGATTCGTATGGATCCGGCCCATTAAAGCTGTTCTGACCCAGCCTGGCTGGGAGAACACGTTTGCTCGCGCAGTGCTTCACGCAGACACGCGGATCAGAAAGTTCATCTGGCGGGGGTTTCGCCCGAAGTCGATGGGCGATAACGAAATCGCTGTCGGAGACAAAACAGCGAAGGATTTTGTCTCGGAAGCGCTGGAACGGCTAATCGACGGAAGGCGTGCCTTCGACGCAACGAGGACGCTGCTCGATAACCTGAATTCAGTGAGCGACAGCCTTATTTGGTCCGAAAAAAAGAGTTCCGATCGCGGAGGCATCGTCGACTACGCCGAGGAACACGATGCTGAAGGAAATTCAGCGGATCCGATTTCACTGACAGCCGATCGCGGCCCCAGTCCGGACGAACAACTAAAAGAAGCCGAGCTTCGACAAGATCAGGATAGATGCTTCAAAACGATCTACGCCTCCTTCGAGGGAGACGCAGAGATGCAGCTGTATTTGAAAGCGCTTGCGGCACGAATTTTTAAACGGTCAGAGATTAGTGATCTGACCGGAATGAAGGTCGAGACAATCGACGAGCTAAGACGAAAACTGGCGAAATATGCGCGGAGGTTTTTCGGGGCAACTGATTTCGAAGACTCCAACGCCGCCTTCACGAAGGAACTTGAAATGAAAAATGATGAACAGGGTCCGATGGAAAATCTGTTGGACGGTCTAGACGAACACTCGGACGCGTTGTCCACCGACGAGTTGAAGAATGAGTTAGCAGGTCGAGGGATCAATATCGAACCATGTTTGCGGCATATCGAAACGACGATCGCTGCGCACGATAAGAAAGAGCGACTGAGCTGGATGCAAGTCGCAGATATGAAAACGGAATCACTGCGCGTAGCAGAGACGCCAGCCGCGGAATGGACGAGCAAGAAGTCGGCAGAGGTTATCGCCGCATTCAACGAGTTCGTCGATGCTGCTACATCAGAGACGGCTCTTGCCTTTAGAAACAAGGGCACTCTCTCGGTCGAAGATATGGCACAAATACTCGACGCGAATGAATCGCTGAAGCGAAGAGCGCAAAGTGAAGAAACAGCTGAAGAGTAATGCCGTCGAGCGAACGCAAAGCCATCGCGGTCGCAAGAGCAGATGCGCTGCTAACGGAACTTCGTATCAACCAGCCTGGTGAGATCGACATTGAGCGTATGGCGATCTTCAAAGGCGCTGAAGTTCAGTACGCGGCACTCCGAGGAATGGATGGCTGCTTGGTGAGGCGCGGAGATTTTGCGGTCATCACCGTTCGCAACACTCTGAGGTATGCCGGGCAAACGCGTTTTGTTATCGCGCACGAGCTGGGACACTGCTTTCTTCATCCGAAAACACGCCAGATCGAGACCGTACACAAGGAGCAAGCGGCCAACTGGTCAGAGCGACAGGAGGCAGAAGAGTATGAAGCGAACCTTTTCGCGGCCGAGTTATTAATGCCAAAGTCTTTGATGAGGTCGCGGATTACGGGTCGGGAGCCTTCGTTCGAGCTGATAAAACAACTTGCAGCAGAGTTCGATACAACGCTGACAGCGACAGCGGCCCAGTTCGTACTTACGACTACGGAAGAGTGCGTGCTCGTGTCGTCCGCGATTCGACGCCGCCTCTGGTTCATACCGTCGCCGGGCTTCTCCTTCCGAATGCTCGAAGATGATTACATTCATGGACATAGTTGCGCCGCCGAAGTCCACGACGGTAAGCGCTCATCCCGCTGTTCCGAAATCGAGGCGAATTACTGGCTCGAAGGCTTCCGTGGAGATCACAAATCCTATCTGACCGAAGATGCGCTTTTTTTTCCGGCGCTACGGCGGAGCCTTTCACTGATCTGGATTCACGACGCGATCTAGCATTCTCTGGGAACGGACTGTCACGGCTTTGAAATGGGTGTGAAAGGTGAAGACGCTCATGCCCGCTTCCCGCGCCAGCGTGGTCATGTCGTAGCTGCGCGTGTAGTTGGCGTGGATCCGGTGCAGCACGCGGCTGATTTTGCCGAAATGGCCCGTCTTCCGGTCTCGCGCGATGATCACGATGCTCGGCGTGACGACGGCCATCGAGCGTTAACATTTTGACCTACTCCAATAATATGAAGCAGCTTCGAATCGGAGCATGGATCATCACCTTAATTGGGCTCCTCGCCATCGTCGGCCCTTTCGCGGTCGATTGGAACCAAACCGACATCTACAATCCTCTCTGGCCGCCGCACGCCAAGTTTCATAACGCGCAAACGATGCTGCTCGGTCTCGGTCTCGGGCTGAGCGCGTTGTGGTTCGCGTGCCGGCGCGTCGGGGATGCAAGATCGAATCTGCTGGCCTCCGTGACTTTTGCGGGCCTTTACTGGATCACCCAGGCCGGCAGCCTCGCTTTTCCGGGAACCGGCTTGTTCGATCCGGAGTTTGCCCCCGGCTCGGCGATTCCGAGGTCGCCTATTATGGATGCCGTCTTGCTGGGTTTGCTCGTGATCGCCTATCGCCTGGAAAGCAAACGGCTGGTCGTCAGGAAAATGGCGGCCGCATGAGGAGCGCGGTCGTCACTGGAATCGCAACCGGCATCGGCACGGGCATCGCGGCTGAACTCATCCCGCGGCGGGAGCGGTTGGGCGCGGAGCGCGTTGAAGTGCGGCAGGACACGGAAAACATTCGTCCGGCATGCAACTGCTGGCAGAGAGCCCAACGCGCACCATGACATCTCACAACTACTGGATCGGAGTCGTCTCTCGCGGGCACGCGCAGATCGGCGTGAAAGGAGGCTTCATCCAGCTCAACCACGGCAAGAAGGCCCCCGTGGCTCGGCTCCGTGCAGGGGATGGGCTCGCCATATACTCACCTCGGACGAACTACCCAGACGGCGGGCCGCTCCAGAGCTTCACTGCCATTGGCGTGGTTTCCACCGGCGAGATTTACTAAGTCGAGATGACACCCGACTTCAAGCCATATCGAGTGAACGTGAAGTACACGAAGTGCGAGGAAGCGCCGATCAAGCCGCTGATCGAAAGGCTCTCTTTCATCAAGAACAAGACACGCTGGGGAGCTGGATTCCGGTTTGGGCAGCTCAAAGTTCCCGCAGCAGACTTTCTCATTGCACACGCCATGGGAGCGGAAGGTGCATTCGACTTTTGATCGGTATGTTGCGAAGCGAACCCAGGCATTCCCAATCGACTCGGCCGTTGCTAAACTTAGTCAGGCCATGAACGACGAAGAAAAGGACGAACAGTTCTATCGCGACACGGAGGCGATCGCTTTTCCGAAGCTGGACGATCGTCAGCTCGCGTTGCTCGAGCCGCTCGGAAAACGCCGCGTGATGCGCCGTGGTGAAATTATCTTCAAGGCCGGACAGCGCGATCTTCCCCTGATCGTAGTCCTGAGCGGCGAGACAGAAGTTTTTGAAACGCGCGACGGCGAAGAACTCATCCTCGGCACCGGTCACGAACGGGATTTCATCGGCGATGTCGCGATGCTCCAAGGCACCTCGGCGCTCGGGACGGCGCGGGTGAAATCAAATGAAGCGGAGTTGTTGATCGTGCCAGCACCAGAGCTGCGAAAGGCGCTGGTCGAATTGCCGGGTGTGGCCGAGCCAATCGTAAACGCTTTCATCATGCGGCGTCGACGTCTGCAGCGCGATCGCGACGTTGCCGGGATGCGAGTCCTCGCGCTGCGGGGAAGTCGCGATGGCCATCAGTTGCACGATTTTCTCGGCAAAAACCACATGCCTCATCGCTTGATCGAATTCGAAGACGAGCAGGGCCAGGCACTCGCGAAGCGATTGAAGTTAACGAGCGGTGATTTGCCGGCGCTTGTTACTTCGGCAGGCGTTCCTTTGCGCCGGCCTTCGCTGCGCGAAGTAGCTCAGGTAGCTGGCTTGCTGCGACCACTCGCCGCGGAAGGCGCCGAGCGAATCGGATGCGATTTAGCTGTCGTTGGCGGCGGTCCCGCTGGCTTGGCCGCGGCGGTGAATGCAGCTTCCGAAGGATTGAAGACGATCGTTCTTGATAGCTACGCTCCGGGTGGTCAGGCCGGCTCATCGTCACTCATTGAGAACTTCTTCGGGTTCCCGACTGGAATCAGCGGAGGCGACCTGACTTATCTGGCGCAACTACAGGCCTACCGGTTTGGCGCGAGGTTTTCCACGCCATCTCTCGCCCTTGAATTGACTCTGCAAAACGAAGGTGAGTATCGCGCACGGTGGCAGATTGAAGACTGCGACGCGCTGCTCTGCGCGAAGAGCGTTATCATCGCGACGGGCGCTAAATATGAACGCCTCGATGCCGAAGGGCGCGAGCGCTTCGAAGGCCTCGGTGTCTATTATGCAGCGACGGCTCTTGAAAGCCAGCTTTGCGGCGGCGCCACTGTCATAGTTGTCGGCGGCGGGAACTCCGCAGGGCAGGCAGCGATGTTTCTTTCGGACGGCGCAGCCAAAGTACTGCTGGTCATCCGCGGCGGCGACCTCTCGAAAAGCATGTCGAGCTATCTCTCCACGCGAGTAGAGGCAGCAACGAACATCGAGATTGTAACTCATACCAGGATTCGGAAAATGATGGGCGGGCAAATGCTCGGAGCAGTCGAGTTGGAGAACACGCAGAGTGGCGAGCGTCGGACGGTTGAAACACCCGCCGTCTTTTCGATGATCGGTGCGACGCCGTGCACGGAGTGGCTGGCCGCAGCGATCGAGCGCGACGAGAAAGGCTTCATCAAGACCGGAGCCGCTGTCGCGAGCGCCCCTGCATGGAAGGCTATGAGACGTCCGCCAGGGCCGCTCGAAACGAGCGTGCCGGGAATCTTCGCCGCGGGCGATGTGCGTTCGGGATCAGTGAAACGCTGCGGCCGCCGCGGTCGGCGAAAGGAACAGCAGTGGGCGGTGTGCATGAAGCGTTGAAAGACATTTCTGCCAGCAACGCGGTGCGGACGACGTAGCTGATAGTATATGCACGTCCTGTCGCCCCAAGACTCGATCACGTCATTCTACTCGACGCAAAGGCCTTGAGCGGCGCCATTGAACCGGTCGCAGTACGGATGCCATAGTTGTTGGCCTTTAGCCGCTCGGGTTCTTTTCGCCAATGGCGTTCGGCCATCAGTCCGTACTGAGTCAGGTAGATTTCTTCTGCCATTCGAGTTGCCAAAGTCAAAGAGGCTAAGTTGATCGTCGCGACCTGCGACTTTTCCATTGCGCTTGAGCATACACGACGAGCGACAACTCTCGACGTCGAACGCAAGAGACCTGCTCCGGCATCCGAGCAATTTTCCCGCTCCCGGCGGCTACCGCGAAGCGTTCCGGCCGAGTCGCGTAGGCGAGCTCGTCCGCCCCCTCGCTCGGCGGCTTCATCTCATGAGGCATCGCTCGATTTCGTGCGGTGATAATAGCGAAGGGCTTTGTCGCGGCTCCCGCAGTCTATCATGTCGCACCAGCGACGGCTGCGATTGCGGGTCGTGTCGTGGAAAATCCAATTGCAAGACCGGCAATGGCCGATTCGCGTGTGATCGGCGCTGGTCAGGACCTCAGCGGCATTCCAGATGACCGGAGAAAGGATTTCGGTTAGCGACTCCGGGTTCGCCCAAGTCCACTTGCGGCTGGCTGGGTCAATGCGCCGGAACGCACAGATCTCATAAACCCGCGTGTTCAGTGTTTCGATTGCGGTTCGGGAGGGACGCTTGGAAAATGCGAGCGGCCTTAAGACGTCGCGAAGGTCACTTCGAATCTGACGCACCTGTTCCAGTTCCTTCTTCAGTTTGGCTTTCGGCCGCGCTTTGAGAATGTCGCGGTGCGACCGGCTTAGAATCCCAGCCGCCGCAGCCCAAGCCGTGACGTTGCTGGGTCGATCCAACCAGTCATGTTCCCGGGCCGTACGCGGCCACGAGACCGTGTTCACCAAATCCAGGCTAATCTCGCCACCGATCAGCTTGTAGGCACCCTCATAATCACCGGGGTCCAATGCGACGGAATCCACGCCCACAATATTTCGCAGAAAATGCCTTTTACCATCTAAATCAATTTGACAAGTAAAGCTTGGCCAGCTTAGGACTTTACTTCCATGGCCCGTTTAGACAGTAAAGCCGAACCGCAGGACCTCCATTCGGCTACACTCTCGGATCACATTCCTCCTCAGCTCTACTTCGTCGGCTCTGCCATTTTCCACTACCTGGGGCCATCGTTCGCGGTCCTCCTCTTTGCCCGCGTGCCGGTGAGCGGAGTGGCGTGGTTGCGAATCGTATCCGCGGCTCTCGTCTTCGCGCTGTGGCGCAAACCCTGGCGGGCGTTCGCGAAGACTAATAACGAAACGCGGTGGCTCATCGTTGGCTTGGGCGCTGTCTTTGCCGTTATGAACTACTCGTTCTACTTCGCCGTTGATCGATTGCCGCTGGGTACCGTGGCCGCGATCGAATTCATAGGTCCGATCGCGCTGGCTCTGATTGGCGCTCGTAGCTGGCGCAATTTGATGGCTCTCGGACTCGCGGCCACAGGAGTCTACCTCCTCACTGACATCCGCTTTGCCCGTGCGCCATTGGGGTTCGCCTGGGCATTCGCCAACGCGGTGCTCGTCACCCTCTACATCGTTTTGGCGCATCGCGTCTCACGATCCGATCCTTCCACCACGCCCATCGACCGGCTCGGAGCAGCCATGCTCGTCGCCGCCGTCGTCATCACTCCTCTTGGCCTCAAAGACGCGATGCCTGCTCTGCTCGATCCCGTCGCGCTCGTTGCGGGATTCGGCGTTGGAATTTCGTCCTCGGTCATCCCGTATGTCTTCGACCAGCTTGCCATGACAAAGCTCGCCCGTTCGACCTACGCCCTCTTCGTAGCGCTTCTTCCCGCCGCAGCGGTCGTCATCGGGGTTATCGTTCTCCGACAGATTCCAACCTGGCTGGAACTCGGCGCGGTTGGATTGGTTATCGGTGGTGTGCTTCTGCATCGCGACTCGTCGACGGCGAACATTGATGTCGGTAATTAAACCTAAGACCAACGCCAGATTGCCAATCAGCGAGCGGGAAATGGTTAATCTAAGTTCAAAAGAGTAGAGTTATGAAATATACCAATCTCGGTCCTTCTGGACTCAAGGTCTCGCGCATTGCTCTTGGTTGCATGAGCTATGACCGAGTAGGAAAAAATTGGCATCTCGATGAGGAAGGTGGTCGAACTTTTATCCGCGAAGCTTTGGAACGCGGCATAACCTTTTTCGATACCGCCAACATGTACTCAGGCGGTGAAAGCGAAGAAGTCCTGGGACGTGCCATTCGCGACTTCACACGGCGGGATGAGGTTGTGATCGCGACGAAGGTCTTCTTCCCCATGCGCGCCGATGCCAACGCTCCTGGCTTGTCACGGAAATCGATCATGACTGAGATCGATGGGAGCTTGAAGCGCCTTGGAATGGACTACGTCGATCTATACCAGATCCATCGTTGGGACAGTCACACTCCGATCGAAGAAACCCTAGAAGCCTTGCACGACGTAGTAAAAGCAGGAAAGGCGCGCTACCTCGGAGCATCGTCCATGTTTGCCTGGCAGTTTTGCAAGGCACTGCATCTGGCCGACCGCTTTGCCTGGACACGATTCATTTCCATGCAGCCGCACTACAATCTCCTGAATCGCGAAGAAGAACGGGAGATGTTGCCGCTCTGCTTCGAAGAGTGCGTCGGCGTTCTCCCGTGGAGCCCGCTCGCCCGCGGCCGTTTGGCACGCCCTTGGCAGGCTCTCTCAAGCACTGATCGAGTCCGCACCGACGAGACCGCGCGGCAACTCTATGCGGGGTCCGAAGCCGCGGATGAAAAGGTTGTCGGGAAGGTGGGCGAGGTAGCAGACAGGCGAGGTATTCCGCGGGCGCAGGTGGCGCTCGCCTGGCTCTTACACCAACCAGCCGTGACCTCCCCGATCATCGGAGCGACGCAACTTGCTCACCTTGATGACGCGGTCGCCTCTCTCGAGGTAAAACTCGATCCGGAGGAACTGGCCTTACTAAATTCTGAATATGCGCCTCACCCAATCGTGGGGTTCGAATAGAATACGCCGTGGACGCTTCGTCGCATTCAGCTTCCGCAATATACAATCGCGGCGAAGTTGTCGGGACACTTCTGCTTCTGGGACGGCCGCCCGCCCGCTCCGCGATTGGAGCAACTCGATCGAAGGTCAATTCACAGACGTTGCCCAAGACGCGATCGTCGGCCATATCATCGAGGGAACCTCATGAGTGATAACAAAGGCACGCGCGAATATTTTGACTCCGTCGCGAACAAATGGGATGACATGCGCCGCCAGTTTTTCGGTGAAGGTGTCCGCGAGGCGGCAATTCGTGCGGCCGAAATTTCAACTGGTTCTGTGGTCGTGGATGTCGGGACTGGCACAGGCTTTATTGCGGAGGCGGCACTGGCTGCCGGTGCGCGCGTCATTGGCGTCGATTCCTCAGATGGAATGCTCGCCGAGGTGCGGAGCCGATTTGCCGGGCAAGCCTTCGAAGCGCGCGCCGGCGATGTAGAATCATTGCCGCTTCAAACTGGCGAAGCGGACGCCGTGCTCGCCAACATGGTTTTGCATCATGCACCTGACCCGGCGCACGCAATCCATGAAATGGCTCGGGCATTGAAACCGGGCGGCCGACTCATCATCACCGATGCTGATAGCCACACGCGTGAGTGGCTGCGAACAGAACAGCATGACCGATGGCTTGGATTTAAGAGGGAAGATGTCGCTCGGTGGTTTAACGCTGCTGGACTCCGCGAAGTGGGAGTCGTTGATACCGCCGAGCTTTGTTGCCCGACCGCCAAGTGTGGCGAGGAGGCGGCGATTACGATTTTTCTCGCGCGCGGGCGGAAGCCGGCGTCTTCAACATGAAACTCACTATTGGTCTCAACGAGTGTCTGGGCAATAGCTAGCCAGAGCCGCAGAACAGCATCCTTCCTCGCGAACGCAGCGGCATCCGAGCACACCGAATGCTGCGCCGAGCACCGGCGCAAGGAGGTAAATCCATAGGCTGCCGAAATGTCCTGAAATAACAGCCGGGCCGAGCGAGCGTGCCGGATTCATCGAGGCGCCGCAGATCGGACCTGCGAACATGGCTTCGAGAGCGATGACTGAACCGACAACGATTCCGGCAGTGATGCCTTTCTCTCTCGCGCCGGTCGAGACTCCGAGGATGACGAACATCAACAGCGCCGTGAGCAAAAACTCGAGCACGAATGACTGCAGTTCTGGTCCGGCTGGTCGCGTTGTGCCGAGCAACGCATTTTGCGGGAAGAGGAGCGCATGATACCGCTCGCAGCGAGCGCGCCTGCACACTGACTCGCCACGTACGGCAGCCTTTGCGACCTGCCAGTCGCCGTGAGAACCAGAAGCCGAGAGTGACGGCGGGATTGAGATGCGCGCCGGATATGTCTCCAAGTGTGTAGATCATCGCGAGAATGATCAGTCCGAATGTCAATGCGATGCCGACGTGCGTGATGGCGCCGCCACTGGTTTCGTTGATCACGATGGCGCCGGTGCCGGCGAAGACGAGCGCAAACGTGCCGATAAACTCCGCGCCGAATTTCTTCATATCTTCTCGCGCGTAGAAAAAAGGTCGCTCTTCGAAAGTGACCCGACTTCCGATGACCAGAAGCATCGTCACGACAAGTGAACCGACGCTCCAGCGATTCAATCCGAAGTTCAGGTACAATCCGAGCGTGACGAGAGCCATCGTCATCTGCGCGATGCCGATTAGCGCTCGCAGAATGCCGACGGCCGTCTTATTCATTCAGCCGCGCCGACTCCTAACGCCTGCGGACAAACTTCCTCACACCACTCCTCCACCTTGACGCGAATTGCATCGCGGATTTTCCGAATCTCATGGAGCTTCATTTCATCGCTGCCGGTGAGTTGTGACGGATCGCGAAACGGCCAGTGAAGACGCGTCGTCACTCCAGCAAAAATCGGACATCCCTTCGCTTCGGCCTCGCTGCAAACGGTGATCACATATTGAAACATTTGACCGGATTTCCAAACATCGAAGACGGCCTGAGTCTGCTTCTGCGATAGGTCAATTCCGACTTCCTTCATTGCTTGAGCCACAAATGGGTTAATCCTACCGGGCTCCAAGCCGGCGCTCTGCGCAGCGAAGACTTCGCCGCAAGTGTAATTCAGCCAGGCTTCGGCCATTTGGCTGCGAGCACTGTTATGAACGCAGATGAACAAGGCTTTTCGTTTTGCCATTTTTCGTCCTCGTAGCTCGGCTTCCAAAAACGCCCGCGGGTTCACAACAATTCCGGTGAAGATCACCGAGCTTCTTCAAATCCCGACGGCGATGCTCGCCGCTTTTCCGATACCCGTCACAACTGCAAGCTTCTGAGTTGCCAGCAAGATCAGCATCGTGTGCGCAAAATCGCCCGCGCCGAATAGTCCGACCGCGACGAGGAACTTCCGGTACGGAGCTGGCAAAAGCCGGAACCGCTCTCCGAACGAAATGTGCGGGACCGGGGCACGGTCACGTTCCTTGACGAGAAACGCGATCACGCCAGCGGCGAGCAATCCGGGAATCAGCGTGCACGCGAAAAGGAGACGGTAATTGTGATTCGAAAACTGCAGGATGAGAAGTGCGCTCACCGGCCCGACAATTGCGCCGATCGTATCCATCATCCGCTCAAGTCCGAATGCTCGGCCGTAAGCCGCGCGATCAACGGAGCCGGCGAGCAATGCCTTGCGAACTGGTGTGCGCACGCCGCGTCCGAGCCATGCACCAGCACGCGCGGCGAGCACATACCATGCATTCGTCGCCAAGCCTAACGCTGCGGTTCCGAGCGCAGTGACGACATAGCCTGCCACGGCGATTGGTTTTCGCCGTTGCAGGCGATCCGTGTAGTAGCCGGATGCCATTTTCGCAAAGCTGGACAGCCCGTCTGAGACGCCTTCGATGAGACCGAGCCATGCCGCCGCTGCTCCGAGCGTGGCGAGAAACGCGGGCATCGCCGCGGTCGCGATCTCGTGCGACCAATCGCTAAAGAGCGAAGCCAACCCAATGCCGAGTACTGTACGGTTCAGCCAGCTGGTGTTCGGTTTCGGACGCGAGGGCTTCACTGCGGACATGATTCGTTAGGCGAAGGTTATCAGCTCGCGTCGGGAGTCGCGGTGCGGATTCCGACGCGCAGCGCCAGCGTTGGCAAGACGAGAAGATTTAGAGCTGTCGAAGTGAGAAGGCCTCCGAGAATGACGATCGCCATCGGGCCTTCAATTTCGCGACCTGGATCGCCCGCGCCGATTGCGAGCGGAAGCAATCCAAAGGCCGTTACAAACGCTGTCATCAGAATCGGAATGAGACGCTCGGAAGCTCCACGGATCGCGGTCTCAATGCCCCACGTCATTCCTTCTTCGCGAATGAGATGTTCGTAATGCGAAATCATCATGAGCGAATTGCGCAGCGTGATTCCGAAGAGCGTGACGAAGCCGACGAGCGCTCCGATTGAAACCCAACCGCCCGCCGCGAACACTGCGAGCACTCCGCCGATCAAAGCAAACGGCAGGTTCACGAGCACGAGGACCAGGTTGCGCCAGCCGCGCAGCACGAGGGTCAGAAGCAGGATGATTCCCACGCCGGCGAGCAGCGAATGAATGAGTAGATCGTGTCGCGATTGCGCTTGCGCCGCAGCCGCCCCGCCAAACTCCACGTAGCTGCCTTGCGGCAGTGTGACTGATTGCGCGATCTGCTTGTGCGCTTCGGCGACGAACGAGTTCACGTCGCCGCCCGCCACGTTGCAGGTGACGGTTTGCACGCGACGCGCACCGTCGTGAAGGACGATATACCGGCCGCCGGACTGGTAAATATCCGCAACTTTCCCGAGGGGCACGTAAGGTCCGGTACCATTGCGAAGCGGGAGCGCACTGACTGCGGCAATGTCGTTGCGCTGCGTAGGATTAAGAATCGCGACGACACCAAATACTCGGTTGCCATCATAGACTTGCCCCGCTTCGGCACCCTGGTAGGCGGCGCGGATATTCTCCAGTACGTCCACCGGCTCGAAGCCCCACAAGGCCAAGTCCGCGGGGCGAAGGCGGATTTCGAGCTGCGGAGTTCCGGGCGCGGATTGCACTTGCACCTCCGTCGCGCCGCGAATGTTGCCGAGCACGCGGGCGATTTCCTGCGCCTTCGCGTCGAGTAAATCGAGATCGCTGCCATAGATGTTAATGACAACTGAGTCGGTATAACCAGAAAGCGTTTCCTCGACGCGTTCGGTGAGAAATGTTTTGACGGCGAAATTTACGCCGGGGAATTGCGCGAGCAGTTTGCGGATGTCGCCGACAATCTGCTCGCCTTCCTCACCTTTCAGCGGCTTGAGATCGACATTGAACTCGCTGTAGTGGCTGCCGAAAATGTCGTCGGCCTTTTCGGCGCGCCCGACTCGCTGTGAAATTGAGCGTACGGCGGGAAGCTTCCGCAGTTCGTTAGTCACTTGGTGCCCGATGCGCAACGATTCACCGAGCGACGTGCCCGGAACCGCTGACATATGGATAATGAAATGTCCTTCACGCAGTTCCGGGATGAATCCGCCGCCCAGGAACGGCAGGATCGCGAGGCCGCAGACAGTCAGAGCCCCTGCGATCATAAGCGCAGTCCGCGGTCGCCTTTCGACGCGCGAGAGAATCCGTTCGTAGCGCGCCTTCAACCATGTCATTACCGGTGGCTCCTTCTCGTTGATGTGGCGGAAGCCGAGGAATGAAAGGCACAGCGCCGGCGTGACAGTGAGCGCCACGGCCAATGAGGCCATGATCGCGAGAATGTAAGCGACGCCGAGCGGCGCGAACAAACGACCGGCGACTCCGCTCATCGTCAGGATCGGAATGAAGACCAGTGCGACAGCGAAGGTGGCGTAAACGACCGCGCTTCGCACTTCAATCGAGGCATTGAGCACGACTTGCAGCGGCGAAATCCGATCTGCGCGC
>JBBSIA010000041.1:0-22501 GCA_038232335.1 Chthoniobacterales bacterium
AGCTCCGCTGCTACCTTGGCCGCGCTCCGGCCGCTCGCACGCCATTATTCCAACGCCTGCTCCTTGTATTCATTCGTGTAGCTCGCCCTCTCGCGAGCCGGTTTCCTTAACTGTATTTTCATGTGGGCTCCTTGGGTTTTTGACCCCAAGCCCACTGTCCGTCAAATCAGGGCAACCCCAGAGCTTACTATTGACACTGGCGGGGCTGCCTGGTTTCTCTTGTCCAGTGTCGATAGTAAGCTCTGACCCCTATCTCTATCCACTCGCTTCACTTTAATCGATCAAAACGACAACCTTACCCACAGCCTTGCCGCTTTCGGAAGCGTCGTGCGCTTTGGCAATATCGTTCAGAGAGAATCGAGCAGCAAAGGTCGTTTGCAGCCAACCCTCTTGCAGCCCTTTAGTAGTAGCCTGAATCGCCTCTTCGTGCGCTTCTTGCGTCATCTTGTAAACCAGCACGAAGCGAATAGTCGCGTCCAGCCTGACCAATGGCCAGAAAGGAATCATCGGCTCGGGCTGCTCATCAGAGGCGTAGGTTGCAATCACACCATTCATCTTTAGGACCTTCATAGACGCGCTTAGGTTGTGGCCGAAGGCTACGTCGATGATGCGGTTCACGGCCGGAGCTTCTCCTTGTCCCGTTGCTTCCCGAAGTCGAGAGACCACATCTTCGTCATGCCGATTGACAACGAAGTCCGCCCCTGCGGCCCTTGCGACCACTGCCTGTTCCTCTCGGCTCACAGTTGCCAAAACCCTTGCGCCGCCAGCTTTTGCAAACTGAATTGCGTGCACACCGACCGCTCCTGCTCCTCCTGTGACAAGGACTGTTTGATCCTTCACGGGCCCGTCCGCAAATACACAGCGGTGCGCTGTGAGGGCTGGAACTCCGAGACAAGCTCCAGTCTCAAAAGAGATCGCATCTGGCAGGATGATGGCATTTGCGCTGGGAACAGTGACGTATTCTGCTGCACAGCCAGTGCCACTTGAAATCAATGCCTCATAGATCCAAACGCGCTCCCCGATACGCGTCGGTGAAACCCCCTTGCCGACCGCTTCAATCACACCGGCACCATCCTGGTGTGGAATCACACGTTGCTGTCCGGCCGGAATGGGAGCACCGCTGCGGCTTTTTGTATCCGAGGGGTTCACACTTGTAACGTGAATCCTTATCAGCACGCTGCCTGGACCTGCACTAGGTTTCTCGAGTTCTCCTACCTGTAGAACTTCACTTGCTTTCCCATTTTGCTCGTACCATGCGGCCTTCATCACCATCTCCAATCTTGGGTGTTTTCTTATGAATCTCGCGTGCGTCGTTCCTCTTATCTGCGGAAGCGGCGCAAGTAGCACGACGGACTGACAGGTACTACTCGGCGGGCACGGTGAAGCCTTCGGGAATATCGAATCCGACCGATTTGAGCGCCGCCTCGCAAGCCTTGGCATCCTGGTAATAGCTGCCGCCAGAAATGCCGATGCCACCAATGAGCTTCCCATCTTCAAAGATGGGGTGGCCACCGCCGACAGCGACCATGCGGGGTCGATGCGAGAGTTGCTCGATCTTCGGATTCGTCGTTAAAAGCGCGTTCCAAAGATGGGTAGGCATTCCGTAGGACGTTGCTGTCCATGCCTTATCGATGGCGACATCCCCTGTTAAGAACCGGGCGTTATCGTTGGCCTGAAAAGCTTTCAAATGACCACCCGCATCCGTGACGGCTACGGTCACCTGAATGCCCAGGGCGCTTGCTTCGGCGAGTGCCGCATCAATCAGGGCTACTGCTGCGGTACTAGAGACTGATGCTGTCTCGAACGAATTTGTCTGTTTCCCCATAAGCACTCCTTTGTCCTTCCAGATAAGATTAGGAGATAAGCATGATTCCTAGAAGTACGCACATTTAACGCATGTAGGCAATCACTTCCACATCGACACCCACGTCCGACATCGCGGCGGACGCTCCTGCTCCAGATCCAGCAGCCGTCGACCACCTTCTCCCTGCGACGAAGGCTTCAGCGCAAGGTCCTGGAACGCGGGATCGAGCGCCTGCCATGCCTTGAGGACATCACGCGTGACGAAATGGGCTTCCAGGTCGACGATTTTCATCGGGATCACGTGTCGAGAAATGCGGGAACGAAGATTTCCTCACACGTCATCAGCTGCTTGGTGATCCCCTGCTCGAAATGATAGCGCAGGATCGTGTCGAGCATCTTGCGGTTGGCGGCGAGCCCGTAGGGCCACCAGTCATCGCCCAGCAGCGTACGGTCCTCGTCGAGCAGCTTCGTAGTCCAGGGAATCATCGTCCCCACGTTGTTGAAGGTCATGTTCCTGACCAGTTTTTCTTGCTCGGCGGCCTTCGCCTCGCAGAAGCCCTTGTACACCGCCTTGACGATCTCTGGATGGTCGGCGACCAGCTCCTTCTTGACGACGACGGTGTGCATGATCGGAAAGAGCCCGGTGCGTTTGTAGTAATCACGCTCGGCCGTCTCGTAATCTTCGAACAGTCGGCCGACCTTCGGCGATTTCTCCAGGATGCTTCTGGGAATATCTGCGGACATCAGCGCATCGATCTCGCCCGAGACCAGCATCTTGCCCAGATCCGCTTTTCCATCGGCCCACGTCACGTCAACATCGTCGGGATGCGGTTGCGGCACGAAATCGATCGGCTTCATAGGAAAGTCGATTCCGCCGACGATCCAGCGGGATTGGTCGGGCGTGACGCCGTAATCGTCGGACAGGATGCCCTTGGAGATCAGCCCGGCGTCATGGCTGTAGAGCGCGAGTTCGCCGATCGTCTTGCCGACCAGATCCTCGGGCCGCTCGATCCCGCTCTCCTTGTTGATGTAGATCGCGGAATGGCGGAAGCTGCGGTTGGGAAATACCGGGATCGCCAGGAACGGCGCGTCGTCGAATTCCATCGTCCGCAGGAAATAGGTCATCCCCAGTTCCGACACGTCGTACGCCCGATCTTTGATTGCAGGCCCGAAAATCTCGGTGACGATCCGAGCGCTGTGGAAACTGGCGTCGACGCCATCGATCTTCACCGAACCATCGACCAGCGCGCGTGTGCGATCGTAGTCCCAGAATGCAATGTCCAATGTTTTCGTCATTGTCTCTCTTCCTCGTGTTCTTATACCGTGCTTCTAATGAAACCGGTGAAGTGCCTGCCTCGTCGAAAAGGTTGAAGTTTTCAAAGCCTTCCAATAATTCAATCCGGTAGGCGCCGACTAAGGAAGTCGCGCATCAATGCGGCGATCTCCTCGTGGTGGGTCTCCAGCGCGAAATGGCCCGCATCGAGAAGGTAAATTTCGGGCCTCCGGATTGTCGCGCTTGTAGGCCTCGGCACCCGGAGGGATGAAGAACACGTCGTTCTTGCCCCAGACCGCCAAAACGGGCGGCTGGTGTTTGCGGAAGTAAGCCTGAAAATCGGGATAAATCGCAACGTTTGTCCGGTAGCTCCGGATAAGGTCGAGCTGGATTTCGTAGGCCTCGGGCCGGTGCATGTAGTAGGTGTCCAGGATGTAGCCATTCGGCGACACCAGCCCCTTGGGCGCGCCGTGTTCATGCTGGAAGCGGATTGCTTCATCAGTCAGTGATGCGCGGCACGCTTCCCGGTTTTCCTGTGTCGGCTCGCGCCAATAGACTTCCCACGGACCCCACTCATCGCTGAACCCTTCGACATAGGCATTACCGTTCTGGGTGATGATGGCGGTCACGCATTCGGGATGCTTCATCGCGAGACGCAGGCCGACCGGTGCGCCATAGTCGAAGATGTACTGCGCATATCGGGTGATGCCGATCGCGTCGATGAAATCGCCTATCACGTCGGCCAGCGCGTCAAAGCTGTAGTCGAATTCGCCGCGCCGCGGTGCCTTCGTCTGACCGAAGCCGGGCAGGTCGGGGGCGATGACATGATAGTTGTCCGCCAAGGCGGGTATCAGCGTATCGAACATGTGGCTCGATGTCGGAAAGCCGTGCAGCAGCAGGATGGTCGGCATGTCGGCGCTACCAGCCTCTCGATAGAAGACTTCCACGTCGCCGACGCTCTGCGTTTGATATCGAACGGTGGGCATCGAATTCTCCTTCGCCATTTCGCGGGGCGATTTCAGATTGCCGAGGTGCCGCCGTCGACAGACAACTCCACGCCATTCACGAAGCTCGAGTCGTCGGAAGCAAGAAATAGCGCCACCGTCGCAATCTCCTCAGGGCGGCCCATCTTTCCACGCGGGATCAGGGATTCGAACTTCCGCATCGTCTCGGCGTCGAACATCTGCTCCTGAATCGGTGTGGCGATCTGCCCCGGGCTCAGCACGTTTACCCTGATCTTCCTGTCCTTCAGTTCGTTGAGCCACGCGCGGGCGAAGGCGCGCAGCGCAGCCTTGCTCCCCGCATATGCACTATAGTCAGGCCACCCTTTGACCGAGGCGATCGACCCGGTCATGAAGATTGATCCGCCATCGTTGAAAAGCGGCAGCGCCTTCTGGACCGTGAAGAGCGTGCCACGCGTGTTCAGACCGAAGAGCGCATCGAAGTTCTTCTCGGTAATCTCGCCGAGCTTCTGCGCCTCACCCCCAAACCCGGCGCTCGCGAACAGCACGTCGATGCTACCTTTTTCCCGCTTTACCGTATCCCAGGCGGTCCAAATCGTCGAGATTGGACGCATCGCCCTGCACGCCGGTCACGTTCCGGCCGATCAGCTTGACCGCCTTATCCAGAGCGTCTTGCCTGCGGCCCGTGATGAAGACATGGGCGCCTTCTTCAACGAACAGCTTGGCACTGGTCAGCGCCATACCGCTTGATCCACCCGTTATCACCGCAACCTTGCCATTAAGCTTTCCCATAAATGATCCTTTCTTAGAGGGCGTCTAAAAAGTCCTGTCATTCCGAGCGAAGCCGAAGGCGAAGTCGAGTTTTTAGACGCCCTCTTAGTATTCGACAACACCCGCCTTCAATTCGGGCACCGGCGCATCTTCGTAACGCAGCACATTAGGGTCACCGAACACATGCTGCCGAATGCTTTCATCGTGTTGGCCGGCATCTCTGTATCCTTCGCCGCAAATGCGCTATATCTAATGGATCGCCGCTCCGGATATATGGAGTGCCGCTCCGTTTGTCAAGAAGAGCCTATGCGAGCCGACGCCAGAAAAAACTACAGCCACCTATTCGCGGTCGCGCGTGACGTCATAACCGAGCATGGCGCCGACGCATCACTGCGCGATATCGCCCGCAGAGCTGATGTCGGGTTAGGCACGCTGTATCGTCACTTCTCCACGCGAGAGGCGTTGCGCCGTGCGAGCCTCGACGAACTGACGCAAAAGGCAGGCGAGCTCGAAACATCGAGTTCACCTGATGAAGCTCTCGTGTCCTGGTTTCGCGAGGCGGTGGCATTCACACATAGTTATAGCGGCGTTGTAGCTTTGATGGCGGCCGCCCTCGCGGACCGGTTTCCGCCCTTCATGCTTCATGCACCACGGTGCGTTCGGCAGGCGCGCGACTTCTTCTCCGTGCTCAGGCTGAGGGAATGGCGCGAGCCGACGTTGATCGATGCCTCGCACACCGGGGTCGTGCTCGTGCAGCCACCAACCTTCGTGATGCCATCCGACCGCCGTGTAAGATTGAATGAAACCGATGGGCACGCCGTGATTGAGCGCGAGGTAGCAGCGTTGCGGTATGGTGCCGGCGATAGCTGGACCGTATTCATGCTCGACTTCCGCCAGTGACATTGGCTTACCCCACCACTCGGCGACGTGCGGACGTGCTAGCCATTCGTGCAGCAGTGGTAGGTCACTCGTTGCAAGCGGATAGAAACTTAGTTTCAGCCGTTGTGCAGTCATGCAGATCAACCGAGTCGCTTTCGAAAAACGATATCCGTTATGCCCAGAGTGAGCAGTGCGATAACTAACAGGGGCCACGCATTGGAGACGACCGCCGCTGCGCCCATGTCTTTCAGGAAGACGCCTTTCACGATGACGATGAAATGGCGCAGGGGATCGAACCAGGTGAGGGCTTGCAGCCAATTGGGCATGTTCTCGACCGGCGCGACAAACCCGGAGAGCAGGACGGCTGGCATCATGAACGAGAAGACCCCGAGAAAAGCTTGCTGTTGCGTCTGGCAAATCGAGGAGATGAAAAGCCCGAAGCCGGCCAGGGCGATGATGTAAAAAATCATGCTGCCGTAAAGGAGCAGCAATGATCCTTGAAAAGGAATGCGGTAGGCGAAAATGCCCGCGACAAGGATGATGGTGGCTTGCGCGGTCGAGACGAACAAGGCCGGTATGGATTTTCCGAGCATGATCATTCCTGGAGTGAGCGGCGAGACGAGCAGTTGATCGAGCGTGCCCTGCTCGCGCTCGCGCGCGACGGACATCGCGGTCACGATCAGGGTGCTGATCGTGGTGATGATCGCGACCAGACTCGGGACGATCGACCAGGTATCGTTGAGGTTGGGATTAAACCAGTGCCTAACGACTACTTTGGATACAGCCGAGACTTGCGGAGCGTTCGCGAGCATCCGTTCCTGTTGGTAGGCTTGGACGATTTCCTGGAGGTAACTGATCGCCACCTGCCCGCTGTTCGAGCGTCGCCCATCGACCAGTGCCTGAATCTCCGGCGCCGTCTTTGTTTCGATCCGGCGCGAGAAACCCGTTGGGAAACGCAAAACCGCGACCGCTTGTTGCCGGTCGATGACCTGTTGCAGCTCCGCTTCGCTCCGGACGGCAATGATTTTCTTAAACGCTTTGGCTTGCGCGAAGCGCTGCATTAACTCGGTCGAGTGCCGTCCGCTGTCTTGATTGAAAATGGCGAGGGTGGCGTTCTTCACTTCAAGCGTGGCCGCGAACGGGAAGACCAGGAGTTGCAAAATAACCGGCATGATGAGCAGCCGCCGGCTTTGCGAGTCGCGCAGCAGCGCCTGCATTTCTTTCCGCACGAGAGTGATGAGCCGGTGCAACATTCGTTAGTCCAGGTGCATCTTCGTTAGTCTCGCCGTCAGCCCGATGAAGAAAATCGAGGAGGCCATCAGGCACGCGACGTCGCGCCAGAGGAGTTGCGGCACATGGCCCGCCTGAAAAAGCGTTTGCATTGCGTTCACGAAATAGCGCGCCGGAATGAGATAGGTCACGAGCCGGATGAGCAGCGGCATGCTGCTGATTTCGAAGAGGAATCCTGAGAGCATAATGCTCGGAAGAAAGGCAGCATTCAAAGCGCCTTGCGCGGCGTCGAACTGATTGCGCGTCGCGGTCGAGAGCAGGAGCCCGAGTCCGAGCGCGCTGAAAAGAAAGAAGGTCGTGACGAACAGCGTCATCAGAATCGAACCGCGAAACGGCACCTTCAAAATCCAGACCGCGACCGCGATGCAGATTAGCTCCGAAACCATTCCGAGGACGTAGTAGGGAAGGAGCTTGCTGATCAGAAACTCCGCGCGCGTGATCGAGGTCGCGAGCAAGGCTTCCATCGTGCCGCGTTCCCATTCCCGCGCCACCACGAGCGAGGTCAGGAGCGCGCCAAGCACGGTCATGATGATCGTGATCGAGCCCGGGATGATGTAGTTACGGCTGAGCGCGGAGGGGTTGAACCAAAAACGCGAGTTGATTTGAATCGACGACGGCATCGGCTGCGCGCGTGCCGCGGCTCTTTCGCGCTGCCAGACCTGCCATGCGCCTTCGGCGTAGGCTTCGACGAATTTCGCCGTGTTCGGTTCCGAGCCGTCGATGATGATCTGGATCGGCGCGGAGTCGTTAGGCCGCTGCGATTTCTCGGTGAAATCGCTCGGGACCACGACCAGCCCGCGAATTTTTCCATCAGCCAACGCCTGCTCCATCTGCGGTCGCGTGCCGGTGATGACACGGAGATAGGGCGAACCGGTAAAGCTGGCGATGAACCGTTGCACTTCCGCGCCCTGATCTTCGATCACGAGCCCAACGCGCAACTGCGAAGAGTCGAGATTGATCCCAAACCCGAAGATGAAGAGCATCGCGATCGGGAGCACGACCGCGATCAGGATGCTGCTCGGGTCGCGCCAGATTTGGAGCGTCTCCTTCCGGCAGAGCGCAACCAGCCGGCGAAAAGTTCCGGAGCGTTGTTGTTGCCTAACGAGAGCTGCGCTGAATGATTTCAATAAACGCGTCCTCCATCGTTGGATCTGGCTGCTGGTCGGTCGCGGCCGATTCTTTCAATTCGTCCGGGGTGCCGATCGCGATCAGTTTCCCGCGAAAAACCAAACCGATCCGGTCGCAATACTCGGCTTCATCCATGAAATGCGTCGTCACCATCACGGTCACGCCCTTCTCGACCACCCCGTTGATGTGCGTCCAAAATTCCCGGCGCGTCACGGGATCGACGCCGGAAGTCGGCTCGTCGAGAAACAAGATGTCGGGCTCGTGCATGACCGCGCAGGCGAGCGCGAGCCGCTGTTTATAACCGAGCGGCAAAGTCTCCGCGCTCGTCGCGAGAAATGGACCGAACGCGAAGATGCGTTCCATATCGGTGATGACGCGCTGCTGACGCGCGCCCTCGAGGCCGTAGATGCCCGAGAAAAAGGCGAGGTTTTGTTGCACAGCGAGATTGCCGTAGAGAGAAAACTTCTGCGCCATGTAACCGAGCCGCTGCCGGGCCTTGGCAGCGCTCGTTTTCAGGTCGATCCCCATGACGTGCGCGGAACCGGAAGTCGGCTTGAGCAGCCCGCACATCATTTTGAAAGTGGTGGATTTGCCCGCGCCGTTCGGTCCGAGAAGACCAAAAATTTCGCCGCGCGCGACTTTGAAACTGACCTGGTCCGTCGCCACAAAGTCGCCAAACTTTTTCGTCAGGTTCTCGGCCTCGATGACCGTTTCTCGTTGCGAGGCGACCGGTTTGAGATGCTCGGCCAGCGCGGAATCTCCGCCTGGTCCGCCGCCGAGAATATCGATGAAGGCATCTTCGAACCGCGGCTTTACTTCCACAACTTCCGCACCGTTATCTGCTCCGAGCTCGTTAGGCGTGGGCGCTTTCGCGTCGGGTGCGAGGAGGAGGCGGACGTTGCGCCCCTGGATCACGCCGTCGATCACCTGCTTCAAGCGCAGCGCGCGCGTGAGCAGTTGCCGGCGGTTGCCGGAAAAGTTTTGCACCTGCAGCGCGCGCCCCCGCACGCGAGCTGTTAGCTCCGCAGGCTTGCCGGCGAAAAGCAGTTTCCCTTCGTTGAGCAGAATGACTTCCTGACACAACTCGGCTTCGTCCAGATAGGCCGTGCTCCAGACGACCGCGATGCCGTCCTCGATTAAATCCTGCACCATTTTCCAAAGCTCGCGCCGCGAGATCGGATCGACACCGACGCTCGGCTCATCGAGCAGGAGGAGCTTCGGGTTGCCGAGGAGCGCGCAGGCCAGCCCGAGCTTTTGCTTCATCCCGCCCGATAACTTTCCGGCGGGCCGCGCGGTGAATCGTTTCAAGTCGGTGAACTCGAGCAAGCGCGAGAAAGAGTCCCGCCGCTCGGCACCGAGCACGCCGCGCAAATCGGCGTAGAGGTTCAGATTTTCCTGCACCGAGAGATCCTCATACAAGCCGAACTTCTGCGGCATATAGCCAATCATCTCACGCGGCTGATCGACTTTCACAGCTCCGGAGGTCGGCTGCATCAGGCCCGCCATGATTCGCATCAAAGTTGTTTTTCCGGCACCATCCGGTCCGACCAATCCGGTAATCGTTCCGGTCTCGATCTCCGCAGTGATGCCGTCGAGCGCCGGTTCGTCCCGGCCGGCGAACGATTTTGCTACATCCGTTAGGCTGACGATGGCCACGATGCCTAACGAGTCTCCGGCAACCGCACCGTGACCGGCATTCCCTGCCGCAATGTTTCTCGCGGATCGGAGACAATTACGCGCAGACGATAAACCAGCGAGGTTCGAAGCTCGGGCGTTTCCACACTTTTCGGAGTGAACTCAGCTTGCGGCGAAATGTATCCGATCTGCCCGGTATAGGGATGACCTGGATCAGAATCCGTCAAGACCGTGACCTGCATCCCGGGTTGGATGTCGCCGAGTCGATTCTCCGGGACATACGCGCGCACCCAGACTGGATTCACCAGCGAAACGGTGAAAAGCGTCGCGCCGATCGGTAAAATCGCGCCCCGCTCGTAGGCGCGAGTCATGACCACGCCGTCGCTCGGCGCTTTTAACTCGGTGTCGGTCAACCGGAGTTTCGCCGAGCCGAGCGCCGCCTCCGCTTGCGAAACATCCGCGTGCGCCTGCGCAATTTCTTCGGGACGGAATCCAGCTTCCTGGAGAGCGAGCGCGTCGTGGGCCGATTTCAACCGTGCTTGCGCCGCATCTTTGGCCGCGACCGCATCATCCACCTCCTGTTGCGAAACAACTTTCTTGGCCAGCAATTCTTTTCGGCGCGAGAGATTGCTCGCCGCGTTTGTTTGCGTGGCCTCCGCTTCAGTCACCGCGGCGCGGGCTCTCTCGACGTCCTCGCGGCGATAGCCGGCTTGCATGAGAGAAAATTTTGCCTTCGCCGATTCGACCTGCGCAGCCGCTTGTTCCATTTCGCGACGGATCGGTTCCGGATCGAGCCGCGCGATGGTTTCGCCTTCCTTGATCGGATCGCCTTCGTCTTTGAGAACATCCAGTAGTTTCCCGGCCACCCGGAAACCAAGACTGACCTCGCGGATATCGACGTTACCGTAGAGGAATAGCTTCTTTTCCCGAGCTGCCACGTGCGCGTGCCAGGCATAATAAGCGACGCCGCAGAGCGCGACTAACAGGAGCGGAATGATTAGTTGTCGCTTCTTCCACAACGGCGTCTTCGCCGGAGGCGCCGGCAGCTCGGGCGGCGTGGCAGACTGGGCGCGATCCTTTTCTCCGCCGCGATCGCGATCAGGAGCAGGCGGCGCGGTGGGGGCGGGCCCGGCGGGTTTGGGCGTCCCGGGTTTGGATTTCTTGTCTTCTACTTGCGCAGGCATCGGAAACTTGATATACGTTTGCAGTGTCCAACGGATTTGTCCAGCGTCCTGTTTCAGCCAGTGTCAAAGTTATTCGTGATTAAACCCGTGCCCGCCCCGGCTCCGCGGGAGCGCATCATCGCTGCGGCGCGTTCTCACTTTTTCACCCACGGCATCCGCAGCGTCTCGATGGATGATCTCGCCGCCGAACTCGGAATGAGTAAGAAAACGCTCTACGCCCATTTCGAAACCAAAACGGCACTGCTACACGCAGTGATTCTGGAAAAGTTCGAGCAACTCGAAGCCGAGCTGGATGCAGTCGTCGCCGAAACGGCGGGCGATTTCGTCCGCGGCCTGCACGACCTTCTGCGATGCATCGAGCGTCACTTGGCCGAAATTCAACCGCCCTTCGTGCGCGACATTCGGCGCGAAGCTCCCCAGATGTTCGACCTGGTCGAGAAGCGTCGCGGAATCATCTTTGAACGCTGCTTCACGGCGGTCCTGACTGCGGGGCGTAAAGCAGGCCACATCCGCAAAGATCTCTCGATCAAGCTCGCAATCGAAATCCTCCTCGGAGCGACCAACGCCATCATGAATCCAACGAAGGCGCCGGCCCTGGGTCTGACGCCCAAGACGGCTTACTCCGCGATCATCTCGGTTTTTCTCGAAGGGGTTTTGACTCCCAATGGGAGGCGCGCTCTTTGATCACGGATCTACTATTCACCATAGCCTTCTCACAAACCTAGTAACCCACCGCTACCGACAGCCATCATGACAAACATCAGCCAAGACAACAAACTCGTTACCTTAATCAATGTCTTCACCGTGGACACCGCCAAGCAAAAGCAACTGGTGGATTTGCTTGTTCACGCTACGGAAACGTCGATGAAGAAAATGCCAGGCTTCATCTCCGCGAATATCCACCGGAGTTTCGACGGAACCAAAGTCGCCAACTACGCGCAGTGGCGCAGCGTAGAAGACTTCGAAGCGATGCAGAAGAATCCTGCGGCTGCTCCGCACATGAAGGAAGCGGCCGCTCTCGCGAAGTTCGAGCCAGGCTTGTATGAGGTGGTCGCTACCCACACTGCGGGCACACCGGGCGCTTGATTCTGTGCTACGAACCGCGGTGTGAAAGGAACGAGTTCATCGCGCCCTCGGGGAGTGTACGAAGTGTGCGCATCGCGCGACCCATGCGGCCGCGCAGCAGCGGCATCATCTCCAGAGAACCCGCCCGCGAAGTCTCCGTGCGCGCGGAGGCGCACGCCCGGAGGAAGCCTGGAGTCCTCGCATTTGGCAGCGCGTTGTCTAAACTCGCGCGCCTGGTTTTGCTGCTGGCGCGGCGTGACGGTGCGCAGCGTTCGAGCGGCGATTGACGCCATCGCTTTCTCCTGTTGTTCCGCGGGCAAGTTCTTCACGAGCTTGCGATAGGCTTCCTTCAGCTCGGGATTTGCATCGAGTTGCTTCATCACGCTGGTGCGAACGCGTTCGCGTCGCTCGAGCTTGTTGACGTTCTGCAAGATGAGCATTCGTTCCAGGCGCTCGCGCGGAAGTCCCTGGATGTAATTCCACTCTTTGGGGTTTGCTTGGATGTAACCGTCGATCTTTGCGTTGATCTCCACATTGTCGCGAAGTTTGGGCGAGTCGCCGGCGGCATCGGCAGAAGCGCCGTTGCCATTGGTATTTTTGTCGGATCGTTTCAGACTCATAGTAGTTGTTAGGCAGCGGCTGGGGTTTCACGGAGAGCCGCGATGACCTCGCCGCAGAAGAGGTCAACGAGCTCGAAGGCATCCTCGTGCTCGACTGCCAGGCTCATGAGGAACTCGGGGCCGGGCGAAGCGCCGAGCGTCTGCTCGACCTCCTCGCTCGCTTCCGAGTACCGCGAGACGGTGGTCGGCGCGACGGTGACGATGACTGGTTGGTTGTCAGTGGTTTCATAATGCGATCGCGGTGCGTCACCATTTGTCGTCCGGTGATGGTGAAGGCGTCGGCGGCTTCGGCTCCTGGAGCTTGCCGTCGAGCGAATTGAGCTGGGCGCGCAACGTGACGACGTCGCGCTTCAGCTCGAGGTTTTGCTTCGCGATCTCCTCGCTCTGACCGACAGCCTGTCCGAGTTCGCTCAGCTTCTGGTTGAGCGCGGCTGTTTGCTCGGTGAACGCGCGTTGCTGCACGTTGTTTGTTCACCTCGGCAATTACGGCATCGTTCGCCGAAACAGTTGCCGATTGAACCACGTCGCCGCGGCGGAGAGAGGCGGCGTTTTTTGGCCGCAAATCCCATCGCGCAGTGGTCTCGAGGCGGTAGATCGGATGACCTTCGTGCATCATCAGCGGATCACGCGCATCCACATAACGCCCGAGGCGGTACTCTTTCAGTTGTTCTCCGGTGCGCAGTCCATCGGAAGTGACCGTTCGACCGACGGGAACGGGTGCGACGGCGTGTGGCTTCGGCGGACGTGAAGCGCAGGCGGCGAGCAGGAAGACAGGTATTAGAAGCAGTTGTTTCATCGAGAGATAGAAGGTTCAGAAATTTGAAGACTGGTTTCACGTCCGGCGCCGCGCTCAGGAGAAATCGCAGGCGCAACAAACGCACCGCTCGGCGGGGGAGAGGGACTAGCCGATGGCTGGAGAGCCGCTGTGACCGTGCCGTCGATCTTCGCATCCTCTTCGTCTACGGTTTGCGTGACGTAGAGGTAGAACTGTTTGCCCGCAGGGACGCGCACATAGAAACCGTCGCGTTCAATTGCCGTCAGGATCTGCTGCGCGTAACGGTCGAGCACAGCCTGCGGGCCTTTCAGCGGCGCGTTTTCGAGACTCGGGAGCGCGAATGTCCCGAAAGCCGAAATCTGTTTGTCCGTGAATGCCTCGGCAGCTCCACTAAGCAACGCTGCGGCGCACCTCCAGCTTCTCGGGTGTGTGGTCGAGCGGCTTTTCGCTGCGATTAACAATGACGAGGTGAAAGACGATCGCGGCGTCTTGAGGGAAGCGAAACGCTTCCGTCAGTCGCACTTCGTATTCACCGGAATCGCTGACGACTGGTTTCTCGCGATGATCCTCGTATTGAACATCAGCGACAGCATCCGGCTGTTGCGTTTGCAGTAATACGAACGCTTTCGCCTTGTCGATCAACCCGAGCAGCCGCGGCGGTGTAAGCGGACGCGGCGGACGATTGGATTTCTCAGGACCGCTGCGGAGCACGACCGAATACCAGGGCTCGGCACTCTCCCGCAGTTCGAATGCGTAGGTGCGATTGTTCCATCGCACGTTCAGGTTCGTGGTGGCGTCTTTTGCGAGCGCTCGCAGCGAGACATATGCAGTTCCCTTCGTATGGGCCACTTGAAACAGCCCAGGCGTTTTGCCATCGATCGTGACGAGTGCGCCATCGATCGCGGAAATCGGCGACGGGAAACTGATCGTCGTGACCCGAGCGCCCGACACCGGAATGCTGTAGACGGTATGATCGTCCAGCGCGAAGTCTTGCACGCGCTGCTCAGCCGCGTGCATCAAGGGCGCGGTCGACATTGCACTGAGCAGAAACAGCCTAACGAGTGGGTTCATACTTGAAGTCCTGGATAGCAGTCGGGAAGCGGCCGTTCTCGACCATGTTCGGATTGCGGCGCATCTTGAGCTTGAGGGTGAAGGGCACCGCCTCGCTGAAAGCGCGTTCCTGGAAGATTCCGCTGCGGATCAGCTGACCACTAACTTGCGTCAGGACGGCATCGCTGCGCGTTTCGACGAAATCGATCTTCGCAATCTCCGCCTTCTGGTGCAGCTGCTTGGCTTTGAACTCGGGCTCTTCGGCCGACCACCCGACATGCGCCTTTTCGTTCGCCGCTTTAAGAAACATCTGCTTTAGCAGCTCCGGGTGATCGAAGCCTTTCGGGTTGCGCTCCAGAAACGCGAGAGCGGCGAGCGTGCTTTGCTGCGCGTGCAGGTCGCGTGCTTCCTGGAATTGCAGGAGCGGTGAGACGAAGAATGTGCCCGCTGGATCAACAATCACCACGCGCTCGCGCTCCTTGAGCGTGCGCGCGAGGTGAATGCGTTCAACGGCTGCGCCGATGAGCACAACGACGAGGGCGAGAAACCAGAACCGCGCCAGCCGATCCTTGTCGACGAAGACCCGCACTGGGTCGACGTCACGCCGACGAACGTTCCGCGGCTTCTGTGCAGCCGGAGTCGTTGTTCTTAGATCAGAAGAGATTGTTTCCATCGGTTAGTTGCGAGAGTGTTGGAGAAGTTCACGCACTGCGTCGTCGCCCGTCGGGTCGTTCTTCTTTGGTTTGCGCGACGGACGACGCATTCCGCGCGAACCGCCTAACGAGCCAACGAGGTTCCCCATCGGTGAGTAGGAGCTGCCGCTCGTTGATGCCTCAGCAGCTCCGATCAGCGCCGCACTTCCCCCACCGCAGCGCCAGCCGCGAATCCTGCGAAGCCGCCTCCCGCCCCGAATGTGGCCGCAGCTCCCGCTCCCGCAGTTGCGCCCGCGATTCCGGCAGTCGTTGCTGTCGCGACAAGGCCCTGGCCAACTTGCGCGCCGGTCGCGATTGCCTTCTGGAGAATGATCGGCGCGGCGATCGTGCTGGAGATCAGCCAAAGTGCCAATGCAGCAAGCCCCATCAGATTTTGGAGGCCATAGCCGGCGCCGCCGGTGAATCCGCCAGATGCGAGAAAGCTCTGGTCCGTCATGAACTGGATCAGGCCCGAGGTGAGCAGCGACGCGGCGCCCCAGCCTAGCGGCCAGGAGATCACACCAACGTAGCCGAGGAGAAATCCGACGCCGATCGAGTGCAGCGTGCGCACCGCGAGGAAGCCGATGAAAAATCGGCGCAAGCGCGAAAGCCAACGTAGAGAATGAATTTCTGAACGAGGTAGGCGTAGAAGACGATGACGCTCGCGAGAAAGCCGAGCGCGATCATCGCCGCGGAGATCAGCCCCTCAAAGATCGCCTGCGCATCGAGCAGGTCCCACCAAGATTTTGAACCTGAGCTAGTCGTTCCAGTGCCCTTCACCGCCGCGAGCGCCTTCTGATACTGATCGTGCACGCCCGCTGGGTCGGCGTGCAGCGTCTCCCTGACTGTCGTGTCGACGAGCGTCGCGGCCTCGTTACTCCACGTCGGCAGGTATGCGAGCACCGCCGCGATAGCGAAGGTGCGGCCGACTGTCCGCAGATAAGCGCTCGGGCTGCGGCGGCCAGTCACGGTCGAAGACACGACACCGATCGCCAGCAGCACGAACGCAATCGGCGTCAGCACACGGTTCATCTCCGCGCACTGATTCAGAAGGTTCGGGAACAGTGTGTTGAAGTCGTTCATCCGATTGAGTCGTTAGGCAGTGCAATTAGTGGCCAGTCGGAAATTGCGGCGGCGTTGTCTCCAGCCGGAACACTTCGCCATACCGACGGAAGCTCTCTTCCATTTGCGCCTGGCGTTCTTCGCGACGCGCCTGTTCCTCGCGTTCGCGATCGGCGCGATTCTCCACGTCCTGGTTAACGACCTGCGCACTGGCGTCGTCGATCTCGTGGTCAACTGTCGCGAGTTCGGCGTTGTAGCCAACAAGCACTCCGGTCAGCTTCTGCGTTTCCGCGTCAGTGCTCGACGCCTGCAACTGCTGCGTCGTCGAAGCGATCTCGTTGCGCAGATTCGCGCGACGCGAGAGCACGTCGTCAGCAACGTTTTGGAAGTTCCGCGATGTCTGCTGAACCGCGCCGAACTTCCGATACAGCTCTTCGGCGCGCGGCACCTGCACTCCGCCCGGTGTGATGAATGTGCTGCTGAGGCTGTGATACAGGCCATTCGCGCTGTATCGCAGCGCTTCGACGCCGCTGACCGACTGCTGCAGTTGCCCGATCGTTTCGCCAACCCCGCTCGTGTGCAGGCTGTCCATCAAACCATTTGCGCCAACGATGTTCACGAGCTGCTCGGGATTTCCGAACGCCTTCACGTACGCCTGGATCTGTTGAAGCTGCTGCGTCAGCCTGTTCATCTGGGTGACCTGGTTGCGAACCATCTCGACGTATTCGCGAGATCGACGGCGTGGTTCGCCTGGTTGTGCGCGATGGCCGCGGGATCAACCACCACGACCTGAGCGCGCGCTGCGGACGCAGCGAACAAGGACGCCAGAATGGAGACGAAGAGTTTCATAAGCGGAGAGTGGTTATTCCTGAATGCGAATGGTTGCGGTGCTTGGTGCGAGAATGACGCCGTTCTCCTGTCGCTCCGGCAGCGGCACTTCGACTGAGCGCACATGCATGCGATCATCGCCTTGCGGACCAAGCCGCTGACGATCGTTGAGCGTTTGGAATTGCTGCTTCGCTGAGTCGCTCCGCGCTTTGTCATATCCGGCATCGTATGGCTTCTGCGCTGAAGCATTGCTCCCCGCCTGGAGCGACTCGCTCAGAAGGACGCCAGCGCCTGCGCTCGCGGTCGTGATCAGCGGATCGCCTTTGCTGAGCTTGCTGCCAATTAGCGCACCGCCGGCCGCGCCGATGGTGTTCCCGATAATGCGAGTAGGACTAACGCCCGCGCAGCTCGTGAGCATTGCGCTCGCGAGAAGTGAAAGAAGAAGAGTCGCGTTTTTCATTACGCGACCAGTGATATCGAATCAGTCGAAGCGGGCTGCTCTACTGCTAGAGCGACCTGATCATCACGCGGTGTCGGATACTCGCCAGCTCGGCTCCTGCGGAAAAACGTGGAGAGGTTCGACTCGGGCGCGCCGGAAATATAGCCGTATCCGGTTATTTTCGGGTAGTGGTACAGTTTCAATCCAACAAAGCGATAATCTCGTCGATTGACCAGACGTGAGACGAGACGCCAGCTTCCATCGCTGGCGTGACACGGAGCGATTGGTGAATGCGGCAGAAGTTGTAGTGCATGTAATGCAGCGCGACAGCCGTTTCCAAGTTCTCAACCTTTTTCGAGAAGCCATTCGTTAGGCGAGTGAACCGACGCATGGACATCCGCATCGTGAGATTCTGGCGCTCAACGTAACTGGTAGAAATGTGCTTGAAGTCAGGATTGCCATTGATGACCGCCTTGGCGCTCCCATGAAAATGGCGGGGCTGTAGCGCACCTGCGGGCCTTCCGGCGCGGCACCGTAAATCTTTTGAAGTTGAGCGTAGTCGATATCCGTTCCGAACACGCGCTCGGTGCAACGAAGCTCCAAATTTCGTCACACTGGACTCTCTTGGCTTTGAGATTGCGAAACGCTTTGTCCTGATAATCGGAGCAGGCGCGGCCAAGATCGACCAGCAATTTCATGACTGTCGTGCGATGCACGCCCGTCATTCGTGTAATCGCGCGGAGTGAATTTCCTTCGACCAAGGCGGCGACCACCTGCTTTCGCTCTTCTCTGCTCAGCTTGTTCATGTGGGTTAATATGCTTGAGCGGTCATGGAGTGTCAACAGAAATATTATCCTTTCAATCAAAAGCTAACTTTTTCGTTGACAGATGGCTACTGCCCGGATAGCTTGGGGGCATGAAACCTATGAACACACCACGCAAACACCCAACCAATCGAGGGACAGCTAGAACATGGAAACTGAGTTCAAATCCGAGGAACTGGACAAACTTGAAACCGATAAAGACTTCACCGGAGGCTACGCACGAGAGATCGTAAAAGCTTTTCGCAAACGAATGCAGGCCATCCGAGCCGCAGTTGATGAACGCGATCTATACGCGGTCAAAGGCAATCACTTTGAGAAACTCAAAGGAGACAGAGCGCATCAACATTCTCTTCGGCTCAATGACAAGATGCGTCTCATTGTCGAAATCGCCACAGCTTCCCCAAAAAACAAAATCATCGTTATCGACATCGAAAATTACCACTGAGCAATGAGCGAACGAAAACCAGCAGAAGTATTTCCGCCAGGTGAGTTCATCCGTGACGAGCTTGAGGAACGGGGATGGACTCAGTCTGATTTGTCGAAAATCATGGGCCGACCGTTGCCGGTTCTTAACCTGATAATTTCGGGACGTAAGTCGATTACTCCCGAAACCGCCGTGGCACTAGGTAGCGCATTTGGCACGAGTGCTGAGTTTTGGCTGAATCTAGAGAGCGCATTTCAGCTTTCGAAAGTTAACGTCGAAGATCAAGGGAACATTAGGGAGCGCGCCAGGTTGTTTGAATCGGCACCCGTCAAAGATTTAGAGCGGCGTGGCTGGATTAGCACTACCCGCAAGATAATTGATTTACAGAGCGAACTTTCCAGGTTTTTCGACTTGCCGGAAGTCCCAAAACTCAGAGCTGCCGCCAAATCCTCCATTCAGTGCAGTGAACTAACACCTGAACAACTCGCATGGTGCGTACGCGCCTTGCGATTAGCGAGATCCCTGCCAGCACAAAAATTCACGAACGCATCGCTTGAGGCGGGGATTTCCCGATTGCGCACTCTGGCGGATTTTCCAGAAAACGTTAGGCACGTTCCAAAATATCTTAGCGAAATGGGAATACGATTCGTCGTCATTGAACATCTGCCCAAAAGTAAGATTGATGGTGCAGCGTTATGGCTCGGCGATGGCTGGGACAAGCCGGTTATCGCACTATCGCTGCGCTATGATCGAATTGATTCGTTCTGGCACACGCTCTTTCACGAACTCTCCCACATTAAGCACAAAGACCATTACACCTTGGATGTGGACATTGTGGGGGCCGATAGGTGTTTGTCTGATGAGGCTCTTTCGGAAATCGAGACACGCGCCAACGAAGAGGCGGCAGAAATGCTTATTCCGAAGGAAACGATTAATTCATTCATCATGCGCAATCGCCCATTCTATTACGCCGACAAAATCATTCAGTTCGCCAATCTACTGAAAATACATCCAGGAATTATCGCCGGGCAGCTACAGTTCAAGAAACAAACCAAATGGGCGGCGAATCGTAAAATGCTGGTCAAAGTACGTGACTTTTTGATTGCGAGTGCACTGACAGATGGATGGGGAATCACAATCGCCAAGGCTGACTAATTGTATGAAAACAAAGACCGAGTTTCTACAGAACATCGTAAGAGATTACCGGGCGTCTAGACAGCCGTGGCCCAGCACTTCAAAACACATCGCGGTTTGGGCCATTAGAGCGGGTCTTTGGCAACCGAAAACGAAGAATGTAGTAAGCCAATGCGCTGCCGAAATATCAGCGTCTATGCGGCAAGAGTTTTGCACTGACCCGCAAGGCCGCAAAGTCCGCACAAAGCACCCTTACATGGGCGCGGAAGAATTGCCGGACGGAACTTATGAGCAGCTCTATCTTTGGATTGATGTCCACGACGACACCGCCAAACCGGAAGAGGTTGAAATGGCGTTCCAGTACGGAAGAAAATTGATCGTGGGGGACTGCAAACAGCTAAAAACTGACGCTGATAGCTACAACGACAACAACGAAGCAGGTCATTATATCGAGGTTAATTTTAACTTCCGGCCCGATCTGGAGGAGTCCGAACAGCCGACGAGTTATCCCGGTCTTTGATTCTTTCCCCACCTGGTCTTGGCCGCCTTCGTTGCGATGTCCTTGCGCTCTGTGGCTGTCATCTTAGCGGCTCTGGCTTTCCCGCCCTTTAGGCCACCAAGCCTGCCAAGGGCGACCGCTGCCGGATTCTTTTCCGGTAGTGTCTTGGTCTCCTTCGTGGTCTGAGCGACGATTGAGGCCGCAATCTGATTCAGGTCGGGACGCTTGGGCATGCCCGACTATGCTTGAGCGGACAGGGACACGCAATCTTTTAGATTCCAAACTGTACCACTACCTATTTTCGGATCGACTGGTTAGCCGCCGTAATACAGGATAACCTCATCCGCAAGATCAAGCGGTTCGACAAACTTCCTTGCTGCAAGCCGATGTTCCGGATGAGCGATGATGACTAACTCGTCTTTGAAGAGATCACGGAGGGCAACCCGGCGGTCGCTTCGGGTTGAATAGACGATGGCCGCGTCCAATTCGCCGGCTAAGAGCGCCGCGAAGGGCCGCCGCGTTGCCTCGACGTTGATTTCCGCTTCCAGCGCCAAATACTTTTTCTGAAGCGCGCTCAGCACGGGGGGCAGCCAATGGTAACAGGTGTTGCATTCGGTCGAGACTCGCAAGACCGAGGCTGGTCCTCCCTGCATCGCCGCGAGATCTCGTCCGGCTCGCTCCATTTCCTGGAGGACGGCTTCCGCGGAGGTGAGGAGCCGTTTCCCCGCGGGCGTAAGCTCCATTCGCCGCCGATTTCGCGCGAATAATTTCAAGGACAAGGTCGAGACGACGTTGAAGCCCTATGCAGATAGTCTGCAAGGTGTAGTTTTGCCGGGATGCGGTCACTATGTGCCGGAGGAATGTCCAGAAGCGCTGCTCGATCGTTAGTCATCGTTGCCTCATCGAACGAACTGAAGCTTCACTCAGAAACCAAACAAGACGATTCGTTCTACTACTGGGTAGGTGTTCACGAACTACACGTAAAGCTATGCTAACGTTCCACCAACTTCTCCTCTTCGTTGTCGCCACGGCAGCCCTTGCCCTCTCGCCAGGGCCGAACCAGGCGTATATGCTCTCGCGTACACTCTCGCAAGGCCGCGCCGCCGGTATCGTCGCGCTCTTGGGGGTCGAGACTGGTTTCACGGTTCACCTTTTCGCAGCGGCGTTCGGTCTGACCGCCTTCCTCCTCGTCGTCCCCGTCGCCTATAACGCGCTCCGTTTGCTCGGCGCCGGTTATCTCCTCTATCTCGCGTGGCGCACGGTCCGCGGCAGCGGCGCTTTTGCCGCACTCAAGCGACCGGTCTCGGCAGATACGCCGGGCCGCCTCTACCGCAAGGGGTTCGTGAGCAACGCGCTCAATCCGAAGACGGCCATGTTCTACCTTTCCATCTTCCCTCAGTTCATCGGCCCAATGAGAGGGAGCGTTTTGGGGCCGAGCATCGTCCTCGGGCTAATCCACATTGCCGTGAGCACCGCATGCAACCTTCTCGTCATCTTCACGGCCGGTATTATCGCGTCGCGTCTGCAGAGACAGCCTTTGTGGGAGCAAATACAGCGGTGGTTGTTCGGCGGGCTTTTGGCCGGGTTCGCAATCAAGCTCGCACTTGAGGAGCGAAGATGATTGATGCTATACCTAACGAGTCGTGCTTGCTGGCGACGGCTGACGCGACGGCGATCCTGGCGACCTGCTTCTTGTTCGCAGTCTGGACGCGACTACCTTTTGAGCATGCACTACCCGACCCTCTCACCCGCCATCGCTGTCAACGAGGCCGCCAAAGCGATCGATTTTTACAAAGCGGCCTTCGGCGCGACGGAACGTTATCGATTGATCGAGCCCGAAAGCGGGAAGATCGGCCATGCGGAAATCATGATCCGCGACGCGCTCATCATGCTCGCGGACGAATATCCAGCGTATAACAAAACGCCGCGCACGCTAGGCGGGACGACGGTAAAACTCGGCTTGATGAGCGAGGACGTGAACGCAGATTTCGCTCGCGCGGTCAAGGCGGGTGCGGAGGTAATCCGGGAGCTGACAGATGAATTTTACGGGCACCGTACCGGGACGTTGCGCGATCCTTTCGGCCATGAATGGACGCTTTCACAGGAGAAAGAAAAAGTTTCACCGGAAGAAATGCAGCGCCGCTGGGACGCGATGAGCGCGAAG
>JBBSIA010000042.1:0-17551 GCA_038232335.1 Chthoniobacterales bacterium
CGTTTCATCACCGGCACCAGAGTCATGGAGCAGATCGGACACTTACCGGGATCTTTCGCGTGCACCGAGGGGTGCATCGTGCACGTCCAATAGTCGATGTTGCTGTTCTTGGCCGCGCCCTGTTTTGAGCAGGCGGGTAGGACCGCGAGCAACAGGATAATCGCCAGAAAACCGACGGATGAACGGACGAATACCTTCATCGCAAAGGGCGCCTTTCACTTGAATTTTTCCGACGTGGCGCGTCGCCGATTCCCACGATCGCGTCGAGCTCGGCCAGTGCGATCTGATAATCGGCGAGATGATTGAGCGCCGTAGATTCGACGTCCTGCAAAGTGCGCTCGGCAGTGATCAATTCGAGAAAATTGGTACTGCTCGTTTCATACGTCGCTCGATGCGATTTGAGCGTTTGGTCCGCGAGCGGCAGAATCTTGTCGCGATACAGTTCGTAATGGTGCGCGGCTGTTTCGACTTTCTTGATCTGATCGCGCACCAGGCCTAGCGCCTGATTTTTGGCGGCTTCGAATTCCTGTTGCGCAGCCTCGAGATTTTGATCTGCCTCCGTAATTCCAGCCGAATACTTCCTCGCGTTCAGAAAGGGCAGACCGACCGACACTCCGACTTGTAGCTCGCTGACCGCGTAGCCAGTGTCGTTGTAGCGCTCGGCCTTCACATTCAAAGTTGGGTCGGGAATCCGCTGTCGGCCGGCGAGCTGGGCGCGCGACTTCCCGGCTTCGATCCGATTCTGCGCCCGCTGCACCTCTGGACGCGCTTCCAGGGCGACCTGCTGCAATGAGCCTAACGAGTAATGCGCCGGCTCGAAGGTTAGTGAACTTGGTGCAGCGAGAGGCGACTGCGCCGGACGGTTCATGACCACGTTCAGCTCGGTTTGTGCATCGGAGATGCGGCGCAAAATGTCGATCTGCGTCTCGTCTAAGCGAGCGGCATCGGTTTTGGCGGTGAGCACGTCAGTCTCCCTTGTGCTTCCGACTTCGTAGCGTGCGCGGCTCAGCTCCGCGAACTGATTGAGTAGTCCGATATTGCGGCGGTTCACGTCCAATTGCGCATACTCATTCGCGAGGCGGTAGTAAGCAGAACGCGCTCGCGCGAGCACATCGAGCTGGGTGCGGCGCAAGTCTTCGAACGCCTCGCCGGCGTCGGCAGTGGCAGCGCGAGCACGACTGCGGTTCTTACCAGTGAGCGGCAGCTCCTGCTCGAGCGTCATCGATTGGTCGGTGAATCCGTTAGGCGAAATGTTCACGAAGCGGCCGGCGAGCGACTGCGCTTGCAGCCTTAAATCTTCCCACGCCGCAGCCTGCGGGACGCGAGCCTTCATCGCTTGCCATTTGGCCTCCGCCGCTTTGATCGAAGGGTTTTCGGCCGCGACCGTTGCGAGCACTTGGGCCAGCGAGAGACGCGACGCGCCTTGTTCGTTCGCGATTACGCTGATGTCCGGTTGCCCGGCGTGCGCGGCTCTTGCGAAAAGCAGGCTGCAGGTAATGAGGCGAAAGAATTTCACGGCGGCAATTGCGCTAAGCGACCGAGGACGGCTGAAATTATCGCGTCTCCTCAGAAACGACGCTTCCAGGCGGCAATCCCGGCTGAACGATGCGCGCAGTCATCATGTCGATGTAACGGCGCGCTTCGGGGGGGTTCATTTCAGCGCCCACCGCATACACGTGTGCGAGTAAGGCCTGCCGGCATTTATTCTGGAGCGTGGAGCATTTTTGCAACGCCGCCTCGATCTCAGGAGTCATCGCGTTGCTGTTAGCAATTAGTGCGTTGGCTTCGCCATTTGCCTCTGCGATCCGAAGGCACATTTGATCGCAGCCGGGGCGATAAGCTTCGTGGAGATGTTTCACCTTCGTGAACTGGGCGTCGTTGAGCCTGAACTCGCGCCGGAGCCATTCCATCTGGCCATTCGGCTGCGTCAGCATCGCCTGCACCGGTTGCGTGGCGCAGTAGAAATAGATGCAGTAGGCGACCGCCGAACCGAGAACGGCGAAGATCAAAGCCAAAGCGCCTTTTCTCATCTTAGGCAGAAGGAGCGGGAGTGATGGAGTTCACATATCGGCTTTCAAGCTGTCTCCAGTGTTTCGCGTTGGCTTCCTTGGCTTGCAGATGCGCAACGCCGAGCGCGGCCGACACGCTTATTGCGATTAGCGCTGTCGCGTATTGTGGTCTGGCTAACTGAGTGAACAGTCCCTCGCGCAAACGGTTCCACGCAGAGCCGCGCCGCGCTTCCTCTCGCGCCGCGATTCGCTGCCAGACCTCCGCTTGAAACCGAGACGGAATCGGCAGATCCGGCCGCCAAGCGTTTAATTTTGAATTCAAATTATCTGGTTCCATAAGCCGTTTCCCGGTTGTGCGGTTCTAACCTGTTCACTGGGTAAACACCGGCGCGGCGGAAAACCCTCAGAATTCCTGAGTCACCCAGTTTTTGATCGTGTTGAGTTGCGGGATGGGTAGTGGAACAGGGCCGCCGCTTCGTGGAGGTCATCGCGATCATCCCACCGGTTACCGAGGCGCAATCGGGCGCGAATTCGCCTCAATTCGGTCCGTCTAGTCGGCGCGGATTCAACAACAGAAACCGAGTGGTGCATTCGAGACTTCGGGGCTCGGGCACAGAGGCTTCTTTCTCGCAATGTTCCTTCCCGCCGCGCTTTGATGCGAAGCCCCTGACCACACCGATCGCTTTTTTCGAAATGCGCTGGCGGAACGTTTCACTGTCTTCAAAGCGTCTGATACCCACCCTCCGGCGGCCGAACCGGCGTTGCCTCCGATTTCTTCTTCCGCGCCAGAGCAACCGAGAGTCAAACTTGATGACGCGGCGAAATATGCCCAAACATTGGCCGCGCATGGACGGACGCTTTCGCCAGAGGCGCTACAGGCTGCTATGGCCGCGTGCGAGGCAGTACCGAACCGGCCGTGCTTGTGAAGCGGGAATCGGCAAGGTATACTTCGGTCGCCCCAAAATTGTGGGCGTCGTAGCGATCTCACTAAATCTCGCGTCACCTCTGTCTTGCGGCTACGGCCCACTACCGGCTTCAATCAGCCTGATGGAGGCAACGGAACGGCTGCCCGCCAGTCGGTTCGACGCCGAGTCAGCGGTGAAGCTGGCGATCCCCACAATAGATTGGACCTTGGCCGGGGCCGTCTAGCCATCGGCCGAATTTCGACACAGTAAGTCGTTGTAACCCAATCGGTTGCGCTGTGTTGAATTTAATTTTTCAATAACCGTTGAAGATATTGTTTCAAAAGGTGTTCAATTTTATTCTTCTCTCGAACAGGCTGCGGCGGCGGGTTGAATGCAAACCCGATCACAGGCCAGAACGCGACGACCATAGCGGGCCAGGCGACGCCAATCAGCGGGCGATCGATCCATCGAGCGAAGGCGCCGAGGGAATCGGACGCGTTCACGGCATACATCGTGACAACAGCTGCTGCAGCCGTCGCGCAACTCCCGACGGCGAATCCGAAAGCACCTTGCCTAACAAGTGAACTATCCGTGCCGCGCGTCCGCAGCCAGGCTACGAGAAACAAAATCAACGCTGCCCCGATCGAGAGGAGCAGCAACACGAGTGCGCCAAACCAGACGCCGGCACCAGGCGGGAAGAGGTCAACGTCACTTACAGTTGTGCGGCGGGTGTCGCGGTCGTTCGCGCCCGCTCAAGCGAGTTTGAATGAATTGCCAGACCAAAACCGCGCTCACGATCCCGAGCACGACCGCGCCAACTACATCGGACAGATAATGCGCCGCGACGTACATGCGCGAAAATCCAATCAGCAGCGGAATCACCATCAGAGGCAGACCGACACGCCACGCGGCCAATGTCAGGGTTCCAAAGAATGCGGTCGAGGCCGCGGTATGTCCGGAGGGAAACGCGTTGCTTTTGGAACTGAAACGCAAGCTATTCCAGCCCGCTTCGGTTGCGACCGACGGCCGGGTCCGGCCGGTCGCCACTTTCAGGACACGCGCCGCTGCCCCGGCGAAGGCGCAGGCGATCAGCGTCGCGAGGAAGATTCGCGTCCACTGTTTGCTCCCTCGCAGATAGGCGCCCGTGGCAAGCACGGCGCCCAAGGCGACGTGCGCGGGCCAGTCGCCGTAGTGACTGACGGCGCGCATGAACTTCTTCCACGGAGCGCTTTGATGCTGAGCGATCCAGGTTTGCGCAGCGCTATCACAGGAGAACGCGGCTAAGAGCAGAATCACTGCGACGATGATTGCGGCGGTCCACCAACTCAGAGGCGCGCGCGAATTTCCCGTTTGTGTTCCGATGGGCGCTATCTTTGAATCTTCGGTCTGCATCCTGCAATCCGCAATTTCACGCTCATCTTTTTCGGGTCTCTGCTCTTCCATCTCGCGGGCACGTGGAGCCTGCCCCTGATCGATCGCGATGAGCCGCGCTTCGCCGAAGCGTCGCGCGAAATGCGGGAGCGATCCGACTACATCATTCCCCGTTTTAATGATCAGTTCCGGTTCGACAAGCCGCCGCTGACCTATTGGTTTCAAGTCGCCAGCTATCGTATTTTTGGCGAAACCGATTTGGCAGCGCGCCTGCCGTCCGCGATCGCCGCGGCTGCCACTGCCGTCGCGCTGCTGGTCTGGGGGGCGCGGGTCGCGTCGCCGCGTGTGGGCTGGTGGGCAGCGGTCATGTTCACGCTCTGCCTGCAGACCTTCATGCATGCGAAAGCGGCCGTAGCCGATATGTGGCTCGTCCTGTTTGTGACCCTGGCTCACTGGGCGGCCTACGAATTACTGGCGCCGGTGTGGAGCGAATCCGCAGCCGGGCGACGCAGCAACACGTTCCGGGCGACGTGGTGGTTTTTCTTCTACGGCGCGCTCGCTCTGGCATTTCTCGCGAAAGGGCCGATCGGATGGACGCCGTTGCTGACGCTCGCGGCGATGAAGTTCCTGTTTCCCGGTGCACACCTTAATCGCCGGTTTCTTTTTGTCCGTGGCCTGCTCCTGACCTGCGCGCTGATCGCGCTCTGGGGAGTTCCGGCACTCCTTCGGACGCACGGCGAATTCTTCCGCGTCGGCATTGGACGGCACGTCGTTGCGCGTTCCGTCGCGACGATGGAAGGGCACGGCGGAAGCTCGCTCGCCGCTTATTTCCTCATCCTTCCATTCTACTTCCTGACGCTGTTCGTGAGCTTCTTTCCGTGGTCGATAAAACTTCCGTGGCTGGCAAAGCAGCTGCGGAAAGGGAGCGATCCGATGGATAAATTTCTGCTCGTCGGAGCAGCGGTTATCTTCGTGATTTTCACGCTCGTAAAAACGAAGCTGCCACATTACACGCTGCCGGCATTTCCGTTGCTGGCGCTGCTGCTGGCGAAGCATCTGGTTGCCGACGCAACTCCGAGCCGATGGATTCCGCGAACAGCGGTGGCGACTGGTGGCGCTTTGGCCGCGATCGCGCTGCTCGCATTCCCGTTCTCACGTCAGTATTTGCCCTCATTGATGTTGTTTGAGCAGGCGTGCGCTGATCTGCCGGTGAACAGCGCCATCGGAGCGGTCGATTACACGGAGCCGAGCATCGTCTGGTACTTTCGCAATCGAACGCATGGTTGGCTGACGACGCTAAAAGAAAAGCGCGTGCGCCGGTTCATGGAGCAACCGGGGCCGCGCTGCGTGATCCTGCCAACACCGCTCGTATCAGCGATTTTCGCAGATCTTCCCGCGGAATGGAAAACGTATGCGGCGCGCGGTTGGAATGTCGTGAAGGGTAAACGCGTTGACCTCACGCTCGTGCTGAAACCATCGTGATTGTCATAGACCGCCGCCACAATTGCGCGCCCGGTTGCAGTTTCGCGACCCTCTGATACGGATTGCCAACCAGTGATCACGTTTCTCGAAGGCAAGCTCGACGCGGCGCTTCCCACGCAAGCGGTGATCGACGTGCGCGGCATTGGTTACGAGGTTCTGATTCCGCTTTCGAGTTACGATCGATTGCCGGCGCCGGGCCAGCCGATCCGCATTCTCGCTCACCTGCACGTGCGGGAGGATGCGCATGTGCTCTATGGATTCATGAGCAGCGCCGAGCGTGATCTGTTTCGTTTGCTCGTCAATCACGTAACCGGCATCGGGCCGAAGCTTGCGCTCGCCGTCTTGAGCGGCATGAGCGTGGGCAATTTTAAAAACGCAGTCGTAAATGGCGACGTCGCCTCGCTGGCGAAGATCAGCGGTCTCGGAAAAAAAACGGCAGAGCGAATTGTGCTGGAATTAAAAGACAAACTCGGAGTTGCGGCGGCGTGGGAAGCGGCCAGTGCGACGCACGCTCCCACTCCTGAGCAGTCGCACGCGAATGAAGCGGTCCTGGCGCTGATCGCGCTCGGTTACAAGCAGGTGGATGCGCACAAGACCGTGCGGGAATTGCAGGAGAAGAATGGCGCGGTTGAGTCCGCGGAAGAATTAGTGAAACTGGCTTTGAAACGAATGGCGGCGGGATCATGAGAGTGGCGGCTGGCGACGACAAACTCGCAGCGCTGCGAAGCGCTTTCCCCGCGGAAAGTCTGTTTGCAGCGAAGGATTGGCTGCTCTCACCGGAGCCGTTCCCGATTGAGCCTCGATTCGCACGCGAGCTGGAACAGCTGGGTCATCGGCTGTTGATTTTCCAGCGCGCGTGCAATCAGCTTTACCAGCTCAGCATCAAGGGAAAACAACCGGCCTGGATCGCCGGTTACCTTGACGCCGGTAAGCCTCCGGAATTGGTCGAGTTCTCGCGCCGGAAACAGTTTCGTGACGACCTCCCACAGGTAATCCGGCCGGATCTGGTCCTCACGGAAACCGGATATACGATCGCTGAAATTGATTCAGTGCCGGGAGGAATCGGACTCACGGCGTGGCTCAATCAGACCTATACCGCCGTCGGCATGGAAGTGCTTGGGGGAAGCGAAGGCATGATCGAAGGGTTCAAATCCGTCTTTCCAAATGGCGGCGATATCGCGGTCTCCGAAGAATCGTCCACTTACCGGCCGGAGATGGAATGGATGGCAGCGCAGCTCAATGCGCGTTCTGCTTCCCCACGATGGAGAGTCGTTTCTGCCGAAAGCTACGAGCCGCGCGCGGGCGTCGATGTTTACCGCTTTTTCGAGCTCTTTGACTTGCCTAATCTGCCGTACGCGGCGGCTTTGATGGAGGCTGTCGGCGCCGGTAATCGGGTGACTCCCCCGTTCAAACCTTACCTCGAGGAAAAAATGTGGTTCGCGCTTTTCTGGATGCCTCCGCTGCGAGAATTCTGGCGCCGGGCGTTAGGCGAAAAATATTTTCTCAAACTGCAGGAGGTCATCCCTTACTCGTGGCCGATGGATCCGACTCCGCTCCCCCAGCATGCGGTGATTCCACGGCTGGAGATTCACGATTGGCACGAAGCTGGGAAGCTGAGTCAGAGAGATCGCGAACTGCTGTTAAAAGTGAGCGGATTCTCGCCGCTCGGCTGGGGCAGCCGCGGAGTCGCACTGGGACAGGATTTGCCGCACGCGGAATGGGAACGAAAGATCGACGATGCTCTGCGCAATTTTAGTTCGACTCCGTCGATTATGCAGCGTTTCCACAAGGGACGACTGATCGATCAGCCTTACTGGGCTCCCGGAACGGAAGAGCTAATGACGATGCACGGCCGCGTCCGGCTTTGTCCGTATTACTTTGTCGAAGCCGGCAAAGTGCAGCTGCGAGGCGCGCTCGCCACAGTCTGTACCGCAGACAAGAAATTGCTTCATGGGATGAGCGACGCCATCCTCACGCCGACGCGCATTGCCGACGGTTGATCTGAAGAATCCGAGCCAAATCACGGAGCGCATGGGCGCAATCTTCAATTTAACGGTTTCGTAAATGCGCCGACGAAGCGACGAATTTCCGCTCATCATTCATTGTTTCGTGCGATTGCCCGGTCAGCCAGATGGGTCAGCCAACCTGTGCTTTCGAGTGTGCGCGACTTTGTCGGCCCGAACGCAACTCGTCGCCGGAGGAGTCAATCGCGCCTGGCAAGAGGGCGTTAACTAATCTCATCGCGCGAGCCGCCGTATTTGGGAAAAGCGAATTTCCCACAATCAGGGCGCGCGCTGCGAGCGGCATCGTCAGGGCAGGTTGACCGCGCCGGCAGGCCAGAAGAATTTTCTTGGCCGCGCGTTCCGCTCCGATTGAGGCGAACGCAACCGAAGCGGAAGCAGAGAACCACGCATATTCGGCGGCGTGATCGCCTTTGAAGCTCGCGTTCACGTGCGAGCCGGTGCGCATCAGGCCGGGCGTTACGGTCGTGACGTAGATGCGGTCGCGCGCAAGCTCGCTGCGAACGGAATTCGATAATCCGACGAGCGCGAATTTACTCGCGCAGTAGGCAGCCAGATGCGGCACTGCAATTTCACCGCCGATCGAAGCAATATTGACAATGCGTCCTTCGCCCCGCCGGCGCATGTGCGGCGCTGTTTGCATGATTAGCTCGTAGGCCGCCCAAAAGTGCAGGTCCATCGCCTTTTCGAAATCCGCACGCGTCATGTGCTCGAGCGGACCGACTTCGATGATGCCAGCGTTGTTGATCAAGACATCGACCCCGCCGAACCGGTCCACGATTTCGCGCACTGCGTTCTCGATCTGCCCGCGCTGCGCAAGATCACAACTGATCGTCACCACATCGTTTGCGAGGGCCCGGAGATCCTCGCGGGCGCGGCCGAGTTCATCCGGGTCGCGGGCGAGGAGCACAACCGTTCCGCCTTCGGCGCAAATCCGCCGCGCCATCACCAGACCAAGTCCCCGTGATCCTCCGGTGATGAGGACAACTCTTCCTGCGAAGGAATAATTCGGCCGCATTGACCGCGACAAAGCCCATGTCCCCGCGGCGACCGCGCCAAGTGTGAGAAATACAGAACGTCTCTTCACGGATTAAACGCCGGACGCAGCGACCACGGAATCAGGCATCCGATCGTCCGCGGGTTTCCTGACACAGAATGCGAGGCCAGCTGCGATCAGACAGAGTGCGGCGCCCGCAAAGAATGGTGTTCGCCCGTATTCGCCGGCAGGCCGTTGCAAATCCAGCATGAGCAACCAGCCGCCGAGAAGCGGGCCGAGCAATCGAGCGGTGCTGCCGGCGGCCTGCATGACGCCGAGGGCACGTCCTTGCCAGCTGCGGTCGATCATCTGGGAAGCGAGACCATTGAGCGGCGGGCTCGCAAGTCCGCTACCCAGAGAAAGTCCCGCACAGGCGACCAACAGCCAGGTGAGATTCGCACTCAGCGGGAGGAGGAAAAGCGCCCCTGCGGTCACGATCAGTCCGACACGGGCGAGAGCGGCTTCGCCGAACATTTTCACAAGCCGGCCAATCATTCCGCCTTGGACGACGACAGTCAAAATGCCGAGAAAACCAAAGAGATAGCCGTTCGCATGCGCGTCGTATCCGAACCGTTTCTCGGTAAAGAGTGCGAAGAGCGTGGTCATAATGGCGAAGCCTGCAATCAGGAAAAAATAAGTGGCCACCACGAGGGCGAACATCCAGCCACGGCCATGACGGAAACTTCCACGAGGCTCGCATTTTGGTGCGGACTGGCGCGATGTTCTTTCGATAAACTCTCGGGTAGAATGCAATAGAGCAGCACCACATTCGCGGTGGCAAGACCGGCGGCAAAATAGAAAGGGGCGCTATAGGAAATTCGGCTCATGAGGCCGCCAATCATCGGTCCGAATGTGAACCCGAGGCCGAACGCGGCGCCAATCAATCCCATCGCGTGGGAGCGTTTTTCGGGAGCGGTGACATCGGCGATGTACGCTTGCGGAATGGAAATATTACCGCCCGTAATGCCGGCGACGATGCGTCCCGCGAACAGCAGTATGAGCGAGTGCGCCATCCCCATGAGGACAAAGCCGGCCGCGGTCCCCGCCAGACTCACCATCAAAACCGGGCGCCGACCAAATTGATCGGAGAGCTTCCCGAGAATCGGCGTGAAGACGATCTGCATGCCGGAATAGATTCCCGTGAGCCAGCCGATCGCGACCGGAGTTGCGTGGAAATTCTCCGCGTAAAGCGGCAGCACCGGGATAATGATGCCGAAACCCACCATGTCGATGAAGACGGTGAGAAAGAGAACGAAGAGCGGCGAACGTGCGCGAGACATCAATGGAGCTAAAGTCTCGAATGCCGTCGATTGTGCAACTGCGCTGGATTGATTGTGGCAGGCATTGCGACGCCATCAATTTTCCTCCATTCCCACGAACCCGAGCGTCTCTCGATTTACGTCGAGACAACCTGGAGTTACCGGTGGCGGCGATTGAACCGCGCGACCTCGCGCTCGGTCTCACGGTCCGTCGCGCGCTTCTTTAGATCAGCGCGTTTGTCGTGCGCCACTTTACCCTGCGCAATACCGATCTCAGTCTTCAAGCGTCCGCTTTTCCAATAGAGCTTAAGGATGACAAGAGTCCGTCCGGCGATCGCGGTCGCGGCATATAACTTTTCAATCTCCTGCTTGTGGAGCAACAATCGGCGCACTCGTTTCGGCGATGGAATCTCGTGACTCGCCTGCGCATAAGGCTGAATGTCGGCGTTGCACATAAACGCCTCGCCTTTCTCGACACGTGCGAAGGCGTCGCTGATGTTGGCTTTGCCGGCGCGGATCGATTTGACCTCGCTACCTTTCAACTCGAGGCCCGCTTCGTAACGCTCCAGGATGTGAAAATCGCGGAGCGCCTTGCGATTGAGAATCGTCTCGGCCGCCATACTCGCGCTCTCCGCGGCGGCTCGAACTAGGCGGCGGCGGTAGAATCCTTCAGCTCTTCGAAAGTCAGCTTGCCCTGAATGATCTCCTGCAAGGCCACATCGGTGAGGGACGAATGGGGGCCGCCTGCGATGAGCGGCCGATGACCGAGGGCGAGTTGGCGCACGCGCTTCGAAACGACGTTGATCAGCAGTTGCTGATTCGGGATCACTAGAGCTGCTTCCTGCAGGAGTTGAGTGGTCATAATTCGCAATGGACGAACAGCGCGGGTGTTTTCCCTGGGGAACTGAAGGATCGTCTGCGCGGCGTCAGCCGGAGGGGTGGTCGAGACGGATTCAGAAGGGAGCATCGTGGACAAAAAGGAATCGGCATTTTCGAATCGAAGCGCCCGGATGTCAAACGGTTTGTGGCACATGCTTGCGATCAGTGGACTGGGGGCTTCGCCTGATTCAGCCCTGAATGGCCGCCTTATTTGTAGGTATAATCAAAGCGCTCGATTTCCGGGGCGAAGCGCTCCCTGACTAATTCGCGGAGATACCTGTCGTAGTATTTGGAATAGTGCTCCCGATTCGATCGATTATATTCGGGCAATTGTGCCGGGGTGATGCCTATTTGCTCGCAAAGAGAGTTGAAATCCGTCGCCAGGCTTTCGAATCGCAGGACGCGATTCACATTGTCGAACGGATCACTTTCACCTTTATCCAGCCGCAGATGGTCTGCGATGGATGACGTCGTTAACACCATTTGCTCGAAAGCCTTCGGGTTCCACTCTGAGGGCTGCCGGTGGGGAGAGAAATAGTACGAGATCATGCGATCCCATGGATTCCGCACGCATGAAAACTTGTAAAGACTGGCAAACCGTTCTTTTCCCAACGCGGCCCGGTATTCGGCCAATGTCGAGTGCTTCCTGATTTTGTAATCTGGGTTGCGAACGCCGAACCGCTCAACGCCGTCCTGTTCGGGGCGGGTCACAATTTCGTCCTCCGAGTAGTGCCGCAGGATCGTCTGGATCGAGTTACCAGCCGTCTTGGGAACGTGGACGAAGAGAAAACGTTTTTGCAGGGAGATCATTGAATTCGGTCCTGCTTAGCCTGCCTGCGAATAATTGATCACGGGCCTAGACTTGATCGGCGGATCCGGCATTCACGCAAGAACCAGTGGAGCAAGTTTCCCAACTTGCCTCCGATTTGAGCATCGCAAGTTGGAAGCTTGCGCCACACGCCGGTGTCGTCTTTGGTTCGGTAGGGCGAAGCTCTGTTGAGGCTTTCTTTGAATTGGAGCTATCTGGGTGACACTTAAGAATCGCAGAAGAAATGGCCCCTGCATACCGGCCGCACGGAGCGGGAGTTGATGATCGTTTCACACGAACATAAATTCATCTTCATCAAGACCGCAAAAACGGCGGGCACCAGCATCGAAGTTTTTCTGTCACAGCAGTGCGGGCCGGACGATATTGTGACGCCGATCACGCCTCCGATCGAGCTACACTGTCCCCGGAACTATGAAGCAGTTGTGAGTTCCCTTCCTGCTCTGCGCCGGCGAACAACCGGGCTGTTTCCCATCCTGCGGAGTGCACGCAAGCAAGAAGACGCCTTTTTTAATCACATGGCTGCTGTCCTCGTGAAGAAGCGCGTGTCCGCAACCGTCTGGCGGAGCTATTTCAAATTCTGCGTCGAGAGAAATCCCTGGGACAAAGTGTTGTCGCATTTTCATATGGCCGCCACCCGCGCGGGCGGATTGCTGACGCTGGACGAATATCTCGCCAAAGGCCGTTTCCCCATCAATTACTTTCGTTACACCGATCGCCGAGGCCGGCGGATTATTGTCGACCGCGTCCTGCGTTACGAAAATTTGATGGCCGATCTGGCGGAGGTGTTCTCGCAGATCAACGTGCGTTTCGATGGCAGCCTCGGCTTAAGGGCGAAATCTGAATACCGGGCCGACCGCACGCCTTATCAGGCGGTCTTCAATGATGCCCAGAGAAAGATCGTCGAAGAAGCCTTCGCGAGAGAAATCGCATTGCACGGATACACTTTTGCATGACTCCGCGGCAGGCAAAGAGTCCGCCTCTTTCCGACCGAGTTTTGACGAGCAACGAAAGCGCGTGATTTCGCATAAGTACAAATGCATTTTCGTAGAGGTGCCGAAAACCGGTTCGACGAGCGTGAGGGCGATTCTCGGAAAGGCAATCAGGCCGCACCTGAATCTGTGGGAAAATAAAAAGTTAATGGAAAACTATTGGACGCAGCTCGGCGGAAGGAGAAATCGCGTGCTGGAGTCCCTATACCTGATGCGCTCGAAAGCGCGCAGGAACGAGATCGGCGCGCGCCAGTTCCAGAGTTATTTCAAATTTGGATTTGTGCGAAATCCCTGGGATCGTGTTGTCTCCCTCTACGAGCGGGCGGAAGCCTTGCAGTTAAAGGAAAAGATGACGTTCGGAGAGTTTGTCGATTGGATCGAATACAGCAGCAGCACCTGCGTGCATTCTTCCCCTCATCGTTATCAGCTCGACTGGTTCGTCGACCCGAACGGAAAGGTGCTCGCCGATTTCATCGGGAGATTCGAGCACCTCGAGGAAGATTGGGCCTTCGTAGCCGAAAAACTGGGTATCGCCGAGAGGTTACCGCACAGCCGGCCTAACGCGCGCGCGCGGCATTACACGGAATATTACGACGAAAGGACGAGGGAGATCATCGGGAGAAAGTTCAAGGTGGATGTGGAACGATTTGGTTATGCATTCGGCCGCTGACCAGGCGACAGGAGTGTTGGCGAGGAAGCGTCGCAACCATCGGCTCGTCGGTCCCGTGACGTGAACGCGATTGTCCTGACCTGCGACCGCTACCGGGTGATTACGCAGCATATGATCCATGCGTATGATCGGCTCTGGCCTGACCATCCCTTCATTTGGATGATTCCATTTCAAACTCTCCGCGGCGCCGATTCGCCCAAGACCAGATATATCGAGTCTCCGGAAGACTCACCGGACGACATTCCGCGGACGGTCCTGCGGCTCCTTGATAAATTGGACGACGAGGAGTGGATCTACTGGTGCGCAGATGACAAGTATCCGACGCAGCTCGTGCTCGAAAAAGTGAAAGAGCTGATGTCCTATGTGGAGGTAACGCCGGATATCAGCGGACTCATGTTCTGCCGCTGCCGGGTTACTCTCGACCGGCCTGATCTTGCGCTTTATCCCGGTGAGCGGGTGACTCCGCAAGGCGACATTCTACTGGAGCGCAACGGCTGGTTTCAGATTTGGATTCATCAGTTCCTCCGCGTCAAAGTGCTGCGTCATTTTTTCGAGGAAATGTCCGCGCACATTCCGAGCGCAAAGCTGATGTGCGAGCAGCAATTCGAGATCCTGAAGCTCGCGGATCATCGCTTGTATGTGACCAAGCAAAACCTCGCCGTCTTCGGTGAGAGTACGAGGCGTGGGCGTCTGACACGCAATTGCTACGAGAGTATTCGGAAGACGCCAATTCAATTGCCGAAGCAGCTTCAACATCCGATTCGCGAACGCGTGACGATGGGAAAGTTGTGACGTTTAGTCAGGTGCGCGCACACTGGGACATCGCATGACGGGCGCTAACAATCAGAGCTTCAACTTGTCGCCGGTCGCTTCCTGCCATTTCCGGATTTCGTCGGTCAAGCGCGCGATGACATCAGCGTGTTGCGAATCTGAAAATAGGTTATGCATCTCCAGAGGATCATCACTCAAGTTGTAGAGCTCGTTCATGTCCTTGTCGCGAAGGGAGAGTTTCCAGCCATCCGGAGAAATGACGGTTCGCGTGGACTCTTCCATCGCCTGCTTCATCGCGCGCCGTGAACCTAACGAAGTTCCTTTCTTTATCTTTGCCCTGTTCGGAGACCATTCGATAAAAACATTTTCGGGCGGAAATTGGTCTCCGTGAATCAAAGGCAACCGGCTCTGACCAACACACTGATTTGAAGGAGGCTGCCCGAGCAAATCAAGCAACGTCGGGAGAAAATCAATGTGACTCACCGCCTGCTCGACCGAGCTGCTTCGTTGCTGGCCCGGTAACCGGATCAAATACGGCACCCGCACGGCTTCTTCGAACATGACTTCTTTCGCGAACAGATGGTGAGCTCCCATCATGTCCCCGTGATCGCTGGTGTGTACGACCGCGGTGTGTTCGCGTAATCCTAAACGCTCGACGCACTGAAGAATCGCACCGATGCTCAGATCAACCATCGTCACGAGTCCGAGGTAGCGCTGTTTGATACCGCGATATTCATCGGGCGTAATGCCGAAGAAGAACAGATCAGGGCGGCGCGTTCGGTCCATCGCGGCTTCCGCCTGCTGCCACTCTCGCATCAGGCGATAGCGAAGCGGGATGTGGCCACTGGGAGGGGCGGTCGCGGTCCGGTCGAGGTCCACCTCACCAGAAGAATGCTCGCTATTCAAGGGACCGTTATACGGCGAGTGTGGTTCAGCATAGGCAACGAAGAGTATGAAAGGCTCACTGCGGTGCCTTTCCAGGAACTCGCACGCATGCCTTTCCAGAAAGCGAGGCTTCGACAGTTCCAGCGACAGGTTGCTAATCGCCAAGGTCGAGAAGGAGCCATCCGGTTTGTCTGGGACAACTCCATTTTCGATCAGAAACTGACTGTAATCGCTGATTCCTTCGGTTGAGATCCACTCCTGGAATCCCCTTTGGCGAGTCGTCTCCTCCCCGAGATGCCATTTCCCAAAGTAGCCGGTCCGATAATCGCCATCGTTTAACAGCTGCGGCAGGACGCCAAATTTAGGATTCAACTCCACGCTATTCCTGGTGACCCCGTTCACATGCGGCCAGGTGCCGGACATGATCGAAGAACGTGAAGGAGAACAAACCGGCTGCGTCACGTAGGCGCGCCGGAACACGACCGATTCGGAAGCCAGTTTGCCGAGATTCGGCGAGTGGACTTTGCCATTGCCGTAACATGCGATCGTATCGGCCCTTTGCTGATCCGGCAGGAATACGATCAGATTCGGTTTGCGCGGCAAAGTAGCGGGCGCCGAGGGCATTCGCGCCACAGTGGCGGCGGCGGCGGGGGCACGCTTTTCCTCATTCATAATCTTCGAACGAAAAGATCCGGGGCGGTGCGTCAGACGTTGCTGCCGCTCCACTTCAGTTTCTGCCTAACGACACCAAAGAAGGAAACGCCCGGCAGCGCCGCCAGCGGCAGGACGCGCTCGGATTTGCGCACCAACACTTTCGCGCCTGATTCGAGCCGCACTGGATCGCGGCCATCGACCGTCAGGAAGACCGGATATTGACGCTCGGTGATTTCGATCTCGATGACTGCTTTTTCGCCAACAATGATGGAACGGTTCGTCAGCACGTGCGGGCAGATCGGCGTGACCACAAGCGCGCCCGACTCCGGAGAGAGGATCGGGCCGCCGGCGGAGAGCGAGTAAGCCGTCGATCCCGTCGGGGTTGCGATGATCAGCCCATCAGCGTTGAACTCGGTGAGGGCCTCGCCGTTGACAGAGGTTTTCAGGCGGACCAAACGAGAAATCTCACCCCGACTGAAGACGACGTCGTTCAAACCGGTCATGGACTGAAGGGTTCGCGGCCCATCATTCACCGTCACTTCCAGCAGTGCCCGGTCGCTGAATTCCATTTCGCCACGGACGATGCATTGCACGGCTTCGCGAAAAGCGGCCGAGTTTGCACAGGTGAGAAAGCCTAACGAGCCAACGTTGATACCGAAAACCGGCTTGATCAGTTCGCCAAGTTGGCCGACGACGTTCAAGATGGTGCCGTCCCCGCCGAGCACGACCAGCAAATTCGCTTCCCGAGCCAGAACTGGGACGTCGCCTCGCGACTCCAGACCAGCGAGCGACGCGGTTTTCGCTTCCACCAAGACGGAGACGGAATAACGCTCGAACTCAGCGGCAATAGCACGCGTGAGCTCCGCAACTCCAGGTTTCCCGGTATGCGCGATCAGGCCAATCGTTTTCGCGCGCATAAAAAGAATTCCTGGTTGCCATCAGCACCGGTAATCACGGACGGCACAATCTGCTCGACGCGGTGACCGGCTGCGATCACGAAGTTGCGGATTTTCGCCTGCGCTTTCTCGTGCAAGATCGGGTCCGAAACGATTCCGCCACGGCCGACGTCGTCGGGCTGGAGCTCAAATTGCGGTTTGATCAGCGCCAGGATCACCCCGTCTGGAGTGGACAACTCGAAGGCGTTCGGCAAGACCAAAGTCAACGAGATGAATGAGACATCGATGACGCAGATCTCCACACGGTCAGGCACATCGACGCGCGACAGAAATCGCGCATTTAATTTCTCGCGCACCACGACGCGCGGATCATTTCGGATTTTCCACGCGATCTGGCCATGACCGACATCGATGGCGTAAACTTTTGCCACCCCGCGTTGCAGGAGACAATCAGTAAACCCGCCGGTCGAGGCGCCGATGTCGAGCGCCACCTTGCCGGCGACGTCGATTCCGAGTTGGTCCAGCGCTCCGGCGAGCTTCACGCCGCCGCGGCCAACGAACTGTGCCGGAGCGGTCACCGTGATCTCTGCATCGCGCGCCACGAGCTGCGAGGCTTTGTCGAAAACGCGGTCGCCGATGCGGATTTCTCCCGCCATTAATGCGCGTTGCGCCTGTTCCCGGCTCGGGAAGTGCCCCTGCTCCACCAGGACCAAATCCAGACGCGCTCTTTTCGCCATGGTCTCACCTCCGCTACGTCTAGTGTGCTGAAAGGGAAGAAAGGGGGACACGAAAACGCTTACGCGTGTCACGATAATTCCAGGTGAAAGGCGTAGCATTTTGATTGTAGCCTTTAATGTAGGCGTCGATCCGGTGGATGAGATCGCGCACCGAATGA
>JBBSIA010000043.1:0-14186 GCA_038232335.1 Chthoniobacterales bacterium
GCGCCGTCGCCGCTACGCGCTCGGCTGGTCGCAATCAGATCTCGCGACAAAGCTTCAGCTCGCAGGATTCGACACGAGCCGCAGCGGAGTTTCCAAAATCGAAGCACGTCTCTCGTACGTCGACGACAAGACGATGCTTTACTTAGCCGAAGTTCTGCGAGTGCCAGTGCAGGAACTCTTCCCTGCAAGAACGCCAGGCAACCGCATCCACGACTTCATGGAGAAGCTGGAGACGACGAGATTCTGAGCTGGCATGCGAATCAACGCGGTTCAGGAAGCAGCGATCATCGGTGGAATTAAGCGCGCAGAAAGAACCGTGACAATGCCGCGACATTGTACCCCCTATTTTGTACCCCCTAGATCAAAAAGACAGCTAAACGCAGCTAATTCGAGTCAAGTTTCTGCGGCACAAATTTATCGTAAACTATTTATTTAGAGGTGATTGCAACCAATGGCTAAAGCCAGCTAATCACCCATTTTCTAATTACGAATCAGCTGCTCTACCAACTGAGCTACGTCGGCGATTCCAGGTACGAGGTGCAAACATGGCATTTGGCCATTCGTGCGGCAAGACGGAACCTTGGAAAGCGAATCACTCCGGCACCACAAAGGTTTCACCGATTTCACGAACCGTGAACGACTGTGGAGATGTGGATAATGCCGCCTCGAAGCGTTCAATAGGCTCACGAAACGGCTCGAAACTGAGGCGGAAGGTTTGATGATGGACTGGCATGATGTGCATAGCGCCGGCAGCTCGCGCCATCGCGACTGCTTCTTCCGGGGTGGCATGCGTGCGGATCCATGGATCGTAGGCGCCGATGGCTATGATCGCGAGTTCGTACGGGCGGTCGTCGCGCGGAGACGCGAAACTTTGCGTCCAGGCGCTGTCGCCCCCGAAAATCACGCGCCGGCCATTCCGCTCGAGGACGTAGCCGTTGTACCCTCGATAATGGTCATTCCGCATTCGGGCGCCCCAGTGTTTGACGCGAAAGGCCCGGACTTTCAGCCAACCGGCGCTCGTGCGTAGTTGCGTCGTCTGATTCCAGTCCAATTCAGTAACCTCGCGGAATCGGGTGAAGCGGAGCAGGTCACGCGTGGAGCGGGCGGTCACAATAGCGGTCGACGCCGGGAATTGCTTCAGCGTACGGATGTCGAAGTGATCGAAGTGCGCGTGCGAGAGCAGAATCAAATCGATGGAGGGCAAATCGCGAGCGCGGAGTGCGGGCGCTGTCAGCCGTTTAGGCCCAATGGTGAAACCGGGGAGACGGATTCCGATACGCGGGAACAGAACCGGATCGGTGAGGATCGTTATCCCGTAGAAGTTGATTAGAACCGTGGCATGACCGAGCCACGCCGCGGTGAGCGCTTCATTGCTCCAACTGGCAGGGTCCGGCTTCGCAAACGCGGGCAGAATGGGGCGCACGCTTTCGACCGTCCACTCGCGCCAAAGGTGAGCGAGCCATCCGCGGCGCACGCGGCGTGACACGGGCGCACTTTGCGGTTGAACCATATGGCAACATACGCGGCGCGGCGGGCTGCTGATGGCACAGATTCGATGGCGCGCTGCGAGGCTTCTGCTAGAGGAGAATTCTAATGAATCGCCTCGATCAGATTCTGCGCGCGAAGCGGGAGGAGATCGAGCGTTTGCGGCTGAATAAGGAAGCACTGCGCAAACAGGCCCTGCTGCGGAATGATTTCCGCGGCTTCGGTTCAGCACTGCGCCGCGAGGCGGAAAGGATCGCATTAATTGCCGAAATCAAAAGAGCGTCACCTTCCGCTGGCGTGATCGTGGAATCATTTGACCCGATCATGATCGCGAAGAACTACGCGCGTGCCGGGGCCGAAGCGATTTCGATTCTGACTGACCACCAATTTTTTCAGGGCAAGCTTGAATACCTCCCGGCGGTGCGTCGCGCGGTCAACGTGCCGCTCCTGCGTAAAGATTTCATCATTGATGAAGTGCAGGTCGCGGAATCGGCTGCGGCCGGCGCGGATGCGATTCTCTTGATTGTGGCGGCGCTGAGCGTAGATCAATTGACACGTTTGCTCGATGCAGCGGAGACGTTCCAGCTCGATGTGCTGGTGGAAGTGCACACGCTCGACGAATTGGAGATCGCGCTTGAGACAGAGGCGTCCATCATCGGAATCAACAATCGTGATCTGGCGACTTTCGAGGTTGATCTCGGAGTCACAGAGCGGCTGAGCGAGGAGGTCCCCGCAGACGTGACGCTCGTGAGCGAGAGTGGAATTCGCACCCGCAGTGACCTCGACCGGGTGAAGAACTGCGGGGTGAATGCGGTGCTGATCGGCGAAGTGTTGATGCGCGCGGGGAGCGCTGCGATCGAGACTCTGATGGCGCCGGAGCGCAGCCAGTAACCGTCACGCAGGCTTAGAGTCCCAAAGAAAGCTGCGTTCGAATGATCTGCGGGGGCAAGCGCTCCCGTTTGTCACCGCTTGCCCTGGCAGGCGGGAGCGCCTGCCCTTATAAGGCTTCCTCAGTGGCGGTATTTTTAAACAGCTTTAAGCGGGGGTGGTTTCCCGATTGTCAGGTGCGGAGGTAACAAAGACTTGCTTTAATCGATTCCAGAATCCTGCCGGCGGCGCGGATGTTCCCTTTCCGGCGCGTGCCACCAGCACCGGGCAAGTCGCGCGGTTCAAAATGCTGCGGGTGACATCGCCCATTATGTAGTGACGCAACGGCCCGTGGGCGTGCGAAGAGCCGCTCACGATCAAATCGATGTTTGAGGCGCGGACCTCTTCGAAAACCTGATCGACAACGAGGCCGTGTCGCACCCGGACTTCGACCGGGATGCCGAGCTTTTCGAGCATCTCCTTTTGGCTACGCAGATTCCGCCCGAGCTCCGATCCGGAGGCGAGCAGTGCGTCGACATCTTCTTCGAGCCTGACGAGGTCGGCATAAATTGCAGGCGGCTCCGCGGCGACGTGCAGCAAGGTAACCGAGGAGTTCATGCACGCGGCCAGAGTTCCCGTTAACCGCACCGCCTCGTCGATATACTGCTTTCCGCCAGTGCAAACGAGGAGTTTTTTGAGCGGTTCGCGGGGACTGGCCGCAACGAGCACAGGCGGCGGGATTAACTTGAGGACTTCGTAGGTTCTTTCCGATCGCCAGTAGAGCCCGCTGGCGTGTTTTCGGCGCGCGCCGATCACGACGAGATCGTAAGCGACGGCAGATGTCTGGAGCAGAATCTGCATGATCGGATCGCCAGCACGGATGACAACTTCCGGCGAAAGTCCACGGCTGCGGAGCGCCTCAGCTTCCAGATCGAGTGCGGCCCGAAGGGATTGCTCGCCCTCTGGTGTCTCCACAATCCCAAGAATCGTGGTAGCGGCGCGACAGGCGCTCGCGACCGCGCCACCGAGCCGGTTTGGATTGTCGTCAGGATCGGTTCCATCGCTACAGATGAGAATGTGCATGGCTAGATTTTGTGACCGGTAACCAGGGTGTAGATGACGATCGCCGCGCCGATCAGCGGGAGCGGGACAAAGGCGAGGCGGATTTTCGGGCCCGCAAAATATTGGGTGGAAATTGCACCGATCTGCGCTCCAATCGCCGCCCCCGTGTTCATGACGAGTGCAATCATGATGTCGACATTGCCTTTGATCGCGTGACTGAAAGTCCCGTAACTGGCGGAGATGATAATTTCAAACAAATCGGTCCCTACGGCCAGGTGCGTCGGAATTCCAAGCACGTAGACGAGCATTGGCATTCGGATGTATCCGGCGCCACCGCCGAGAAAGCCGCTGAACAGGCCACCGATGAACGACACGAGGAGAATGATCCAGAGCGAGATTCCCTTCACGCCCGAAGCTGGCAGCGCGATCATCGGCTTGAGTTGAAAACGCTGAATCGCATCGGTCACGTGAACGAAGGACGATTCGTCGTGTTTCGCGCCAGTTTTCGAAGTTTTGCCTGCGGCCCTCCGCGTCTTCTGCAGGCGGAGTGTTTTCCAACTCTCCCAAATCATAAACGATGAAATGCTCACATAAATCACGATCGAAACGTAGCTGACGACTGAGTTGACGTTGCCGGCGCGCTTCAGGAGTTCGATTAATTGCGCGCCGCATTCCGCTCCGGCGATCGTTCCGAGCGCCATGATCAGACCAAGCCGGAGATCGACATTGCCGAGCGCGCGGTGGCGTTTTGCGGCGACGACAGACTTGCCCACAATGTGTGCGAGGTCGGTCCCGACCGCGACGTTCCAATCCAGGCCGACTGCTCGGAGCGCCGGGCCCGCGATGAAGCTTCCTCCGACCCCGAAAAAGCCGCCCATGATCCCGATCAGGAATCCCATGACGACGAGGTAGGTGGGGCTGATGTCAGCCCCGGAGATCGGGAAATGCATGCGTCTACTCGGATCGACCGCGCAGCAGGCGCAAGAGTCCGGTGGTGATCGTTTCCAGCACCACGGCCTGACCGATGATCAGCGCAATTGCCGCAAGCGCGTAGAGTTTTATGTTCGCCGTGACGAGATGCTGCAGCCAATCCGACAGAAAGTGCATGACGGCGAATAAATAAATCACCACGAGTACCGCATAGACCGGCAGCTCGATCAGAAATGCTCGCAGGGTCTTGGCAGCTTCGACTTTCAGAATGTCTCCCGGGGCGTCACACAAGTTCTTCGGCGATCGCTATTCCGCCGGTTGCGCGTAGGGGTGGCAACTCCAAATATTCGTTGCGTGAAAACAATTTTACCGTGAACTTCCACGACATTTCACGGGACGAAACATGGCCGACATTGCGAATAAATATCCGGAAAACGTAGAGGGACAATTCTACGTCGACGACCAATGCATCGATTGCGATCTCTGCCGCGAAACGGCCCCGGCAAACTTCCAGCGCAATGATGACGGCGGCCACTCTTATGTTTACAAGCAGCCGCAGACTCCCGAAGAGGAAGTGCTCTGCAAGGAAGCGATGGAAGGTTGCCCGGTCGAGGCGATCGGTCCGGACGGCGCGTAACCAGGCGCTGCTTTCAGCAGCACGATTCGCCTAAACATGGCGACGACCGGCGAAGTTCCAGTAGCGCTCACGATAGCTGGGTCGGACAGCAGCGCGGGCGCCGGCGTGCAGGCGGATCTGAAGACCTTCAGCGCATTTGGTGTCTACGGCGTAAACGCCATCAGCTGCGTGGTCGCGGAGACGCCGGGAAAAGTTGCACGAATCGAGGCTCTCTCGCCGACGGCAGTGCGTGAGCAGATCGCGGTGCTCTTTGCCGCTTTTCCCATCCGCGCGCTAAAAACCGGTCTGCTTCATTCCGCCGAAATCGTGTCGAGCGTCGTTAAGGCCATCCGCATCCAGAACGAGAAATCCGGGCGCGCTTTGCCGCTCGTAATCGATCCGGTGATGGTCGCAGCGAGTGGCGATCTTTTGTTGCAAAGGAATGCAATCGCAATTTACGAACGCGATCTCTTTCCCATGGCCACGCTCCTGACGCCGAACCTGGACGAAGCGGCGGCGCTCCTCGGTGAGCGCATCAGCGACTTAGAACAGATGCGGCAGGCCGGGGCACAGCTGCAGCGGAGATACGGGGCTCCTGTCTTACTGAAAGGTGGACATCTTGCCGCTAAGACCGCCACCGACCTGCTCTTTGTTGGCGATCGCGTCGTCGAATTTTCCGAACCGTTCCAGCAAGGTATTACGACTCACGGCACCGGCTGTACGTATTCTGCGGCGATCACCGCAGGGCTCGCCCGCGGTAACGGTCTCGAGGAGGCCGTCGCCCGCGCCAAGCGGTTCGTAACCCGCACGATTAGCCAGCACTTCACCTGGCGGACTGCGTCGGACGGAGCGCTGCATGCGTTGAATCACGCTGCCGCCGAATCGGGCGATTAATTCGCGGCAGCTTCCCGCTGCTCGTCAGATCCGCGCGCAAACCGCCTTTCGTCTCGCCCGCGGAAAGGCGAGACTCCGTCGAGCCTCAACCGAGCGTCGCTGCTCGCCACTCGTATCAATTCGGCCCGAAGCAGTTCGCCTGCGTTCTTCCGCCGTGAACTCTCGCCTGCGCCCCGGAAACAAAATTGGGCCATGCAATCGAGCGCGAACAGCCAAAACAACTGGCAGGCAACAGACACGCTAAACGCGGCCGGCTCAGTCGGTCCACGCCTTCCAGCGTTTCCGGATTGGTTTCACGTAGCTATCGACGTCCACTTTTCGCAACCGCTTGACTCCATCTTTGACTCCACCCTTCACCACATCGGCTGAGTCTTCGACACGGTCCCGGACGGACCTGAAAAACGGCCACAGAAACGGAAGCGTGAGAACGCTCCAATTGACGTTGCCGAGCGGCGTCTTCACTTCAACCTCCCTTTCGGACCGAGACGAAGCGTAGCGGATCGCGAGGCCGATCGCGAGCCCGATGCCGAGCGCCCCCAGGATCGTGGGGACTGGATTTTCGCGCAGAAAAAATTCTGTTCGCTCGCGCGCCGTGCCCGCCTTTTGTTTTGTCTGTTCCCACGCTTCCCCGGCAGCACTCGCCATACTCTGAGAAGTTTCCCGGAACCGGCCCTCCGCCGCGGGTAAAGCCGGTCCTTCCATCCCCTCTGTCGATGCGCCTAGAGGATCCTTATCGATAAAATCGTCGCCATTCGGATTGATCATATAGAGGATTCGAAAGTCATCGCGGGTTTGCGTTTCTTCCACGCCATTCTTCTTCACATCCGATCTCGTGCCGGCTCGCGAACGTATGAGCACAATCAACTGGAACAACCATGGACGAAAACAAGACAACTGATCCTGATAAGAACCCCGACCCGATCACCGGCGAGCCCGGGTCGCACCCGATCGGAACCGGTGCGGGAACAGCGGGTGGCGGTGTTGCTGGCGCCGCAATCGGTGGCGCCGTCGGCGGACCGGTCGGCGCCGTCGTTGGCGCGGTGATTGGCGGTGTCGCGGGCGCGTACGGCGGGAGAGGCGTGGCCGAAGCGGTGAATCCCACGCAAGAGGAAAAGTACTGGCGCGAGAATCACGCGTCGCAGCCGTATGCGACGGCAGACGATTCGTTTGAACGTTACGCGCCTGCTTACCGGACTGGATATGAAGGATTCACGAAGTACCCCGGCAAAGATTACGCCGATGTGGAAGATGATCTCGCACTGGATTATCAGAAGCACGATCCGAATACGGCATTGCCGTGGGATCGGGCACGTCCGGCTGTGAAAGCGGCATGGGAGCGCGTTTCCGGTGTGACCACTCCACGTGATCCAGAGCGCGGGACGCGCGGCTCACCATAGAGCAGTATCCCAATGGCGGAGCTTCCCGCCATTCGTGCTATTTAGTTCCAGCTGTTTTCGATTTGCGGATAGGCGTTCGCCCAAAAAGAGGCGAGATCGCTCATCACTTGATTGGCCGGTGATTCGGTGCCAGGCACTTGATGCGCACCGGAACGCGTCCGCACGAGCCGACCGCGGTCTCCAGTTGGGAGATTGTAGCAGCTCGCCAAGCGCGATCCCGCTGCGGCGTGTGTCATCCCGCCGCGGGCAGGCCTGGCTTGTGGAGGAGGGCGACGCCGCACGCGTCTTTGTAAAGAGCTCTCGCAGCTTCCATGGATCGCGCTTCTCCATTCAGAATGATCGATTCCGCGGAAGGATTTTCGCGTCGCCATTGTTCGCACGCGCGGCGCACACCGCCCTCAGCGGTAACGTCGAAACCCTCTGCGAAATGGCTGACGTCGTGCAGGACAACAATTCCGCCGGGCGCCAGCGCGGGATACCACAGATATAATTCGGAGAGAGTCGCCCCGGATTCGTGCGAGCTGTCGACGATCACGAGATCGGGCGCGCCGCGCAGGAAATCTGTCGCGGCACTGACGGTTTCCCGATCAGTCGAGTCACGCTGTGCGATTTCGACGAACGATTCCAGGCCGGCGCGCGCGATCCAGCGGCGCGAGATCGCACACAGCTCGGCGCCGATGTCCACACTGAATAACCCATTTGTCGCACTCATCCGGCGCAACATAAAACCGAGCAGGAGCGCGGAATACCCAGAGCAGGTCCCGAGCTGCACGATTCGATCGATCCCGTTGCCCATGACGAGCCCCTGTAACAAAGACATCAGCGGCACGGCGCATTCTCCGATGTGTCCGCTGCTGTCGGTTTCGCCGTACCAGGACTGCATTACCCGCCATTCTTCTTCAGCAAGATCGCTGTAGATCGACGGGACGTAGTCCATCCCCGGCAGTCGATGCCACCAGTACCGGGGCCGCGGGTCAGTTGTCCAGCGACGTGAGCGGAGAGCACGATCGTCCATCGCCAAATGTAGCGATGCGATGCGCTCGGGCAAAGTAGGTTAGCAGTTAGTGTTTTGAACCAGGAGACTTCGAAATATCGATGAAGAAAGAGGGCAGGCCCTCCCTCCCGCATGCCGGTCGGTCGAAGTGGTGGCGAGCGGGAGCGCTCGTCCTGGAAACTGCTCCCAGCCGTACCTCCAGTGCACAGACAAGTATGAGATTTGATGGAGGGGGTTGGCTAGTGACGGAGGCGGCACGCCTGCCACTACAGGAGCTGTGACAGCTTTCCCTACAGAACACTTTACAGGTCGAATTGTCGCAGCGGCACGCCTGCCGCCACAGAGTCCGTTCTTTTGCTGGGGAGCGCATGCATTCCGCGCGTTCGCACATTCACGGCGCGCAACGGAAAGAAGTTCGCGATCCCGAAAGCTTTCGGGTCAGCACGCAGCATGCGTGCACTCACCAGACGCGGTTCTTACAAAGCAAATGGCGGAAGGGGTGGGATTCGAACCCACGGTTGTAATCCACCGCCGCGGAGCTCTAGCCTTCCCAGTGGGAAAGAACAGCAACAACGTTTTTGACGACATTGGCGTTGTAGGCTCTGTTGTAAGGAGCGATGGCTTCACTGCGGCGTCTGCCCGACAGCAGGAACTGGATTGCCTGTTTTACTGATGCGGCGGGCCGCCGCCTGCAGCGTTCAACCGGAACTGCCAAACGCAAAGAAGCGATGCTGGTCGCCTGGCGGTATGAAGAGGCGGCACGAAAGCTCAGAACAGAGGCTCAGATTCGGCGTGTCATATCTGAGCTATTTGAAACCGTCAGTGGAGAGAAGTTGCCTTCCGGAAGCATCGAGCAATTCCTTCGTGGCTGGATCGAACGCAAACGCTCTGAGAATGCAGATCGGACCGCCGCCCGCTACGCAGCGGTAGTGCAACAATTTCTTGCTCATCTCGGCGAGGCCGCACAGCTCGATCTGAGTCAGCTCAACGCGAAACACGTACTCTCGTTTCGCACGAGTCTGCTAAAGCGCGTTGCACCGGCGACGGTCAACCACAACATCAAAGTCCTGCGCGTAGCACTAAATCAAGCTAAACGCGAAGGCTTGATCCAGACAAACCCCGCTGCGGAAGTGTCGCGGGTGAAGAATGCGGGTGATGAGATGGAACGGCGAGCATTCACCCTGCCCGAATTGAAACGGGTGCTCGAAGTAGCGAGCGGCGAATGGAAAGGCATGATCGCTTTTGGCCTTTATACCGGCCAGAGGCTCGGAGATATCGCGCGGCTCACGTGGAACAACGTAGACGTCGAACGCCAGGAAATTCGCTTTGCCGCCGCGAAAACAAAGCGGCGGACGGTGTTGCCGATCGCTGTGCCCCTCCTGGACTACCTGGTGGCGCTGCCTGCGGCTGATGATTCGCGCGAGCCACTCTTTCCACGCCTTGCCGCTAGACTCGGGCCGTCGAATCGAGCAAGCACCTTATCGAATCAGTTCCACGGGATACTTGTCGCTGCCGGCCTAACTCGACCGAGGAGCCACCGGGGAACGGGCAAGGGCCGGGGGGCTCGGCGGGAGGGGAGCGCGATCTCCTTTCATTCACTCAGGCACACTGCGACGAGTTTACTAAAATCGGCCGGAGTCAGCGATGCCGTCGCCAAAGAATTTATAGGCCATGAGTCAGCGGCCGTCTCGCGCCATTACACCCACATCGAAACATCGGCACTGCGCGCTGCGGCAGACAAACTGCCGAACCTTCTTTCGTAGCGGCAACAGGAAATGCCTCGCGAGCCACAGCTGCCGCCCGTTAACAGCGCCTTTATGGCAAGGGCGGAATGGGATTTCTCGCAGGTCCCACAGGAGGAGCTTGCCGCATGTCTCGCGTGGGAAATCCCGCGTTCATCGAAAGCGATCATCGCGGGAGCGGCCGCTTTACGGGCCGAGAACGAAGCGGCTCGGATCCGTGCTACGAAGAGCCCGACCCCGTTAGATGCGGAAGAGAAGTTTGATCTCTCGTGCGTCATTCTCGAGCACCTTCATTTTCCGGAGTGGCCTGAGCGACCTTTCCTGGAAGTGAGCCCACGCCAGCGCCACATATTTCGACTGGCTGAACTGGGAGATGAAGGATTGCCGCGGAATTTGGACACGGCGATGGACATGCAAGATGTCGCGGGAGAACCGCCACCAGGCCTATTGGGGGTTGAAGGGATCGCACTCATTGCTCGTTATGGCGAAGAGGCGGGAGCAGAAAAGGCCGAGAGTTTCGTCTCGAAGTACCTCGGCGAACGCCCAGACGCTGTTGGCGTGCGTGTTGCCGTTGTGGCCCTGAAGCTTGACCTCTTGAACTCCGACGAGGCGCTGTGCGCTGGTTTTCGAGAAATTCTGCGGCTGGAGCGACGCGCGCGTCGCGTCAGGCAGTCCGTGTGCCGTGGCGGTTCGAATAGTTTCAAACGGCATCGCGATACTCTGCGAAACCTAGCCGCTGCCAGGCTGCTGCGCGTTTTGTCGTGGGAGGATGCATACCTAGACACCAAAAATGAGCTCGGTAAACCGTTATACGGAAATCGCCCAGAACTTTGGAAACCGGCTGCAAAGAAAGGTGAGGAACTGGTCGCTGCGCTGGAGAAGCAATTTACCAGCTTCTACGAAGGCATAATCGTGTAAAACCTGTTCACCGCGGTGAGCAATAAATCGTCCCAGTTTCAATCCTTTGGATTGAAACTCACGACGGCCGTGACCGCACGCAATCAAGTGCGGCTGTGCCAAAGTTATCACCTACACCCAAAGCTATCGCGCGCGCGAGCCGGGGCGAGAGTATCCCAGAGTTTGTCCCGCTCCCCAGTAGAACGGCGCTGGAGTTCTACTCCGGGCTGAAACGCGGGAAATTGAATCAACTTATCCTGCCCTGCGCCGCGAATGGCTACCGTCCGCCGGTCAAGTCGATCTCGCTGCGGTCGCGAGGCTGCCTCAAAGGAAAGCGGCTCATTCATCTTCGCAGCCTCCTCGAATACCTCACAGCGCAGGAGGTTGCGCAATGAAACGCCGACGAGGTAGAACCGGAATACCGAAATTCGGACATATCCGAATTTCGCGCGTGCGGCTGCACCGGCTCAAAGTGTCTCCAGAGAACGAGGAGATTTATGCCCCAGTTCGATCTGATGACGCCGAAGTCATCGCCTTGGCAGAGAGCATCGCGCAGTTCGGGATCCAGGAACCGCTCATTGTCACGTCAGATCGTTACATATTGAGTGGCCATCGACGGCGCTGTGCAGCCTCACTGGCGGGCCTCTCCTCGGTACCGTGCCGGATCTTGAAGGTGGCACGCCAAGGCAATCCCGACTTTGTGCGACTGCTGCGCGAGTGCAATCGCCAGCGCACCAAGACGCTAGACGAGCAGATCCGTGAAGAAGTCATCTCCATCGATCCCAATGATGCTCACCAAAGACTTCTGTCCTATCGCGAGCGCGCTTCGCGCATTCGCGTCGATACCATCCACCTTCGGGAGGAGAAAAGGCGGGCCAAGATTTCGCCGGCTAAACGCCCGTTTTTAGAGGCCGTCCAGAAGATAGTCGACGAGTTGCGGCCTTATTGGCCGCTTAGCGACAGACAGATCCACTACCAATTGTTGAACGATCCGCCGCTCATCCACGCGCAAAAGCCGAACAGCCGGTATCGTAATGATGCAAAGAGCTACAAAGCATTATCCGAACTTCTCACCCGTGCACGTCACACCCACCTGATCCCGTACGAGGTTATAGCCGATACGACCCGACCTGTCACTGTCTGGAGTGTCGCGAAGGGGCCGCCAGAGTATTTGCGCGACGAGGTGTCAGGATTCCTGAGGGACTATGCGCGCGACCTGCTACAGAGCCAGCCCAATCATATCGAGATTGTAGGAGAAAAGCTAACGATCGCGTCCATCATTGAGCCGATCGCCTCGCGATTCTGCATCCCGATAACTATCGGTCGCGGATATTGCTCTACTGGTCCGAAAAGTGAAATTGCTCGTCGCTACAAACAGAGCGGCAAAGAACGGCTGATCCTACTGATCCTGTCCGACTTCGATCCGGATGGTGACGAGATTGCTCATTCGCTGACGCGCAGCCTAAGAGACGATTTCAAGATCGCGACAGTCGACGGGGTCAAAGTTGCGCTGACCGTCGAACAAATCACAGAACTCGGGCTCCCTCCCACCATGATGGAGGCAAAGCGCACCAGCGCGAGTTACCGGCGATTTTTGGAGCGATACGGAAACGACGAAGTGTATGAGCTGGAGGCGGTGCCACCGGCGGCACTCCAGAGGCTTTTGGAGGAGCGGATCCGCGGAGTGCTCGACATAAACGCCTACAATGACGAGGTCGAGAAGGAGAAGGCTGATGCTGCTCAGCTCGACGTTCTGCGGCGACGAGCACTCAACGCGCTTGGCGAATGACTAGCCGCTTTGACGCACTGCCACCGAAGGCGGCACGTGGAAGCTCCCTATCAAGCCACCAGATCGATCAAAAAGTGATCACAAATGCATGCTAGATACGATTGCGGTACAGTGCAGCTGTCGCTTCCGAGCACCGTTCGCATCGGCACAGATGGTTCGGATCGGCCGCGCAATCCGGGCCTGGCCCTATGACGGTGGACGGTTGGGTGCGGAGTTCTCACTGCCTAAGGTGTTGTTCGGTCATAACGGACGCGTCCTCGCCAATCAGGCAGAGATAGACCTAGCGTTATCAGAGGCGGCTGCTGGCTTGGCAACACTTGGCGACATCGGTGATCTAAATCAGTGGTCAATCAAGCGCGTGGACATTGCGTGGAATTTTGATCAGCGTGCGCTGCCGATCATTATGGCTCATACCGCCGTTCGGATCCCGGGGATTCGCAGCGACTGTACGTTGCACCGGGGCGGCGAGGGCATCTCATGGTGCGGCGCGAATTCGCACCGCAAGATTACCTTCTATGACAAAGCGCGTCAGATGCACCGGGAGGGTTCGGTTTTGAGGGTGGAAATTTCACTGCGATCTCGTCAGCTGCTAGGCTGTGGACTCGATCGGCGCTGGTTTCGCTTCGACGACCTGTATGCCGTCTACCGAGGCATTTTAAGCGCTATCCCGCCTATCCTAAAACTCCGCCCCGCCCGTACGATTTACGACGCTATTGCACGAGAGCCGAAGGAAACGTGCGACCGCGTTCTCGGAAGGCTCAGCCATAGATCCCCGAGTAGTTACCGACGTATTCGCCACAAACTGCGGGCGGCAGCAGCGGAGCTTGAGCATACGTTCTGTTGGGCTAGCACGCTTCCAGAAAGCGGCCCGCCCGCCCCAGTGAGCGTCCTGCCGCGACAGTCTCGAAACAGCCGAACCCCGGTATTGATTCGCAGACGAAACTCTGCAATTCCAGCTCCGGTATGACACAAGCGAATCATCTCGCGGTAAGCCATAATTTACAGTCAGCATGGCCACCGATCGAAACAGAGTACCTGCAACAACTGAGAGTCACCCATCGCACGCGCGCACGCGCAGCTGTCCGGTGGCGGCCGCGGTTTCTGGAAGCTCTGCGAATGTCCTGCAGCGTCATTTTCGCGCTCAAGGCAGGGCGGGTCAGCTACAACACGTTCAAAGCACACCAGCGAAACGATCCCGAGTTCGCTGCACAGGTTCACGAGGCCGAAGAGGAAGGTGCACAGCTACTGCACGACGCGTGCTGGAAAGCTGCCGTCGAAGGGGAAGTCGAGCCCGTCTACTGGCAGGGCGAAATAGTCGGGCACGTCCGCAAGTTCGACTCCCGGCTGCGGATTGAGATGCTGCGAGCTAGGATGCCGGGCAAGTTCAAGATGCCGGGCGCTTCAGTGCAGGTCAACGCCGGTCAAGGTGCGCAGGTGCTGGTAATCGGTGAAGCTGAGAAGGCTGAGCTATGCGCCAACCGACGCCGTTACCTGCTCGCCATCCAGGAACAGC
>JBBSIA010000044.1:0-12869 GCA_038232335.1 Chthoniobacterales bacterium
GCATCGCTCGAGTCCCTGCCGGCATTGCCTTCCGCACTTGGTTCTGTTTGCCAGTCCCATCGGAAACAACGGATCCTCCGACTCCGCCTCCCGTCCAGCACGCATTCGCGCCCGCATAAAACCACATTCCCTCAGCCAACCGCTGGCCGGCGTACGCTCAAGATTCCCATGACTCAAACTTCTCATCCGGCGGCCACGCGCGCTCTCGCCAGCGGTGGCTGATCTTGTTCCCGTTAGACGTTGAAACTTCGTTATGGCATCGCGGTCGTTTTCCTTCTGCTCGCCGCCATATGCCTGTTCGCATATCAGAGTTGCGCGCGCAACCCGCTCCGGCGTTCGGACGCTGAGATTCGCGCATCGTTGCTCGAGAAGACGCCGATTGGCTCGACGCGCGAGCATGTCATGACCACGATTGAGCGAGAGCGTTGGATCGGTCATCCGGAATATCGTGGCGTCGCGAGGCGGGAGATAGAGCACGTGCGCTACTTCTCCTACGGTGCACAGCTAGGCACGTTTCGAGCACTCTATTTCCCCTTCGTATTTCCATGCGATGTGGAAGCATATTGGTTGTTCGGGGCCGATGATCGCGTCACCGAAGTACTTGTGAGCAGCTACTGCCATGGTCTGTGAGCAGCCACGCAAAACGTCTAACCCCTATGTAGGTAGTCAAGCGTGGCTGCGGGTTGGGTTGGATTAGTTCATTTAGTTGGTTGGTGTAGCCTATAATACCTTCAAGTCGCTTACGCGCGTGCGCGAGTGCTCGATTCGCCATTTCGGTGCTCGTTCCCGGGAAATTGCTGCAGACGAATAAAGCCGGAGGCAAGGAGACCTACAGGACTCTAGCCGAACGACTCGGCATGTCAGTGGGAAGGGTGCATTCTGTCGTTAGGAATCGATCCCGGAACCCACCAGATTGGGCCGCGTAAAGGCCCGGCAATCAACTGCCGCGAACCGGCAGGGTCGAGACAGCTGCAGCGTCGGAAAAGAGTCACTGCGGGCATTGTAGAGCCTCGGTTTTCGCCTGTTTACCCTCATTTCGGCTGATTTCGCCGGAATGGCCGTTCCGGTGATCGAGCAGAAATCGAATTGCTGCGCGGTGTTCGGGTGGTTGAGCTGCCGGTACCGCCTCGCGACCGTTGCTGCGGTAACAGCCGACCACCTGCGGGTCTCGACCCGAGCAGCTTACGTCTTTGCCGCCAGCGCCCAAAAACGCCGCAATCATGGCCCAGAGTTTTGCACGGGGCCCCCATGTCCAGCTCGAACAGCCGAAAGGCAATCGCGGGCGCGGGCGTGCACGCATGGCCCTTCGGTGGCGACCCTCGTTCCTTGCAGCTCTTTCCCTCACCGGCTCAGTGATGATCGCCTGTAAAGCTGCTACGGTGAGCTTCCCGACCTACTCGAAGCACCGAAAAGAGGATCCCGACTTCGCGTCGCAGTGTGAACTGGCCGACGACATGGCGACACAGCGCCTGCACGACGCCTGCTTCGCTTCGGCGGTCGAGGGCGACATCGAGCCGATCTACTGGCAAGGGATCAAGGTCGGACATGTCCGGAAGTTCGACAGCCGCCTCCGGATCGAGATGTTAAGGGCGCGGATGCCGGGCAAGTTCAAGGCGCCGGGCGCTGCGGTGCAGATCAACGCCGGCCAAGGCGCACAGATCTTGGTGATTGGCGAGGCTGAGAAGGCTGAGCTATGTGCCAATCGACGCCGTTACCTTGAGGCGATCAAGGCACAGAGGGCAGAGGGTGTGGAGAACCCCACGCTCATGCCCTGATGTGTACCCGGGTACACACATGCCCTTTGTCGCTGAGGATGTTATGTCGTGTGGTGGTGCGCATGGGGGTGGGAGTGGTGGCACTGAGGATTTAGGAGGGTTGGGTTAACACAATAGCCGAGACACCCCGAAACAACCGCGGCGCGACGGTGGCTGTATATGACGCCATCCAGGGCGAGCGACGGGAAATTCTATCGCTACCCGATGACGATTCGGTTCATTCAATAAACGGAGCGCCTCCCGATTCAGGCACAGAGTCCGGAAAAGCCGCACCTTCTTCCACCGGTAGAACCCAGTGTCCCGGCAGCGGGAGGGTCAACCGCGAAAATGCTGCAGGTTCCTCGATCGCTTCGCGCGAATTAGTCCAGTCGCACAACTGCCGAGATTCTAAGCCTGACGTCGGCGGGTTATTCCTCCCATCAAATCGACGACGGTTTTGCAAACCGATCGAGGATTGCGCCCCAGAGGTACCCGTAGCAAAAAAGGCACATCACATCCCGAAGTTGCTTGCCCAGCGTTTCGCGGAGTGGGAAGAATCGCTAGATGAACTGGCAGCGACTGCTCAGCCCAAAGCGATTACGTGAACTGATGGGCGAGCAGAGCGTCTCGCCTCCCTACTCAGACTTTCGGACAAGCTTTGAGCAGGATTACGGTCGGGCCGTTTTTTGTACTCCTGTTCGGCGCCTCCAAGACAAAGCGCAGGTTTTCCCCCTCGAACCCATCGATGCCGTTCGTACGCGTCTAACGCACTCCCTCGAAGTGTCGTCTGTCGCCCGATCACTGACCCGCAAGACGATTCGTCGAATCAAAGATCGTTTTCTGACTGATGACCGCCAGTATGCGATCGAGACGATAGCAGCCACTTGCGGGCTTCTGCACGATAGCGGTAACGCGCCATTTGGTCATTTCGGTGAGACAGCTATTCGCGCGTGGTTCAGGGGCTCAAAACTACCGTCTCAAATGCCGGAAGAATTCGCAAGGGATCTAGAACACTTCGAAGGAAATGCGCAAACGATTCGTTTAGTGAGTCGATTGCAAGTTCTCGCTGATTTTCGGGGCCTAAATCTTACGGCGGCGACAATGTCCGCCTTGCTCAAGTACACCGCATCTTCACGGGAGATTGATTCTTCGAAGTCGGCACCGCAGAGCAGACGCAACCTAGGCTATTTCCAAGCAGAGCGGGAAGAGATTGCACGAATGCGGCACGCGACTGGAACCCAAACGACCAGAAATCCGATCGCGATGCTAGTGGAAGCTAGTGATGACCTAGTATACCTCACGGTCGATTTGGAGGATTCGATCAAAAAGGGAGTCGTTAAATGGGAAGACTTCGAACAGTTCATGCGAACATATGGAAAGAAGACGTTCGCAAGAGTCGATCGGTTCGCGGGAGCATGTCGCTCTCTTCACTCCGGTGCTGCGTTGTCTGAGGCGAAATCTCAATATTTCCGAACGTGTGCGATTCGTCTCGGAGCGGAAGCAACGTCTGATTGCTTTATAGAAAATTATGAAGCCATCATGGCAGGCGAGTGGGATGTCGAGTTGCTCTACCAATCGCGAGAAGCGAAATTCTTCAAGACGTTGAAAGAATTCTCTGTTAATAATATTTACAATTCTAAAGAGACCGTTCGCTTGGAGATACTCGGTTACAACGTGATGCACGACCTTTTGAATCTCTTTAGCTCCGCCGAAAAAGATCCAAAACCACGGACGTTTGAACGAAAACTCTACGACTTAATGTCACGTAACTACAGGGCCGTTTACGAACGACCGTTAGACGACCTACCGCCTGCATATTGTAAAGCATTGCTGTTGACCGATTACATCTGTGGTATGACCGACACATTCGCACTGAGACTGCATCGCGAACTTAAACAAGGGCGTGTGTAGATGACGCTTTACGAACAAGAGAAGCAGCTAGCAAAGCAGGTCCAGGCTTACCTTAGAGTTGCTTCCCCTGTTTCGAATGCTGTCTCGCTCGTAAAGCGAAACACTTCGCGCTGCTTTATATTCGGCGGTGCTTTAAGAGACATTATTCGCCCCGATAAAGTAACTCGGTCGCTGCGAGATGTAGACTGTGTAGTTGCGCGCCGGGATTTGCGCCGTCTCGAAGTGAACTGCAGCCCTTACGTTCAGGGTCGGAATCGGTTTGGCGGTTTAAGACTACGTGTGTCGGGAGTTCCCGTTGATGTTTGGGCCGTCGAAGACACGTGGGCATTTAGAAAACAGCTTGTCGCGCCCTTCTCTTTTTATGCTTTAACGAGAACGACCTTTCTCAATATCGATGGGATTGTCGCTGAAATATCGACCGGTGAGTCCGCCGACATCAAGATTTTCGCTAAGGATTTCCTGAATGCGTTTTCGAAAAAAGTTTTAGAGATCACTTTATCCGACAATCCGTTCCCCTTGCTGGTTGCACTCAAAGCGCTTCGTGCCGCCTACCGATACGACTTGCGTATCAGCTATTCTCTTGCTTTGTACCTTTTTTCTACTTTCAGCAGTTACAGACTTAGTCAGATCGAGCGTGAGCAACTAAGGCACTATCGCAGAGTTATTTTCGACGAGTCGCATTTAGCTAGTCTCGCGGGCCGATTTCACGAATATCTTGCGCGAAACGAATCAAGTAAAACCATTGCTTTCGCACCGAATGACCAGCTTTGCTTACCTGGGTGGGAAGAAGAAGAATACGACAGGTTTCCACGTAGTCGCTAAGAGCGCGCTGTTTGCGTTCGATCGCAATCGAACCGACGCCTCTACTAGAGCATCGCGTCGGCAGCAGGGAAGTCGAAGAACTGCGGATCGATATTGAACAGCTGAACGGGTCGGTGCACCACGCCGATGCCGTTGCGGATCATGCTTTCCGCGATTCGCATCACCGTCGAGCAGTAGAAGGAGATGGCATCTTTCTTTATCGACGCTGCTTCAGCGTCGGACGTGAAGCGGCCGGTCGTGAGAAACACGCCGTGATCGTAGTCCCCTTGTATTGCACCGCGGAATTTATCGATTTCCGGACGGCTTACCGCGTTGTTGCGCCACCGCTTAGCTTGGAATGCAGATCGGATCGTCACGACTCCTTGACGAACGAGGCCGCGGCCGTCGATACCGCGATCGGCACCGCGATTAGTGACCTGCAGCTGCTGGTATCCAAGGACCCCAGCAGGGAAACGCAGAACTGCTCGAACTCCGTAGGTCCGAGGCTAAAAGACTTGGTGTACGAGAATGAAGCGGAAGTGAAACGCCGCATCATCTCCGAACTCCATGACGTTCCGGTCGGAAAGCGATTGTGATTTCCGGCGACAAGATCATCGGCGCACAAGGCTAGCGTTCACGAACATCGCCAACCGTATAGCAAGTCGCTGCAGCGAGAGAACCGCAGAAAGCGCGGCTGCCGGGAGGTTGGGACAGGCGTGTCAAACGGAGCCACTTAGTTGCCGATTTCGGAAACTAACTTGAGTCAACCCGCCGTTGGGCAAGACCGCTTCGAGTCCGTTGCGACTGTTGTTCGAGATTTTTTACCGCTGTGAATTGCCCGACGCTAGTGCAGATGATTGATTCGCGCCGGCGCAGAGAAGGCGGTGCGCTTCCTTGCGACGGAGCGGCTCGATAACGCTAGCATATGTACGAGTGACCCCGTTCGGCATAATGTAAGCCGAAAGGACCTTACGGTGAGCCGGTTCGAGTGTCCCCTGCATGGGTGGGGATCAGCTCGGATATGGTTAAAGGGATGTGGACCGCTCTTCGCCCAAGCATGTGACGACCGACCGTGCGGGAAACTTTTCCGAAAAGGGCGAGTCGAGGCTCATCCGAAGGATTGGAAACAATGCCATGCTGCGTCGACTGGCGGCTCCTGAACTCGCGCCGTTAACAGTGATTCGTGCATTCTGACAAAGGCGACGCCTGGCTTCTCTCCTTCAGTTATTGCCGCGATTTCGTGCGCCGAACGCCAGCGCCGCAGAAGCCGACATCGCCGGCTTGCTTAGAGACGGAAACAATTACGACCGCACCGGGAGTCCGTCTGCACGCGGGTCGACGTTCGGCGGTGGTGTTGCTGCAGTGGGCTTCAACGACACGGGTGCGGATCGCGCGCCACTGAAATTGCAAAAGACAGAGACCGTCTCGAGTTGCGCGGCGTGCGGAAATCGTCACATCCCACCAAGCGGCTACGATAAGAAGACCGAAGGCTGTCGGCCGATTCGATGGTGACGAAGCTCAACCAGCATCGCGCCGCGATCGCGCGCACCACATCCGCAACATGGTCACGTGCCTGCGCGTTGCATTATCTTGATAAAGGCGACCAGCTCGTCCTAATCGACCGCCACTGTCTGGAATCGCAGCGTGGGACGAGTCTCGTGCGCACGAGTAAAGCGCTAGCCGTTTCCGCGCTCCGGGCGGTCCGAACATGGAGCGACTCGTGGAGCACGAGCACACGCGGGCCGCTTACGAGTCCGATGATCTTGGCACGTCTGTGTGCTAGGATTTGTGCTAGACTGTGTCTTTGTCTGGGCACGTTCGGCGGGAATGCGATGCTCGCGCTGCCCGCCCCGATCGACCCGAACAGTTGATGGCCAGGGTGGAAATGCCGGTCGTGCTAGAGTTCTCTATTGATTTGAACCGAATGTCACGTTGCCCCATACCGACAACACTAACAACACTGATTTGTTGTAGGCTACGTTGTAAGCAGGCAAAAAATCTCCGCCGTTAACGAGGGAAGCGGAAGGGGTGGGATTCGAACCCACGGTGGGTTTAACCCCACGCTCGATTTCGAGTCGAGTGCCTTAAACCGGACTCAGCCACCCTTCCTGTTCCAAATCAACTACTTATACAGCTACTGAAATTCGATATTTGACTTTTCAACGGTCGTTTTCTACGGTCTTCGGTATGAGCACTGCCAACGCCGTTAAAAAGCAAACCGTTTGGAGTCCCACTCAGGTTCAGTTTCTCTACAAGCACAAGAACGGGCGCTACTATGTTCGCGTTTTTGCCTGCGGCAAGGAGAAATGGACCAGTCTAAAGACCAAGCTTCTCTCTGTCGCCAAGAACCGGATGAGGGAACATATGGATGCCGCAGAGCGTCAGCGCACCACCGGCAATTCCGCTGAAGCCGTGGGCCGCCTCAACTTCGGCGAAGCAATGGCGATGTATCGAAAGTATCTGGTAACCGCGGATATTCGACCGAATACCAAGGCCTATCGTGAAGCGGGATTGAAGCTGGTCGTGCGCTCTTGGGAAGGCGTGGAAGGGCTGAACGTGCGCCGCATCACTTCAAAAATGGTGGAGGAATGGCTTCGCCGCTTCAAGGCGACAGCCGTGCCATATGTCCCGCCGCGGGCCAAGACGGCCGCAAGGAATTCGACCGGGGCAAGTATGACCACGATCAAATGTGCTCTCGATGCCGTCCGGCAGGTTTTGGACGTTGCCGTGACTGCGGGTCATCTCTATGCGAACCCTGCTCGCAATTCGACGGTAACGGATTCGGCGCGCAGGATGTTCAAGGTTAGCCGTCGCGAGCGCGCAGAGAGCCGGCCATTGCGGCTTCCCACGCGGGAGGAATTCCTACAACTCGTCGAAACGATCCGCACCGCGGGATTTTCCGATTGCCGAGCTGCGGCCGATTACGTGCAGTTCATCGCTTTTTGCGGGGCTCGGAAGAGTGAAGCGTCAAACGTCCTTTGGTCCGACATCAATTTTGATCGCGAGACAATCCATCTGCGCGTGACTAAAAACGGCGAATCGCGTTTCGTTCCCATGACGACAGAGATGCGCCAGCTTTTGGAGAAAATGAAGACGGAGCGGAAAGCGTGGACGCCTATCAACCGCCTTTTGCTTGTCAAAGAAGCCCAAGGTTTCATCACTAGCGCGTGCCGAAAGTTGGGCATCAAGCGCTTCACCACTCACGCGCTTCGCCATCTCTTTGGGACAGCCTGCTTGGAAGCTGGAGTCGATGTCCGAACCGTTGCAGGTTGGCTCGGCCACAAAGATAATGGAGCACTGCTGCTCAAGGTTTACTCACATATTCGGGAGCAGCACGAAGCAGAGATGATCCGCAAAGTACGCTTCGTGCCTCCACTCCAAGCGGCTGCAGCCTAGTGAAACCGAAGTCTCACGGCGGCTTGCAATGTTTGCCGCGACTCGATCTATTGATGCCGATAGCTACGGAAGAAGCGCACCTGTGAGCGTCGGCACAAACGGTCGACTGTTTTCCCGCTGATGTAGCCAGCGTGAGCAATGCAATCGGCCCGAATAAGGAAGAGCGCCGCATCGGAGTTCGGAGGGGGCAAACGCGTTGAACCGGTCTTAACTTGCCAGGCGCACAAGCCCACCGTTCTCTCCTCGTGGTGCCTCGAACGATTTCCGCGCCACACCCGGTGCAGACATTTGCACGCTCGGGAACTTGCGTCTGACAGTGGGGACAAGCCAGCGTATTCATCCGCCGATACTAATAAACCGAGCGCGCTCGGTGCTTCAATGGTCAAGCGACTTGACGTCAATCGCAGTGATCAGCGGGTCGTTGCCGCGATCGAGATCGCGATAGCGTATTGGAAGCGGTCTGATCCAATCCACTGCGAATTCCTGCATGGCAGCCAGGAGCTTTTCCAGCCGACGGCCGGTCAGAATGATTTCATAATTCGAGAGCATTATCCTTAAACTTTGCTCTGAAGCGGCGCTTACATGGTGAGCGCCGAGGAACTGCGAATACGGAAAGATGAACACTTCGTTTTCGCGCGTCTCGACGCGAAAACAGGTGCGCTCGCGCTCACGCCGCCAACAGTCGGGCGTGTCGCGCAAGACATTCTCCCGTTCCTCGCGCGAGTCTTTGGATAATTGTTTCAGACTCATATCGTCACGCTCTCCTTCGGTTGAAATCGCGGAACGGAGCGTTTCGCCGCCACCATCAGACCAATCGCCCTGGCAAGCGCACGACCCCGCCGCGTTCCAGGCCGGACCAAATTGCGAAATCGGCGAGACTTGGCCGGCGTGAGTTCGAGCGCGAGCGCCCGATCGCCACTGCGGGTCACGTGCTTGCGGAGCGCCTCCCCGTCAGGCGTGAAGATGCGGACGCTCTTCCGTCCTCGGGAGATGCTCACGTACCACTGCTGAGTGTTCGTGGCCGCGCGAATTGCGGAGTCGGCAAAGAGCACGTGATCGACGGTCTTGCCTTGCGAGCCGTAGGAAGTCACGGCGTAACCGCGGACGAATTGGCGGTAGCTGGCTGGCAAAATGCGGCCATCCGTAAGCTTGATCTCACCGTTTGCCCAGACCTTCCCGACGGTGACAATTTCGCCGTTGGCGAATTTCAGTCCCGCAGAAGTCCTGGCGTTGGCTTTGAGTTGCAGTCTGTCGCCTTGGCTCAGCGAGAGATGCTGCGGCCGGCAGACATTGAGCGCATCGAGCTGCGTGTCCTTAAGCCGATGCACGGAATAGCCGGTATCGATCACCGCGCCTCCTTTCACGAAACCGTAAACTCGGCCTACGTCACCGCGCTGGCAGGGGCCGACCCTGCGATTGAAAACCACGACATGATCGGAGGGATAGAAACGCGGATCCTGTTTCTGCGCCGCGGTGAGATCAATCTGCCGAAGCGCGGTGACACTAACTTCCGACTCGGCGAGCAATTTTTGCTCCCGCAGTTGGGATCGAATCTTGTCGTTGAGTTCATCAATCTCATCCCATGTCTGCGAAATGACGATCGCGCTCTCTTTTCTCGCGATCACATCAACATAGGCGCTGGCGAGTTTGCTTCGGAGCGCGTCCGGCGAGCACTCCTCGACCGCTCCGACTTCTTCCAGTTTGTCGAATGAGCCGACAACGTCATTCTCAGCTGCCCGCTTAACCGCTTCTCGATAATTACGAATCTGAGCTCGTTGCGCCTCGTTGGCGGCTCGCGTTGGGTCTTGCCGACGAATGGCGTTTAGCTCGGCTGGATTTAAGCCAGAGTACAGTTCGAGCGCGCGCAGAGCATCCGAGGCTTCGACCGGACCGTGTTGTCGTGTGTCGCCGGAGAGGATCACGCGCCCGTCGGCGGACTTCACTCGACTTAGCAGTTCCAGAAGTTGCTTCGCACCGATTTGTCCAGCCTCGTCAACGATCATAACGCTATGCGGGGGCATCTGTTCGCCCGTCAAAAACTCTGCCACGGTCTGGCCTCGCGTGAGTCCGTCACTCTCCAAGTCGAGAACCTGTTGTCGTTGCGGAGCCAGGACGAGGGTGCGGTGCCCTGCGCCTTCAAGGGCGGATTGGACGTGTCGCAATACGTAGCTTTTGCCTGTACCAGCGCCTCCGCGGAAAAGCGTCACGAGATCGCGAGAGGCGACGATATGATTGAAGGCGCGACGTTGGTCTGAAGCGAGATCGTCAGGCGCATCATGAGCAGCAAGCGGAGCGAATCGGCTGATTCCGTCCTTTGCCAGACAAACAATTTGCAACTCGCGCGCGAGCACATCGCGGCGAGTCAACTTTCCGTTCTCTTGGCGAATGTACGGGCGTGCCGCGGTTTCAGCTTTGATCGAATCCAGGCTAAGCGAAGATCCTCGCGCCCGCTCCAATGCGTAACGCCAGATTTCCTGCTCCTGCACCACTGAACGTCGATCAAAGAGATGGGCTTCGGCCCAATCGACGGATTCCGGCGCGCTGACCTCGGAGGCTTTCTTGCCTCTCTCTGGCAGCTTCAGTGTCGCCCGGTCCTCATCCGCGAGCTGGCCCTGCCAAAGCTCGCGCAGACGATCGCGTGGCATATCCTGCCGCTTCCGGGAACGCTCTTTGTGGGCCAGGCGTTCGCGAATATCGCTGACATTCCCGCCTGCCTTTTCCGGATGTGCGCCCAGCAAACGCCGTAGCTGCGCGTCAATCTCATGATGGCGCTTTGAAAAACGCTCGCGCAATTCGCGACTGATATCCGTGATCTCAAAATCGCCGCGCGCCGCGTTTTCGACCGTATATCCGTAACGTCGGAGCGCTCCGGCAAGCTCGTGATAATAGACGTTCTCGACGTATTTCTGCGCCACGAGCATTTGGTAATTTTGCAGCGCTTTCCAACGACCTTCCTCCGCGTCATGAGTCGCATTGAAAACCACGCAGTGGGTGTGCAGGTGCGGATCTAGCGCGCGCGAAGTTTCATGTTCAAATAGCGCCGCGATGATGTTGCCGGTCGTACGATCGACGTTGCTGCCGGCTTTTCGGACGCGAGTTGCTGCAAACCGTTCCAGTTCGTTCACCGCGAGCTTCACTGCGGCTCGATGGGCATCGACGATCCGTGAATCTCCACCGACCAGCGCTGCAATCGAAACAGACTTTGGTGGAGAGAACGTGAAATCGAAAAACACGCGGCGATTAGCAAGCTCAGTGTCATTCCCGCCTGCATCTCGGCGTAAATGGTTAAACCGTTGCGTCAGTCGTTCGCTGGTTTGTGGGTGTCGATTCTCGCAAAGCGTTAAGAAGTCATCTAGGCGAACTGCTGCTTCTAGGTTCAGGAGAGCAGCGCCTGTTCCGATCCATTCACCGACGACCTGTTCCGATTCGCTGTAGTAATCACCTACCGCGAGATGCTCTTCAAAATAGCTCTTCGCGTTTTTCAAGTTGGTCTGTGTTTTGGGCGATAGCATTTCGCCAAGTCATAACGCAGCGACCAACTCACTGTGCTCCAGCCTCAGAGCGGAGCCGCTCGGTAGATCTGAGATCACAGGGCATGCACAAGCGCAGAAGCCGAAGGATCGGATGTGGAATCATGAATTTGGGGACGCCCTACCCCTTAGCCAAGCTAAGGAACTTCCGGCTGATCGCTGACTCGCTGCTGACCGCATGAGCGACTCCGCCGACATCGCAGCACGCATGCAGCGCTTCAACGACGCGGCGCGCACTTTCACGCCACCTGCACCGACTCGTCACGCAAAGCTGATGCCACTCAAGGAAGGCATCGTCGAGCTGCGACAAAAGGGTGCGTCGCTGCGGCTCATCCGCGAGCTGCTCTTAACCGTCGACGTAGCGGTGAGCGCCGACACAATAGCGCGCTTTCTCGTCGAAGTGTCCGGTGAATCAATGCCGCGCAGAGACCCGCTCAGGCGCAGCGGTCGCCGCGCTGTTAACGCACCCGCGACGCAAGTTCGAACCACTGCTGTCCAGTCACGTGACGAGCCGCCACCGCAGTCGCCGTCACCCGCTGCAGCAACGCCTAACGAGACGCCACCCGAGCGTCCACGCACCCGCGGACCACGCATCGCCGATCCCCGCAATCTCTGATCAACGCACCCTACAATGAGCAAACAAATCAACCTCGTCATCAACGGCAAAGGCGGAGTCGGGAAGAGCTTCTTCGCCACGAATTTCGTGCAGTATCTCAAAGATCGCGGACACGTTCACCGCGCGATCGACAGTGACCATGAGAATTCGACGCTGAAGCGGTTTCACCCGGAAGCAGACTTCATCAATCTCGAAAACCGCCGCGAGATCGACGCGGTGTTCACAACTGCGGAGACGTGCGACCTGCTGGTGGTTGATTGCCGCGCGGCTTCAACGGATCTGTTCATCGATTTCTTCGATGAAGTCGGTCTGGCCGAAGTTCTCCGCACGCTCGACGCGCGCCTGACGGTCGTCTGTCCGGTCAATCACGAAGCGGACAGCGTGGAGCAGGTCCGAATCTTGTCCGATGCGCTCGGGAATGGTTGCCGCTGGTTGATCGTGAAGAACGAAGCGCACAGCGACACCTTCAAGCTCTACGAGAACAGCAAGACGCGGCGGCATCTTCTCGAGGGTTTGCAGGCGCGCGAGGTTACGATGCCGCGGCTCTACGACTGGCTCGTCACCGCGCTGAACGAGCACAACGTCACGATCACGCGGGCACTCGACGACCCTGCATTCAACTTGCTGGACCGGCAGCGATTGAAGCACTGGCAGTCTCGCTTTTATCAGCGGCTCGATACTGCGAGTGACCTGCTCTTGCCTGCAGATACCGCAGTCAGGCCGGCGCACGTGTAAATGGATTCTGACGATCCACTCGTGGACGCCATTGCCGAATGGCAACGCAAGCATCGCATTGCTGACGGCGATCCGATGATGGCCGCGTTGGAACTCGTCCGCGTTTACCTCCAGCACGCGCGTCCC
>JBBSIA010000045.1:0-11823 GCA_038232335.1 Chthoniobacterales bacterium
GGCGTGCAGCCCGCGACCGCACCGGCCGCAGCTTCGACCTTCGTCTCGTCAGACGCGAAGGCCACCCCGAGCCGCGCCAGGTCCATAACGTCGCCTGCCACGGCGACCAGAGCCAGCCGGCCGGTCTTCGTCGCGCGAGAATGCCAACGCCACTGAGTATCTCTCTACCGCCAAGGGCGGTAAAAACCGCGGGGCTGCTCTTTACGCCAATCAACCGCGCCAGCTGGCGTGGCGCAAAAAATTCTGCGAGTCCAAGCCCGATGCTGATCGCACCACAGCAACTAGCAGGATGCATCGGAAATTGCCGAAGAAGCGCCTGAAACGGGGTCGCAACCACGGCGGAAGCGGCACCTACAGATCAGTGGCGGAAATGGCGAAGGCCCGTGAAGATCATCGCGACGTCGCGTTCATCCGCGGCAGCAATCACTTCTTCGTCGCGAACTGAGCCGCCCGGCTGAATCGCACACGTCGCTCCCGCTTCGGCGGCGGCGATTAATCCATCCGGAAAGGGGAAAAATGCGTCGCTCGCGACCGCACTGCCTTTGAGCGACAGCCCGGCCTCCGCGGCTTTCCAGACCGCGATCCGCGACGCATCGACGCGAGACATTTGGCCGGCGCCGATTCCGAGAGTCCGGTCGGCGGATGCGTAGACGATAGCGTTCGATTTCACGTGTTGCACAACGCGCCAGCCGAAGGTCATCGCCGCAAGTTCTTCCCCGGTCGGAGCGCGTTTCGTCACCGCTTTCATTGCGACATCCACAGGCGTCGCGACGTCTTTATCCTGCACGAGAAGTCCGCCGGTAACCGAGCGGATGTCGGGCGAAAGCTTGCCGATGGGTGCTGGCCGTAGCGCGCGAATAAGCCGCAGGTTCTTCTTTCTCTGGAGAAGCGCGCGCGCGTCCGCATCGAAATCCGGCGCGATAATCACTTCGCTAAAAATTTCGCTGATCGCTTTCGCGAGATCTTCCGTGACCGCGCAATTGCAAATGATAATTCCGCCGAACGGCGCCTGTTTGTCGGTCGCGAAGGCTTTCTCCCATGCCCGCCGCAGGTCCGGGTCGCTGCCGACGCCGCATGGATTGGTGTGCTTCAGAATTGCGACCGTGGGCTCGGAAAACCCGGCAATCAGGTCCGTCGCGGCGCTGATATCGAGAATGTTATTAAACGAAAGCTCCTTGCCGTGCAGCTTTTCGAAATATTTCTCAAAATCTCCGTAGAGCGCCGCGCTCTGGTGCGGATTTTCGCCGTAACGAAGACGCGTCGCGAGCGGGAGTGAGACTGCAAACGAGGCGTCGGTCTGCTGTTCCTGGTTCAGGAAATTACCGATCGCCCGATCGTAGTCGGAGGTTTTGATGAACGCCTTGATCGCGAGCCGCTCGCGCAATTTTAGCGTCGTGCCGCCCTCATGATCCCGCATTGCTGCGAGCACCGCGTCGTAGTCCGCTGGACCGACGACGACTGTGACCGACTCATAGTTCTTCGCGGCGCTGCGAATCATCGACGGTCCCCCGATATCGATCTGCTCGATTGCCTCTGCGAGCGTGACGCCGGGTTTCGCGATTGTTGCTTCGAACGGATACAGATTTACGACCACGAGATCGATCGGTTGAAATCCGCACTCTTTCGCTTGCGCCTCGTGCAGGGGATTGCCACGTTTGTAGAGCAAGCCGCCGTGCACGTGCGGGTGCAGCGTTTTCACCCGGCCTTCGAGCACTTCCGGAAAGGCGGTGAAACTCGAAATGTCGCGCGCCTGCACGCCTTCGCGGCGCAACAACTCTGCCGTGCCGCCCGTCGAAATGATATCGACGCCTTGCCTGTCAAGTTCGCGCGCAAATGACGCGATGCCTTTTTTGTCGGAAACAGAAATCAGAGCGCGTGTGATCTTCACTGACGTCAAAAGGGTTAAAAAAAAAGTTACAAAGTTACAACGGTCAGAAGATCGAGCGCGCTCGGATGGTCTCCCTTTTTTGACGATGTAACGTTTGTAACTTTTTAACGTTTCAGCGATCGAGGATGACGTGTTTCGCCATCGGATAAAGCACCGGGCAGCAGCCGATCGTTTCGCAGAACGCCTTACTGAAATGACTGAGGCTTGCGTAACCAACTTCAGTGGCGGCTTCGGTCACATTGTAGCGGCCGGAGCGAAGCAACTCGGCGGCGCGTTCCATCCGAAGGTTGCGAAGAAACTGCGGGATCGTGAGTCCCACTTCGCGCGAGAAAATCCGGCTCAAATAAAACGGGCTGCAACCGACTTCCTGGCCCAGCACTTCGAGCGACGGCGGCTGCGCCAGATTCCGCGTGAGCAATTCTTTGGTGCGCGCCACGCGATCGCGCGCGACGCGCTTTTGTCGCATGCAAAATAACTCCGGGTCCTTCGGCTCGAACATGAAATGCGCGATCAGCTCGAGCGCTTTGCTCTGATACCACAAACTCTGCGCCGGCTTCGGCACCGGTGGCTGCAACAACGTTGCCATGACGTTCCGTTGCTCGGCTGACATCGGGTGCGGACGGGAGACAACCGGCCGCTCTTTCACCGGAAAAACTGCGGCGCGAATCTGCGGCTCGAGTTCGCCTTCGCATTCCGCGAGCTGTTTTTGCAGTTGTGCTTGCGAGAATTCCAGCGTCACAAACTCGTGCTGATCGTTTGCCTGTCTGGAAGCGGGAAGTGCTTCGTTCGCGACTGAATAATAGCCGGAAGTCCCGGCAGAATATTCGCCCCGACCGTCCCGGCCGACGGCCCCGCGGCCATCGACATTCAAACAAAACTCCACGCTCCGCGGATGAAAACTGCGGCCCCAATCGAGCGCGCGTTCGGTTCGGAAGCCATGCCATTCCACGCTCACGCCAAGCTGCTCGAAATCGCCATAGAGCTGGCGCCAGCCCGGCTTCAAATCGCGCCATGCGCCTTGCTCCGCGTGCGCTGCGCTCCGGGACGTCATTGCGATTGTTTACGAACTGGGCGCGGAGAAAGCAAGGCGGCATTCCCCTGCTCCAGCCCCGCGCGATCCCAGCCGCCCAGCGTGGCCGCCGCCTCATAGGTGCTTTGAAGAAAATCGAGCAGCAGCTCGTCCGGCGCACTTGCAATTCGCACCGCCTCATAAGGGAGCACCCATTCGCGTAATTTTTCTTGAAAGTACGCGGGAGCTGCCACGCTGCGTGCGGCATCGAATCCCGCCGGGGCTGGATAAGCGTAGGAATAAAACACTGGCTCGGGGAGCGCGTCGCCGCCGGGCCAGAAGCCGCAACTGCTCACCTCGTGCGAATAGGCTTCGCGCGTAATTGGGTCGGGCAGATGTGGCACGCCACCCGGATGCGGCGGCGCGGGGCGCCCAGAGAAACGCGTCACCGCCAAGTCAAAGCTGCCCCAGAAGAAATGGACTGGACTGCACTTGCCGATGAATCCGGCGCGGAACTGCTTGAAGAGGCGGTCGGACTGCAGGAGGACGTGCCAGAACCGGTTCGCGTATTCGGCATCGTAGGCGCAGTGCGTCTCGTCGTTCGCGAAAGGAATGGCTTCCGCCACTTCATTCGGCGTAGCAGAAATGTGAACGTCAATCCCCAACTCGTGCAGCGCGGCCATTACTGCACGATAAAACCGCGCGACGCTTTGTGGTTTGAGTTCGATCACGCGCACGCCGCCGTCGCTCGTAAGCAGCCGCAACTCGTGCGACACGAAATCAAACCGAATTTCGAAGACCCGCGGTCCGAAAGGCACTGGTGAAGTCGTTAGGCCACGCGCCGTCAGGTAAAGCGTGACGTGCCACGAGTGGTTCATCCGCGGGGAAAGGGCGAGCCGGATTTTGCCGACGATCTGCGTCCACATGTGCAGCGTCACGCACGTGTCTTTCCACTGAGCGAATGGAAGCGCCGGCCAGGTTTGCGACGTGGTCATGTTTCGCGTTGTCAGCATCAGTGTCGCTGCAAGCTCGAAGTCAGTCGCGATAAAAGAAGTGATCGAAGGAGCGCTGCACGCGTTCAAACATCCGCTGGGCATCATCCCTCGTGCGCCGGAACGCGCGCTTGATCTCCCGCTTCACGATATTCTCGTCCGCTTCGTCTTCGTCACCTTCATGGTCACGCACCTCGTCCTGGTCCCGGTTCTGGTCGTAATTACGATCGCGTTCCCGTTCCACGCCTCGGCCCACGTTTGGATCGGTCTCGACGTTTAGCATGTTCGTGCCGCGATACATTCCTTCAACCCGCGCGATGCTCCCTTTATTCGCGCCGATGTGGATCGTCCCGACCGGCCGCGAAGCTTGATCCTGTAATGTGACGACCCACGTCGGGTTCCGTCGATCGTCCGTGCGCAGAGTGTAGCTCACGACGGAAAAGACCGTGTGCGATTGGTCGGCGGTATGCGCGGCGACCTGGTAAGCACCGCTCGAATCGAGATTCAATTTCGAGGTGTCGATTGTCGCCGCCGCGGTCGATCCAACCACCCTCTGTGTGGGCGTGCGCTGCGCAGTGATGCGACCGTTCGTCACTTCAACTTCGCGAATGCCGCCGGGGGCGCGCCGGTCGGCGAGCAGAATCGTCCAGCGATCAGGCTGCGGATCACCGTCGATTCCTCGCATCGAAATCACGCGGTTGACGTAGTCGCGGCTGAGCTGCGTGCCGACTACGCGCAGGGCGTCGTAAGCGGTCGGGTGATCCTGCGCAGCCGCAGTCGTGGCGATGAGCACGAGGGCCGACATCATTTTCCACATGCGGGAAACTGAACAACTCTTCGCGTTCCTGTCCATCGAGTTTTCGAACGAGAGGAGCTTGAACTGCAGCGTCTCCGTGTCCAGCGTGTCGCAGGTCGATGAAGAAACGCAAAGTCGAGTTCTCCAGTCACACCGGCAATCTCGCGCTCATGCGCAGGTTCGTGCGCCGTTTCCTAGAAGGCTATCCGTTTTCGGAAAAGGAGCGGACGCTGATGGTCCTTGGCGTCGATGAGGCCTGCACAAACGTGATTCGGCACGCCTACCATTTGCGAGACGACCAGCTTATCGCCCTCTCGCTCGAAGGGCGGCGCGATTGTGTGCGGATGCGGCTGCGCGATTACGGCAAGCAGGCGGAGTCGCAATCAATGCGCGGACGTGCGCACGACCTGATCAAACCCGGCGGACTCGGATTGCACCTGATTCAGAATGCGTTTGACCGAGTCGATTACATCCTGAAGCAGCGTGGCACGGAATTAGTGCTGACGAAAAATTTAGAATGAACGTGGAAATCAGGCTAACACCGGCGCACGCTGTGCTAGTGGAGCACAGACGTCACGCCGGTGGGGTCGACAGGCTGCCAGCCTGTCGTGTCGCGCCTCTAAACGGACGAGACGCCCATTGGCCACACAGGCGGGACGCCTATGTTCCGAGCACGCAAGTCGGAAGCTTGCGTTACATATGATCCAGCCACCCGAGCCAGATCCGGCCTTCGATGTCTCGCTGCGGCCGCCGATGTTCAGCGAGTTCACCGGCCAGGTGAAAGTCTGCGAGCGGCTGGAGCTGCTGGTCGAAGCCGCCAGAAAACGCGGCGACGTCCTCGAGCACATCCTGCTCAGCGGCCCGCCCGGTCTAGGGAAAACGACGCTCGCTCATATCATCGCCAACGCCATGGGCGTGAACGTGAAAAATACGAGTGGACCGGTGATCGAGAAGGCGGGCGAGCTCGCTGGATTGCTCACGAGTTTGGAAAAGGGCGATGTTCTTTTCATCGACGAGATCCATCGATTGCAGCCCACGATCGAGGAATATCTCTATCCGGCAATGGAAGATTACCGGCTCGACATTATCATCGATCAAGGCCCGCAGGCGCGCAGTCTCCGTTTGCAGTTGCCGAAGTTTACGCTGATCGGCGCGACCACGCGCGCCGGAATGGTGAGCGCGCCGTTGCGTTCACGTTTTGGGATGACCGCGCGCCTCGATTATTACAACGCCGACGAGATGCAGAAAATTATCGTGCGCAGCGCGGGATTGCTTGGGGTTGAGATCGATACGGAAGGCGCCGCGGAAATCGCCGCCCGCGCTCGCGGAACGCCGCGGACTTCGAATAATTTACTGCGCTGGGTGCGCGATTATGCGCAGGTCAAAGCGGACGGGAAGATCAACGCGGAACTTGCGGATCGGGCGCTCGCGATGCTGGAGATCGACCGGGACGGATTCGATCAGTGGGACAAGCGCATCATCGAAGCGTTGATTCATAAATTTAATGGTGGACCGGTGGGGTTGAGTTCGCTCGCGGTCGCGATTGGTGAAGAAGCCGGCACGCTCGAAGAAGTGAACGAGCCGTATCTGATCATGGAGGGTTACATCAAACGGACGCCGCAAGGGCGGGTGGCGCTGCCGCAGGCGTATCGAAAGCTGGGATTGAAACCGCCCGTCGGCGCGCAGAATGAACTTTTTGGGAGTTAGCGATCGTGCGGAGCGCGCCACACAATTCCGGGGAGCGCACGCCTGTGGCGTGCTGGTTTCGGCGTGCCGCCGAAACGAACTTTTTCTTCGTGTTTACGGTTTGATTACGGGAGGGAAGTTCGCGATGACGGAACGCCATCGCCAGCACGCTGAAAGCGCGCGCTCCCCGAAAACGTCACCGCGCGACCTGGTAGGGCGAGACTCCGTCGAGCTTGGGGTCCACGAGGGATATCGCCCGCGTAAGCAGTAAAACGGATCGGTTCGGAGATGCAGACGCGCGCTACAAAGCGGTCATTCCGAGCGAAGTCGAGGAACCCCGTGGCGCTACCCATCATGCCGCAACGGGATGTCTCGACTTTGCTCGACATGACAGAGAGATTCGAAAACTGTGGACGACCTCTTTGGCAGCTCGGCTAAGGTTCTCACCGTTGGCGAGCTGACGCGTGCGATCCGCGCGACGCTCGAGACGAAGTTTGGCGCGGTCTGGGTGCAGGGCGAAGTTTCAAACTACAAGCTCCACCCATCCGGCCACCAGTATTTCACACTCAAGGATCGCCGCGCCCAGATCTCGTGCGTGATTTTTCGCAACACTCTTCCGCCAGGTGCTCGTGCGATCTCGGACGGCATGCAGCTTCAGGTTTACGGCAATCTCAGCGTGTTCGAAGCGCGCGGACAATACCAGCTCAGCGTTCAGATCGTGCAGACGCGCGGCGCGGGATTACTGCAGGCGAAGTTCGAAGCGCTGAAAAGCAAGCTCGAGGCCGAGGGGCTCTTCAACACCGCACGAAAACGACCGCTGCCGAAATTTCCGCGGCGCATCGGCATCATCACCTCGGCGAGCGGAGCGGCGATTCGTGACATGTTGAATGTGCTCCAGCGGCGCGCGGCTCATGTCCAGGTCCTGATTAACCCCGTTCGCGTGCAGGGAGCAGGCGGCGCGGCCGAAATCGCGACCGCGATTCACGAATTCGCGGCGCCGAATCCCGCGTGGGAGCCGCTGGACGTGATCGTGATCACGCGCGGCGGCGGAAGCATCGAGGATCTGTGGGAGTTTAACGAGGAGATCGTCGCGCGAGCGATCGTGGCATCGCCGATTCCGGTCGTCAGCGCCGTTGGGCATGAAATCGATTTTACGATTGCCGATTTCGCGGCTGATTTGCGCGCGCCGACACCGAGCGCTGCCGCCGAACTGATCGTCGCCGATACGGGAGAAGTGGGACGCCGGGTCCAGGATTTGGCAACCTGTCTCGACCGCTGCGTGCGCGGTCTTGTGCTCCAGGGTCAGACGCGCCTCCGCCATCTTTCGGAGCGCACCCTCGCTCGCGAATTACTGACCCGGATGCGTGATGCGCAACAGCAACTCGATTTCGCGCGCGAAGCACTCAGTCGGCGAATCCAAAAGTTGATCGACGAAGGGCGCGCGGCGTTAACCAATCGGGTGCAAAGCTTGCGCGCGCATAATTTGGAGCGCGAACTGGTCGCGTGCCGCCGCATTTTTACCGAACTGGAACGGCGCTTTAGTGTGCTGCCAACGCAACTGCTACAAAAGACACAGCAGCGGTTCCAGCGCGTTGAATCGGTGCTGCGGGTGCTTGCGCCCGAAGCGACGCTGCGAAGAGGTTACAGCATCACGAAAACGGTGGACGGAAGGCTGATCCGGTCCACGAAAGAAGTGCGCTCCGGCTTACGACTCGTGACTCGGGTCGCTGATGGCGAGTTTGCGTCGGAAGTAAAAAACAGACCGCGCTGACCAAGCGCGGTCTTGAACTTCTGTCGTAGCACAGCCGTCTCGGCTGTGGGGCCACCGGGCCTTCAGCCCGGTGAAGTTAACCTTGGCAGGCGAGACGCCCGCCCGCCTTCCGCGCTGAACGCTTGTGCTCCGCTACACGCCGGCTTTTCGAAGTTGCTATCGCGAGTTGGTGTCGGAAGTGTTGAAAACCGCACCGACGAAGCGCGGCTCGGAAGCTATGCCGTAACACAGCCGTCTCGGCTGTCGGGCCGCCGGGCCTCCAGCGGCGTGTCAATTCAACTTACCGGGCGAGACGCCCGGTTTCCCCACAGGCGGGAAGCCTATGCTCCGCTTGCGTCGGGAGCTCGTCGAGAAGGCTGACGGCGAGTTTGCGTTGAGAGCAGGCAAAAAAAGACCGCGCCGGTGAAGGCGCGGTCTTTGAATCGTCTGATCAGACTACGGTGTGTTTGGTAACAACAGCGCGTTCCCGGTGGCTGAAAGCCACGTTGCTGAAGGTCCGAAAATATCCGCATTCGCAGTGCCTCCCGTTGGACCTACTACGGTCGAAGTTCCAGCCGTTGTATTCACGTTGCAGGTTTCGACGGTTCCGCTCTGGTCACATCGCACAATGATGGCTTTTTTGCCCTTCCAAACTCCCCCTTTCGTAGCTTGATCCGTGCTGTAACTGCGGTTCCACCGCCCGTGGTTGGAGCGTCCGCAATCAGTGGGAAGCCGGGGTTTGACACCTCTGTTAGACCCCATTCGTATGCGTAGTTGTTGGTTGATTGTTCACAACGATTGCCGGCCGCTGCGGTATTCTCATCCGGAACGGTGGGCGACCACTTGGATTTGGCGAGATAAAACAGCTTCTCAGTCGGAAGATAGTTCGGAACCAAATTGGCAAACGCCAAATTAGATGTACTTGTGGCGGTAAGGTTTGTGACAGCTGGGTCAGCCGTGCCATCCTTGTCCGGGAAGAGGCCATCGTGATCGCCGGCATAGAGTTTACAGGCCAGACCGAGTTGCTTGGCGTTGGACAAGTCCTTAGTCTGGAAGCCGCGCTCTTGCACAGAGGTAAATACCGGCAGTGCAATACTGGCGAGGACGGCGATGATCGAAATCACCACCAACAATTCAATTAATGTGAATGCAGAAGTTCTGGTTTTCATAGGGGTTGTGGTTGAAGGGCGCGATTTTGAGGAATGATCTCGATATCGTCAAGACTTTTTTTTGCGACCCCGCGTTTGAATGCGACCGTCGCCAGCGGCGGCAAGCTGATCATGAGCGAGTGCGTGCGCCCCTGCCACGGCATCTCTTCCGCCTCGAAGCCGCCCATATTGCCGACGTTGCTGCCGCCGTAGGTCTCGGCGTCGGTGTTAATCATCTCGCGGTAAAAGCCCGCACCGGGAACTCCGAGCCGGTAGCCGTGCCGCACGATGGGGGTGGCGTTGACTACGAAGACGATCGCGTCACCGCTGCGTGAACGACGCATGAAGGCGACGACGCAGTTATCGGCGTCGTGAAAATCGATCCACTCGAAGCCTTCGTGGGTGTCGTCGAGATCCCAGAGGGCGGGCTCGTTCTTGTAAGTGTAATTGAGATGCTGGACGAGGCGGCGCAACCCGTCGTGGCGCGGCTGTTCGATTACCGCCCAGTCCAATTCCCCGTCGTGATTCCATTCGCGGCGTTGACCGAATTCGCCGCCCATGAAGAGAAGCTTTTTGCCGGGATGACCGAACATCCAGGCATAAAACATCCGCAGGTTCGCGAACTGCTGCCATTCGTCGCCCGGCATTTTGTTAAGGAGCGAACCCTTGCCATGGACAACTTCATCGTGGCTGAGCACGAGAACGAAATGCTCGTGGAAAGCGTAGATGAGTGAGAAGGTGATGTTGTTGTGATGGAACCGGCGGTAGATGGGATCGAGCGCCATGTAATGGAGGAAGTCGTGCATCCAGCCCATGTTCCATTTGAAGCCGAATCCGAGTCCGCCGAGATACGTCGGCCGCGAAACGCCGGGCCAGGCGGTTGATTCTTCGGCAATCGTCACGATGCCTGGAAAACGCTCGTAGCAGACCTCATTGAAGCGCTTCAGGAAGTGGACCGCGTCCAGATTTTCGCGGCCGCCGAAGACATTCGGAACCCACTCCCCGGCTTTGCGGGAGTAATCGAGGTAAAGCATCGAAGCGACCGCATCCACGCGAAGCCCATCGATGTGATATTTCTCCAGCCAGAAGAGCGCGTTCGCGAGAAGGAAATTGCGGACTTCGTTCCGGCCAAAGTTGAAGATCAGGGTGCCCCAATCCTGGTGCTCGCCCTGGCGCGGATCCATATGTTCGTAGAGATCGGTCCCATCGAATTCCGCGAGGCCGTGCGCGTCTTTCGGAAAATGCGCCGGCACCCAGTCCATGATTACGCCGATGCCAGCCTGGTGGCATTTGTCGATGAAGTGCCGGAGCTCGTCGGGCGTGCCGAACCGGCTCGTGGGCGCGTAATAGTTTGTGACCTGATAACCCCAGGAACCTTCGAACGGATGCTCCGCGATCGGCATCAGCTCGAGGTGCGTATAACCCATCTCGAGCACGTAAGGTAGCAGCGTCTCCGCGAATTCGAGATAGCTCAGCGAACGATTCCCCTCCTCTGCCTTCCGGCGCCACGAACCGAGGTGCACCTCGTAAATGCTAACGGCGCTTTTCTGCCAGTCAGTCGTGCGCCGTTGCTCGATCCAGGCGTCGTCGCGCCAGCGGTATCGATTGAGATCGTAGATGAGCGACGAAGTTTGCTTCCCGTGCTGACCAAAGAAAGCGAACGGATCGCTTTTCAATAAAATCGCGCCGTTCCAAGTGCGAATCTCGAATTTATAGTGCGCGCCCGCTTCCACGCCGGGAATGAATAGCTCCCACGCGCCGTTCCCGAGAAGCTTGCGCATCGGGTTCACGCGGCCGTCCCAACCATTCCAGTCGCCAACGACGCTGACGCGCTGCGCGTTCGGCGCCCAGACCGCAAAATAAACTCCGTCGACGCCGGCAACATTGCGGAGATGCGCACCAAACTTCTCGTAGAGCTGCAAGTGATTACCCTCCGCAAAAAGGTGCAGATCGACTTCGCCCATGAAGGTGCCGTAGCGATAGGGATCGTGGACTACCTGCCGCGATCCATCCCAGCCGGTGATCTGAAGCTGATAGTCCACATCGCGGTTTCTGCCGGGGAGGATTGCCTGAAAAAATCCGTCGCCGTGCAGCCGATCGGCCGGGAACTCCTGCTCGATTCCATGGCGCGTGAGGACCCTGAGTTCCTTTGCATCGGGGCGGAACGCGCGGATCACCAGATTTTCGCCGACGCGGTGTGGGCCGAGAATGCGAAAGGGGTCGTTGTGGGCCGCGGCGACGAAGTTGGAAAGTTCATCGGTCGGCAATCCCAAAATTTCGAAGGATCTCATGCGCTGAGTGATGTTAGAGCGGATCGCTTTCTTGGAAAGCATACTTCGGTTAGTCGCGCGAGCGATGCTCTGGGGAGCGGGCGCCGGCAGCGGGGGGGGGGGGGGGGGGGGGCCCCCCGCACCAAGACACCGCCCCACAACACCCGAGGGGGGGGGTTTGGGGCTTTAGCCGGAAAGGGAGTTTTCAGACCGCCAGGGCCCCCCCCCCCGTTGGGAAGGGGGGAATGTGGCGAGGGGGGCACGCCCCCCCCCGCAAGCCAAAA
>JBBSIA010000046.1:0-9615 GCA_038232335.1 Chthoniobacterales bacterium
ACGACCGGCGACTCCGCTCATCGTCAGGATCGGAATGAAGACCAGTGCGACAGCGAAGGTGGCGTAAACGACCGCGCTTCGCACTTCAATCGAGGCATTGAGCACGACTTGCAGCGGCGAAATCCGATCTGCGCGCGAACGGTTCTCTCGAAGGCGGCGAAGAATATTTTCGACGTCAATGACAGCGTCATCGACGACCACACCGACTGCGATCGCGAGACCGCCGAGAGTCATCGTGTCGAGGCTGTACCCGAGTCGTTCGAGCACCACTACTGCGGCGAGCAGCGAGATAGGAATCGAGGTGAAGGAAATTGCCGCCGTGCGGAAATTGAAAAGGAACAAAAGCAGGATCACGACGACCAGTGCCGCGCCGAGCAGCAGCGAAGAACGGACATTGTTCGTTGCCGTCTGAATGAAGTTCGCCGGACGAAATAGATCTGGCGTGAGCGTGATCTTTTCTGCCGCGATTGCCGGTCGGAGTTCGTCCAGCGCCGCCTCCACTCGCCGCGTCACTTCGAGGGTGTTCGCGCGATACTGCGCAGAGACGACGAGCACAACGCCCGGCTCTCCTTCAACTGCCGCCGCACCGAGTGGCGGCTCGGGCGCATCCGCGACCTGCGCGACATCGCCGAGAGTTATGGTGCCGCCATTCACACGACTGACCGCAACACCGGCGAGTTGTTTCGCGGTCAAAGACTGGCCCTCAGTTTGCAAAACCATTCGCTGATTAGCCGTCTCAATAAATCCCGCGCCGAGAACGCCGGTCGCGCGCCGCGCGGCAGTCACGACATCGCTGAGCGTGAGATTGAACTTCGTCAGCCGTTCCGGCTGCACTTGGATTTGCAGTTGCCTCACTTCGCCGCCGAATACCGCGACCTTTGCAACACCGGGCGTGGCGAGGAGCCGTTGCCTAACGGTCCAGTCAGCGAAGGTGCGAACATCCATCAACGACCGCTCTTTTGACGACAAGCCGATCGTGAGCACGACGCTGGTCGATGAAGTCAGCGGCGTCATTGCGGGCGGCTGCACGCCTTGCGGAAGCGTCGAAGCGATTGCCGAAAGCCTTTCAGCTACGACTTGCCGCGCGCGATAAATATCAACACCCGGTGTGAACGCAGCCGTGATCAACGACAGCCCTTGGATCGAACCGGAACGCAACGATTCAATGCCGGCGACGCCGTTGATTGTGTTTTCAATCGGCTGCGTGACGAGGACCTCAACCTGTTCGGGAGAGAGTCCCGGCGCTTCGGTCTGAATTACCACGAGCGGCGGTGCGAACTCCGGGAATACGTCGTAGGTGACTCGTGTCAGCGTGTACAATCCGTATCCGACAAGCAGGCAAGCGAGCGCAATGACAATGCCGCGCTGCCGCAGCGAGAATCGAACTATTGCCGTGAGCATGCGCAGAGCCGAGCGCAGCTATCGCGCGGTCGTTTCTTCATCACTTCTCTTCGCCCACATCGATCTGTGCGCGGAATTCCTCGGACAGGAGTTGCTGTGCACCTTTCGTGACAACGTGCTGATCAGGCCAGATTCCCTGGGAAACAAACCAGCCGCCAGGCACCGGCGAGTCTGTTGGAAGTTCGCGCCGCGCGAATCGCGCTGCGTCGAGCTGCACGTAAATCCACGCGCGGCCCTGCCACCAAACGACGGCCTGTCTTGGCACGATCACTCCGGTTCGTGGCTCGCCGGTCGGAAGGAGAGCCGTCGTTGCCAGTCCGGGGTCGAGCGCGCCCGCATCAGTCGGAGCTAGATAGAAAAGCGTCGCTCCCTGAAAGCGCGGATCGATGCGAGTTGTCGCTGAAACAAGCGTCGCTGACACAAGGCTTCCATCAGGTGCGCGAATCGTCGCCGTCGGTGGCGCGGCACCAAGAAACGTTGAGGCGGGCAAGCTGAGTTGAATCAAAACTGCGCGATGATCGAGGAGCTGATCGAGCTCCGGCGAACCTTCCGTTAACCAGCGCGCAAGCGTGTCGCCCCAGCGTTCGCGCATCGAGCTTTGAAGAACGTGTAACGACGCTTCGGCAGGTTGTGCGGCCGCCTGCGCCCCCCGCGCTTTCACCTCCGCGTCCTGGACAGATTCAGTCGAAACGCCGCTGCCTTTCTGGAGCAACTTTGCCCGTTCAAAGTCCATGTGGGACTCCTCCGCCGCGCTGAATGCCTTAATGTTTTCTCCCTTTGCCGTGAGATACGCGCTGCGCGTGTCGCCCCAATCGTGCATCTCGAGCACCTGCGCGTATGCGGGCTGCTCCGCTTGGTGCGTAGTCGATTGAAGCGCCACCGCAGTGATTCCGTTTCTTTGTTGCGTAGCGCTGTCGATCGAAATAACCGGCTCGTTGCCCTGGACGGTGACACGCGATGCCGCTTTCACGGGACGTTTCCGCTCAGCCTCACTGGCTCGTTCCTTTTGGCCACTGATGAACGCGAAGACAATCGCGCCGATCACCACCAGGAGCACAGCAGCAGCGATCAGTTTCTTCACGAGCGGTCCTTCTTTGCTGCCGATTTGCGCGATGCGATACTCGCCGACGCGGGCGGGAAAACTTTGCGCATCAGAACCGCGAGTCGATCCTGGAGCTCAGTCAGTTCTCTTTTACCCTTCGCCGTCACGCGGTAGCACTTGCGCCTTTTCCCGTCGACAACTCGATCCCGCACCGTCACATCCCGCTCCGCACGCAGCGCGTGAAGCGCCGGGTAAAGCGTGCCGGGACTTAACTCGAAACCGAGCTGCTTCATCTCTTCGGAGATTTGCATGCCGTAGACCTCCTCCTGTCCCGCCCGCCAGAGAGTATAAATTTTGACAAAGCCGCGAAGAAAATCTCGATCGACCATTAGGATATTATCGCTATTCGATATCGACAGTCGATAATAGCACGTCGAATTGGCAACTCAACTGACGTTTCCCGTCGCGCCTGATCTGAATTAATTTCGCGTCAGACGAACAAATCGAACCTCGACTTACAGTCTCAAGTTTCGCAGCCGCAGCGCGTTTACGATGACAGAGACTGAGCTCAAACTCATCGCAGCGCCTGCGATGATGGGGCTTAGAAGTAGGCCAAACCACAGATATAAAATTCCGGCAGCAATCGGAATGCCTAACGAGTTATAGATGAACGCAAAGAAAAGGTTCTGACGAATGTTGTTCATCATCGCCCGGCTCAGGCGAATCGCTTTTTCAACGCCGCGCAGATCGCCTTTCAGCAAGGTGATCCCGGCGCTCTCCATCGCCACGTCTGTGCCGGTTCCCAGGGCGATGCCAACATCCGCGGCGGCCAGCGCGGACGCGCTCGTGCTTGTGTTGCGGTTCCACTCCGGCTTCGATTTCATTGATCCCGAGTTTCTCGGCCACGGCGCGTGCAGTGCGCTCGTTGTCACCGGTTAGCATGATGATTTTGAGACCGAGCTTGTGCAGTTGCTCAATCGCGCCCGGCGTAGATTCCTTGATCGGATCAGCGACGCCCACAATTCCGGCCGCGCAATCATCGACCGCAACGAAGATGACACCGTTGCCCTGTTTTTGCAGTTCAGCAGCTTTGTTTTCGATTGTTTCGAGATCACGAACGCCGTGAGACCGCAGGAACTGCGGTTTGCCGACGAGCACGCGGCGATTGCCGATGCGCCCGAGGACTCCACCGCCAGTCGTGGATTGGAATTCCGACACTGGATCGAGATTCAAACCTCTTTGTTTCGCGCCATTAACAATTGCGGCTGCGAGCGGATGCTCGCTCTGTGTCTCGACTGATGCTGCGAGTGTTAGCAATTCGTCTTCAGAAATCGCGCCAGTCGCTAGGACCGTTGTCACGGCGGGTCGACCTTCGGTCAGCGTGCCGGTCTTATCGACAACGAGCGTCCGCACTTTTTCCATTAGTTCGATCGCTTCGGCCTTTTTGATCAGCACACCCGCTTGCGCACCCCGGCCGACACCGACCATGACTGACATCGGCGTTGCGAGACCGAGCGCACAGGGACAAGCGCGCATCGGCCGAAATCATGTGAGGGGCACCGTAAACTGCTCGCGAAACACGAAGAGTTAGTACACGCCATAATCAAAACGCAGCAGTGCCGCGATCACGAATTTTCGCCCGCCGCCGTTTAATCGAAGGCGACTTGGTGGTGCTCCGCTTTTACTTTAGCAATATGCTGACCGGAACAGGCATGGCCCAATCAACACGCGACGCAATTAATTTTTCGCCAGAGCGGAAGGCTGATGTCCAAGTTGCGCTTTGGCTCACCTACATCACGATCGGTTGGATGACGATCGAGGGAGCAGCCTCATTGCTCCTGGGGTGGGCGTCGAAGAGTTTATTGCTCGAAGCGTTCGGCATCGACAGCATCGTAGAACTGTTCAGCGCCAGCATTCTCTTATGGCGACTGAAAGTGGAGGCCAGCGGCCTTGCCGATGAGACGCGAGTGGAAGTGGTGGAACGCCGCGCCGCTCGTTGGGTAGGTTACTCGCTTTACGCTCTCGTTGTCTACGTGCTCTTCAATTCGTTCGTCGGATTATTCGTAGCTGAACGCGTAACCGACACCCATGAGAGCGTGTGGGGAATTATCATCGGTTTGATTGCGAAAGTTGGTATGCCGATCCTTGCCGGCTACAAATTACGAGTCGCGGCGCGGTTGAATTCGCGCGCCCTCCGCGCGGATGCGATGGAGGCGATTACGTGCGGCTATCTATCCATCGTCCTTATCGTGGGTCTCGCTGCAACGAGAGTGCTTGGCTGGTGGTGGCTGGATAGCGTCGCCGCGCTGGTACTCATTCCTTTTCTGATCAAGGAAGGGCGTGCGGCAATAAGGGGTGATGATTGTTGCTGTTGAGCCCCGGTGGGTACCGACCGTAAATGTCGCGGTGAGCCGGATTACGGTCTTTGTCTGAGACAGAGGAGAGCCTGTTACGTCCCGCCATCGATTCATAGCTGGCGATTGCTCTCGCCCCCACTCTGCAAGTTAAGGGCGGCGATAAAATCGCGGAGATCGCGAACGTGCGACCGTACTTCAATTGTTCGGTTGCAACATCTATAACTTCTCAGTATTAGCTATATCAATGCGGGCGCGCCAATGGATTTTACTTCTCTACGAGTTGCCGACGACGAAGAGTAGCCAGCGGCGTTAATCTCTGGCGCAGGCTGAAAAAGTTTGGCGCTCTTTCTCTCAAGACTTCCGCTTATTTGCTGCCGGACAGGCCGACACACTTCGAGCGATTCCAGTGGCTGGCGCAGCAAATTCGCGACGGCGGCGGCGAAGCTACGTTGACCCGGGTATCTGAGATTGAAAACCTGAGCGCGGAGGCGGTCACTGCACTTTTCAACGAAGCGCGAGCGGCCGATTACCAGGAGCTAATCGCGTCGGTAAATGATCTTCTGAAACAGAACTGAAGGCGCAAGACCGAGACATTCCAGTTGGAACTCGATCGTTTGCGAGCGCGATTCGCAGAACTCCGGGAAATAGATTTTTTCGATTCTCCTTCCGCGCACAACGCGGAGATGCTGCTCCAACGCGCCGCTGATTCACACGCGCTCGGAAAGTCCTTGGATCGTCGATTAAAGGCCGCGAATTATAAAGGACGAGTCTGGCTTACGCGCCCGCGTCCGGAGATTGACCGCGTCGGTTCTGCATGGCTCATCCGCAAATTCATCGACACGAAACCTTTGCCTTTGCCGCTTCACCTTCGAAGCATCCGAAGGCGATCCCTTATGACATGCTCGATGTGGAGTTCACGCACCACGGCGAGGACTGCACCTTCGAGACACTTCTAAAGCGTTTCGCAATCGAAGACAAAGGGTCGCGGGTCATCGGCGAGATGATTCATGACGCTGATTTGGAGGACGACAAATTCCACCGACAGGAATGCTTCGGCTTGCAGCGTCTATTTATGGGTTGGGCGAAACTCGGGCTAACCGACCGCGAATTCTCGACAAAGGCTTCGCCTGCTTTGACGCGCTGCACGCCAGCATTCGCAAATGATGACGCCTCAAACGGTCGAGAAGAAGTCTGCATCTATAGCACATCCAAGCTTTGCGGAAGCGTTCCGCTTTTGGGTGAGACTTGGATTCATCAGCTTCGGCGGACCGACTGGACAGATCGCGATCATGCAGACGGAGCTGGTCGAAAAAAGAAAGTGGATTAGCCAATCGCGCTTTCTGCACGCGTTGAACTTCTGCATGTTGCTTCCCGGGCCAGAGGCGCAACAGCTCGCGATTTATATCGGCTGGCTCTTACATAAGGCGTGGGGCGGAATTGTGGCTGGCGCGTTCTTCGTCATTCCGTCGATTTTTGTGCTGTGGGGTTTGAGCTTCGTCTATGCGGCCTACGGCAACATTCCGTGGATCGCTGCCGTGTTTTATGGATTAAAACCGGCGGTTATGGCGATCGTTGCCGCCGCTGTCATCCGGATGGACGGAAGGCGCTCAAGAATTCCGTCATGTGGAGTCTGGCCGCGCTCGCTTTCATCGCGATCTTTTTCTTCAAGGTCCCGTTTCCGATCATCATCCTTGTCACCGGACTGATTGGCTTCGTCGGTGGCAAGCTGTGGCGAACTAGATTTGTGGTCATCAATGGGCATGGCGATGCGGGTAATTCGGTTTTGAGTGACGAGACAGAATCGCCGGAACACACGCGTCCTTCCTTTGCCCGAGCAATCAAAATTACCATCGTGTGCTGCGCCCTCTGGTTGCTGCCCACTTTATTCCTCGGCTTGTGGCAAGGTTGGGATAGCGTGCTCTTCAAGGAAGGCGTCTTCTTCAGTAAGGCAGCAGTGGTTACCTTCGGTGGTGCGTATGCCGTCTTGCCGTACGTGGCGCAGCAAGCCGTTGAGCACTACGGCTGGCTTCGGCCCGGTCAGATGATGGACGGACTTGGCCTGGCTGAAACGACGCCTGGTCCGCTAATCATGGTGGTGCAGTTCGTCGGCTTCATAGGTGGCTGGGTGCAGCACGGCAATATGAATCAGCTCTTAGCCGCGACGCTCGGCGCGCTTATCACGACCTGGGCCACTTTCACATCGTGCTTCCTTTGGATATTCCTTGGCGGGCCGCACATTGAGCAGTTGCGCGGCAATGAACGCCTAACGACTACACTCTCCGCCGTTTTCGCCGCAGTCGTCGGCGTGGTGATGAATCTGGCGGTCTGGTTTGGCATCCATGTGCTTCGGCCGATTAACGGATCGTTCGATTGGTTCGCGCTCGCTCTGGCGACCATCGCATTTGCCGGCATGATGAGATGGAAATGGGATGTGATTCCCGTCGTGCTCGGCAGCGGTTTTCTCGGCCTAATCTACAAGATCGTTCTGCTTGGTCACTGACTTCAGCACACCCTTATGAAAACAAACACAACCTACCGATGGCTGACGGCTGCCATCAGTCTCGCCACCGCCCTAACCTCACTGGCGGCCGCTATCGACATGGGACAAATCGACAAAATAACTGGATTGAAAGGCACGATGAACAAGCAGGAAGGCGTCTATAAAGTCACCTTTCCGCGCGACGACGCGAAGGTGTCGGTCGATGGCTGGAAAATGCCACCGTTCATGGGTCTTGGCACTTGGGCGGCGTTTCAGGGCACGAACGAAAAGGCTATGGTGATGGGCGACACGGTCCTGTTCCAGGATGAGGTAAATGCCGCCATGTCAGTTGCGCTCGACAATGGATTGAGCGTAACGGCATTGCACAATCACTTCTTCTACGATGAGCCCAAAGTGTTCTTCATGCACATCGGCGGCGAAGGCAGCATTGACGCCCTCGCGTCCGCAGTACGCAAGGTTTACGACAAGATCGAAGAAGTGCGCTCGGCAAATCCGAAGCCGCAAACTACCTTCGGCGCCAAACAACTGCCGGAGAAGAACTCGATCACGCTCGCGCCGCTTAACGAATCTTCGGGATGCAAGGCGAGGCAAAAGATGGGATGGCCAAGTTTACTATCGGGAAGAAATCAAGCATGGGCGGAATGGAGATCGGAAAGACAATCGGCGCAAATACATGGGCGGCATTTGCCGGAAGCGACGACAACGCTGTCGTCGATGGCGACTTCGCGATGACGGAGGATGAATTGCAGCCGGTCCTCAAGACACTGCGCAAAGCCGGTATTAACATCGTGGCGATCCACAATCACATGACGCATGAAAACCCGCGCATCATGTTTTTGCATTACTGGGGAAGAGGACCCGCCAGGGGTTTGGCAAACTCAATCAAGGGCGCGCTGCTCGTTGCCGGCATGTCCGGAGTATCGACGCAGGTGCAGTAACGGTGATCCGAGCCAGAAGGGACTTGCGAAACGACTTTAGTTACGGCGGCAAATGACTGTTTCATTTCTTCTCCGTGCCTGCCTTGTGGCGTTCTGCGTTCGCATGGCAGCCGCGCAGGGCGGGCAAGAGTCGCTAAAACTAAAGCAAACGATCTTACTGTCTGGTGTCGAGGGACGCATCGACCATATGGCCCTCGATGCCGCAGGCGACAGACTTTTTGTTTGTGCGCTGGGCAATAATACGGTCGAAGTTCTAGACCTGCGCAGCGGGCAACGAATTCATTCGATTACCGGCCTCGGAGCCCCTCAAGGAATCGCCTTCATTCCTGAATCGAAGCGCATCTTCATTGCGAATGACAAAGGCGGCATCTGCAAGACCTACGACGCAAAATCATACGAGCCGGTTGGTGAAGTAAACCTCAAAGACGATGCTGATAATGTCCGTTTCGACGCGTCGTCTAAGCGGATTTACGTAGGGTTTGGCGCCGGAGGAATCGAGGTCATCAGCGCTCAGGACGAGAAATCCATCCGCTCGATCAAACTCGCCGCCCATCCCGAAGCTTTCGAACTCGAGAAACGCGGGCGCCGAATCTTCGTCAACGTTCCCAACGCCGGTCACGTGGCAGTTATTGATCGCGACAAAGGCGAAGTCATCACGACGTGGAAAATCGGCGGAGCGTCGGCCAACTTCCCGATGGCACTCGATGAAACGAACCACCGACTATTCGTCGGATGCCGTAGCCCGTCGAAGGTCTTGGTGCTGAACACCGACTCGGGCGCGGTGATTACGGACATCGACATTTCCGGGGACCCCGACGAACTCTTCTACGACAGCAAGCGGCACCGCATTTACGCGATATGTGGCGGCGGCACGATCGACGTGATCGAGCAAACTGACCCGAACATCTACAAAGTGTCGGCTAAGACTGTGACCGGCGCTGGCGCTCGCACCGGTCTCTTTGTGCCAGAGCGAGACAGCTTGTTTGTCGCTGTCCCGCATCGCGGTTCTGGACAGGCGGAGATCCGTCGCTACCAACTCCAATAAGGCATTGCCTGATTGGTAAGAGTTGCGTTTCAGGTCCAGAGCATTCGCAGTTGGCGCGCAGCAGGTAAGATCCTCGAGATCCCGAATTTCGGAAACACCAACGATGCGCGGCTCTTTCCAGCGCGCCGGGAGCAAAGTAGATTCGCACGTGCAGGCGGTTCTAAAAGTTGGCGAAGTTGCCGAGCAAGCGCGTGTTCACGTCCAGACGCTGCACTTCTACGAGCGGATGGGACTCGTGCCGAAGCCGAAGCGTTCTGCGGCAAACTATCGGCTCTATTCGATCGATGCGGTCAAGCGCGTGCAGTTCATAAAAAAGGCGCAGGCGATCGGTC
>JBBSIA010000047.1:0-8809 GCA_038232335.1 Chthoniobacterales bacterium
CCCCCGCGGAGGTAAACACCAGGTAGCGGTGGCGCGGCATCCCGGGGGCAATATCTATCGAAGCAGGCATTATCGTTGTCTCTTAATGCACAGTTCAATCCCTTTGCGTGGTGCCTGGATTATAGTTGCGAGTGATTTACCGCTCGGCCGCGCGCCTGTATGAGAATGTTCAAGAGGAGGGCTGGGGCAAGCACCGCCGATCGAACGCCCCATAATGGGGCTGCCTCTGCGAGACGGTTCTCGCACATTTCACAAGCGCCGACCCGTGAGACGGTCATATTCGAAGTTCCAGTCCAGGAGAAGCTGGTCGCATATCCTGCCGAATTTCTGTGCGACCGCCGAGCTGTCCGCTGACCGAGGTAACCCCGGGACTGGTCCAAATTTCAATTCTGGTGTGATAGCGCACTAGGCTGAATCGATATGCGACCCGACGATACGCCCTAAAAAGTCGCATTATCGTGAGGATTTATCCAAGTCTTCAGGAGCTGCCGCTCGCGGTCCGGCTCGCATCAGTTCGCTACCCTCCGCTGTGGAGCTTCGCCACAATAATTCGCGACCATCGTAAAAACGGCTTCACATGGCGAAAAGAAGAGCATACCAAAGTATTGGCTAGCGTCGTCAGGCTTTGCAATGATTGACCATCGGCCGAAAGCACGCCTCGGTAAAGGGAGCCCTTCCAGTGCTGCACAAGCGAATTGCCGCGCATTTGACTGTTAAATGTGGTCGCACGGTATTCATCGATTCCATCACTCGATGACGCAATCGTTGCCATCGGGCTGCCGTTGTAGCCGGTTGCAGTTGTGGGGTCAGTTGGCAAATGGTAAACGTTCTGGCGAGGATCATAGCGGCCGCGATTGCGGTTGGCATGCCCGTAGTAGTGACCTTGCACGATGTAATTAATCTCATCCTCCACGTCCCTGGCCGGTCCTTCCGTTGTCGCTGAGGTTGAGAAGTTGCCGAAGTTGGCGTTCGCTCCATTATCCGTGGTGTAGAGCTTGCCTCGAGTGGTCCAAATAATATCCCAGGGATTGCGCAGTCCAGGGGCAAACACGGTGACATCCGTGCCTGGCGCCACATCCGCGCGATCACCGACCGTAAATCCACTTTCGTTGTTCGAGTTATCGGTCCAGGACAAATCGACTTGAGTCGAGGAAGCCGCGACCGCCGCGAGATTCGTCGGCGCGACCGGAGTCGCCGCCGGTGTTGGTGTCGGTGTCGGTGTGGGCGTTGGAGTCGGAGTCGGGGTTGCCGTCGGAGTTGGCGTAGGAGAAGCAGAGATGATGTAAATGCCGCTTTGCACTGCCGAGTCCGTCAACCCGCTTTTTGAACCCAATTGCCTTGAGTGTCGCTGAGCCCACGGGCAGCTGGATCGTAGCGCTCGGTGTGCGGCTCGCCGTCGCTGGCGGGATCAACGTGCCGGCGGCCGCTGTCGGTGTGCTGCCATCGGTCGTGTATCGCAGCGACGAGCCAGCCGTCGCATCCGAGATCACCACCGGTTTAGTCCCGCCTGCGCCGGCGGTGTAACTCCCGCCTGCTGGATTAAAGATTGGTGTCGCCACTACGGGGGTTGGTGTCGGGGTGGCTAACGAGCGACGGAGACAGTCAGATGCGCAATAGCGCGAACTGTTGCATCGAAAATGCTCAAGTCGGATCGATCCCTCAAGCCGCTGCTCGAAAAGATTACGGAGATAAAGAAGCGCGACGACTTCTGATCACGGGGGCTTCCGCCTGCGGAATGTTTCTGAACGGCGGTCGCCGACAGATGTCGAAGACGGCATGAAGATCACCATTCGTTCGACGGTCGTTGCTCTCGTTTTTATCCTGCTGGCGCGTGCCGACGCCGCGTCCACTGAGAAGGAACTCTCGAGAGAAGCGAAAATCACGAGAAGTCAGGCTGAGCGTACTGCCCTATCCAAAGTGGCGCACGGAAAAGTTACGGCAGGCGAACTGGAGCGTGAGCACGGGAAGCTGATCTGGTCTTTCGACATCGCGAAGCCGGGAACACCTGACATCAACGAGGTGCAGATTGACGCGAAAACGGGGAAGATCGTATCGGTTACATTGGAAACGCCCAAGGATCAGGCTGCCGAGGCGGCCGCTGACAAGAAGATCAAGTAACTTGAGTGTCATCGCGCATTCCTTCTGACTTGCGCTACTAGATCGAAATGCGTGCGAATGTGATTCTAGCGGTGGCGTGCGCAATCACGCTTGAGAGCGCGACAGCGGCTGAAGGCCCCTACAACTTTCTGAAGGAAATCCCGATCGGCGGCGAAGGTGGCTGGGATATTCTCGAGATCGCTTCAGCGGCGGATCGCCTTTACCTCTCTCACTCGACCAAAGTCGTCGTGGTGGATTTGAAAAAGAACGCCGTTGCCGGCGAGATAACCGACACTCCCGGTGTTCATGCGTTCGTGGTAACGCCCGAGCTGCAGCGCGGATTTTCTTCCAACGGAAAAGAAAACAAAGTCAGCGTCGTCGATTTAAAAACGCTGGGTACGACTATGAAACTGGATACTGGCGAAGGTCCAGATGCGATGGTTTACGAACCGAAGCGCGGCGAGGTTTACGTTTAATCACAAGGGTAAATCGGCGACTGTGATCGACGCGAAGACCGCGAAGGTCATTAGCACGATCCCACTTGGTGGCAGTCCGGAGTTCGGTGCGGTCGATGCAGCCGCAGGACGCGTTTATGTCAACATCGAGGACAAAAGTGAAGTTGCCGCGATCGACACTTCGAAGCGCGAGGTTGTAGCGCATTGGCCACTTGCCCCTGGGGAAGAGCCGAGCGGTATCGCCTTCGATGCGGCGCACCACCGATTGTTCGCCACCTGTCGGAAGGTCATGGTGATGCTCGACACAGAGTCGGGCAAGGTTGTTGGCTCGGTTCCGATCGGCACGGGTGCCGATGGCTGTGCTTTCGATGGCACAACGCAGCTCGCGTTCGCATCGTGTGGCGAGGGAATAACGACAATCGCGAAAGAGGAAACTTCCGAAAAGCTCACTGTTGTTCAAACACTCAAAACCCAGCGCGGTGCACGCACCATGGCTCTTGATCAGCAGACGCATCGGATCTATCTGCCGACGGCGGAATTTCGGCCCGCACCGTCGCCTGCGCCAGGTGCGTCTCCAGCTCGGCCGACAATTGTGCCGAACACGATGAAGCTCCTCGTCTACGGCTCCGGCGAGACGAAGCCGTAGCGCGGGCGAACCCATTGCGTCGCCTAAACACACTTCTCGCGGTCGCGATTTGCACGATCTCGGCTAACGGCGCACGAGCGCAAGGCGGTCCGCCAATGATCACGGACGATCCCGGCACGCCGGGTAACAGGCATTTCGAGATCAACCTCGCCGTCGCGTTCGAGCAACGATCTAAGGAGACATCGTTCGATGTGCCAGCGATTGATCTTAATTACGGGCTCGGAGAGCGAATTCAGCTTACGTTGCAAACAGCGCCGGTGATTCTGAAACGCAGAGATCATGGTCCGATCGGCGGGCTCGGAAGCGCAGAGGCAGCGGTGAAGTGGCGATTCCTTGACGAGGAAAGCAAAGGCCTGTCGGTCTCGATGTTCCCGCGCATCATCTTTAATGCGCTGCAGTCGTCAGTGCGTCGCGGTTTGGCAAACGACGGAACACGGGTGCAGGTACCGGTACAGATCGCCAAAAACTTTGGCGCGATCGACCTCGATTTCGAATTGGGACCAATCGTGAGCACGGTTGGCCGGAGTGAATGGCTCTACGGACTGGTCGGTGGAATCGACGTCACCAAGACCACCGCCGTTATGACCGAGCTTCACGGGACGTCCCGCACGAGTTTTGCGCATGACGTTTTAACGGTAAACGTCGGCGTCCGTCACAAGCTAAGTGATGCGTGTATCCTGATTGCGTCGTTCGGCCATGAGGTTCGCTCGCCTGACGACGAGTCGCTCGCGTTGATCGGTTACAGTGGCATGCAGTTAGTCTACTAAGCGCCTACAGAACCTACCCCTGCTGCTCTGGAACTGCGTCGTGTTCCGCCTTCCGTGAAGTCAGAAGAATGCAAATGCCCATAAACGCCGCGAGGACATATGACGAGGTGAACCGGCTCAGATTGAGTCCGCCATGGTCGACCGGCTTGGTCAGAATGTCGCCGAGCGTGGCGCCGAGCGGTCGAGTGAGAATGAATGCGGCCCAGAAGAGCGCGACGTGCGAGAGATTCGTGAAGAAATAGAGCGCTGCGATTACCGCAAGCGCGGCACCGAATACCAGCGCGCCGCCTTCGTAGCCGAAGCCGGACGTGTCAGCCAGACAATCGCCCAAAGCAGTGCCGAGCGTGTTGGATGTAAGGATCGTCAACCAATAAAACGTCTCCGCCTTGCGGTTCGTGATCCGATTCACGTTCACGGAGCCCAAGGTGAAATACCAAACGCCCAAAACAATCAAGACCATCGCAAAAAGCAGAAGCGACGTCTTCAAGTACCCAAGGCCTGCCGTGCGAGTCAGATAGTCGGAGGTCGTCGTGCCGACCGTCGTAGTTGCGACAATCACCGTCCAGTAGAGAAACCGGTGGAGCTTCGACGCGGCGATTTGCGCCGCAGCCGTCGCGGCAAAGAGGGCGAAGAAAATGGCCGTACTGATCGCGTATCCAAGATTAAGCGTCATAGACAACGCATCGCCGCCAGTCTCGCCAAGGGTGGTGGCAGCAATCTTGATGATCCAAAATGCGATTGTGACCTGTGGTACTTTATTTTTCATGAATGCTCTTGGATTGAAATCGATCGCGGGACGACAACTAGACGGCGCGAGGCGTGTCACACGCTAGTGCTTCTCATCGAGTTCGTGCAGCTTGCCCGTGAAATAGGTAGCCGCATCGATTGTCTTGCCGTCGGGGAGTTGGATTTTGTATTTTCGATGCGTCATCGATGACTCCGATGCGCAGTATCGAACAAATTCTTCCGCTGTCTTCACGCGCTCGCCGACGTAATTTACCTTCATTTGCAGATTTTTCGCAGCGGCAACGCCGTCGTAATCATTGCCATTCCGGATGAAGTTCACCCCGGCGGCCCTCCACGCCATGGATGAGGAAATCACGCGCCTCCCCGCATAGCGCGGCCACACAAAGGACGGAGCAACGCAATCGTCGGCCAGACAAACTGACCGGAAGTTCGTCGGTCCGAACATACTGCTTGCCGAGCAATTCGCAGGCGTGACGTTGGCCATCGTGCCTGCGGCAGCCGTTCACAGGCCCATCAAACGTCTCTTGCGGATTAATAGCCATCCCGTCAAATCGCGTCTGGCTCGATTTAAACACCTGCTCCATCTTGCGCGGAACAGCCCTTTCTCTTCCACGCGTAGTCGAGCAAGATAGTTTTTTACGATTTTTCTTGCGCGTTGGTTGCAATCTTCTCGATGGCCATAACGCAATGTCTGTTGTTTGCATTTGGAGTGCGCTGGTGAGCCGTGTGCTATCCGCCACATGGGCCTAACCGCAGGAGTTCTCGGCTGAGTCGGAACGTTACTCTCTGATGCGACACGATCGTATATTCCGACCGTTCCACAATGGCTTTGGACATAAACCACGGCGCCCTCTGCATGAAGACGCTTTAGCGGAAAGGTGGCCGTCAGCTACTATGGGGGCAACCAGAGGACTCCCCGTTCGTCGGACAGCATTGACCTCGTGTGGTCGTTTCGCTCTGCATAGGTTTTCATCGGGCCCTCGAGAGTCGCGTTCTCGTAATTCGTCAGGATCGCGGCAGGTCTCGCGGCAAGGAACGCATCCAAATTCTGCGCTCCGACGAGGCCATAGCGCTCTCGGTCCTCGCTCTTCGCGAAGGGGGCGATGCGCCAGGCGAACGGTCCCGTGCAGAACTGCGGATAGATCGACGCGCCACCTTCCAGCGGATAAATCGGAGCCAACGTCAGGACTGACCTGGCGCCTGTCTTCTTTCGAATCTCCAGACCAACGCGGTGGATAGACCAGACCGGCCATTGACCAATCCCCGCAAAGGGGTTGGAGCCGCGAAGGTCGGGCAGAAATTCGAGAAAGGAGATTGCCAGAACCGCCGCAAGCAACCGGAGGATCTTGACGTGATCCCCAGGTGCAGGCCAACACCGGGCGATGCCGTAAGCAGCGCCGAGAACAAGAAATGGAATGGGCGCGTAGTAGTATTGCAGATACGATGGACTGGGCAGAAAAGCTCCGATAAGGGCAAACGGCACGATCAGGAGCCACGCGGCCGTCTTCGGTGAGCGCAACGCATTTCGCCAACCGTTGCGCAGCGGACACCAACAAGCGAAAAGCGCAAATCCGAGGACAACCAGCAGGGTGGCCGGCGATCTCAGTTGCTCGAATGGAAAAAGCAGCTTGTTCCAAATAAGGGCGTGAGGATTCCGGCTCTGCCGGAAGCGAAGATTGAGCAACCCATTGCAGGTGAAGTTATCGAAGAGAAAAGCTTTCGGACCGACGGCGAATAGCGTGAGGGTAGGCAACAGGGCAACCGTGAATGCTATAAGAAATACGAGCGCGCGATGATAGGGCGCTGATCCCGGCGCTTTGAATATCAGCGTTAGGGCGAGAAACGGAACGACGAGCGGGAGAAAGGTCAATCGCGTTCCCGCCGCGATGGCAAGCATCGCGCCCGATGCAGGCATCCAACCGCGCGCGCCATTTGGCTCTACCCCTCGAAGTAACATCGCCAGGGCAGCTACGCTGGTGAGCATTGGCAGGTCGTGGTTCCACGCGCGCCCGGCGGTGAATCGAAATATCGGATGCAGTGCAAAGAAGAGCGTGAACGCAATCGCGACGGTCCAGCGCTTCTCGCCGAGCGATCGGAAGGCGGAGGCGATCATTCCGTAGATCAACAGTAAAAGAAGCCACGCGCAGACGACATTGAAACTGCGCGCTGTGAGGAGGAGGAAATCGTTCGTCGCAAAGAGGGCGGCATAAACGAAGACGAGATTTGGCAAATGGAAGTAAGGATAATGAATGTACGGAAGCAATCCCGCGCGCGCCAGAAGCACCCCAGAGGCGACGAATTGCCCCTCGTCGTGATTAAACTGGCGGGCCAGGCAACCGGCGCCTAGCGAAACGAAAATCAAGGCGAGGATGAAGGCTCCGAAAACCCGGCGTTTCCACTCATGAGAGCCGTAATCGGAGCTTAAGCTCATGCGCTTTGCACAATCTGTGCACCGGACACGATCGCAGACGGTCCCTTCCATTTGTATGACCGTCGAGCGGTGTGTCAATCGTTCACTTTTTGGAAATCTTCGACATAGTCTCCGCTAGATGGCGAAAGAAGCCGGTGAACAAATTATTGTGGTCGCACCGGATTCGACTGGTCAAGCTGCCCGCTACGCAAAACGGGGCCCACAGAGACCTACCCCGCTGGTCGTAAAACTTTGTTTAGTCAGGCTGTAGCAAACTTCCGGCGCAAGCCTTCAATCACCACGAACGCGATGCCAAGGAAGGCAACCGCCGAGCCGCCGTCCGGCACAGAGGCACTGGCAATGGCAGACGCTTGAAGAACTATGAAGGTGAATCCGCTGCCGGTCCCTGGAAACCAAGACAAGTGATTTGATTTTCTGACTGGGAGGACCGGCGATTCGTATTGCAGAGGGTCAGATCAAAACGATGCGCCGAACAAACCTCGGATTAAGCAACGATTCGTTCACTACTCGGGAAGCACTGCATCACTAACTGAATACGATCTATTGTTGCCGTTGCGAAGCCAGGGGACGCGGAGGCAGTTGGCGTCTCCTACGGCTCCCCCACACTAGCCGTTAAGAGTAGCTGAACCCAGAAATGCATCGGAAGAGATCGCTGAGAGGACTGTTCGCCTGGTGCTTTACGCGCCGGGGAGACCTTGAATAATCGCGGGCATCAACGATCCAACCCCATCCCGCGGCCGCTCCGCTTCAGACTCGCCTGAATGGCGGATACACGGCACGCAGGACACGTCGAGCGAGGCGTCGCGCTCCATAGTAGGCTAGTTCAGGCGATGCAAGAATGGTGCTTCGTAGTGCGGCGACTGGCGGCTTGGAGACTCTTGAATACTCGATTTGTCCATGGTTCTCGATTGTCAATCGATGCTGTCGTTTGATCTCCTCCCAGACGGCCATTCTCTGCAAGCGAGGCTGCACTCGATCAATTTCTCTCCGGCCGCCCTTGCCTTTGTCGGTCGGATTTAAACAGCTTACTTCATCTACGACGGCAACATGTCCTTCCAAATCCGGACCAATCGCGTGCAAAAACCACCAATCGATGCCGTATCCCACTAACTTAGGATCGTAACGCTCCAGAAAAGTGAACAGTTTATCGGTCCGGAAAAGCGGACAACTCATCTCCACGAAATTGGTAAACCGGATTCGAGAAGTCGGATGCAAGCGAGTGATATCCCAACTAACCTTCCCTACAGTCCTGAATGCCGGTTGCAGAATCCACAGATCGAACTCCTCGCGAATCTCGAACAATTGGTTGATGTCCTGGCTATCAATCAGAATATCGTCGTCCAATACCAAAATTGCGCGATAATGATGGAGTTGTGTCTTGGAAGCTTGGTACGCAAAATGGAGGTTCTGAAACTTCGATCCTTTTCTTAGGTTGTAGTAGTCCGCAAGATCCCGGAAGCGCGATTCCTGATCGCCGTAATAGGTAATCCAGAGATCAAAATTACGCGGTCCGTTCAGCCACCTGTCAAGATTGGTGTAATCCCCCGCGGAGGTAAACACCAGGTAGCGGTGGCGCGGCATCCCGGGGGCAATATCTATCGAAGCAGGCATTATCGTTGTCTCTTAATGCACAGTTCAATCCCTTTGCGTGGTGCCTGGATTATAG
>JBBSIA010000048.1:0-6895 GCA_038232335.1 Chthoniobacterales bacterium
CCGGCGCACGTGTAAATGGATTCTGACGATCCACTCGTGGACGCCATTGCCGAATGGCAACGCAAGCATCGCATTGCTGACGGCGATCCGATGATGGCCGCGTTGGAACTCGTCCGCGTTTACCTCCAGCACGCGCGTCCCGCTGACGACACGCAGATTCCATCCTTCGAGGATTTCCGCGGCACGATCGAGTTGCTTGATCGGCGGTCGAAATCGTTCATCACCCAAGCGTCCGATCTCGTGTCCGAACTCCGCCGCTTCGGACAAAACGTCGACCAACTGAATCGTGTCCGTTTCGCGACGCTGATTTTGCTGGTCTTCTGCGCAACAGTCACTGGCGTGGTGGTGGGCCGTTGGTTATGAGCATGACTGTTGGCTACGCCTTTGCCGCGGTTTTCTGGCTGGCTGCTCTGTGCGTTCTAGTGGCGCACGTTCGTGGACGCCGAAAGCCGCGAGCAGTTGTTCGTCTCGCCGGTTTCACGTGGACACGCGCGGACTTCTGTCGCGGCTGGCTAATCACTGGCGACACTGGTTCCGGAAAAACGCGTTCCGGTATTACGCCGCTCCTTTTTCAGATCTTCCGCAACGAACCCACTTGGGGTGGTCTCTGCATCGACGACAAAGGACTATATTGGGAGACGCTCACCGAGATGGCGCGGCACTTCGGCCGCGAAGACGATCTCATCCTGCTGCAGGTGCGGCCGGATGATTACGCGGCTGCGGCTTGGTTTCCGCGCCACACCTATAATCTCACGTCCGACCGAAGCATTCCCTACAACACGTTTGCCAAAGCCGTTGTGGACACCGCATCGAGCCTCGGACAAGCGGGCGACAAAGGATTTTTCAAGAACCAAGCGCAGATCCACATCGCGGCAGCGCTTGAAAGGCTGCGCGAGATCGGCGCCGACGTGACGTTGGAGAACGCGTATCACCTGTTGCTCGACCAAGGCGACCTGGACGAAGCGATGACCGATCTTGCATCAAGTCATCAGACGATGCGTCGTAGAGAGCTAGCCGACCACTTCTCGAACCGTTTTCTCTCTCAACCGCCGGAGCAGATCGGAGGTGTGAAAGAAACAATCGCCAATTATTTGCAGGCGTTCATGACACCGGACATCGGGCAGGTCTTCTGTCCCGGTCACAACACCTTTGAATTCGCCGACATCGACCGCGGCAAGATCATCTGCGTCGCCATGCCACAGAAGTTCCAGCTGGAGCGGCGCTATGTGAACACCTTCCTGAAGATGCTCTTCTACACGCACGCTCTCCGTCGTTTCGACAAACCCGCGGACGAACGCAGTCGCGACAATCTCCTGATTCTCTGGGCCGACGAAGCGCAGCGCTTTGTCTCAGCCAGCGAAGATGGAATGAGCGACTACAACTGCATCGACGTGATCCGCGAAGCGCAGGCGACAGTTGTTGCAGCAGCACAATCCTCCACCTCATTCGTCCCGCCGCTCGGCCGTGACAAGGCGCGCGTCTTCACCTTGAACCTGCGCAATCGTCTCATCTTCAAAGCTGCAGATGAAGAAGGAGCCGTGGAGAGCGCAGATTTCATCGGTAAGAAACGCGCCATCAAAAAATCATGGGGTTACAGCGGCGGGAAAATGTCGCGCAATTACTCCGAACAAGAAGACTATAAGATAAAGCCGCACCTGCTCCGCGGGCTGCCGAAGCACTCGGCCGTCGTCATTCACTGCGAACGCGGCCATCGTCGCAAGCTGCTGCCGCCGATTCAAGCCGACGGTCGTATTTGTGGGTGGTTTCGCGCAGCTTGAACTCTCGAATCGTCCGAAAACCGGCAATCCCAAAAATAGAACCGATGGCACGAGCGAGGGAAAAGCACGATCTTAATTCAATTCTTGCTTGTTCCTATCAAAGCGGTCGTTAGGCCAAGACCGATATAAACGCTTCCCGCGAAATAGCGTTGCCCACGCAAAAACTTTCGATTCCCGCGGAGCAAGTTTCCGGCTCTACTGGCTAAGAGCGAGTAGATAGAACCGGCGGTGAATCCCAGAACGACGACCACCAATCCGAAAGAGAAAATCTGCATGGCAACCGCGCCTCTTTTTACGTCAATAAACTGTGGCAAAAAGGCGAAGAAGAACATCGCGGTCTTCGGGTTCAAGACATTCACTAGAACTGCTTGCGAGAACGTGCGTCGCAAACTGCGTTCTTCGTTTGTCTCCGTCTCGGCGATTGTTTCCCGCGTGAGCAAAGTTTTGACGCCAAGGAAGATCAGGTAGAGCGCCCCCCGCATATTTCACGATGTTAAAAGCCAGGGCCGACGACAAAAGCAAGGCAGAGATGCCGAGAGAAGCGGCGGAGACATGAACCAGCGTCCCGACCTCTACGCCCAAGCACGAGACGACGCCCGCGGTGCGCCCTTGGTTCACGCTGCGCGCGATGATATAAAGCACATTTGGTCCCGGCGTGAAAACGAGAAGCGAAACGGCCGCTGCAAATAGAATCAATGTTGACCAAGTTGGCATATCTTTTACTCCTGATCTCGCAAGTTGGTGCCAATGATCCGCCAGTTTTGCAATGCGACGCGCCTTCGCCAGCGTGGCTTCGGAGCGACCGACAATCGTGACTTTGGCCTTCTCCTCCAACAATATTCTGGCCAGTGCCAGCCCCATCCCGGAGCTGCCTCCAACGATCAGGACTCGCTCGGTCTTCGCTTCGGGCTCAACATTCATTAAACCCACGTTGCATTAGCGAACCCGATCGGCAACATATCGACCTCGTCTTACGAGTATCCGGCTTCCTTCGGTTACCGCTGCTCTGGGTTTTTCTTTAGCCCGTTGGGCCTTGGCGCTGAACCCGATAGCAGACACATTCAACCATTTACCATCACGCGTCGCCCAGCCCGATGTCACGTCTTCGTGCAGAGAAAACGGCTTGCCTTTAGCTACGGCATTTGCATCTGCTCGGTATGTCACTATTGCGGCATCGTCGTTCAGCATCGTTACTCTGAAGCTGCTCAGTTGATAGTCTTTCAATTCAGCATCACTGAGAAATTTCAGTAGCTCCGGTTTTGACTCTCCGTTCCATCAGGAAAGACGTCGTAGAACTCGTCAGCCAGATAACTTGCAAATCCCTGCAAATCTTTCCGCTTAATCAACTTCCATGTCTCCTTTTCGGACGAGATTAGTGTGGCCGCCGACGAATGCTTTCGTTGACCTTGCACTTGGGCATAAGCGCAATTCGTCAAGGTAGCCGAATATCGCCAGGATCAGAAGTAGTTTCATGTTTTCCTTATTCTTCGCCGTCGAGATAGTCCAACGCATTTGGTCTAATCAGGCGCCGTTCAGGTGAACGCACGAGCCACTTGTCGCTGTCTGGATAATAACACGATTCACCAAGGGGATTGTCCGCGACAATGTAAAGAACCAGATCCTCGGCACTCTCATTTATCACTTGATGAGCTGCGCCGGGCTTGAAGATAAACACGTCTCCGCTGGACACGGTTGTTAGTCCGCTACCGTCCCGAACTTGTCCGGTCCCGGAAATCACATGATAAAACTCCCATTGTGCGCTGTGGGAATGATATGGCCCCAGTGTCTTGCCCGCGGGCACGCGGCAAATTTCAACATCGAATGGATGTCGCTCGTTCATGTCAGCCGAATCAGGCTTGCGGCCTAGAGCGACCGATAATTCCCGGTCCATAGTCGTGAACTTGCCTCTTGGCGAAATCCACGAATCCTCAGGAATATCGCGTGTGTTTACCTTGTGCATCCGACCTCAATCAAGGAAATGTGGTCCCTTTCGTGGCGTTCCACTACAGCTCGCCGATTAGTTATATCAATGCAGATAGTCCGGGAAGGCCGGCAGCGATTTGAAATCTTCAGGACTATGCTGGATCACGAAGCGCGCCTTCGTATTCTTCACAATCGTCTCGATACGATCTATTGAAGCCAGCGTATCGGCGCGGGAGTAATTAAAGCTCGGCACGCGCCGGTGAGTCCGATTGGCGAGAGTATGATAGAGATCGCTAGATAAGATCACCGTACCGGAATCTTTCAGTTTGATCTCCAACACCTGACTCCCCGGCGTATGGCCCGGTGCTTTGAGAATGCGCACACTGCCATCGCCAAACACATCGTAGTCCTTGTCGATCATTTGCGTCTTTGCGGTCTTGTAGGCGCTGAATGTCGTGAGATCGACGCCGAAGGGAGTCGGGTCGCCCAGCGCCCAATTCAACTCGGCTTTGTTGATGATCCAGCTTGAGGAGCCGAAGAGATTGGCGTTACCGGTGTGGTCGAAGTGAAAGTGCGAGAAGGCCACGTAAGTCACATCAGCCGGCGTTAGACCAATCGTTTTCAACTGTGCCGCCAGCGTGATCGACACACTCATGTGGTCACCGTCATCGTCTACACCGTTCGGATGCTCGGCAAGTTTGTCGCCGAGGCCGGTATCCCAGAGCAGGATACCCTTAGGGCCACGGATAAGAAAGCATGGATCAACGAGCTTACCGGACTTGCCGTCGTACTCACCCGTGTCGGAAAACGGTCCGAAATCTTTGGCTTCAATAAGCCCACCATCGAGGGTGTAGAGACGAACTTCGTTGACGTCGTCCGCCGCGCGCACAGGTGTCGCCGCGACGAAGGCGACCGACGCCAGCAACGCCAGGCTACGCAAGACCGATGAAATTGACGTTCGACCCGCGATTGGTTCTACAATTTGACTAAGCATAATGATTTTTTTGATAGGTAAGCTTCAAACGTCGGAAGCATTCGCATGGCGCAGCCGGCTTTACACTGGCGGGCGATTCCTCCAGCTTCCAGGTCCGGCCGATCGATAGTGCTGCACGTGTTCTGGACGTGTTAGCAGATATTGGCTGTCTTCGGGGAAATAGCGGGCCAGAGTTACGTCTTCACCAGCGAATGTGCGGATCGCGTCCAGGTTCGTCCACCAGCTGAGGACCACTATTTCTGAGCGCTCTTCATCCAAGTCGCGGATTGCGATCTCGGCGCCGAGATTTCCCGGCGCAGCTCGATAGTGTGCGACACCGGTGGCCTCGACGTACTCCACATACTGAGAGGCCGACTCGCGACGGATCACCGCGCGCCATTCGCGCAAAATGCTCACCGCGTTCAAATCTTTCGATTGGCCTTGCATTGAATTACGTTACCCATTAAATAATGTTTAACGGTAACGTGCCAGGCAGTCAAGCCGGAACTATATGCGCAAAGGCGAACGATGTTTTTCCAGGCCAATTGATGCCGTTCTTCTTGTGGGGGGACTTCCTTCCCTGGACTTCGTCAACACAATTCACGATCGCTCCGCCCGAGTCGTGGAAGACTACCTGTCAGATGTGCCACGCTATCTTGATTGGTCTGTACGCGCTGGACTGCTGACGAACTCGGAGGTTCATCGGTTGGATCGAGGCCTGCCACCTCGGCGGGTCTTGGCAGAGGTCCGCAATCTGCGCGAACAGGTTTACGCTTTGCTTAACGATATCATCGATGGCGTCAAGTTACCGCGCATCTCACCCGCACTATTCAACACCTGGGTACACCGAGGTTGGAGCGATCTGGAATTTGACCCGACGGCGGACGATTGTCTGTCGTGGAAATCTTCTGTCCTGAATGCGTACCTTCCGCTCAAGCGGGTCGCGCTCTCGACCCTCGCTTTCATGCAGAACCTGGAGCCGGAGCGTTTGAAGCGCTGCGCGGCCAAGGGGGAGTGCGGCTGGCTCTTCTACGACGATTCGAAGAATAAGAAACGGCGCTGGTGCGCGATGGACACCTGCGGCGCAATTGCGAAAATGCGTCGGTACCGGAGACGGCTGAACACTCACCCCAAGTTGAAGGCGTAATCACACCCGGCGCGACACTGGCGACGCGGGTCGGCTTGGTACAGTCACTCGTCGTCCAACGCTCTCGAACGATGAGATAGAGTTTGGTCCCGCCGATTGGGTCTCAGACGATCACTCATATCGTTTCACCATATCCTCTCATAACTGAGTAACTGTTTGCTGGTGTATTCTTACTTCGCTTATCTGGATAATTGGTTCGACATCGGTGTATTTCTTGATGTCGCCTTGCAGCCATTCCGCGTGCGGAGCGAAAGCGGTGAGAAACGCATCCGTGGAATCAAAAAGCAATTCGCAAAGGGCGAAATACGGTGGTGGAGAACTTGCGGAATGCCAGTGACACCTTGGGAAACGGTCACGCCGCGCAGGGCGCTGCGAAGCTTCTCCATGCTCGCCGGCATATGCGTCTCGACGTAATAGGTCGTGTCAAAGTGAGCGCCTTCCTTGGCTGGATAGAGAATGGTTAATGCAGTCTCAGTACGCTTCGCGTTCGCGAAGAACGTAAGGATGAACACATGCTTACCTCGCGCAACTATGTGGCGTTATGCAACACTTAATCTGTAAACAACACTTGACCTAACCACATGTCTGCATCGCCTGGTTAGGCCTTGTCGTCGACCAAAGTGAAAGACGTCTTAAGGGGTAATGACACATGGCGAACATTGTCTTTGACGGTGACGCGAACCAGCCACTTGCCAGCGGGATCCTTCGGCTCGCCAACGAAGTCCAAAATAGGGCTTGAAAGGTAGACGTTCGTTGGCTCACCTTTCAGTTGACCCCGGAAGCACACAGCATCGATCTGGTGAACAGAGGAACTGCCGTCAGGTCGCACAACGTCGATGTCGCAGGTGACATCTGCCTCACCTGGGCCTCGGCAAAATGAGGAACCGTATTAGGCGAGGTCTCCCACTTCTGATTGCGTTCTGTCGAGCGTTGGCTGCATCGCCTAGATGACATGTAAGGAGTTGCCGGGTGCGGGTCTGGAACCTACACCCGACAATATGAATAGTATCAACGATACTGAGTTGTCCTCACCCGAGGGAACCCGCGGCCAGTTTAATGGCCGCACGCGCGCGA
>JBBSIA010000049.1:0-6380 GCA_038232335.1 Chthoniobacterales bacterium
GTCAGTGGTGGCCGAACTTTACCAATTGGCTTTTGTTTTCTGCCAATATTCGTGGTGGGTTTTTTTGGACCCCCATGTTGAAAACTTGCGCCACCTTGGTTTATGAACCCACAAAAATCCGACCTCCTCGTCGATGTCGTCGAACACATCGACATCAAGAAACACAACGTCGTTCCGCTCGTGGAAGCAATGGGCAAAATGGCCTTTTCTGCCCGTGATCTCGGCCGGGCGGCGCATATCTACGACGAGATGCTGCGCGAGGAAGATTGCGCGATTATTCTTTGTCTCGCGGGCTCGCTGATCTCAGCCGGATTGAAGCAGGTTTTCGTCGACCTGGTGCAAAACAACATGGTCGACGCCATCGTTTCGACCGGCGCCATCATCGTCGATCAGGATTTTTTCGAAGCGCTCGGCTATCAGCATTACAAAGGCGACGTTTTCATGAGCGATAAAACGCTGCGTCAGCTCCAGATCGACCGGATTTACGACACCTATATCAACGAGGAGGAACTGCGGATTTGTGACGCGACCTGCGGCGACATTGCTGATTCCCTCGAGCCGCGGCCCTACTCCTCGCGCGAATTCATCCGCGAAATGGGACGTTATCTCCAGGAGCGCGGCCAAACGAAAAACTCGTTAGCCCTCTCCGCCTTCGAAAAACAGGTGCCGATTTTCGTGCCCGCCTTCAGTGATTGCAGCGCCGGCTTCGGATTGATCCATCATCAATTTAAAAACCCGGCCAAACATCTCAGCATCGATTCCGCCAAAGATTTTCTGGAACTGACGAAGGTGAAGATCGCTTCAAAGCAGAGCGGTCTTTTCATGATCGGCGGCGGCGTGCCCAAGAATTTCGCCCAGGACACAGTGGTCGCCGGTGATTACCTTGGTTTTGATGTTGGGATGCACAAATATGCAATCCAGATCACAGTCGCGGATGATCGCGACGGCGCACTCTCCGGGTCGACGCTGAAGGAGGCTAATTCGTGGGGCAAAGTCGATCTCGGCGCGGAGCAGATGGTTTATTCGGAGGCAACGCTGGCAGTGCCGTTGATCGCCGGTTACGCCTATCACAAAGGCAGCTGGAAGAATCGCGCGGCGCACAATTACACGGCCCTGCTCGATGAACCCGCACGAGTGTCGTCGGAGATTCAGAGTGACGAACTGGCCGCCGCGCGATGACCTGGCTTCGGGTGACAGGATGTCTCGACGGCGTTCGACATGACGTCAGAGGCTCCGCGTTAAACGCACTGACATTTGCAGCTGATTTAGCCTTCCCAAAAAAACTGCGTCGGCCGCTCCATTTCCGCGGCAAGGCTGCGATGCACCGGGCACCCGAGCGCCGCGTTCTCAAGCAGTTCGCGCTGCGGATGATTCGCCGGCAAAGGAATGTGGATCTCGCTCACAAGGCGTCCGACGCGCCGCGGCCCGTCCGACATTTCCTTCTTCACCGTTGCGGCCGCACCTTTCAGATCGATCTCATGACGCTCGGCCACGATGGCCATCGTCGTTAACATGCAGGTCCCCAGCGCGGTGCCGATGAGATCGGTCGGAGAAAAGGCTTCCCCTTTGCCTTGATTATCCTGCGGCGCATCGGTCGCAAGCTCGCTGCCGGATGGCCCGTGAGTAGCAGCGCAATGCAATTCGCCTGTATATCCGATCGAGATCTTGACCATGGAACGAACATGCTCCGCGACTCGCGAATTGTCACGTCGAGCGCCCGGCGGGAGCGAATCGTTGGCTGGGTCCGTCGTCCGGTCGCGGGATTTCTCGGCTTCGCTCGAAATGACAGGAGAACGTCGCAAGACCTCGCGTTATATTTTGCTCCGAGGGAAAGTTTCGAGCGCACGATCCTCCGCGGCGTAGTCGAATTGCAGCGGGTCAACTCGCGTCGGTGGATTGGCTCGCTCCCACTCAATCGTGCGACGGATTGCTTCGTCGCGCTCGATCGGTTCCCGATAGCCGAGCTCCGCGCGAATCCGCGACGTGTCAGCCACCCAATGTTGATCCAGATTCCCCGGTATGCGCAGATGCGAGGGCACGCGATCGTTTGGCAGAACCACGAATTCACCGCGCCATTGCGCCACGGCTCCGATTCGTCGCGCCCATTCGACTTCCGAAAAATTCTCTGGCTCACCAACGTTGTAAATTTGACCGGCGGCTCGGTCCGATATCGCCGCGCGCGCAATGGCCGCTGCGACATTCTCGACACATCCGAGTGAACGCCACTCAGCTGCTCTTGCCTCGAAGATGATGACGGGGCGCTGGTCGTCCATTCGTTTCACGAGAGGGAAGAAGCGGTGCAAGGGATCGCTGGGGCCGTAAACCATCGGCAGCCGGAGGATCGTGCCCGAGAGAATGGGATCGCTGAGAATGACGCGCTCAACCGGAATCTTGTCGTACTCTTCGTCGAGCCAGCCGAACGATTGCTGAAGCATTTTATTTGAGCAGCAGAATAGGTCCGCATTCTGGTGCGCAACGGAGATGATTCGGTGAGCGGAAGCGGTTCGAGAGGACCGCTTTCGAATCCGTGCAAAATTGCTGCGTCGGCTATTTTCCGGCGTCGACTCGCTTCCTTGTTCAGAAGACAGCGCTATCTATGAGCGGCTTGGTTTCTAAAAGGCGGGAGAAGTAACGGGGAGAGAGAATGGCGCTTTCCTGCACGGCCGAGGCGTGTTGTGCGAGTGTCTGGCGAAAGACTCGCGTCAGACCCGTGTCATGCAGGACATTCATGTCGGTGTCGTGCGCTTTGGTGTCGTCGTTCTCCCACGTTTCGTTCCACCAACAGAAGCCGATGATCGCGGGCCAGCGATTCGAGAACAAATCGTCGAGCGCACTTTTCGCCCACTCACTCGCGTCAACGCTGCGGTGATTCAGAGTGCAGCCGAATTCGGCGAGAATGATCGGCTTGCCGGGCGCGAGCTTCACCAAACGCGGATAAGCCTCGCGCATTTTGAAGCGCAAGCTTTCCGTTCCATCCTTGGTCTGTGGTGTGAGCGGTCCATAGGCGCTGAGAGCGAGCCACGAGCAGTAATTATCTCCCGGATAATAGTTCTCAAATCGGTTCCATTTCGCCTCCGGCTGGTCGAGCCAGTTCACGTGCCAGATCCATTGAAGATTTTCGGCGCCTTCGCCGCGCATGAGGTCAACAATGTGCCGGTAAGCCGCGATGTAACGTCGCGGTCCTTCCACCGCGCCGCCATTCCATTTTCCATTCCAGCTGAACCAGCTTCCATTCGGCTCTGTTCCCCATTCCACGAGAATCGGCGTACCAAATGCCCTCGCGTCCCTGGCCCAGGCGCGGAGATCTTCGTCAAATTTCCCCACGATGATGTTCGACAAATTGAACAGCTTCTCGCGATGCTCCTGTTCCAGATCAGACCGCAACATCAGCCGCACATAGGGCACTTTTCCGAGACCACGAATCCATGTGCATGTCTCCGTGGGGAAGCGACGCGATTCGCCCCAGTTGTTGGAAAAAAAGACCCACGCCGCACGTTTTCCGACCGCATTCTCATAGCGTATCACATCAGCGGGCCGGACATCGGCTTCGGTCGGATCGTGCCCATTCGCGGGCTCATCGAAATAGAGCCCTTGGTAAAGCTTTCCGGCCGGGGGCGGCGCGACCGGAGACGCAGCAAGCATCGCCGCCGTAGCCGCAACCGCTGCCGCGGCGAAAATGTGCTTTAACCACACGCCATCACGATACGGCCGCTATCGCGGCGGTCTATGGCGGTCGCCGAGCCGATGGAGGCGTTGGATTTGCGGCTAAGAATAGCCAGGCGGAACGCGCTTTGGCGCGTCCCGCCTGCCGAATCACAACTCTAAAGCGCGCTTAACTCGTCTTCGACATGTCGCGGAGACTCTTGATCCGATCATGTGCGCTTTTCACCTCCGCGTACTGACGCGAGACCGTGTCCCGGATCGGGGAAGAAAGGTCCTTCTCCATGGCTTTCTTATAGGCGCTGATTGCGGAGTCTTCGCCGCGTTCGCACTCGGCCAGGATCGCATGATCATCCTGGCTGGTGATCGCCGATTTCAGGTTGATCCACGCACGGTGCATTGCACCGGCTGTGCTGCTGGTATCTTCGGGGTCGGGTTCGCCCATGTCCACTGCCTCGTTCTGCAATTCACCGGCGAACTTCGAACGTTGGAGTGAATATTCGCTAAACAACGACTTCAACTGCGAATCCTTGACCGCTTCGGAAGCCTGGCGAAAGCCTTCCTGTCCGTCTTTCAACGTCTCGATCAAATCGTTGATCGTTGAGATGATTTCTTTTTGTTGGCTCATATTATCAATACGGATGCCGAGGCGAATCGGGCGTTTACGGTTCAACAATTCTTCCGGAAGTTGCGAGCCGGAGGATCGGCCTTAGGCTTAACCATGAACAACGACAAATCCGGAAAAGATCTAACGAAAGAAGCCCCACGCAGCCCAAAAACGCGCGTCGGCGGCTACGTGATTCTCGCACGCACGCTCGATAAATGCCGCGCGCTGCTTTGGGGTGACATCGGCGAATACCATTTTGACTGCCCTTTGGACAACATGCTTTTCGGCTTCAAAGGCGTAACCGGCGACGATTTCAAAGCGGAAGTCGAGAAGGGTGCGAGCGACGAGGAGACGGCGAGATGGCTCGATCACCATGGTGAAAAGAAAACACCGGAGGAAGTGCGGGAGTGGAGCGACAGCATGATCGCTGTAAACCCACACCAGGATCCGGAAAAGCGCGAGTGGTTCGCGGAGCAGGTGAAACCGCATGGACTTGATCCGTCAACGACAACGCTTTTCGAGTGGCTCGACACGGACGATCAAGCCAGCTATTCGATGGCCGGCGCCAACGCCTAACTGTTTTCTGAAATGCGAACGGCCTCGGAAACGAGGCCGTTTTTGCTTTCCATTGGATTTGCAGTGGGGAACGCCGACATCGGCGGCGGAAATTATTTCTCGCGGGCCCGACGAGCCCTTTAGCTCTCAGGTCTTCTCTGATGAGAGGCCAGCAGGATTGACGCGCTTTTAGCACATCCGGCTTCTCCGTTCGCGCGTTGGCTTTTCGGAACTCCGCGAAAACTGCGACAAGACGAATATGGATCCACAAATTCCACTCGGTAAAGCGGCATTGGCCGACAATCCTAAAGCAGATGCTACCCGCGACGACACGCACGAAATTGCCGCCGATCTCGCTTACAAGCGCTTATGATCGTCAACGTCGTTTTCTACGGGAAAGCGAACGCTGGTGATCGCGCCTGGGTACTCGTCGATGCCGGGTGGCGGGAAGCTATGGGGCTATCAAACACGCTGCGGAAGAGCGATTCGGAGAAGATGCGCGGCCTGGCGCGATCATTCTTACTCATGGGCATTTCGACCACGTCGGCGCTCTCCAGAATCTCGCTGAAGAATGGGATGTGCCAATCTACGCGCACGAGCTGGAATTGCCTTACGTGAGTGGAAGCGCATCTTATCCGCCGCCGGATTCAAGTGTCGGCGGCGGCTTGATGGCGATGCTCTCGCCGATGTACCCGCGCGGACCGATCGATGTGAGCCGCTGGGTGAAACCGCTGCCGGCGGATGGTTCGGTCCCCTGTATGCCGGGATGGAAATGGATTCACACTCCGGGACATACGCCCGGGCAGGCCTCACTGTGGCGTGAAGGCGATCGAACCTTGATCGCGGCGGATGCATTCATAACCACGAACCAGGAATCGGCCTATGCGGTCGCGGTGCAAAAACCGGAGATGCACGGCCGCCCATGTATTACACACAGAACTGCGACGAGGCGCGAGAATCGGTCCGGCGTTTGGCGAAGCTTGAGATTGAGCTGGTCGTTACCGGGCACGGTCCGGCGATGCAAGGGCCGGAAATGCGCGGGGCACTCCAGCATCTCTCACGCAACTTTGACCAGATCGCAGTGCGCAAAGAGGCGCGCTACGTGAGCGACCCAGTTCGGGCGGAAACTGGAACCGCGTATCCGGCAGCATAGCCGCCTGGGTCTTCGCATCTAACTGAAGACACAAGTTTCTTGGCGTCCTCGGCGCTTACTTGGGGTAAACGATGGACCAGCACCAGGCAGGTTTGGCGGAGATTCTTAGAAGCTGGGAAGCCGCGGGGTAGACGGTCAGGCCCAAAGGACGAGCGGTGACGGAGCGGGAGCGAAGGAAGCAACAAGCCTGGATTGCAATGGAAGTGTGAATGTTAGTGAAAGCGACGCATCAGAGCGGCAGCCGTTGGCTGACCTAACCACATATCTGCATCGCCTAGATGACATGTAAGGAGTTGCCGGGTGCGGGTCTGGAACCTACACCCGACAATATGAATAGTATCAACGATACTGAGTTGTCCTCACCCGAGGGAACCCGCGGCCAGTTTAATGGCCGCACGCGCGCGA
>JBBSIA010000050.1:0-5245 GCA_038232335.1 Chthoniobacterales bacterium
ACAACAACCAATGAGTCTGAAACGATCCGACAAAAATACGAATGGCAACGGCGCACCCGCCGAAGCCGGCGGCGACTCGCCCAAACCGCGCGACAACGCGGAGATCAACGCCAAGATCGACGCCTACATCCAAACCAATCCAAAGGAATGGACTTACATCCAGGGCCTTCCGCGCGAGCGGCTCGAGCGAATGCTCGTGTTGCAAAACGTGAACAAAATCGAACGACGCGACCGCGTTCGCGCCAGCGTGATGAAGCAGCTCGAAGCCAACCCCGAGCTAAAGGAAGCCTACCGCAAGCTCGTGAAGAACCTGCCTGCCGAACAACAAGAGCGAGCGATGATGTCCATCGCCGCCCGCACGCTGCGCACAGTCGCGCCGCGTCAGCCGCAACAGCAGCAGAGCCAGGGCGCGCGAGTTTAGCCAACGCGCTGCCAAACGCGAAGACTCCTAGCTTCCTCCGGGCGTGCCGCCTCCGCGCGCCCGGAGACTTCGCGGGCTTTCTTCGAAGCGATGATGCCGCTGCTGCGCAGCCGCATGAGTGCGCGACCGAGCGCGTTAAGACTGAAAGTCCCACTACGCGCCGTCCGGCACATTACCAACGTCAAGCAAAAGGTCGGCGAAGAATCTTCCCCCGCGTTTCACTGTCGCTCCTAACTTGATAGAAATCGGCCTTTTAAATATCGGGCCGTCGCAGACGAAGGAGTGAAATTCTCCATTCTCGCCGCAGGGATCAACTCCAGCAGGCAACGCGCGAAGAAGTTCTTCGTCGTAGAGTCGGCCCACGAACCGAGATCCAAGCGAGGCTTGGACACAGGAGAGATAACTCTTGAAACCGGCAGCGATCACTTCGCTGGCGAGTTCGGTTGTGTTGCGTTTCCAGATTGGAAAAACCGCGCGCATTCCCACTCTCGCGAGGTTCGCTTCGCGCCACTCGCGGAGGTCTTGTAAGAATAAGTCGCCATAAGCGACCGTTCGCACGCCTCGGGCGCGGCAGCGCGCCATCGCAGTTTCCATGAGTGCGTTGTAAACTTCGTTCGTACATCCGTCTGAATCTCCGGTGGGTAGATAGACCTTCTCAAGAGGAAGGCCGATCGCTTCTGCTTGCTCGTCCAGGAGGGTTTCGCGAACGCCATGGTGGCTGATTCGGCGAAATTCCTCGGAAACAGTCGTTAGAAGACCTGTCACGTCCCATTCATTGGAGCTAGAAATTACATGCAGAGCCATCGCGCTGTCTTTGCCTCCGCTCCACGACATCATCACTGGTTCCTTCATTGGAAAAATCAAGGTAGGTAGCGCGCCGCATCTTCGAGTGCGATCCATCCTGTACCGCGATGACCAAAAGCGAAGCAGTCAGGATGCAGAAGCTCCGCGACGATTTCCGCAGACTCGACGAGCCGCGGGCCGGGACGATTAAAGAAATGATGTCCGTCGATGATATAGACTCGCCCGTCCTTCACAGCTCGCAGATTTCCCCACGCGGCATTCTCGGTCAGCAGGCCTAGATCGCTGATGGTTTGTGCAATCTTAAAACCGCAGGGAAGGAGAAGAATTACCTCCGGGTTGGCTTCTATGAGGCTTGCCCATTCGAGCCAATCCGAATGTTCGCCCGGCTGCGCGAAAAGACTTCGACCGCCTGCGATTTCGATAAGGTCGGGCATCCAATTTCCGCCGGCCATCAAAGGTCCCAGCCATTCAATCGCGGCGACGCTTGGCCGCGATTGAACCGCTGCCGCCTTCTCGCGGATGATCGCGAGCCGGTCTCGAAGCGAAGAGATTAACTCGTTAGACCGTTGCGCAACACCAAGAGCCTCACCGACGCGGCGGATGTCGTTCCAGACGTCACCGAGGTCGTTAGGCTCGAGCGAGAGAATGGCCGGCTGCGCTCCGACCCAGGTGCAAAGCGCTTCCTCGAGGTCGCGCGGCGTGACCGCGCAGACTGCGCATTGCGTTTGGGTAAGAATCAAATCCGGCCGCAACTCGCGCAGGCGATCAGGATCGACTCGATAGACCGAAAGGCCCTCGGCCACGATCTGTTTCACCCGCTCATCGATTTCATATGAAGATCCGTGAACAGGCACTTTCGTTGAGCTGCAGATCGGCAGCTCCTTCACGCCACGAGGGAAATCGCATTCGTGGGAGCGGCCGACGAGGTTTGGGGCGAAACCGAGCGCGGCCACGATTTCGGTCGCGCTCGGCAGCAGCGAGATGACGCGCGGGTGAATCATGCCGCATTCAGCAGGCGCGGCGTAATTCCGAGCCACGGTTTGCACAACACCGACAGCAGCTCGTTCAACGCAACGAGGCCTATGAGCCAGATCACATTGCTCAGAGCGATCTGCGCGATGATGGCTGGAGAAAAGGTCTCAACGCCGCCAAGGGACAAGGCCGCCACGAAAAGGCCGCCCTCGTAAGCCGCAAAACCGAGCACGAACGCAAGACCAATCCGGGCGAGGATCGGCGCCGCGGTCGCGCGTTTCATCACGTTTGCCGCAATAACTGTCGAGACCAAAGCCGCGGCGCCGATGGCCAGGCCCCACAGCACCGTGTTCGGCGTGCGCGGGAAGTGGAAGAAGACGAAGCCGATGAACTGGTTCGCCAGCCAAATGGCCGTCATGGCTCTGACAGCCGCAGCCAGCCGAACGGTCCCCGCCAATGCGACCGCGAGCGCGACGAATGGCGCGATGCACGATATAACCAGGCTTCCGCCGATACCGGCGAGCGTCAGGATCAAGATCCAAACGAAGTTAGCGACTGCGGTAGGCTCTCCCGCTTGTGCTCTGGTTGTGTCTAACGTGGAATAGTTGTGAGTCATCATTTCAAGGTCTCCTTTATATCTGTTGTGGTTTGCTGCGTGCGGTTGTTGGAAGGCTTCGTCTCGAAATTGACCCGGACTCCGGCGAGAAATCCGAAGCCCGGCCGCTGAAATCCGGTCGGATCCTGGTAGCGTTCGTCGAAGAGATTAGTGGCGCGAGCAAAGAGCGTGACGCCTTTTCCTGCGTCGTACTCCGCCGCCAGATTCGCGACGAAATACGGGTCGGTATTTAGACGCGGGATCGAGAAACTGCGATTCCCGTCCACCTGCGAACCGACATACGGCATCGTGGTGGAGAGCGACAGTCGGCGAAAGGGCCGCCAGGTCGCGCTCAGACTGGCGCGGTGTTTCGGCCGGCGGAGCAACTCCAAATTCGTCGCGTCGTCGGTCGCGTCGGTGTAAGTGTAATCCGCGCGCACCTCGACACGATCCGTGAGGGTGAAGGACGCAAATGCTTCCACTCCTTCGGTCGTGGCACGGCCGATATTCTCGAGCGAAGTGAAAGTCTCGTTAGGCAGAATCAGATTCGTGATCTCGTTGTGAAAGTAAGTCACTCCGAAGCGCACGTGCTCATCGAACAATGGCTGCTCGAACCCAATGTCGTAGCCTTCGCTCTCCTCGGCCTGCAGGTCTGGATTGGCGAAGAAATTGAACGCCGGAAAGCTAACGAATAATTGCGTCAGACTCGGCGCTTTGAATCCGGTGCCATAACTTGCCTTGAGTTTCGTCCCGATCTTCGGAACCAAATACGATGGCGCGATCCGCCAGGTCGCTTTGCCGCCGAAGCGTTCGTTCGCGTCGTAGCGGACACTCGCGGCTGCGAACAAATCGTGCACGATCTCCGATTGCAGCTCCGCGAACCCGGCGACGTTGCCGTTCTCGACCGAAATCGGACTCTCGAGCAGCCGATCATTCTGGTCTTCAACGCCGAGAAGCAAGGTGTAATGCTCCGCGAGCGCGATGTTACCTAACCAGTCGAACTTAATCCGATCGCCGTGATTCAGATTCGGCGGCGGAAGGCCAAACCCGGTATCGGGCGCCTGAATTTCCGTCCGGTAGTTAGTGTAGCCAAGGCCGGCGCTGCTCTTGAATCCGCCATCGAAAAGCGCGAGGTGCGCCGAGCCGCGGGTGAAAACCTGCTCGGCGTTTTGCTCACTTTGGTCCGCGGCGGGCACACTCGGGAAAACCGAGAAGTCGTCGCTAGTGAAGAATAGGTTCGAGTTCGTATAGCGCGCCACCGCGTCGAGCCCGAAAGTGTCGGTCACATCGTAGCCGAGCTTCGTCGAAAGCGTCGTGTTCTCGTAGCTGTCATTGATTCGCTTGCGGCCCGGCGGCAACAAATCCAGCGGCGTCACCGGCGTGCTGTCCGCCAGGAAATGCGCGACATTGAACGAGTAATTGAAGCGCGAGATCGAGCCACTCGCGCTCGCCGTTTGATTAAAGGTGTCGAACGAGCCGCCTTCCAGCGTTCCCGTGAAACGCGGCGGTCCCTCGCCTTTCTTCGTCACGATGTTGATCACACCGCCGAGCGCGTCCGATCCGTAGAGACTGCTTTGCGGACCGCGCAAGACTTCGACGCGCGTGATGTCCGCGGTCAGCACCTGCCCGAAATCAAACGCCCCATCCTGACTCGGATCGTTGGCATCGACGCCATCGATCAATACCTTGGTGTGATTTGAATTGCTGCCGCGCGTGAAGACTGAAGTCTTCCCGCCGGGGCCGCCGGTTTGCACAACGTTCAATCCCGGCACGGTTTGCAGCACATCGGGCAGAGAGCGCTGCTGACGTTGTTCAATATCCTCCGCCGTAATCACGGTGACGGAGCTGCCGATCTGATCGATCGGCGTTTCTATCCGTGTCGCGCTAACGACGATCTCTTCCGTTTCGGGAATAGGCGACGGACTCGCCATCGCATCCTGCGCCTCGACACCTATTGGCTTCACCAACAGGCAAAGCCCCAAGACCAACCACCGCCGCATTGGACGATTCAACATGACTAGCTACCTCCACTTTTTGAGAGGCGGACTCGTCACCTGCCGGCGGCTCCTCCACGACTCTCATTCTTCTTTTTCGCGAAGAAGTTTTGTCGAGCCGTCTGCACACACGGCGGCACGAATGAGGTGGAGCGGGCAAATATTCTGACTCCTGGCTTGCGGCGTGGGCCTAACGACTCACGCACACCTTCTTCCCGCCTTCACCGCTGGCTTGCGCCTGACGATTGGCTCATGGGAAGTCGTATCCAGTTACAGCAGCGCAACTGCTCCCGATTCACACGGGATTTCTCGCGCCGTTCCACTGATCAAACTCGCAAAGAACTGCGTCGAAAATGAAGGGTTCCGAATCGGCAAGCAAGGATTAGTTTTGCCGTGCGTTCGCACTTGCGAAAAGTCGGGGCACTTAACTGAACCGAGTCTTGATTCTATCGCTCGCTG
>JBBSIA010000051.1:0-5042 GCA_038232335.1 Chthoniobacterales bacterium
GTGTTCACGTCCAGACGCTGCACTTCTACGAGCGGATGGGACTCGTGCCGAAGCCGAAGCGTTCTGCGGCAAACTATCGGCTCTATTCGATCGATGCGGTCAAGCGCGTGCAGTTCATAAAAAAGGCGCAGGCGATCGGTCTCACCTTGGAAGAGATCAAGGACATTCTTAATGTGAGGGATCACGGTAAAGCGCCCTGCCGTCGCGTCGCGGAGGTGGCCGCGGAACGTCTGGAACAGATCGACACGGAGCTGGCGCGGCTGCGTGTTTTTCGTCGGGCGCTCGTTGCTGTTCTCCCCCAATGGCAGCACGACACCGCAGTGGAGCGGGCGTGCGCCGGCGAATTTTGTGACCTGATCGAGGGGTTACCCTGATCGGATAAAGAGGTCGGGAAAATATCTGAAATTTCACTTTGACCCTCTAGCAAAGTAGAGGGTCTAGCGTCCCGGTATGAACACGAAATATCTGGTCGTCGGGACGGCTCTGGCGGGCTTCGTTTTGCAGACTGTTGACGCTCATGCGGGTTGCTGTGCGCCGGAAAAAACCATTGCGCAGACTACAACGAGTTCCACGCAGACGGACACGAAAACCGTTAGGCTCGACATCGAGGGAATGACCTGCGGCAGTTGTGCAGCGTCGGTTAAAACCGCGCTCGGGAAACTCGACGGCGTTCGAAACGTGCAGATCAGTTTCGAGCAAAAGGGGGGAACCGTTGGATTTGATGCGAAGAAACTAAACGAGACGGGCATCGTTGAAGCCGTAAACAATGCGGACTTCAAAGCGCAGCCATCCAAGGAGAGCTAAATGAAGGCCGGAAAAGCTGGCGTCGCTTCGGCGCTCCTCGCATCCGTTTGCTGTCTCGGACCTCTCTTGCTCGTTGCGATCGGGTTGGGAAGTGGCGCGGCATTCATTGGTCGGTATCACTGGTTTTTCGTCAGTGCAGCGATTGCGGTTCTCGCCTGGGCGTGGGTGAAGCACTTCCGTGAAAAAGCTCGCTGTGCCTGTGAGCGTCGCGTGATGGACGGGCGCGGGATGAGTTTGCTGACACTGCTTCTCGCGTCGGCCATCGTCCTGGCGTTCGCCGCGCTCAACATCAGCAGTTACGTCTTTGCCAGTTCGCCACCGGCTGCGGCGCCAGGCACAAACGCCAAACTCCAGCGCGTCGCCATTCCAATAAAGGGAATGAATTGCGCGACCTGCGAATTCGCCGTTCGTAATGCGCTCAAGCGAGTGGACGGCGTCGCATCCGCTCACGTCAGCGTCGCGACCAGGACGGCAACGGTTGACTACGAACCGGCAAAGACAGATCCCAAACAGCTCGTTTCCGCGATCAATTCCACCGGCTATCGCGCTTCTGTGCCGCGAAAATGAACAAGCACTTTGATCATTTGATCACAACCTGGAAGAGAAAAACTGAAGATGAAGAAAATATTGATAGTATCGGCGCTCGTTACTCTGACGTCGCTCTGCATCGCACAAGTGAGTAACACCGCGCTGAAACCTCCGCCGCCAGATCGGATCAGCATTTTCCAAGTGCCTTTGCGCTGTCCGGCGGCGCCGCAAATCGGCTGTGGCAGTTCCGCCAAACCGATTCTTCTGATGCTGGAGCGCGATGCGGAAGTGAGCGAGGCGTGGCTCAATCGAACCGGGATACTGATCGCGGTGGTCTGGAAGTCGAACTCAACGGCGCGCAACGTGGTCACCAAACTCAAGTCACAACTGAGTGCAGCCGGGTGCTGCGCCGACGGATCGGATGTCGCGGAACTGAAAGGGGATTCCCGGGTTGCAGCGTTGAAAGAATTTCAATCTGGCGGCTGGTATCGGGAGGCAGAAGTGGATCGTCTGAGCGAAGAGGAAGCGGGCATCATCGCGGCAAGGCTGGTCAGCCGGCTGGAAGGAAAAAGCCCATTGGCAAAGGACAAAGCGAAAGGGCTGCAAGAGGCTTTGAGAGAAGCGCTGAGCAAACAGTTGATTGCCGATAACGGAGATGAAAATTACGAGCGCGAATTTCATCGGATCGCCGGCGAATTCCTCGATGAGCGACAAACGGCTATTCTAAAAGCAGCCATCGAAAGCGGTCTGCGCCCGCGCCCGGATGAGAAATAATTTTCGAGCGTCGAGGTCGAGCGATGCCAAAGATAACTTCGACTTGGTCATCCTTGGCTCCGGCTCCACCGCTTTTGCGGCGGCGCTACGCGCGCAGGAACTAGGCAAAACTTCGGTGATGACGGAAGAGCGGATAATCGGAGGCACGTGTGTCAATCGCGGTTGTCTTCCGTCGAAGAATCTGATTGAGGCGGCGAAGATTATTCATGACGCGCGACATCCGCGCTACCCCGGCCTGGTGCCAACGGAGATCGCTTTGGATTTCCCAAAATTGATCCAGCAGAAAGACGACGTCATCCACGGCTACCGCAAAAAGAAGTATGATAGTCTAACCGGCGGAGACATCTCGATCGAAGAAGGTCACGTTGAGTTTGTTGACCCACACACGATCCAGATCAACGGCAAGCGGCTGTCCGGTGACAAAATTCTCATCGCGACTGGCTCGCGGCCCGTCATTCCGGAGATAGACGGTCTGCGTGACGTCCCTTTTTTGAACAGCGATCTACTCACGCATAATGAGCCCATGGAAATGCGTAAACTGCCGCGCTCGCTCATTATTCTCGGAGGCGGCTACATCGCGTTGGAGCTGGGCCAGATGTTCCAGCGTTTCGGTGTAGCGGTCACGGTTCTGGAGCGCAACAGCCAACTCCTTGCTCACGGTTACGAGCCGGAAGTGGGTGAAACGGTCGGCGAAGTTTTTGAGAAAGAAAGCATCAGCATTCTCACCAAGGTGTTTGTACATTCAGTCCGCCAGGATGGAAAGGATGCCGTCGTCGCGATTGAATCCGAAGGCAAGATCCGCGAACTGCGCGCGGAGAAGTTGTTAGTCACTACAGGCCGCGAGCCCAACTCGGATAAGATCGGAATCGAAAAATCAGGCGTCGAACTAGGTGAGCATGGCGAAGTGAGCGTGGACGAATTCCTGCGAACGAGCGTGCCCCACATCTTCGCGGCTGGTGATGTGATCGGTCGCGAAGTTCACAGTCAAATGGCGACGCCAGTCGGAAGCCAGGATGGCGGCATCGTCGCGCACAACGCTTTCGCAAACGAGCAACCGCGCCGCGTGAATCACCGCGTCATTCCACGAACCATCTTCACCGATCCACAAGTCGCTGTCGTCGGCATGACGGAAGAAGAAGCCATTGCCGCGGGCCATAGTTGCTGGTGCAGCACGGTGCCGATGTCGCTTGTGCCACGCGCCAGCGCGATCCGCGATAAGACCGGGATGATCAAAATGGTCGCCGACGATGAAACTGAGGAAGTTCTGGGCGTTTCCATGGTCGGCAACAGCGCTGGCGAAGTCATTCACGAAGCTGCGATGGCGATGCGCTTCCACGCAAAGATCCACGACTTCATCGATCTCTTGCACGTGTACCCGACGATGGCCGAGGCGCTCAAAATCGTCGCGATCTCGCGCTTCAAAGATCCGGCGAAATTGTCGTGCTGTGCTGAATGAACGGACAATGAGAGGAGGTGAGAGAGATGGCTTTAAAGGAAGGCGAAACCTATCGCTGCCCCGATCCGGAATGCGGCTGCGAGATTAAAGTGACGAAAGGCGCCGCGCCCGGAAAGGGAGGCAATCAGAACCCGCGCTGCTGTTGCGGAAAAGAGATGACGAAAGCGCAGTAGCGAGAAGTTGGTTATCGAGCAGCGGACGGAATGTTCGCTGCTCGATAGTGCGGGCTCCCACGCAGTTCGTTCGGTCGTAGAGGCAAAACGAAACCACAGATATGAAACAAAAACCAAAAGCAATCGCGTTTGATGTGGTTGGGACTCTTTTCGCGATCGATCCGCTGGAAGAGAAACTGAAAGCGGCGGGTCTCTCGGACGGGTCGCTGAAAATCTGGTTCCCGCGCGTGTTGCGCGATGCATTCGCCCTCGAAGTCGCCGGCCAATTCAAAACGTTTGCTGAGGTCGCAAGCGGCGCGCTCGAAGTTCTGCTGCGCGAGAACAAGATCGACCCGGACAAAGCGAAGATCGACAACGTCATCAAAGCTTTCGCAGAGCTTCCGCCGCATCCTGATGTGCAGCCGGCGTTCCGAATGCTGCGCAATGCAGGCGTGCCGATCTTCGCATTAACCAACGGGAGTGCGGCGACGACGAAAAACGTGTTTGCGAGCAGCGGTCTCGAAGATCAGGTGGAACAGTTCATTTCCATCGATGACGTGAAGCATTGGAAGCCCGCGGCGGCGGTTTATCTTCACGCAGCCAAAGTTGCGCGGGTGAAACCCGAGGAACTGGCGCTCGTCGCAGCGCATGATTGGGATATCGATGGCGCGAACAGAGCGGGTCTCACCACCGGCTACATCGCGCGGAAGCAGCCGATCTGTTCGCCGGCGATGAACCAGGCCGATGTCGCGGCCGGCCAATTCCTCACCGAGCTTGTGCAAGGCTTGCTCGAACTCAATGCATAGGCCGGTGGAAAGAGAATGCTTCAGTAAATCCGTGTTCATCTGTGTTAATCTGTGGCTCACCTCTGTGTTTTGCCGCTTTTTAGATGCCGTTTAGCTAAGGAGAGTTGCCCGCCGCTGGAAGCTCAGCGTTTCTGAATCAACTGGCAGCCTGCCTCGCGCGGAGCAGATTGGAGTGTGCACCAGAGTAAGATCGCGGATTGGGAACGGCTTCGGGCCGACTTCCCAATTCTGGAGCAGAATGTCAACGGGCACCCGCTGATTTATTTCGACAACGCCGCGACTACCCAGAAGCCGCGGGTCGTGATCGAAGCGCTCCGGCATTACTATGAGAATGATAACGCCAATGTGCATCGCGGTCTGCATGAGCTGAGCTCGCGCGCCACCGAAGCCTACGAAAAAGCACGGGAGCGCGTCGCCGCCTTCATCGGCGCGGCGAGCGCGGACGAGATCGTCTTCACCCGCGGCACGAGCGAAAGCATCAACCTGGTGGCGCAGGCGTGGGGCGGAAAATTTCTGCACCGA